>JAHLYR010000055.1 GCA_025128025.1 Synechococcus sp. CS-1330
CCATCGCCTGGCTGTCGGTGCAGGGCAGCGACTTCCGGGCCCTGTTCAACTGCCGCCCCGTGGTGCTCGCCACCCACTCCGGCGGCGCCGGCTTTGGCGTGCTCACGGCCATGAGGCTGCAGCTGGCCCATCTCGGTGCCCATGTGGTGGGCCGCCAGCTGTCGAGCAACAGCGACAATCCCGCTAAGGACGACTCCATCGCTGATCTGATCACGCGCCTCCACCAAATCCATATTTCCCAACCATGACCACCTCCTCCTCCACGCCGTCTACCACCGCCTCAGGCCTGGTATTTCGCCCGGCCGCCGAGCGCTTCCATAGCCAGCTCGATTGGCTCGACAGCTGGCACAGCTTTTCCTTTTCCAATCATTACGACCAGGCCTGGATGGGCTATGGCCCCCTGCGGGTGATCAACGACGACACGATCGCCGCCGGCCGGGGTTTCGGCATGCACCCCCACCAGGACATGGAAATAGTGACCGTGATGGTGGAGGGCCAGCTCAACGATTGCGACTCGATGGGCCACGCCGAGGTGCTGCGCGCCGGTGAGGTGCAGCGCATGAGCGCAGGCACCGGTGTGGTGCACAGCGAGATCAACCAGGGCGATAAGCCCTGCCGGCTGCTTCAGATCTGGATCGAACCCATCAGCACCGGCATCGCCCCGGCCTACGAACAGAAACCCTTCGCCATCGGCAAGGGCTGGACGCCCCTCCTGGATCCCGAGCAGGCCGATAGCGCCATGGCGATCCACCGGCCGGTGCGCCTCTGGCGGGCTCAACCCGGAGCAGGCGAAACGCTCAGCCTGGCCCTTGGCACAGGCCGCCAAGGCTGGATCCAACTGATTGATGGGGCCGGGGAGGCCCATGGCCATCCCCTGCAACAGGGTGATGGTCTTGGCTACGGCGCCGGCAAGCTGGAGGCCTTCACTGCAGGGTCAGGTGGAGCAGACCTGCTGCTCTTTGAATTGTGTTGAACGTCATCAGGGGGCGTGGCGGGTGGGAGCGGCGACTAACAAATTCATTACCCAGCATTGATCACTGATTCCTCGTGTTCATTGAGGAAGGTCTCTAGGTGCGCGCCATAGGCCTCGGGCCTCTCGAGCAGGACATGATGCGCCGCTCCAGGGATAAGCACTAGGCGCTGCTGGGCGAGTTTCTGCCATCCCTGCATCGATCGGAGGCTGACAAAGTCGTATTCGGCAGCGAGAAGCAGCACGGGCGCATCGAGGGAGACAAGGCTGCGCTCGGGCGCACACCAGTCAGCAATCACATCCACACCACGCCAATGGCTGCCTGGGTGGCCTGGGGCGTAGGCCGCCAGCAGTGCCGCTGGCCGTGGCGTCGCTCTACAGACATGGGTCGCATCAAAGCGGGAGCCGTCGCCGTCAAGGTCTGCCAGCAGGGCGGCCACATCCTCAAGCAAAATTGGTACTGAGCTAGGCACGTTCGAAAGGGTTAACGAGCGCGGCAGCTGTGGGCCACTGACAGCGGTGAGGGCTTCAAAGGCCAGGATGCCTCCGAACGACTGGCCATAGAGGTGATAGGCCGGGCGTCCATCGCGCATCGGCATCCACCCGTTTGCCACCAGTGCATCGATCACCTCTACGAGGTCCCGCACGGAGGCGGCGATCGAGTACTCCTGCACAGCAGGGTCAGGCCGGTCACTGCGCCCACATCCCAGTTGGTCGAAGAAAATCACTGGTCGCTGCAGTAGCTCCGCCAAGGGAAACAGGTAGTCGCTGGGTACACCTGGTCCGCCATGGCACACGAGCAACGGCAGTGAATCTGTGCAAGTTGCTGGGAGGTGCTGGCCAGCCCAAAGGCGACAGGCGCCGCCGCGCACCGGGAGCATCAACGACCTGAAATCCGGTGGCATGGCTGCTTGCTTTCCTGCAGTCCTTTCATCATCGCCGGCAGGTCCAGCAGGCGTATTTTGCGCCTTAAACAGCTGGCAGTCTTAGCCATGGACTCCACTCTCCCCAACGCCGCTGACGCTTTCTAAGCAGCGGGCGGGCGGCGGTCATGGAGGAGTTTGCCAAGGAAGCTTCCATGTGATTTGAGGGCACCCTGGTGGCTGACGATCGTCGCTTCGTTGAAAGCGCTGAAATGGGCTACATGGCGTGCGTGGAGCGGACCAATGGCATGACCAAGGCCGGTGAGGTGATCACAATGGACATTCGCGCCACCACGATCTTCCGCAAGGAGGCTGGCCACTGGCGGGTGGTGCATCACCACACCGATCGTTTCTAGGGGCCAGAGGTGGCTAGCTAGCCCCGATTGGTGATGTCGATCGAGAGCCCGCACATGCCCACGATCGTGCCGGAGGCTTCGCGCAGAGGGCTTTTGATAGTGAAATAAACCCGCTCCTCGCCGCTCTCCTTGATGATGTCGCGCTCATCACGCGCGACTGAGGTGCCGCGGAGCGAGAAATACCGCCCTTTCACACCAGCCCACTGCGACGCAGAAGCCTTTGGATGAAAGGACGAAAGGGGTGATCAGGCGGAATGGCTGGTTTCGGGGAGCGTCCTGCACGGGTCTAATGAAAAGCAGCAGAAATGCACACGATGCGCATCATTTCGCGCAGGCCAAAGGACGGACAAGTAAAATCTTTCGTATAGCAAATTTATCACAAGAAAGCTCAAGGAAGGCTAAAGATCATTAGTGACTTATTGATCTTATTTGTGAGCAGACTTACAGAACACATCCTTGCCCCATGGATGTGAACACCCACAAAGGAGTTAGTCATGAGTTTTGGAAAAGACGTGAAAGCCACTGCCAAGAATATCGAAGGCAAGGCTCAGGAGACCATTGGCAACATCACCGGCGACAAGAGTGATCAGCTAGCGGGCAAGGCCAAACAAGCCCAGGCCAGCGGAGAACATGCCGTGGAAGACCTGAGAGATGCAGTGCGTGACGCTACCAACTAAAAGTTGGTCCATTGCTAGATCGGCTCTTCAATCAGTTTCGCAATTAACGACGCAATCGGGTTAAAGAAGCCGATTTAGCCTATGACATGTCTTTGTATTCATTGCAGCTCATTCTAGATAGCCAAGGGATTTACCGACCCTTTCTAGTCGCTCGCAATGGAGTGAGTCTATTGCCAAATACAAGGAGATAAAACGGTGATCAACTTAACTCAGCGGCCCATGTACAGCGAAGTTGAAGGCAAAAGCCATCTGCATGAGCTTAATCAATGCCCGCGATCAAGTCCGCTTCAGACCCGGGGGTAATCTTGTTTTTTAACCTTCCTTGCAATGCCAAATTCACGCCCAGGCTTTCAACACTTTTATTTCCACCAAGATGTTAGCGACTGCAATGAGCGATCCAACTTTCCCAGCTGTTATTGATTTTTCAGCCGTCTTTAACGAAGCCTATGCTTCCCATAAGACACCTGCTGGCCTAGTCGAAACTTTGATGCCAAATGTCTCAAAAACATCTTGGCTAATAATCACCAGTAACTCCCTAGTTGGGGCAATAGAGAGCACAACTCTCACGATGCTTATTGAGCGTGCGATTCCCCATGGAGTTTCTATCGCTCTTGACGTGGCCTGGCAACCAAGCTCCTGGGGCCTAGAGCCAGGTTCCAAGCCGACGGCGGAGGTCCTGAGACGTTTCCATCCGTTGGCCCAAGAGGCAAGCTTGATCCGCTGCACCCGAGAAGAAGCCGATGAATTCTTTTCCGCTCACGATCCCTTGGCAATACATTGTTCACTCGCTCAGCGTCCAGGGGTGGTCATCACAGGTATTGATGAATCTGTTCGTTGGTGCATGGGTGGAAAGATGGGCACTATGGACATGCAGACGCTCGATGAGCAAGGATGCTTTTTTTCTGCTCTGATCAAGACTTTCGCTGAAAAACCTGAGCTTCTGGGAAATGCTGGTGAGGGTCCTGGCATTAATGCTGTTGGCGATCTTGACGAGCTAACAGATGCCATGCTGTCGGCATCAAGGTAATCACCTCTTCGGCGACTATTAAGAGTTTGCGGAAAAATCGTCTGGCCAGTCGCGTTTTTGCTCAGGTGAGCTTGTTGTGTCTGCTGGCGATCACCTAGAGAACGTCGCCGCCCCTGCCAGCAACGCACCAATCGCCGCAGCCGCACCGATCACCTGCAGCACGCTCCAGCGCAACCGCAGCTGCGCGAATAAAGCCAACGCCACCACCACTGCCGCCCAAGGGTTGAAGGTGCCGCCGGGCCAGAGCACCGGCCCGGCAAAAAACAGCGCCAGGCTGCCGATCACGCCCACCACCACGGCGGTGATGGCGCTGAGCGGCGCCCCGAAGCGCAAGTCGCCGCGCGTGGCTTCCACCAGAGGTGCGCCGGCCAGGATGAAGCCAAAGGAGGGCAGAAAGGTGAACCACACCGTCACCAGCACAGCTAGCAGGGCGAGCGGCCAGGGGCCGGAGCCGGAAGCCAGCGACTGATTCCAGCCGCCCATAAAGCCCACGAAGGCCACCACCATGATCAGTGGACCCGGTGTGGTTTCGCCTAGGGCCATGCCATCGAGCATCTGGCTGGCCGAGAGCCAGTTGAACTGCTCCACAGCCCCTTGTGCCACGTAGGGCAGCACGGCGTAGGCACCGCCAAAGCTGAGCAGCGCCACCCTCGTGAAAAAGCGGGCCATCAGCGCCAGGATGCCGTTCCAGCCGCCAAAGCTCGCCAGAACGGCCAGGGGCGCAAGCGTTGCCAGGCCCCATACCAGCAGCGTCACCGCCAGCCGCCGCTTTGAAAAGCGCGCATGGTCTGGCGAGGCGGAGTCATCGTCATGAAGAGCGCCATGCCGATCCTGATTAGGGTCGCTCGATCCGGCTCCGTGGGGCTTGCTCGCCACCAGCAGCTTGGGCCGCCAACGGGCGGCGCCCAGGCCGATCAGGCCAGCGGTGATCACCACCACGGGATAGGGAAGCTTGAACACCGCCAGAGCCAGGAAACCGGCAATCGCCAGGGCCACCAGCAGCGGAGTGTGCAATGTGCGGCGGCCGATGCGCCAGGCGGCCATCAGCACGATGGCCAGCACCGCCGGTTTGAGCACAGCGAACACCGAGGCCAGCAGCGGCAGCTGCCCCCAGATCGCATAGACGCTTGCCAGGGCCGTGAGCACAAACACCGAGGGGATCACGAACAGCCCACCGGCGATCAGGCCGCCGGGTACGCCGTGCATCAGCCAGCCCAAGTAGGTGGCCAGCTGCATGGCCTCCGGCCCCGGCAGCAGCATGCAGTAATTGAGGGCGTGCAGGTAATGCCGTTCCGAGAGCCAGCGGCGCCGGTCGACCAGCTCGCGTTGCAGCAGGGCGATCTGCCCGGCCGGCCCGCCGAAGCTCACCCAGCCCAGCTGAAACCAGAAGCGGGAGGCCTCGGCGAGGCTCACGGAACGACTCATCCAGTGGTTTTCCGACTGTTTGTGCTGGCCCATCTTTACCGGCCTACGGCGCTGCCAGGAGCTTGGCGGGCGCAGCAATACAGCGGATCATGGACTTTCGGATGTTCTGTTCCTATCTATCCCAGGCTGGCGCCTACCGGCATGAGGGGTTGCTGATAATTAGCTAGGGGCATGCCTCAGCCCATTAATCAGCTCCGTTGCCAGGCCTGTCGTCATAGCGGCCGAGGCTGCGGAACATCAGGCCGCCACCTGCCGCGATCATCACGATGTAGGTGGCCAAGGCCCAGAGCGTGGTGGGCATGAAGGTGAGGCGGATGCTGTTAAGCACCCCGACTGCTAAAGCGGCCACAGATCCCCAGACGAGCAGGTTGGCCCAGCGCTTGTAGGTCCCGGCGAACAGAAGGCAGACGCCAATACCCAGCGGGATCATCAACAAGCCCATTCCAGGGGTGCCTATGGGAAACATGGAGCCACCCCCGCCGTAGCGGCCCCAGCCGCCACCGCGATAGGTAAGGGCCGAGCTGGCCATCACCTGATTGGCAAGCAGGAAGATGCCGCCGCCGAAGAGGGAGCCCCCGGTGATGAATTGGATGAAGTCGTTGGTCGGATTGCGGGACATAGCTTTGGAGGAGTGATTTCAGGTTGCTGCGGGGTGAATCCGATGTCATCCCCAACATGGGGACGAATCGATTAGTCATCGCAGCGCGACGGCTTGACTTGTTCTGGGATGCCAGAGCAGCTCCCGCGCAGCGCAGCCGGAGCTGCTGGTGCCGCTGGCGTCAGAGGGGGGTGAGCTGGGCGGGTTAGCACATCCCATGCCATCAATTCTGCGTCGTATAAAAAATAGAATTGTGGCCCAAAAGTTGCTCAGAAGTAATTTAGTTCAAACTTCCCGGACACACTCTTGCCCCCCGGTCATGCAGCTTTGTCTTGAGGTGAGTGGAAGATTGGACTTCTCAAAGCAGCGGTGAGATTATCCAGCCATGCCTCAAATGAGCCGTTTTTTCCTCCAATCTGAAAGCCAGTCGAGGAAGTCTGCACACCCAACTGCCGCTGGCCTCCCCCACCGCTGGGAGAGTCCTGCTCGTGGATAGGGAGACCAATTAGCAAGTCGTTTATGTCGATGCTCCGATGGTCTGTCGGTCTGCAATGGACAGCACTGGAATCGGCATCGCGCTGCCAGCCAGGACATCCATGAGCGAGTTCGCGGCCAATCGGTGAAAAGTCAATCGAGGCGACAGGATTCGAACCTGCGGACTAGTGCTCCTAGACATCCGAGCTACAAGCTGCGCCCAGAACCCCGCTTAGGGGTGCCTCGACGCCATGAGGCAAGGCTCAGCGCCCCAGGGATCGGATCAGGTCCAGCAGGTTGCCGCCAGCGGCTGGCGGCTCGACCGCTCGATCGATAAACCAGAGATAGCCGGCTAGGGCATTCAGCCCAATAACCAGCAGCCAGACCCGCCAACCCTCTGGCAGTTTCATCTCAATCGCAAACAGGCGCGCCCATCATCCCGTTCAGGGCAGGCTTAGGCAGTTGACAAAGCAAATTGAGGTCTATAGTACGAGTGTATTAACTGCCCAGGGTCATGTTCTGCTCCCCGGCGCGCTCCCCGGTCTCCTCCCCGTACGCCGTCTTCCGCGCCGAAGAATGGCCGTCGCTTTTGCAGCCCGTTTGTGCCGCTCCAGTCCGGGGGCATCCCCAGGCCTCCGGTCCTTGCCAGGGCTCAGCGCTGGTGCAGGGCGACCTTTTTGAATTCCTGCCCCCACGCCTGGCTAGTGTTGAAACCAACATGCGGGGTCTTCGTCATGCTGATGAGCTCGGGCAGTGGCGACTCAACTGATATCGGTCGCTCGGTGATGAAGTGGGGGCGAGACGGCGAGTTGTCCGTCCTCGACCTGCGCTCAATCCTGGAGCGACTCAGCGCCGTAGACGAGCAAGCTGCCGGGCTGATGGATTGCCCCTTGAATCCACCCAACTAATTCCTTGGCAGTCAGTTGCTAAGCGGCTAAGGCAATGCAGTCGATTTCAACTCGAGCCCCCTTGGGAAGAGCCGCCACTTCGACGCAGGCCCGGGCCGGCGACACCCCATCGCTAAACAGCTCCGCATAAATCGCATTAACCCGAGCGAAATCGCCCAGGTCTGCCAGAAAGACCGTGGTGCGCAGCACCTGACCTGGGCTGCTGCCGCCAGCTTCCAGGACGGCCTGCAAGTTGCTGAGCACCTGACGGGTCTCGGCCTCCACATCGCCAGCGCCCACCATCAAGCCAGTGGAGGGATCCAGGGCGATCTGACCGGAGCAATACAGCACTCCCCCCGCCTTCACTGCCTGGTTGTACGGGCCTACTGGCGCAGGGGCGTTGGCGGTGATTACGGCTTCGGGCTGCATCGGGTGACTCATGCCAGGTCAGGATGGTGGCTGAGCCTATGGCCCTTACCGGTCCTGCGCCGATCGCCAGCCCCCTTGCCGAGCTGATGCCTGCCGAGTTGCCGTTGCGCGAACACGTGCAGCTGCAGGGCCTGTGGCACCGCTACGCCAATGCCACAGCAGGCGACTGGACGCTGCAGGGCATTGATCTAGCCCTCCATCAGGGCGAATTGGTGGGCTTGCTTGGACCCTCCGGTTGCGGCAAAACCACCCTGCTGCGCTTGATCGCTGGCTTTGAGCGTCCAGAGCGCGGTTCGGTATTGATCGATGGCCGCACCGTGGCCGGTCCCGGCCGCTGGCTACCACCGGAGCGCCGCGGCGTTGGCATGGTTTTCCAGGACTACGCCCTGTTCCCCCACCTCGACGCCTGGCGCAATGCCTGTTTTGGCCTGCGGCGCGGTCAGGACAGCAGCCGGGCTAGCTGGTTGCTGGAGCTGCTCGGGCTCAATGGATTGGAGGGCCGCTATCCCCACGAGCTTTCGGGTGGTCAGCGCCAGCGGCTCGCGTTGGCCCGGGCCCTGGCGCCGGGCCCCTCCGTGGTGCTCCTCGATGAACCATTCTCGAACCTCGACGTGGAGGTGCGCCTGCGGCTGCGCAGCGAGCTGCCCGCCGTGCTTTCGCGCTGTGGCGCCAGCGGCCTGATCGTTACCCACGATCCCGAAGAAGCTCTCGCCATCTGTGATCGGGTGGCGGTGTTGCGCGATGGGGTGCTGCACCAATGCGCCAGCCCCAGGCACCTGGTGCAGCACCCCGCCAGCTCCTTTGTGGGGCGCTTTGTGCTCCAAGGCAACCTGCTGCCGGCCCAGCGGTTTGGTGATCAGGTGATCACAGCTCTAGGCAGCCTGCTCGCCACTGCCGGCTCCACCCTGCTGCCCCAAGGGGGAGCTGCAGGCGACAGCGAGGAGGTGCTGGTCAGTCCGGAGGCAATTGGTCTCCATCCAGATGCGGAGGGCGAGGCCTGGGTGCAGGGTCGCGAATTCCTGGGTCGTGAATGGCTCTACCGAGTGCAGCTCGGTGATCTGAAACTGCGTCTGCGCTTGCCTTTGGAAGCCGAATACAGCCGGGGCCAACGCTGCCGGCTAGCCCTGCGCCCCGGAGCCCTCGGTGTGCTCTTCCCATCCCAGCAGGCCCTGCAGGTTGGCCCAGCTGCACAGCTGCCCTAGCTGGGCCAGTGATCCTTGCTACGCCGCAGCTCGGCGAACTGCTCCGGGCTGCTGGCTCGCACAAACAAATTGGTGGCTCGCTCCAGCTCCACGCTGCTAGGAATGGTGGCTTCGCCCCGGGCCCGCGCCGCCGCAACCGCCGCCAGCCGCGCCTCGATAGCGCCGGCGCAGGGATCGCTGGCTGCCACCACAGCGGCAGCCCAGCCCAAATTAGCTCGCGTGTATTCGTGGGCGCACCACACCTTGGTGGCTGCCGGTAGCTGGGCCAGCCGTTGCAGCGATGCATGCATTTCGGCTGCGCTGCCCTCAAACAAGCGCCCGCAACCGCCAGCAAACAGGGTGTCGCCGCAGAACAGGTGCCCGGAAGCGGGCAGGTAGTAGGCGATGTGGGCGCGGGTATGCCCCGGCACGGCGATTACCTGCACCGGCTCACCCAGCAACTCAAAGCTGTCGCCATCGCCCACCCCCTTGGTTTGCAGCGGAATTCGCTGCAGGTCGTCGCGGCTGGCCAGCACCGCCGCCTTGGGCCAGCGGGCCAGCAGGCCGGGGGTGCCGCCGATGTGGTCGCTGTGGTGGTGGGTGTGCAGGATCGCCACCAGCTCCAGCCCCTGCTGCTCAAGGGCAGCGATCACTGGCTCTGCCACCGCAGGATCGACCACCACCGCCTGGCCCTGGCGTTGCAGCAGAAATATGTAGTTGTCGCGCAGTACCGGAATCAGCCCGACGCTGAGTTGCTGCATCGTTAAAGTCCAGTTTGTGGCGCCTTTCCATGATCACCGCTGCAGCCCCGGCATGATCACCGTCGCCCTCGCTAAAGGTGCCCTGCTTAAGGATTCGGTGGCTCGCTTTGCGGCCGCTGGCCTCGATTTCGCTGGCCTACTTGAGCCCGGCAACCGGCAATTGATGGTGCCCAGCGCCTGCGGTCAGGCCCGGGCCCTGCTGGTGCGCAATGCCGATGTGCCCGTCTATGTGGCCTACGGCCAGGCCCAGCTCGGCGTGGTGGGCTACGACGTGATCCGCGAACACCAGCTGCCGGTGGCCCAGCTGCTCGATCTGGGTTTCGGTGGTTGCCGCATGAGCGTGGCGGTGAAGGCAAGTAGTGGCTATCGCCGCGCTTCCGAGCTGCCCGCCCACTGCCGCGTTGCCAGCAAATTCACCGGCTGCGCCCAGGCCTTCTTTGATGCCCTCGACCTACCGGTGGAGTTGATCCATCTGGCTGGATCGGTGGAGCTGGGACCGATTACCGGCATGAGTGAGGCGATCGTCGATCTGGTGGCCACCGGTCGCACCCTGGAGGAAAACGGCCTGATCGCCATTGAAGATCTTTTCCACTCCACCGCCAGGCTGGTGGGCCACCCCTTAGCCCTGCGACTCGACGACGGTCCCCTACAGGGAATCGTCGACCGCATCGCTCTGGTTGCCACCCCCCGAGGTCGCTGATGGCTGGCCTCGACCGGCAACGCCTAGCCCGCCTGCTGCCCTACCTCGGCCGTGATCGTCGCCGTCTCGGCCTCACCCTGCTGCTGCTGATCCCGGTGGCCTTCGCCGCTGCAGTGCAGCCGCTGCTGGTGGGCCAGGCGATCGCCGTGCTGCGGCGCGAGCCCACCCTGGGCTGGCTTGATGGCATGGCAGTGCCGGAGGCCCTGCGCCTGCTGGTGTTGTTGCTGCTGGGCGCGGTGTTGCTGCGTCTTGGCCTGCAGGGCATCCAAACCTTCAACGTTCAGGCCGTTGGCCAGCGGCTCACCGCCCGCATCCGCGACGACCTGTTTGCCCACGCCATGGCGCTGTCGCTGCGATTCCACGACCACACCCCCGTTGGCAAGCTGCTCACCCGGCTCACTAGTGATGTCGATGCCCTAGCCGAGGTATTTGGCAGCGGCGCCGTAGGTGTGCTGGCCGACCTGGTCACCCTGCTGGTGATCGCGGTCACAATGATCTCGATCGAATGGCGACTTGGCCTGTTGCTGCTGGTCAGCCAGGTGCCGGTGGTGCTTGGCATCCTTTGGTTGCAGGGTCGCTTCCGTAAAGCCAACTACCGGGTGCGTGAGGAGCTCAGCCAGCTCAACGCCGATCTGCAGGAAAACCTCCAGGGCTTGGAGGTGGTGCAGATGTTCCGCCGCGAGGCCACCAACAGCGCCCGTTTCTCCCAGGTCACCGCCGCCTATCGCGAGGCCGTCAACGGCACAATCCTGTTTGACAGCGCCATCTCGGCCTTCATCGAATGGGTGGCCCTGAGCGCCGTGGCCGTGGTGCTTGCCCTGGGCGGCTGGATGGTGCTCGGCAGTGCCATGGGCCTAGGCACCCTCACCACCTTCATCCTTTATTCCCAGCGCTTGTTTGATCCCCTGCGCCAGCTGGCGGAGCGCTTCACCCAGATCCAGGGGGGCCTCACCGCTGTTGAACGCATCGGCGAGCTGCTCGAACAACCAATCGAGATCGCTGATCTACCCGCTAGTGAATGCTCTGCTGCAGCCATTCAGAGCGGCACTAAGCGGGCCAGTGCTGGTGAAGTGATCTTCGACAACGTGTCGTTTGCCTATCGAGAAGACGACCCGATCCTCACCGATCTTTCCTTCCGCATTGCTCCCGGTGAACACGTGGCCCTGGTAGGCCCTACCGGCTCAGGCAAAACCACCGTGATCCGGCTGTTGTGCCGGCTCTATGAGCCCCAGCGCGGTCGGATCCTGCTGGATGGCATCGACATCCGCCAATTGCCGATTCCCACCCTGCGCCAGCGCCTTGGGGTGGTCCTGCAGGACACCTTCCTGTTCAGCGGCAATGTGGCTGACAACCTGCGCCTCGACGCCCCGATCAGCAGCGAAGCCCTGCATCAGATCTGCACTGAGCTGGGCCTAGAGCCCCTGCTGCGGCGCCTTCCTGATGGGCTGGCCACCGAGCTGCGTGAGCGCGGCGGCAACCTCTCCTCCGGTGAGCGCCAGCTTCTTTCGGTAGCCCGGGTGGCGATCCGCGATCCCTCGGTGCTGGTGATGGATGAGGCCACGGCCTTCATGGATCCCTCCACCGAGGCCACCCTGCAGCGGGATCTTTCGCGGCTGCTGCAGCAGCGCACCGCCATCGTGATTGCCCACCGCCTTGCCACGGTGGAGGCGGCAGATCGCATCCTGGTGTTACGCAAGGGGCACTTGATTGAGCAGGGCAGCCACAGCGAGTTGCGCCTAGCGGGGGGTGTGTATGCCCAGCTGGCCGACCTGCAGGAGCGGGGCCTGGCCGCGCTCTGAATCAATCTTCAGACCCTGGCAACTGGCTGCTTGGCAACTGGCTGAGCCACTGCTGAATCGGCGCCGCCAGTTGCTCCGGCATCTGGCCCATCGGCAGGTGGCCAGCTCCAGCTAGCTCGATGAACTCGTGCTGTGGGGCGTAACCGGCCAGATGGCGCACGTAGCGAGATGCCATCACCTGGTCGCGTTCGCCGGCAATCCAAAGGCTTGGCACCTGCAGGCGGGCGGTGAGCAGGGGCAGCTGGCGCACCGCCCCTCGGCCGGTGCTGCAGGCCAGCAGGCCCTGGGCAGCCCGACGCTCGGCGAGCAGGGGGCTGCGCACCGGATCGCTGCCCGGCAGCTCCGCCAGCCAGCCAGGCCGCCAGCGCAAAAACAGGGCGCCGCCGCGGCGCACCTGGGCAAAGGCTCGCGGCTGATAAACACCACCGCCGGCGGCGATCTGGATCAACCCCACCAGTTGATCGCCCAGTAAGGGCGACGCATGCAGGGCGACGCTGCCCCCGAGCGAATGGCCCAGCAGCACTATTGGTCTGCCGCCCGCCTGCTCCTGGGCCGCTGCGGCAAGCCAGCGGCCGTAGCTGGCCAGGTTTGGCTGCAGCCCCCGGGGCCTGGGCCGCTGGCCGAAGCCGGGTAAATCCGGACTCCACAGCTCCCAGCGTGGTGCCAGCGTGGTGCCAGCGCGGCGGCCAGGGGCGTCCACAGCCTGCCGGCCAGCAGCCAGCCATGCAGTGCCACCAGCAGGGGGGAGGGGGCTTGGTGCACCAGCGGTCGGCAATCCGGGCCCCCCAGGCTGGCGCAGCGATCGCAGCTCGAACGACCATCGGGCAGGATCGTTCCATTGCGTTGCACCCGCCCCTGTGGCTTCGGCCGAGCTCCTCACCAGCCTCTACGGGGACAAGCACCGGCTCTGCCCCACGCCCAATTCCCAGCTCAGCCTGGTGCTCAGCCGCGAGCGGGAAATCGACTTGTTCGAACTTGAGCAGCTCTGCGATGCCGTGGGCTGGAGCCGCCGGCCCCTGCGCCGCGTGCGCAAAGCCCTGCAGCACAGCCTGCTGCGGGTGGGTCTGTGGCGCCACGACCCCCGGATGCCCAAGCTGGTGGGCTTCGCCCGCTGCACCGGCGATGGCGTCGTAGAGGCCACCGTCTGGGACGTGGCAGTACATCCCCTCTATCAGGGCGCTGGACTGGGCAAGCAGTTGATGGTTTACGTCCTAGATCAGCTGCGCTTGATGGAAGTGGATCGGGTCAGCCTGTTTGCCGACCCAGAGGTGGTGGCCTTTTATGTGGCCCAGGGCTGGGAGCTTGAGCCGCTGCAGCGCCGTTGCGCTTTCTGGTATTCGCCCTAGCGCCGGCTCTTATCAACCACTTCGTAGTAGCGGCTAGCCAGCTCCTCGGCACTGCCGCCCCGCCGCCAGGCCCGCCGCAGCTGGGCGTTGCTAAGTGCCGTCTGCCATATGCCCAGCTGCTGCCAACGGCGACCGTCAACCCTCAGCTGGGCACCCAGCGGCCGTAGCCGGCAGTGGCGCCGCAGCCGCAGCGCCAGCTCCAGGTCTTCCATCAGGGGTAAGGGCAGCAGGCCCCCTGCTCGCTGCAGCAGCGATCGGGGCAGCAGCAGGCCCTGGTCGCCATAGGGCAGCTGCCGCCAGCGGCTGCGCAGTGCTACTCCCGCCTCCACCAGCCGCAGGCCAGGGCCAGCCCCAGCGATCTTCAGGTCGAAATACCAGGCCGCATCGATTTGTTTTGGCCCATCGCGGTCGATGGCCCGTGCCACGGCCTGCTGCCAGCGCTCTGGCAGGCGGGCATCGGCATGCAGCAGCAGGAGCCAGGAGCCGACGCTGCTTTCAACTCCCAGACCAAACTGCCTCCCCCGGCCGGGGGGGCTGGCCAGCACCTGAGCACCAGCTAGGGCCGCCACCCGGGCGCTGGCATCGGCGCTGCTGCCATCCACCACCACGATCTCCTTCAGCAACTCCCACCCCGCAGCCAGATCGGCCAGCAAAAGATGCAGCCGCGGCGCCTCATTGCGGGCGGCAATCACCACGGAGATTGTTGGGGAGATTGTTGCGGTGATCAGCGCCATGGCAGCAGGTCCCTGGCCCAGTCGAGGTCGCCGCGGCGGGTTAGCAGTTCCGGCTCCAGGCCCCGCCGCGCCATTGCCGCCAAGGTTTGCTCGAGCACCTGCGCGCTCCCCCAGGCGATGCCGGCGAGCAGCTCCGGCTCGGGACGCCGCAGGCCAATCAGCCAGTAGCCCCCATCGAGGGCCGGTCCCAACACCCCCTGGCAGTGACCAAGGGACGTAAAGGCGGCTGACAGGTCGCTGGCTTCGAGCTGGGGCAGGTCGCTGCCGATCAGCACCACCTTGCTGGCCCCTTCTCTGGCGGCGCGCTGAAACTGGCGCTGCATACGCAATCCCAGAGCCCCTCGCCCCTGCAGCACGGTTCTATCCGCCCCCTGCGCCTGGCCCCAACGCCTGGCGGCGCGGCTACCCAAGCCCTCAACGGCAAGCACCAGTTCAAGGCCGTGACCCTGGCGGGCGTCCCTAGCCGCCGCCAGGGTGTGCCCTGTTAGCCGCGCCTGAATTTGGGCGGCCCTGGCTGCGCCAATCTCCTGGGCCAAGCGTCGCTTGCAACGGCCCGGGGCCGGCCAGCGGGCCATCACGATCAGCTGGCGGCTGCAGGTAGCGCTCACCCCTGGCGGGGCAGTTCTGCTGGCTTGAGCTGCAGGGTCAGCCGCCCGTCGCCGCGACGCAGGGATACGGCCAGGGGCTGACCCACCCGGCCCTGGTCCACTGCCAGCTGCACCTCGGAGGGGTTCTTTACGGCCTTGCCTCCCACCTGGTCGATCAGGTCGCAGGGCTTGAGGCCACCCTCGGCTGCTGGGCTGCCGGGCATCACCTCCACCACCACCACCCCATTCACCTCGGGAAGCCGGCATTCATCGGTGCTGGCGTTGATCTCTCTAGCCAAGTGGGGCGTGAGGGCCTGCAGGCGTACGCCGATGTATGGGTGGCTGGCGGAGCCCTTCTCGAGGATCTGGGCGGCGATCTGGCGAGCAACGTTGATTGGGATCGCAAAACTCAGGCCGGCGCCTGGAGCCTGACGGATGGCTGTATTGATGCCGATCACCTGACCCCGGTCATTGATTAGGGGGCCGCCACTGTTGCCGGGATTGACGGCGGCGTCGGTCTGGATGTAGGGCACGCGCTGGCCCTCACCCACCGCATTGGTGCGCTGAATGGCGCTGATGATTCCAGCTGTGACGGTGTTATCGAGGCCCAGCGGATTGCCAATGGCGATGGCCCATTCGCCCGGGCGCACTTTCGCGGAATCGCCCAGTGGAGCCACCGGCAGCTTGGAGGCCACCACCTTCACCACCGCCACATCGGTTAGCGGATCGCTACCGAGCACCTTGCCGGTGAAGGTGCGGCCATCGGGCAGGGTCACGGTCACTTCACTGGCTCCTTCCACTACGTGGGCATTGGTGAGCAACACCCCGTCAGAACGAGTAATGAAGCCCGAGCCCTGGCCCTGCTGCTGCTGAATCGTGGGCCCGCGGCCAAACAGGCCGCCCAGGGGGTTCACCACCCGCTTGACTGTGTCGATTCGCACAACGGCTGGCCCCACCTTGGCCACCGCATCAACGATCAGGGTGTTGCCCTGCTGCAGCGGCGGCGTGGGGGGCGCATCACTGATCGGTGTCTGGCTGCTCTGGCGGCCTGGTAGCCCAGGTACCCCTTGGCTGCAGCCCACCAGCAGCAGCACCGCAGGGGCGATCAGCGCGGCTCGATAGCGGGGGGAGAGGGGGAGCATGGGGATGGAACTAGGCCAGGTCTGAATCCGTTTCATTAAAGACGGCCCTGCCGCGCAACCATGCGTAGATTCAGCTCCTTCAAGACGGCGGAGTTCGGTGCAGCAGGGAGAGGAGCTGTGGCACCAGGTTCAACAGGCCCTGCAGGCCAACCTCAGCAAGCCCACCTTTGAAACCTGGATACGACCGGCTCGCTGTCAGGGACTTGAGGCCGGCCAGCTGCAGCTGGAGGCCCCCAACAGCTTTGCCTGTGGCTGGTTGCGCAAGAACTACCTGGGCACGATCGAGGCGGTTGCCAGTGAGATCGTCGGCCGGCCGGTTCAGGTTCGGGTTTCCGCAGCCAGCGGTGATGACGTGATTGCCGCCGCCGCCAGTGGTGCGGAGACGGCCATGGCTCCGGTGAGCTTGGCCAGTCGTGATGCCGCACCGAGGGCAACGGGCGAAACGCCCCGGAAATTAGCTCCAGGCCTGAACCCCCGCTACGTGTTCAACCGCTTCGTTGTGGGGCCCAACAGCCGCATGGCCCACGCCGCAGCACTCGCGGTAGCGGAGGCACCGGGCAGAGAGTTCAACCCCCTGTTCCTCTGCGGTGGCGTGGGGCTAGGCAAAACCCACTTAATGCAGGCGATCGGCCACTACCGGCTGGAGATCAACCCGGACGCGCGGGTGTTTTATGTGAGCACTGAAACCTTCACCAACGATCTGATTCAGGCGATCCGCAAGGACGGCATGCAGGCCTTCCGCGACCGCTACCGCGCCGCCGATCTGATCCTGGTGGACGACATTCAGTTTATTGAGGGCAAGGAATACACCCAGGAGGAGTTTTTCCACACCTTCAACGCCCTGCATGAGGCGGGCCGCCAGATCGTGATTGCCTCCGATCGGCCCCCATCCCAGATCCCCCGGTTGCAGGAGCGGCTGATTTCCCGCTTCTCTATGGGTCTGATCGCAGACATCCAGGTTCCGGACCTGGAAACCCGCATGGCGATCCTGCACAAGAAGGCCGAGCAGGAGCAGATGGTGCTACCCCGCGACCTGATTCAGTTCATCGCCGGCCGCTTCACCTCCAACATCCGCGAGCTCGAGGGGGCCCTAACCCGTGCGGTGGCTTTCGCTTCGATCACCGGCCTGCCGATGACAGTGGAATCGGTGGCCCCCATGCTCGATCCCGGTGGTGGGGATGTGGAGGTGAAGCCAGGCCAAGTAATTGAGAAAGTGGCCGAGGTGTTCGGTGTGGGCGTCGAAGAGATGCGCAGCGCCAGCCGCAAGCGAGCCGTCAGCCAGGCTCGCCAGGTGGGCATGTATTTAATGCGCCAGAGCACCAATTTGAGCCTGCCGCGCATCGGTGAGGCTTTTGGCGGCAAGGACCACTCCACAGTTATGTATGCCGTTGAGCAAATAGACCGCAAACTCAATAGCGATCCGGTCCTTTCGCGCCAAGTGCAGCAGGTACGAGACCTGCTGCAGATTGACTCCCGCAAGCGTCGTTAAACCCTTGCTTAATTACATTTAATTCAGCGGCAGCCCTGCACTGAAATTCTGTAGCTAAATCCCAGGGCAGCGGGATCATTGCTAGCCCCTACCTTGAAATTCATTTGGGTTGCCTGCTTGCCGGGCACGCTTGCAAAGGGGCCAAACATTTTGCCTGTGCCAATAGGCGGATTCATCAGGGTATTGAACATCTGCAGACTTGAGCCATCGCTGAACTTCATATTACCCTCCACTGGGTATTGGGCTTGGGCATCTGAGGAGTTAGCCGTGAAGAAAAACTTGAAGCTGGTATAGGGCTGGGTAATGAAGAAATCTGTGTTCCAGTTGGTCTTACCGATCAATTTGCCCCGTCCTACCGACTTGGACACTATCGGCGAGCTGCCATTCCCCCCAACCGGTTGCAGAAAGGTGCAGGTGGGGGCCGCGCCGGCACTGCCTCCCCAAAGGGCCACTCCCAGGGCGAATCCGGCTGCGGCAAGGTGTGTCAGGGACATGGGGCGATCAAATCTTTCCTGACTTTAGGTGAGGGGCCGAGATGGGTCTAGTCCCTCTACTTCACCGTCAAATACACGGCTGGCTGTGATGTCTTCAGCCTCGATCGTCATCAGGTCGAGTTTGGTTAGGGGGCTGCCGAGGCGACTGAACAGGCGGTTGGCCTGGCGCATCCGCGCTCTGTCGATGGCGTTACGGATGGAGCGGGCGTTAGCGAAGAAGGGCAGCTGCATGCGCCGGTGGATGTAGTCGGCGAAGGCTGCAGTGGCCTCCTCGCTGAAGCGGTAGTTTTCAGCGGCTAGCACCAGTTGGGCAATGGCAAGCAGTTCCTCGGCGCTGTAGTCCGGGAAATCGATATGGTTTGCCACCCTGGATGAGAGTCCTGGATTAGATTGATAAAAAATATCCATTCGTTCCTTGTAGCCCGCAAAAATTACTACTAAGTCGTCGCGGTTGCTCTCCATCACCTGCAGCAGGATTTCGATAGCTTCGGCGCCGTAATCCCTTTCATTTTCTGGTCGATAGAGGTAGTAAGCCTCATCGATGAACAGAACGCCTCCCATTGCCTTCTTGAGCATCTCCCGGGTTTTTGGCGCGGTATGGCCGATGTATTGCCCCACCAGATCGTCGCGGGTAGCGGTCACCACATGGCCTTTGCGCACATAGCCGAGGCCGTGCAGGATTTTGCTCATCCGAGCGGCAACTGTGGTTTTACCCGTGCCCGGTCGCCCCGTAAATGACATGTGCAGGCTGGGCGGCTTGGTCTCGAGCCCCACCTGCTGCCTGGCCCTATCGACCACCAGTAAGGCCGCAATCTCTCGGATGCGGGCCTTCACCGGGCGTAGACCGATCAGCTCCAGGTCGAGCTGAGCGAGCATCGCCTGAATACCGGCTCCTTCATAGGCCGCCTGTAGATCGATCACCGTGTCGTTGCCGGGGGCTGGGAGTGTCAACAGACCAGAGCATCAATTGCTGCGGTGAAGGCCCAGTCCGCTGCTTCGATTAGGGCGTCTTCGGTTTCGGCGCGCAGCGTCAAGTTCACATATGTGCGCCCGAAGCTGATATCAGGGAAGCGTTGCTCGCTCTCGCAGAGGGCATTGAGCCGCTCCAGAAAGTCTCTGGTGCTGGCGTAGTCGCCAAATTCAACGCGCCGCTCCAGCCTTTCGGCCTGCTCGGGTTTGGGGCGCGGGGTCCAGGGTTGGTCCATTACTTGAGGCTAGAACAGGTCATTTTGGGCAGCTCAGTCAAGCCAGGCGCTCAATCAAGGCAATCTGTGCGGGCAGTGGCCAGGCGGGAAGCCCAGGCTGCTGCATAGGCCCGGTTTGCTGCCTGGGCGGCTGGTTCGCTGCTGTTGAGCGGCTGGGGGAAGGTGCCACGGATAGCCGCATTGGTGACACAAAACATCGACTTTTGGAAGCTCATGCAGATTTTCACCCGCACATCTCCCTCCCCCCGAGTGCGCTCGCGATACCACTGGTGCAGCCGCTCCGGTAGGTGCCGGAACATGTCTTGCATCAGCAGGCTGGGTGGAATGCCGGCGCCCATGCTCGGGAGGGGGTCAGCAAATAGGGCGCCGTAGGCAAACTGCGCTTGGTCTGGTGAGATCTGCTGGGCCTGGGCGTTGAAGCTCACCGTGCCCAGGAACGGCATGCCCCGTAGAAAGACCGCCTCCACGTAGGGCACGGCCACATCCACCAGGAAGGTGAGACCGGCCTCCGGTGGCAGCACCCAGAAGTGTTCGCCGTCAACCTCCACTCCGTAGGTGATCGGGTTAGCAGCGGCGGCGACAAGTCCGTCCTTGATGAATTCGACTACAGCATCGATAGACCCCACCCTGCCATCTGCCTCAGCCTCGGCCAGATCGATAAACAGATCGCTCATGACCCGCCAAAACTGACCGAGAGCGTGGGTGGTGGCAGCTGTACGAATCAGCTCGGGCAGGAAGCCCCTGAACAGGGGGTTGAGCAGGGCAAGAAGGGGGTCTATTCTGGTCTTGCGGCGAATGATCGCGGCGCAGTTGGCCGCAAACGCATCGGAATCAAGATAGGCATCAAGTCCGCCGGTGCCATGCCAGAGCATGGCCTTCATGCAGTATTCGGCGTATTCGAAGTTGATCCTGTCGTGGATCAGGTGGCGCCAGATCTTGGCTGGGTTTTTGTCACCATCAAGGTATTTGAACAGTGGAAAAGGCAGCAAGAACTGCTGCTCGGCTTGGAAGATCAGGTTGATGCTGTAGGCATCCAGCACCTCTCCATAGCTCTTGAGCACATCCACCACCTCGATTAGGTGGTCTGCGGATTCACTGAGCAGGGTCTGGCCGCTGAGTAGCTGCTGTTCGAGTTCTAGGGCAGCAGGCCTACCCCCAGCGTGGACCAGTTCGGCCGAGATGATTGGCATCAGCCCACCCCCCACGGATGCAGGGCTGCTAATTGCATTGCTGCCACCAGAGCTGGCAGTTGGGCCATGGAGGTGGAGGCGGCCTCACTCAACTTGCCGAGTCCCGAGGGCAGCAGGCCGATTGCCACTACGGCAAAGGCCAGGCCCATGGCCGGGATAGTTTCGCGGGGCGCAACGGCGGCCAGGCGCACATCGAGGCGACCATCCTCTACCGCATCGGTGGCCGGTGTTACTGCCAGGCGGCCGAAGAAGGCTCGATTAACCAGCAATAGAAAATAAACCGCCGTAAGGCCCGAACCAACCATTGAAAGCAAGGTCGCCAGGGGGAAGGCGGTGATGCTGCCGCGGAACACCATGAACTCTGAAATGAAGCCGGCCATGCCTGGCATACCGGCACTGGCCATAACCCCCAAAATCATCAGCGTGCCAGTGAATGGCAGACCCCGTTCAGGGTTGAGCAGACCATGCAGCACCGAGAGATCCCTTGTGCCCGTTTTGCGATACACAATGCCCACCAGCAGAAATAGCAGGGCTGAAATCAGGCCGTGGCTGACCATTTGGAACACCGCCCCGAGCAGGGCGACCGGTGTGGCAGCTGCAGCTGCTAGCAGGATGTAGCCCATGTGACCCACGGAGCTGTAGGCCACCATCCGCTTCATGTCCTGCTGGGCGATCGCTGCCAGGGAGCCAAACAGCACAGAAACGGCTGCCCAGATGGCCAATCCCGGCGCCAGGAGGGCCCAGGCTTCAGGGAAAAGACCCATGCAGAAGCGCAGCAAGCCGTAGGTACCCAACTTCAGTAGCACCCCTGCCAGCAGCACTGACACTGGAGTAGAGGCCTGGGTGTGGGCATCTGGCAGCCAGTTGTGGAAGGGGAATAGGGGCACCTTGATGCCGAATCCCACCAGCAGCGCCCCGAGCAGCACCAGCTGACCTCCCATCGCCAGCCTTTCACTGGTGACAGGGGTGAGGCTGAAATCCACACCGCCTGTTAATAGGGCCAGGCCCAGGAAGGCGCCGAGAATCAGCATCCCGGACACCGCTGTAAAAATCAGAAACTTTGTGGCCGCGTAGGCCCGGTTGGCGCCGCCCCATATGCTGATCAGAAACCAGAGCGGGATCAGCTCCAGCTCATAGAACAGGAAAAACAGCAGCAGGTTTTCGGCTAAGAAAGCACCGTTGACCGCTCCACTGATAACCAGCAACAGGGCGAAGTA
Organism: Synechococcus sp. CS-1330; assembly: GCA_025128025.1. GTDB lineage: Bacteria > Cyanobacteriota > Cyanobacteriia > PCC-6307 > Cyanobiaceae > Cyanobium_A. The sequence goes on from JAHLYR010000055.1 coordinate 21,612, forward strand.
GATGCGGGGCCGCTGGTTGATGTCGCGGGTGCAGATAGCTGAAACCAAGGTGAGGGCACAATTGATCAGCACCAGTGGCATTGACAAGCCATCGACCCCGAGCCGGTAGTCGAGGCCGATGCTGCCGACCCAGACAAATGACTCCTGCAACTGCATGCCACTGATGCCTGTGTCGAAGCGGAGCAGCACCAGCAAGCTCCAGATCAACTGCAGGCCCAAGACCACAAGAGCCACGGTGCGCATACGTCCGGGCGAGGGGTTGCCAGGCCATAGGGCCAGGGCAAGTGCTCCCACCAGAGGGATCAGTAGTAGCAGGCTCAGCATCGGGCGCTCCTCATCCGTGCAACCACTGCAGCGAGGTGAGCAGCAGCACAATCGCCAATAGGACCGTTAGGACATAGGTCTGCAGCTGGCCGCTCACCGAGAGCTTCAGCCCCTCGGCGCTCGCCAAGGAAAGCCTGCCAATGCCATTAACAAAGCCACTAACCAGGGCCTGGTCGATCCAGTTGCTAAATCGCGCCAGGCCGGCCACCGCCGCCACAATCGTCACCCTGTAGATGCGCTCGGTGTAGAAGTCGTAGGCCAGTAGATCCTGGAGCAACCGCAGGGGCTGGAACATGGATCGGGACCAGAATTTGTGCAGGGGCGCCAGGCAGCCGCCGATTACGCCAGCCACGCCGCTTGCCACCACTGCAGTGGCGAGGGGCAGGGGGAAGGAGGCCAGGCCCGGCACGGGATCTATCCGGGCCATCAAAGCCGGCAGGAGGGCTACCAGAACGGTCAGACTCACCATCGGTAGGGCCATCAGCCAGTTGACCTCAGGGGCCCGCTTGGTTTTTGGCAGGGGCGCTCCCATAAACACCTGCCGGAAGACCCGGGTGAGGTTGAAGGCTGTCAGGGCATTGGTGATCAGCACAACTGCGGCAAAAAATGGCGCAGTGCGGCCTAGCGCCTCTACCAGCAGGCCGAAGCACCAGAAGCAGCCAAGGGGCAGCAAACCCACCAGGCCCGCTCCCCCCACCAGGTAGGCGGTAGTGGTGGCAGGCATGCGGGAGCCCAGGCCACCCAGCTCGGTGAGGTCCTGGCAGCTGGTGGTGGCGATAACGCTGCCCACACTCATGAAAAGCAGGGCCTTGGCCAGGCCATGGGCAAACAACAGCAACAGGGCAATAGCCGGTTGTTGCAGGGCGATTGCAATGAAAACCAGGCCCAGATAGGAGGTTGTGGAGTAGGAGAAGGCCCGCTTGATATCGACCTGGGCGATCGCCACCAGGGCACCAGCCAGGGCGCTGATGGTGCCCACCACAAGCAACACATCAACCGCGAGCGGTGAAAACCGCAGCAGTGGCATTACTTTGAGCAGCACAAGGGCTCCTGCGGTCACAACTACGGAGTTGCGCAGAATCGAGGCTGGGTTTGGACCCTCCATGGCCTCGTCAAGCCAGAGGTGCATGGGGAACTGGGCGCACTTACCCATGGGCCCGGCGATCAGGCCCAGCCCGAGCAGGGTGCCCGCAAGCGGGGTAAGCGAACCACTGGCATGGGCTTCAGCTGCCCACACGTAAAGGTCGTCAAATTCCATCGAACCAGCCCAGGCTGAGAGCGCGACTACACCCATCAGCAGCAATACATCGCCAACCCGCTTGGTCAAAAAGGCGTCTCTAGCCGCCGTAACCACCAGCGGTTGGGCGTACCAGAAACCCACCAGCAGATAGGTGGAAAGAGTGAGCATTTCCAGCAGGAAATAGCTCATGAACAGATTGCTGCTCAGTACAACTCCGGCAAGGGCGCCTTCAAAGAAGCCCACCAGGGCATAAAACCTCGCCAGGGCCCACTCCTTATCCAGGTAGCCCAGGGCAAATACCTGACCCACCAAGCTCAGTCCGGTCACCAGCTCCAGGGCGGCCAGATTGGTCAGGGATAGGTCGAAGCCAATGCGCAGGTCGAGATCGGCAGCCTGAAACCAGGGCAGTTCGATGTGCTGGGGACCCAGCAGCCATACCTGCTGCAGGATCAAGGTGCCATGCACCACCGCCAGCAGCGTGACGATCAGGTTGAGATAGGCCGCAGGGCGAGGACCGTGACGCTTGATCCAGCCAGCAGCCCACGGCAGGGACAAAACCATGCCGCTGAACCCATAAAGCGGGATCAACCAGGCCAGCTGGATCGAAAGTGGCAGGGGTGGGGCGAACAAGGGGGGATGGGCGTCGGTCGGCTCAGAAGGTGGCCCGTTCCATCGAGGGATTGGGGCTGAAGCCAAGGCTGCGCAGCCAGGCCCCCAGATCTTCGCCGTGCTGCTGTTCGTCGTTCCAGAGACTCCTGAACAGGGCTTCGTTAGCGCCATCACCCACCAAAACGCAAAAGCGAACCGCCTCGGCGTAGTGATGGATCAGGTCGTTTTCGAGGGCGAGATTGAGACGGAGCAGTCCGACCAGGTCGGCGGCATGGGCAACTGGCCTCAACTGGGATGCGGCAGGAGCCACCCCCAGAGCAAGCATGCGCTGCACCAGGCGTTCGGCGTGCTGCATTTCTTCCACGGTTTCGCGTCGAAACCGGGCAGCCGAATCACCATCTCCCCAGAGCTCCACTAGGGAGGCCTGGGTCATGTACTGCTGAACTGCGGAAAATTCCAAGCTCAGGGCGCGGCCGAGGTAACCCAGGACGCGCGGATGAACGGCGCCCATGGCCATCAGAGGCGACGGGTGGTAGCAGTTGCGATCAGGGCAGGCTCCACTTCGCTGTGGGGACGGGCGATGATGTGGGCAGCAACCAGGCCGTCACCGACGCGCTCACAGGCATCAGCGCCGGCACGCACTGCTGCATTCACCGCACCTGTTTCGCCGCGCACCATCACGGTGACGTAGCCGCCGCCAACGAACTCACGGGCGATCAGGGTCACTTCAGCGGCCTTGGTCATGGCGTCTGCGGCTTCAATCGCCGGCACCAGGCCACGGGTTTCGATCATGCCGAGGGCGATGCCCTGAATGGAAGGAGCCATGGCGTTGCTGCGGGAAGGTGTGGTTGGGGGGGTGGTGCCGGCGCCCTTGCCGGCACCGGTACGGGCGCCGGATGAGCTGGCGCTAGAGCGGCGTGTCGTGCTGGAAGCACGGCGCGCTGTCGAGGCAGCTGGCTTGGCTACGGCTTTCGCCGCAGGGGGCTGGGCAGCCGCCGCCGGCAGGGCCTTGGGGACCGCTGCAGGCTGGGTAGAGCTGGCCGCCGCCGCTGCAGCCACCGGTGTGGAGGTGGCTGCCGCAGCCGCGGGGGCGGATTTGGCAGCAGCAGCTCCGCTGGTGGTGGATTTAGGGGTGGGGGTGGCCATGGCTCAGGAGTATGGGGGCTGGAGTGATGACAGGTCGATCGGGCAGCGAGCTACCCGAGCCACTTAGCCGTCGGGCTCCCAGAAATCAATGATTCCGCCGATCGTCAGATCGGTCTGCACCTCGGGGTTACCGCAGGCGAAGCGAGCCGCAGAGCCACTGGCGGTGAATACCCAGTTACCTGGGGATGCACCGACTGGGTCCACAGCAACGCTCAGCTTGCCCTTGGCGGTGCGCAAGACGCGCAGGTTGGAATGATCTAATCCGGCAACCCGCTGGCTGCAAACCAGAGAGCCGGTGACCTGCATGATTTCCATTAGCTGGCCCCTCCTGGCGGAACTTGAGCCTTGCCAGCATCAGGATCCCAGTGGTCAATGATTCCCACGATCGTTAGATCGCTCGGGTACGACTTGCTTCCAGCGGCCTCGCGCGCAGCTGAGCTGCCGACGCAGATCACCCAGTCGCCTGGTATGCAACCCACGGCATCAACCGCCACTTTCTGAGTGCTGCCATCGAGCACCACCTGCAGGTGCTTGTGCTCAAAATCTGGAATGCGATTGGTAGACACCAGTGGTTTAACCACCTTGCAGATCAACATGTCAGTGCCCTCCTGCGCTCGCGAATGTGATGGTGGAACCTACAGCTTCAGCTGGGGTGTGACGGTCTTGATCCCGCACGGTAAGCAGAGCATGCAATAGGCCCTGCTCAAATAACTCGGGATAGCGGTTTTCCATGGCGGCTTGCACCCGCTGGCAATTGCGGATCGCTCGCTGCCTCGCCCCGGGCACCTGGCCGTTGTAGTCAAAGCGCACTACCACTGGCACAGGCAAACCCCGAGAGACGTTCAAGCCCTTGAAAATCTTGATGCCTACATCCAGATCGGGGGCTCCTTCCTCCACCGTGTCCATGTAGGCGAAGTAAGTGAGGTTGCGCAGGTGGATCTCCTTGAAGCCTATGCCCACACCGATAAAGCGCTCAGCATGGCCCGCATCGCCGTAGCTGCCACGGTGGTACTGGCGCACATAGTCGATCTGGGAGATGTTGTTCTCGATCAGGCGGGCTATCAGCTTCACCATGCCCGGGTCGGGACTGCTGGCCGCTGCCTGCTCCACCAGCGATTGAATGCGGGCCCGGCCCTCAACCGCATTGAGATGGCGGGTGGCCTCATAGGCAGCTTTGGCATCTAGCCAGCTCTCCAGATTGGTGCTGCCATCAATGCCCGGCACATGCACACGGATCGTGTCGGTGTCGGTGTCGATGCCTAGTAACAACAGATCTACCGAGGCACCACAGCAGAAGCTGTTTTCTACGGCCTGCTGGAAATCCTTGAGTCGGGCTAGGCCACAGGAGGCCGCCAAGGCGTCATCACTGCCATGGGCAGCACAGCCCTCATGCAGTGGATCTTTTGAGCTGAAGTGGTAAAGCACCACCTTGAGGTAACGGGTGTCATCGTGCGCCGAATTGGGCTGACCTTCCCGGTAGCGACGATGTTCAGTTTTGACCCAGCGGTTGACCGTGTTTTCGACATCAAACAGGGCACCGGCATGGGAACGCCGCCGCACCGAGCTGAATGGAATTCTCAGGGCATAGGCCATGGCATGGGCCAGGCGTCCGTCAGCGCATGGGGTTGCGTCGAGTAGATGAAATCCACAGGCCAGTAGAAACTCATTGAAGGCTTCGGCAGCGGGACTGCCAGGTTTACCTCCCAAGGGGTCGTGCTGAAAGAAGGAGTCGCTGGTTTGTTCGTAGGTTTCAAATACACACCAGGCGAACAAGGTGCGCATGTCGAGCTGGCTAACCCAGGCCTTCTCGAGAATGGGCAGCGGTAACTCAAAACCCAGTTCGGCCCTGGCTAGCAACTGGGCCTGCTCGATGAAATCAGCCTCGTGTTGCAGGGCTGAAAGGCGCTTGAGCAAGGGCACAATGCGATCAAATGAGCCTTTGACCTGGTCTTCGTAGCCCCTCAGGACCCCATTGAGCTGGCCATCGCTAAGCGGATGCAAGCCAGTCGCCACTAGCTCGCTCGCGGCAGCGGCGCCGGGCCGACGGCGGGGAGCCGTCGGAGCCAGCGGGCGATAGGCAGTGGCGGGCGGGCGTCGGGGCATCAGGGGTTCAGCCGCGGGCCCCGCCAGACACGGTGATCAGGGAGCCGGCTGTGGTGTTGCCGCTAGAACCGGTGACACGGCTGACTGGCTCGGGACGCTCCTCGTTGCGCTTCGGCTGGAGGGCGGCAGGCATCGAGGTCTTCGAGCCTGGCCGGGTGGGGTTGCGGCGCCGGGCTGAAACGCCCTCGGTGCCGGTGACCCGTTCACCTCGATCCCAGTCATCACCTGTGATCTTCAAGCCAGCAGAGATGCCTTCGCCTGTGACCCTGGAGGTTGGACGGGCATCGGCGTCAACGCTTACAGGAACCTCAATGGGGCCCCGGGCGATTTGGCTGCTGCCGCGACGATCGAAGCGGAATTGCTCGGTGCCGGTGACCATGTCACCGGCCAGGTCAAAAGGGCCGGTAATCCTGCTGCCCTGCTCGTAGCTGGTGCCGGTTACGGCCCCGGCTGGTTCTCGCCCCACCTGGGCTGAGCGAGCCGGGGATTGGATGCTGAATTGCTGCCAGGGCTGGCTGCCCGCCAGGGCTTGGGGGAAGTCGGAGTCCTGAGCGGCGGCGGCACCGCAGACTTTGGCGAGTTGATCGCCACCGATATAGGGAGTGCCAGTAACGGCTTCACAGGCCCCGCGGCCGGCACCAGTGAGGACACCGCCAATGCCTGGCTGTATGCCACTCATGCGGTTAGAGCCCCGCACCGGAGTGCGCTGACGGATTTCGGCGACGGACTTACTGTTGCAGAAGTCCCCTGCCTGCTCAAGGCCGGCGTAGGGCGTGCCGGTTACGACCTTGCAGGTACCGGGCTCATCGCCGGTGACATTGGAGGAGCGGCCAGTGTGGGTACCGCTCACGACTTGGGCCCGATTGGTGACGCTGAAGCCCACCTTGGCAGCCTCTGGCTCGGGCTTGCTGCCGCAGAAATCCGCGTATTGCTGGCTGCCGACGTATTCATCACCAGTAACCATGCGGCAGCTGCCGGGCTCATCACCGGTGACATGCTCGCTGCGACCCACATGGGTGCCAGTGATGCCCGTGCCACGAAGGGTATGCAAGCTTGCGACTTTGGTAGAAGCCCGTCCAGTCACCTGGCCTTGATCGGATATGTACTGGGAGCCGGTGAGTTGCTTACCCGAGCCGGGTTCGTCACCAGTGACAAGGCTTGAGCGACCAACCATCACACCGGATACAGCCTGGCCGCCCTGGGTCTGGCTGCGCCCAACCTTGCGGGGGCTAGGGCTCGGGCTGGAGGTGCCGCAGAAGGCTGCTGACTGATTGGCGGAAACGTATTCGGTTCCGGTGACGTTCTTGCAGGTACCGGGCTCATCGCCAGTCACCTTTTCAGAGCGACCGACCTCATTACCAGTGACCCGGTTGCCGTGGGTAGTGGCGCTGACGCGCACTTTGGCAGGTTGACTTGCCACCGGAGCGCTCTGACAGAAGGTCTGGAACACCTCGGCGCCGAGATATTCGGTGCCCGTAATGGCGCGGCAGGTAGCTGCTTCGTTACCAGTGGTTTTCTCTGAGCGATTGGCCTGGGTTCCGGTAACCACCTGACCAGAGCTGGTTTCGCTAACCCCTACCTTCCAGTGCGCTTCTGCGGCTGCTGCCTGTTTGGCGCCGTGGCGGTTTGGGCCGGAGGGGCGGGTGCCGCCGGCTCTGCTGGAACCAGCGCTGCCAACCTTGGCCCGCAGTTCACGCACCTTCTGGGAAAGTTCGCGGGCGCTCATATCAGGATTGCCCTGGCGGGATACCGAAGCGGCTGTTGTGCTCTTGGGCGTGTTAGCTGACTTGCCACGCTTCGAGAGAGCTTCTCTCCGGGCGAGCACAAGGGCCCGGCTGGGATCCAGTTGGGAGAGGCGCTTGGCTGTGGCACGGCGATCGCCACTACTTGCGCTTGTTTGGCTAGTGCGATTACTGAGGCTCATAAGGGCCGGTGCAGCAGCGGTCTCGCCTTGACACTTGCATTTGGCTACCGCTACAGGCGATTGGACTATTGGTGCAATTTTTGCCAGGTCCGTGCGCGTGCGGTCGCTGGAGGTGTCGGCACGTTTGCCGCGTTTGGAAAGGGCTTCCCGTCGGGCAAGCACCAAATCTCTACTGGGATTTGCGATTGGACGGGCCTGGGTGGTCCGGCTGGAGCCGGTGGGTGCAGCAAGGCTGCGGTGGGAGGCAGCCGCCCGGGCGTTCACAGCCGGGGCAGCAACTGGAGCCGCCTTGGCCACCGATGCTGAGGACTCCTGCGCTGCGGCTGTGCGGGTGGGGCGAGCGTCTTCAACCGAGCGCACACGGCTCGCACCGGAGGTGAACCGGCTGGCGGCTTTTTTGCCGCCGTTGGTGAGAGCCCTGCGGCGCTCCAGAGCTGCTTCCCGGCTGGATGTGCTGGCCATGTCCGCCCGTCGAATGGAATATCTGAAAAGGTGCCGACCAGTCCGCAGCGCGAACTAGCCAGCAGAGGAAAGGGGTTGGGGCCCAGGCCAATGGCTCGAGCCCCGGAAGGGCTGGGATCAGCGTCCTTCGAAAACCACGAAGCAGGAACCCTGGCTTTGGGTATAAGCGTCGTAGCCCACCAAACGAACGTGGTGGTCGGGGTAGGCGCGGTGACAAGACTCGAGCTCGTTCACGATCACACCCAGATCCTTCTCGCCAAAGAAGGGCAGCTTCCAATAAGACCAGTAGGTCGCCATGGAGTTACTGGGATGGACATGCTCAACGAGCGGGCTCCAACCCTGGGCAATGATGTAAGCGATTTGATCGTAAATCTCGTCCTGAGTCATCGGCGGCAGGAAGCCGAATGTCTCCAGGGTGGCGACTGTTTGATAGTCACCCACGGTGCTCTTGAAAGGCATGGGGATCCTTGTGTGGATGGAATGTTTGAACCTTTTATGAAAGGCTCTTAATCTCGTTCGCAGAGATTAATTTAATCTCAAGTTCTGAATATTCCGTTCTGGGAGGTGAGTAGGCAAGTTGCTTGCCCCACTCACCAACTCAGACTGGCGATTTCAGGTGTCGAGCTTGTCGACGGTGTCGAACTCGAACTTGATTTCCTTCCAGGTCTCCAGGGCGATAGCTAGCTCAGGGCTGTGCTTCGCTGCTTCCAGAAGGATGTCGCGGCCTTCGCGCTCAATTTCACGACCGGCGTTACGGGCTTTGACGCAGGCTTCGAGAGCCACGCGGTTAGCAGCAGCACCAGCAGCCGAACCCCAGGGGTGACCGTGGGTACCACCACCGAACTGCAGCACGGAGTCGTCGCCAAAAATGGCAACCAGTGCGGGCATGTGCCAGCAGTGGATACCGCCGGAAGCCACGGCGAACACGCCGCCCATGGAGCCCCAGTCTTGGTCGAAGAAGTTGCCGCGGCTGCGATCTTCGGGGACGAAGGATTCGCGCAGTTGGTCGATATAGCCGAGGGTCGACTGGCGGTCGCCCTCCAGCTTGCCGACTACCGTGCCGGTGTGCAGCTGGTCACCACCGGAGAGACGCAGGCACTTGGCCAGCACTCGGAAGTGGATACCGTGCTTGGGATGGCGGTCAATCACAGCGTGCATTGCACGGTGAATGTGGAGCAGCATGCCGTTCTTACGGCACCACTTGGCCAGACCGGTGTTAGCGGTGAAGCCACCAGTGATGTAGTCGTGCATGATGATGGGCTGGCCAAGTTCTTTAGCGAACTCGGCGCGCTCATACATCTCTTCAGGAGTTGCAGCGGTGCAGTTGAGGTAGTGCCCCTTCTTCTCGCCTGTTTCCTGTTGGGCCAAGTTGGTTGCTTCAGCAACGAACTCGAAACGGTTCTGCCAACGCTGGAAAGGTTGGGAGTTGATGTTTTCGTCGTCCTTGGTGAAGTCCAGACCGCCGCGTAGGCACTCATAGACAACCCGGCCGTAGTTCTTACCGCTCAGGCCGAGCTTCGGCTTGATGGTGCAGCCCAGGAGAGGACGGCCGTACTTGTTCATACGGTCGCGCTCAACAACGATGCCGTTCGGGGGACCCATGCAGGTTTTGATGAACGCCATCGGGAAGCGGATGTCTTCCAGACGCAGGTGGCGCAGGGCCTTGAAGCCGAACACGTTGCCGACCAAGGAGGTCAGCACGTTGGTGATGGAGCCTTCTTCGAACAGGTCGAGGGGATAGGCGATGAAGGCATAAAAGGCTTCCTTGTCGCCAGGAACGTCTTCGATGCGATAGCAACGGCCTTTATAGAAGTCGAGGTCGGTGAGGAGCTCGGACCACACGGCGGACCAGGTGCCGGTTGAGGATTCAGCGGCCACAGCAGCGGCAACTTCTTCCCGGGGGACGCCTTCCTGGCCGGTGCATTTGAAGCAGGCCAGCAGATCGGTGTCGAGGGGGATGTAATCAGGAGTCCAATACGTGTCGCGGTACTCCTTAACCCCGGATTCGTACTTCTTAGCCATGAATGATTCTCCGGTTGGGTCGGTAAGGGAAATGGGTTGGTTAACGCCTCAGACGTTGGTCAACTCAGTCCTTCTGACCGGCGTAGTTGCCGTTGCCCAGGGCAGGCTCCACTTCGCGGTGGGGGCGAGCAATGATGTGCGCGGCCACAAGACCGTCGCCCACGCGCTCGCAGGCATCTGCCCCGGCTCGCACAGCTGCGTTGACGGCGCCGGTTTCACCGCGCACCATCACGGTGACGTAGCCGCCGCCGACGAATTCACGACCGATAAGGCGCACTTCGGCGGCCTTGGTCATGGCGTCAGCCGCCTCGATCGCGGGCACCAGCCCCCGAGTTTCGATCATGCCTAGGGCGATGCCCATGGATTCAGTTGCCATTACCTGCTCCTGGTGGAGGTGGGGTTGAATGTTCGCTCGCAACCATGGTCGGCAGCCAAACCCCCCGTCAAGCCATTTGGCCGGAACCGACCATCACTGTTGCGTCGCCTTTAGATAAGGCAGGCTGATCAGTGCATCACAAAACGTTAGGCAATACTTGCCGTTGCAGTGCTGGCAAGGGGTTTCGGCCCCGCTACTCCCGTTTTGATCAAAATTTGCTTGCCCAGCACCTAGAGGGCCTCGGCGTCTGTGACGTACGCCACTCCGCCGTAGTAGGTCAAAAGGGGGTGCAGAGCTGCGCGCAATCCATTCAGCAAATCCGCTTCGCAGAACACGATCACATGGGCATTGGCGCCTAGACCGCTGAATTCCATGCCCTCGGACACGGAGCCATGTGGACCCTTGCCGGTGACGTGCCTAACGACGGAATAACCGGGCACACCCGCGGTTTCCATTGCCTGGATCACCGCATCCAACTCCCGCTCGCTGAGGATCAGTTCGAGGCGTTTCATTGATTTATCCGGTGGCGGGAAGCAGAGCATTAATCATGGCCATGTAGAGGGGAATGCCAACAATGATGTTGAAGGGAAAGGTGACTCCCAGAGCTGTCGATATATACAAACTGGGATTGGCCTGCGGCACTGTCATCCGCATCGCTGCTGGTACCGCGATGTAGGAGGCGCTAGCGCACAGCACCACAAACAGCAGGGCATTACCAGGCCCGAGGCCCAAGCCTCGGGCGAGCAGGGTTCCTAATAGGGCATTGAAAAGTGGCATCAGCACAGAAAAGCCGATCAGAAAGGCTCCCGCTTGTCGTAAATCTCGGATCCGTTGGGCCGCAACGATCCCCATATCCAACAGAAAGAAGCTGAGGGCTCCATAGAAAAGTTTGTCGGTGAATGGCAGCATTTTGTCGATGCTGGCTGGGCTGAATGCTGCGACCAATAAGCCAATCGCCAGACTCCCTACCAGCAGAAATACCGAGCTATTTAAAAACGATTCCCGCAGCACCGAGCTCCAGCCCATCTTTGGTCCCGCTGCTTGCTGGCTAGGGGCTGCCAATTTGACCAGCAGCAGGCCCACAATGATGGCCGGCGATTCCATCAGGGCCAGGGCAGCCACCATGAAGCCATCGAAGGGCAGGTTCTGGGTTTCCAGAAAGCTCTCGGCGGTGATGAAGGTCACCGCACTGATCGATCCGTAGGTGGCAGCAATGGCGGCGGCGTTAAAGCCATCCAGCCTGGTTTTAAGCACCAGGTAGCTGTAGAGCGGCACCAGTAGCGACATCGCCATGGCGGCGGCGATTGTGGGCAGCACCTGGCCACCGAGGCCGCTGTGCTGCAGCTCCAAGCCACCTTTGAAACCGATGGCGAGCAACAAATAGAGGGAGAACAGCTTTGGGATTGGGGCTGGGATTTCCAAATCCGATCCCACCAGTACGGCGGTCACGCCAAGGAAAAAAAACAGCACCGGTGGGCTGACCAGGTTCTGCAGAATCAGGCTTGGGTCCATCCGTTACCCCTGGAACCCAATCACGCGGGGGCCAAGGCGTCTACCAACCGTAGGTCTGCTGCAGGAAATGACAGCCATGAATCCGTTCTTGGCAAGCTGGAGCCGAAATCGACACCTCATTAGGAGACAATGACTTGCCCCGATTCCTGCTGAATGCCGATCCTGGTCGTCGCCAGTGGCAACCCCCACAAGGTGGCCGAAATCGACGCGATGCTTGAGCTGGTTGAGCTGGATGTGCTGCCCCAGCCGCCCGGTCTCGAGATTGAGGAAACCGGAGCGACCTACCTCGCCAATGCCCGTCTCAAAGCCGAGGCTGTAGCCCGCATCACCGGCCACTGGGCCCTCGCCGACGACTCAGGCATCGAGGTGGATGCACTGGATGGAGCTCCGGGTATTTTTTCGGCCCGCTACGCCCCCAGCGACCACGAGCGGATTCACCGTCTGTTGAAAGAACTGGGCGACAGCCTTTATCGCGGAGCCAGCTTCCGCAGCGCCATGGCCCTGGCCGATCCATCCGGCACCACCAGGGCCGAGGCTGAGGGGATCTGCCGCGGCCAGATATTGCGCGCTCCCCAGGGTCATGGCCCTGGTTACGACAGCCTTTTTTATGTGCGCGAGGCAGGCTGCTCCTACGCCCTAATGGGCCCCCACCTCAAGGCAAAGCTCGGCAGCCGCGGCAAGGCAGCTCGGGCGCTCGCCCCAGAATTGCTCCGATTGCTGGAGCTGAGCAACTAATGCTCAATTGCCAGTAGCTCAACTGCTAGTAGCTCAATTGCCAGATCAAGTCCCTGGCTCAGCTGGCCTTGTTGTTGATGTGACTGATCGCCCGCATCGCAGCGGCGGCGGCCTCCTCCACATCACCCTCCCGGCCCGCCAGGGTTAGACGGCCAAAGGCGCCCACGGCTTTCACGTCCACCACAGTGATGTTGGAAGCCTTTTCTGCCTCATTAGCTGCGATCAGCACGTAACCGGCGGGCTCGGTTTCCAGGATGAACATGCTCATCCCAGCTTGAATCATCGATCCGCGCCTGTTCTGCCGGTTGATCAGCACGGCGTGGTCAGGGGTGATCGCCCGGATGATCTCGGTCCAGCTGACCTCGCAACGGCTGCGGAGCTCCACCCGGCTGCCGATGGCCTCGAGCACCACGTCGCCAGAGTGGAGCACGTTGCTCTGGTCGCGGTGGTAGAGCGCCAAGGAGCCGAAGGCCCGCTCCACGATCATCTGGCCAAGACGCACCGTGCTGGCCTTGAGGGCAATGTCGGTGACCCGGTGCACAGCCATGCCAGGCGATACCTCCAGCCACAAGCAGGCGTCACCGGGAATGGGCAGGAAGCCCTGGCTAACCGTGCCCATGTAGGCAGCTAGCTGGGGCTGCAGCGAATCAAGAAATACGTATGTGCGCAGCTCAATCGACTGCACATGGCTGGATTGGCGTGCCAGCCGGGAGCCCTCGCTGTCGGTGGTAATCACACAACTGGCGCCCGAGCTGTCGTTACCCACCCGGGTGCCAGTGATCTGGGCGCCGCTACTGGAGCTGGAGCCAAGCGCCATCTCCCGACGCCGGCGCAACGCCTGTTCGTCTCGGGAGGGAAGGCGGGATGGCAAGAGAAAATCCTTCGAACAGCTAGCCCTCACATCGGCTTTGCTGCGGCTGGATCCTAACCCTGAAGCCCCCTGCCCCTTGCCCATTGCGGCTGAGCCGGTACCGTCCGCGCAACGTTCAGGGGACGTCCATGGCCACCCGCCGCACCGCTTCCAGCTCTACTCGCAGCCAGGCTGCCCAGGCCGAACCCATGCCCGCCGGAGACACCGTTAACGGTGCTCCGATGCCTGAATGGATGGCCCAGGCCGCGGCCCAGGGAGTCAAGCCGGAGCAAGCACTTGCTTTCATCGGTATGGGCTTGATGCAGAAGATGGCCGGTTCGGCCCACGACCTGCCCTGGCTTTGGTCTGAGGCAGAAGACGGGGGCCAGGCCGATCTGGCTGCTTTGCGCCAACGGCTCGAGCTCACCCAGCTGGCCGTCCAGACCGGGGCACCGCTCAGCACTTCCGAGGTGAGTCAGCTGCTTGGGGCCCGCCCCACCAGTGAAACCGTCGAGCGAGGCGGCCTCAAGGCCCGCCGCCTCAGCCGCAACGTCTGGAAATTGAGCCTCGCTGAAGAAGCATCCAGCCGCAGCGACGATGCCTTCCGCCGCCGCTTCTAGACCGGCGTCAGCCCCACCAGCTTCATTGATTCCTCCCACAAGGTCTGCGCCGTTTCGGGGTTGCTGGCCTTGTCGGAGAGCTCCTGGCTGAATTGCTGTCCCCCTTTGGTTTGGCGGTTGCCCCAGCTCCAGTGCACACCTGAGGCGGAAAATTCTGGATCGGCCACCACCTGGCCAACCCGCTCTCCTGCCAATGCCTGGCTTACATATCCGCCAGTGATATTTTTTTGGAACCAAGGGAAAATTGTTTGAAACGCCCGCGGCGTACTGCGAAAAAGGGGCGAGTCTGCAACGCAGCCTGGATATAGCGAGCTGAACACGATGCCGGTGCTTTCGTGCAGACGACGATGCAGCTCCTGGGTCGTGATCATGTTGCAGAGCTTGCTGTCTTTGTAGGCCTTGCCAGGTTTGAAGGCCTTGCCATTGGCCATGGCGATAGGGGCCTTGAATCCGGCCTTGAAGCCGGCACAGTCGCCTAGGTCGGCTGGAGCTGGGATCGGAATCTTGCCGCCCAGTTCCTTGGAGTTGGCCGTCACGGTGCCGAGAATCACCACTCGCCGCGAGGGGTGGCTTGAGCGCTGCAGGTCGCCCAGCAGTAACTGAATCAGTAAAAAGTGCCCCAGGTGATTGGTGGCCATCGATATTTCGTAGCCCTGCGGGGAGCGCTCGGGCTGCTTAAGCCGCGGTTTGTAGACAGCCGCATTGATCACTAAGGCGTCTAAGGGGCGACCCAGGGACGCCACCAATGTTTCGACTCCCACCCGAACGCTGTCGAGATCGCCGAGGTCAAAACGCAGATGACTGAGCTGATCTGGAGGAATCCCCAGGCTGGCTGCGGCAGCAGCGGCTTTAACGGGATCACGGTTGGCCGTCACCACATGCCAGCCGCGTTTGGCGAGAGCACTGGCGGCATTGAGGCCCACCCCTGAGGTAGTGCCGGTGATCAAAACCGTTCCGGCGGCTGCTGTTGCGGCCATCAAGTGAGTTGAGACAGGGGCCCCAACCTACGGGTTGGCCTGCTGCCAAACCACCCGCAGGCGATTGGGGGCAATCCACTGGTTTTGCTCGCGGATCAGCCGCTGCTCCCCTTCCACCATGAAGAGATGGTCAAAGCGTTCGCGTGCTTTGGAGAGCTTGGCCCGTTCAAGGTCGAGCACCGCCGAGAGCTCACCCTGGCGCTCCATACGCTCCTGATAAGCGGAGGCAAGGCGCACCAGGCTCACGCCAGCTACCACAACAAGGCCAACCTTGAGAGCCAGGCCGATCACGCTGCAGAGCAATTCCTGCCGCTCAGTTGAGAGAGCTTGCCGTGCTGCTGCTTCGCCGCCAGAGATTATCTGTGGATCGGGCTGAGAGGCCGGCTTGGGAAGCGAGGCAGGCTTGGACTGGGCGCCAGAACGCGGCTTCCTCTCTCGCCTCAAGGGCGATTTTTGCCTGGCCTGAGAGCTGGTTGGAGCGAGAGGCGGCATGGGAGCAACGAGGTATCAAACCCCGCTGGGGCCTGGACATTTTTAGCTGGCCAGGCCCGACTTGCCAAGGGGTAAGACTTGCCAGGAAGTAATCGCCAGCTTCATCAGGCTTTGTAAAGGCTGAAGCAGAGGCGAACTGCCAGCACGCCCGCATGGGCGGCCACCACCAGGGCAATCAGCACTTCGGCCTGGCTGAGAGTGGAAACCATGGGAGGGCAGCAAGCAACTGGATTCGCCCCATTCTTTGCCCTTAGGTGGCTACGGTCCAGCTTGCCCCGCCCTGCTGTCACAGCTCTTGATGGCCCCTGTGGAGATTTCCGAGAGCCAGATCCACCAGTTGGATCTTGCAGCTCTCCAGCCCTGGTTCAGCCTTAGCCCTGAGGCCCTTGTCCAGCAGGCTGGCTCCTTGGAGCTTCACTTCAATTGGCCCCGTGCCGACGACGACCCCCGGGAGCTGTCAGAAATTGCCGAGTTGCGGCTTTGGTCCCTGCGCGCCGATGCCGAAGCTCCCTGGCTGCCCCTGTTGCTGGAGCGAGGCGGCGGCCAACTCACCCGCCACGTGGCGATGGTGCTGCCCCACCAATTCAGCCGCACGGAGGGCATCCGTTTTGCCCCAGAGTCCCTGGAGCTTTGGATCACCCACAGGCTTTTTAGCCTTGACGCCTGGGCGCGCCTGCACGGCTTGAGTTGCCGCCAGGGCTTAGCCCAGATGGCAGCGGTGCTTGGCTACGAGCTCGATGGAGGATTCTGGGCGCCCCTTTCAGCCGGGGCGGCTCAGTAGTAGTGCCAGGGCCCTGCGACCGCTGTCCAGCGCAAGTAGGAGGGTTAAAGCCCTCAGCAGCCACGTCAGCTGACCGTCGCTGACCCGATCCAGTCGGGCGGCCGACCAGCGGGCGGCAACAGCTGCGGTGCCCCCTAAGAGCATCCCGATTGGCAGCAGCGCTCGGCCATCCAGCAGGAAGGTGGTTGAGGCGACTGAGGCCGAGGTGAGCACCGCCAGGGTGCTGAAGCGGATTGCCAGGTGAATTGGCACCTGCATCAGCTGCACCATCAAGGGAACCATCACCAGGCCACCGCCGAGACCAAGCAAGCCAGTGGCCATGCCTGCGACCATGCCCGTGGCTGCCAAACCCGCCAGATTCAAGCTGGGGGTATCTATGGCAGCCTGCGCCGACGGGGGGCGAAAGCTCAAGGCCAGCCCTCCGTACATCAACGCCTGCATTGCGAGCAACATCCAGCCATGCAGCACTAGCCCCACCTGGCTGAACAGGCCTGCACCGAGGCCTGCACCCAGCACAATCGTCAAGCCCCCACGCCAGGGAAGGCTGCGGTTGCGCAGGTGGGCCCAGGTGCCACCCAGGGTGGTGGGCACGATCGCCAGGGTGCTGGTGGCCAGGGCCTGGTGCGGATCAAGTCCGGCTAGCAGCAGTAGGGGTGAAAACACCAGCCCACCGCCGATGCCCAGCACCCCTGACAGCAGACCCGCCAGCAGGCCCAGGGGCAGATAGGGCAACAGGCTCCACAACATCCGGGCAACCTGGCGCAATGGATCACTCTCCAGCATCTCCCCTCCCAGCCATGCGGCTGCTACCCAGCAGCTGCCATCCGGGAGCCAGGCAGATGGCGATAGACAGCCTGCTGCTGGACCAACGGGCACCGGCCTTTCGGCTCTACACCTGGCAGCGCCCAACCCTGTCGCTGGGGTTTCACCAGCGCTGCATAGAACCCCATTGGCAGGAGCTGGCAGCGGCCGGGGTGATCGATTTGGTGCGGCGACCCAGTGGAGGCCGTGCCGTGCTCCACGCCGGAGAGCTCACCTACGCCCTGGTGTGGCCTGATCCCCCCCTGTCGCGTCTGCAGACCTACGGCCGCGCATGCGCCTGGCTTGTCAATTGCTTTTCCTCGTTGGGCCTGCCATTACAGCCAGGCCGCCAGGCCGCCAGCCCACAACCCAGCAGCTGCTTTGCCACCAGTACGGCTGCCGATCTAGGGCACGCCAGCGGCGTCAAGCGGGTAGGCAGCGCCCAGCTCTGGCGCCGCGGCTGCCTGCTGCAGCACGGCTCGATTCTTTTGGAGCCCCCCGCCGATTTATGGAAGCTTGTGTTTGGCGGGCCGCCACCCCAATTGCCAGTTCTGCCCGTAGACCGCGCTGAGCTAGAGCTGCGTTTGATTCAAGCGGCCCAAGCTGAGCTGCCTGCGGCGGCTGCAGGTAACAGGACCATCCCCCTCAGCAGCGAGGAATGGGAACGGATTGCAGCGACCGAGGCCAATTACTGGCTGGCGTTGGCTGGCCCCTCCTCGCTTGCTTCACCAGAGGCCACCATGGAGCGCACCACCTGGGCTAGGGCCAGGCCAAGTGGATAGGTGCCTTGGCGACGGGCCGCCTCGAGCATGGGAGCGGGCAGGCGCAGCCCCAACTTGGCAAGCACCGCCTCACCGAGCTCGGGGCGTTCGATGGTGCCGCAGGGGAGTCCGGCGGGGCTTAGCACCAGCAGCCGGTTGCGGCCGCTGGCCTCGAATTGCTGCACCGCTTGCCACAGCGGTGCCGACTCCCGGATGGAGGGCAGGCTCGAGAGGGGCTGGATGTGGTCGCCAATGCTGTCCGTATCCCAACGCTGCACTGGAAGTTGTTGAAGCGGCTTGTCGTCGATAAAGCCCTGCCAGCGGCCGCGATCGCACACCAGCAGCCAGTCGCCCTGGTCGACCTCGCTGGCTTGGGAGACACGCATCTGGCTTAGTTCCCGCAACCGACCTGCCGCCTCCAGCACCCGAAATCGCCGCCCAGCCGCATCCCTTACTTTTAGTTCGTTGAGGGTTTGCTGTAGGGCAAGCATTTGGCGCTGGTTGCGCGAGGCCCCAAGTCCAAACCAGCCCAGCAGCATCAACCAGGCGCCGCTGAGGCCCCCTCCGCGCAGCAGCAGCACGGTGCCCATGCCGATGGCCAGCAGGGCAAGGAAGCGCCCGCAGCTGTTGGCCACTTCCACGCCGCGCCGCTGGCTACCGCTGGCCTGCCACACAAGGGCCTTCACAATCAGGCCCCCATCCAGCGGTAGGCCGGGCAGCAGGTTGAACAGGGCCAGCACCATGTTGAGGGTGCCCAGTTCTGAAACCATGGCGCCCAGCAGAGGCGAGATATGGGCTGCTGGATGGGTCGCTGCCAGCAGGCCCGCACCCAGCACCAGACTTACGGCAGGGCCAGCAGCTGCCACCAGCAGGGCGCCGCGGGCGGTGCTGCACTCGCGCTCCACGCTGGCCACGCCGCCGAGCAGGAACAATGTGATGCTGCGCACCTCCACCCCCTGGGCCAGGGCCACCAAGGAGTGGCCCAATTCGTGCAGGAGCACCGAAACGAACAGCAACATTGCCGTAACCAACCCCAGGCCCCAGAGCACCGCGCCGCTCATCGGATCCTTGAGGGTGAGGCTGTAGTGCTGTTGGAAGGCCGCGGTGGCAAGCACCAAGATCACAAACCAACTGGGGTGGATGCGTAGGGGGATGCCCCGAATTTTGAAAATCTGCCAGCCTTCTCCCACTGCCCTTTGTCTTGGTGTCTGATCCTAGAAAGGGGCGATAGCCTTTGCCCTCGCCATGGCGCCCCCCCTGTTGAAGATCTGTGGGTTGCGGGATCCGGACCAGGCCGCAGCGATGGCTCAACTGGGGGTCGATGCGATAGGCGTGATCGGGGTGCCAGGCTCGCCTCGCTTCCTTGAGGCTGAACGCCGTCAGGCGCTTTTTGCGGCGATGCGGTCAGCGGCGCCTGGCTGCCGCGGTGTGCTGGTAGTGGCCGATCCGCTCGAGCAGCAGTGGCCCCAACTAGAGCTGGGACAGGGTCATGCTGTGGTGCAGTTGCACGGCTCAGAAACACCCCAGCTCTGCGGCCAGCTGCGCTCCCGCCTTGGCTGTGAGATCTGGAAAGCCCTAAGGATTCGCAGGCCGGAGGATCTGCAGCGGGCCGTTGACTACGCCCTGGTGGTGGATGCCCTGCTTCTCGATGCCTGGGTGCCCGACCAGTTGGGTGGCACGGGCCACCGCATCCCGATTAAGTGGCTGCAAGGTTTTACGCCAGTTCTTCCCTGGTGGCTGGCAGGGGGCATTCGGGCCGACCGGGTGCCGGAACTACTGAACCAGCTGTGCCCCACCGGCCTCGATGCCTCCAGCGGCGTGGAGCGAAGCCCAGGGGATAAGGATCTCGATCAGGTTGCAGCACTAGTGGCTGCGGTACAGGTTGCTGGCCTCGCTGGCCCTTCCCAGTCAAGATCAGTGGGTCTTGCCCTTTCTTGATGGGTTTGTTTCGTAGATCTGCCCTCCTTCGTCCGTCCCACTGGGCCCTGGCGTTGACCATGGGCTCGGGTTTAGGACTAGCCCTGCTGGCACCGGTCCAGGCCCAGGACCTAGTGGGCTGCCAGCTGGTGGATGGCCAGCTTTCCTGCGTACCAGGGGTGAGTGCCGACCCCCAGTCCCAGATCCGTGCCCTGCGCCAGCAGATCAATACGGATCTGCAACAGGAGAGTGCTGTTCAGCAGCAGATCGATGGTTTGCAGCAGCTGGTGCTGCAGGGTGAAGCCGTGCAGGGTGCAGTACTGCAGGCCACGGCCGTCGCCGACGTACTGGCCGCATTACCAGCCTCGGCGTTTCACTGGTACCGGCGTAGCCCGGGTGCCAACCAGTGGCTGCTGATTGAAGGCGCAGCAGGGCCCAGCTACGTCTTGCAACTTCAAGACGTAGCTGCCCAGGTAATGGTGGTGGTAGCAGTGCCAGCCCAAGGTGGGGGCTCTAGCCGGCAGGCTTCGCCGGCCATTGGACCAGTTGGCAGCAAACCCTGAGGTTGGTTTGCGTGGGATGGTGGCTTTCCTCTAAGGCTTTGGCCTTAGGTGGAAAGCATGCACTCCTGCTGCTTGACCAGCTCGAAGAATTCAGCCTTGAGGCTGGGATCTAAGCGGAAATCGCCCCGCACCACAGAATTGACCATGCTGGTTTGGGGCTCCTTCACACCACGCCACTTCATGCAGTAGTGCTGAGCTTTTACCAAAATCGCTAAACCCTGGGGCTCGCAGAGGCGCTCGATCTCATCGGCCAAGATCATTACAGCTTCTTCCTGAATATGGGGCCTTGAGAATACCCAATCAGCAACTCTAGAGAACTTGGATAGACCAATTACCCGATCACCAGGCTTGATGCCAATCCAGCAATTGCCCAGAATGGGCACCAAGTGGTGTGAACAGGCTGAACGAACGGTAATGGGGCCAACCGTATAAATTTCATCCAGCTTTTTGACATTTGGAAAGCTGGCAATCTTGGGCTGCTCGTGGTAGCGCCCCTTAAAAACTTCGTGGAGGTACATCCGGGCGACACGCTCAGCTGTCTCCTCGGTGTTGTGATCTTTGTCTATATCGATGACGAGACTACGCAGCAATTCGCGAACCTTGCCCGCGACCTCAATCTCCAATTGCTCAAGCTCACCATCGCGCAGGTGGTCGGCGATGTTGTCGTTTGCAAGGTAAGCAACTCCTGCCGCGTCAAGACGCTCACGGATTCGCAAACTTATGGGCAGGGGAGCAGAATCGGGCGTAATGGTGCGCGAAGGAATGCTGGACGGCAGGGTGGAAGTCATAGGAGGGCTCAAAGCGCGCCGGCGGCCGGCATGAGGGTGAGATCTTCCACCACTGAGGTGGCTGGCTGTTGGGCCAAGTACAGCAGGGCTTCAGATGCCCTTTCAACATCAAGCATGGCACGGCGATCGAACGTGCTGTGGACGTTTTCGCTCTCCCAGAGAGGCGTATTCACCGCACCAAGGGTGAGGGTGCTCACCCGTATGCCAAAGGGGCGTTCTTCGACGGCAAGGCATCGGCTGAGGGCAAGGAGAGCTGCCTTGCTAACGCAATAAGCGCCCCAGTCGGGGAATGCTTGGTGGGCTGCATGGCTGTTGACATTGATGATCTGCCCACCGCCAGCCTGCCTGAGGCTAGGTAGCAGCGACTGGCACACCTGAAATACAGCACTGAGATTCAGCTGCATCAACCGTTGCCATTGCTCCAAGGGCATCTCTGCCAGGGAGCCCGTATAAGCAACGCCGGCATTGTTAATCACAACCGTAGGGGTGAGGCCTCGGTTGCAGAGGTCTTCCAATCCGGGAGCAATAGCGGCTGGCTCGGCCAGATCGAGGCTGATGGATTCGACTCTCCTGCCAGTGGGCTTTAGAGCCGTTGTGAGCGACTCGAGGTCGGCAGTGCTCCTGGCCAGCAGGAGTAAGTCGTAGCCGGCAGCGGCAAACTTGTGGGCTGCTGCGGCACCTATGCCTCGGGAGGCGCCGGTGATCAGAGCAACAGGTGCTGAATCAGGCAAAGGCAGTTTCAGGGAGGTAACGGGACATAAAGCAAATCTTAAGAGCTGGGGGAGGCAATTGGGGACTCGCTGTCGAGCACCCTTCCCATGCGGCGGAATTTGGCGTAGCGCTGCTCGATCAATTGGGATTCACTTAGGCCCTGCAGTTCGCTGAGTTGCTCGAGTAGGGCAGATTTCAAAGTTTCAGCTGCCTGCAGAGGAGCCGAGTGGTTGCCGCCGGAAGGCTCGGGCAACACCAGGTCAACGATGCCGAGCTTCAGCAGATCGGGGCCTGTGATCTTGAGAGCCTCAGCGGCAGTAGAGGCCTTGCCTGCGTCCCGCCACAGGATCGAGGCGCAGGCTTCTGGGCTGGCCACTGTGTAAACGCTGTGCTCGAACATAAGCAGCCTGTCGGCTACGCCAATGCCCAGGGCGCCACCAGACCCGCCTTCGCCGATCACCGTGGCAAGAATCGGCACCCGCAGCCGGAACATCTCACGCAGATTGACGGCGATCGCTTCACCCTGCCCCTGCTCCTCGGCCAGCACCCCCGCGTAGGCCCCGGGCGTATCGATGAAACTCAAGATCGGCAAGCGAAAGCGATCGGCGTGCTCCATCAGCCGCATCGCCTTGCGATAGCCCCCTGGGGATGCCATGCCGAAGTTGCGGGCGACATTTTCCTTGGTGTCGCGGCCTTTTTGATGTCCGAGCAGCACCACACCCTGCTCACCGATCCTGCCAACCCCACCCACTAGGGCCCGGTCGTCACTACCACGGCGGTCGCCATGCAACTCCAGCCACTCATCAGTAATCACCTGGATGTAATCCAGGGTGCTGGGCCGCTGGGGGTGGCGGGCCACCTGGATCTTCTGGGAGGGCGTCAGGGCATCGAAGATGTCTTTGCGACGTCTGGTAGCCAGGGTCTCGAGCTGCAGCAGCTGCTGACTTACATCCACCTCCGAGTCACGAGCCAACTGGCGAATCTGCTCGATCTGCTCTTCGAGCTCAACTAGGGGTTTTTCGAACTCCAGCAAGGCGCGGCGGGCCATGGCGGGGATGGGCAAGGGGACGAAAGGTATTCAGGCAGTAGTCAGGGCCGGGGTGGGATCGATCTGGGCGGACAGCCCTAGGGCTTGGAAGCCATGGCGCAGGGAAGCGGCACCGATCAGATCCATCTTGTCGAGGCTGATGTTGTTGCGCCCCCAGCTGAAGTTGGTGTGGATCCCTTCGAACTCCAGCAGAATGGCCTCGGCGAAACAGGCAAACATCTGACGTTTGGGATTGTCCATTTCAGCCATTTCCATCATTTGCCAGGTGATGTCGCTGAAAAACTCAACGATGCCGCCCTTCAATACATGGATGCCGTTGCCACTGGCCTTGGTGTCTAGGTTTTTCGGGTAGCCGCCGTCGATCATCAGGCAGGGCGACTTAAGGCTGGCAGCATCGATGCTCAGCGTTTGGGGCAAGCTGGCCACCCAAACCACCACATCGGCTTCCGCTAGGGCCTCCTCCAGCTTGAGGATCCGGCCGCCGCCCAGCTCCTGCTGGAGGTCCAGCAAGGGTTGGGGCTGGCGGGCGACCAATAAAAGCTCCTTCACTCCAGTGCGCTGGCTCAGCCAGCGGCATACAGCGCTGCCGATATCGCCGGTAGCCCCGATGACTGCGACCCGGGCTTGGCTCAGATCGATACCGAGTTTGGGGGCATTGGTTTCCACTTGGCGACAAATCACCCAGGCGGTGTGGGTGTTTCCGGTAGTGAATCGCTCCCATTCCAAGGTGGTGGAGCGGATTTGCTGCTCCTTGAGCAGGTTGAAATTTTCAAAAATGATCGAGGTAAAACCGCCCAAAGCAGTGATATCGATACCATTTTTTTGGGCAAGCTCCATGGCGCTGAGCACCTTGCGGCGAGCGGTTTTAAACCGGCTCAGCATTTCTGGCACGAAGCAGGAGTCGATGTAGGCCCCTTCTATGGTCTTGCCTGTGGCGCTGGTGACCTGAAGATGCTCCACCAGTTGGGGAGGGGCACTACACCAAACATCGAGGTCACCTTCGGCAAACTCCTCAAAGCCAAGAGTGCGAGCCTTTTCACGGGCAGCCTCGAAACTTGTGGAGTGACCGATCAGGCCGAACATGGGCAACCCCAGAGGATGTCGCGGACGCTACATCTTGCCACGACACGCCTGGCAGGCAGGCTTCAGCCGATCAATGCGGCAGCAGCCATTTTGGCGATCTCCCTGGAGGTGAAGCCCACTTCGAGCAGAGCCTCTTGATAGGAGGTGAGGAAATCGGCCATCAAATCCTCCTGGTCCATTTGCAGAACAGCCGCGTCGCCTGCGACCTGCTCGAGCATCTTGCGCACCAAGGGCAGGTTTTCACGGTTTGCCTGCTCCAGCTCTCCTCGCACGGTTTCAAGGTTGGCTTTCAACCATTCCTGGCCGTAATTAAGGTGGGTGTATTCATCTTTGACAACCCCTTCGGTGATCTTACGCGCGAAGGGATCAGCTACAGGGATATAGATGTGATATGCCGAAATGGCAAATGCTTCGATCAAAATGGCTTGAATCAAAAGGCAGGTTGTGACCTTGCCTTCAGCTAAAGCCTTCTGAAAGTTGTTGTGCAGAGGCGAGAAGAACTCCTTGGCAAATGGCATGTCAGCAGTGACGCCGAGGTTGTTGGCGCAAGCTGTGAAGCCTTTCATGTGCTTCAGCTCCATGCGGGCCAGCCTGGCTAGCTCCTCAGCTTGGTCGGGGAGCAGCCCACCGATAGAGATGTAATTGTCGTGAGCTTCCTGCTCGCCTTCAATCACGATCGCGTTGATGCGGCTGTAAGCGTCCTTGTAGGTATCAGTGCTGAAGTCGGGCAGTTGGTCTGCTGGAAACGCCTCGGAAACATTGACAGGAGCAAGGGTTGTCATGGCAGCCGCGCTGATGGATCTGATCTTGAGACTGTAACCACTCCCTACCGAACCCTGACCGTCCCTAGGCCTGGCCAGGGGCTGGCCAGCAGGGTTTCGAAGCGGTGCTGCCAACCTGCCACCAACCGGTCAAAAAGTTGGGCTCCCAGGGCTGCAGAAGCGCCGCGGGCGTCGCCAACCACTCCGGTGAGGCTGAGTTCCTGGCTGAGCCAGGCAAGCGGGGCGGCCCCTTCCAGGCTCCAGCCCGCAGGGATGGCCTCGCCTCGCTTGCCATCGCAGGGGCGCTGCTCGCCCACGAGCTGGGGGGCAAGGTGCAGCATCAGGCTGGTTTCCGCCAGGCCCGCGTGCAGCCCGTCGGAGCGCTCCGGCTCGGGGATCAGCTCGGCGATCCCCTCGGGACCACTCCATAAAAAGCAGGGCAGCACGGCCAGCTCGGGCCGCTCCGCCCGCAGCTGGCGCGCGGCGGTCTGGAGCAGGGATATTTGGCCTCCATGTCCGTTAAACAACACCAGGCGCTGAAAACCTGTGCTGGCCAGTTCCTGGCCCACAGCCACCAGTTGCTTGATCAGGACCTGGGGGGGGAGGCTGATGGTGCCACTGAAACCACGGTGCTCGGGGGAGAAGCCGATGCTCTGCAGCGGCAGCCGCACGATCGGCAGGCTTGGCTCCAGCGCTGCCAAAACTGCGTCCAGCACTCGTTCGGCAAACAGGCCATCCGTTCCGAGCGGCAGCTGGGGGCCGTGTTGCTCGACCGAGCCCCAGGGCCAGACAACCGTGCTTCCCGGCTGGGCTGCGAGCTCCTGAACCTGCGGCCAGGCCAGCTGCTCAAGGTGGCGCTGCTGGGGCATTTCTTTTGAACTGATCACTACAGTGTGGGGCTCTCAGCCCTTAGTGGAGATGGCCGGTACCGGCAGTCAACCGCCCTCATCCTCATCCCGGCCCGTGCCCCCTGGTCCTGCGCGCCCAGTCCCTGCACGCCCCCAGCCGCAGGCGCCCCTGCGTAAGCCGCCCCAGGTGTTGATGATCCGCAAGGACGAGCCCGCCCCGCCGCCGGCTGCGACTGAGCCTGCCCTTGCCTCAGCTCCCCAGGCTCCCTCTCAGCTCGCTCCCCTTAACCGGGTTGCTTCACCTGCCGCCGCTCCCGCCCGAAACGACGACGAGTTGTTTGACCTGGGGGCCATGGAGGGCCTCACCATGGCCGATCTTCTGGGCCCTGACCCGAGTCAGAAGCGGACTGCGAAGGCTGCTGTTGCCGGAGAGCCCAGCACCAAGCCCGCGGCCCGGAGCGTCGACGATTTCGACTTTGACGAAGAAGCCTTTCTGGCAGCTCTCGACGACCATGAGCCCCATGGCACCACTGGAGAGGTGGTGCGCGGCACCGTGATCGGTGTCGAAAGCGATGGCGTTTATGTGGACATCGGCGGCAAGGCGCCGGGTTTCATGCCTAAGAAAGAGTGCGGCCTGGGGGTGATCACCAACCTCAAGGAGACCTTCCCGAAGGGGCTTGAGGTGGATGTGCTCGTCACCGGCGAGCAAAACGCCGATGGCATGGTGACCATTAGCGCCCGTGCCTTGGCCCTGCGCCAGAGCTGGGAGAAGGTGAGGCTTCTGGAGAAGGAGGGCAAGGTGGTGCAGGTCAAAGTGAATGGCTTCAATCGCGGTGGTGTCACCTGTGAACTTGAGGGATTGCGCGGTTTCATCCCCCGCTCCCAGCTGCAGGAGGGTGAAAACCATGAGGCTTTGGTAGGTAAGACCCTTGGAGCCGCTTTCCTAGAGGTCAATCCAGAGACCCGCAAGCTGGTGCTGTCGGAGAAGAAAGCTGCCACTGCAGCCCTGTTCCAAAACCTGGAGGTGGGTCAGCTGGTCGAAGGCCAGGTCGTGGCAATTAAGCCCTATGGCTTGTTTGTCGATCTAGGCGGTGTGAGCGGTTTGTTGCACCAATCGGCAATTAGTGGTGGTCAGCTGCGGGACCTGCGTGAGGTTTTTGGCCAGGGAGACCGGGTCAAGGCCCTAATCACCGAGCTGGATCCGGGCCGAGGCCGCATCGCCCTCAATACCGCCCTTCTCGAGGGACAGCCCGGTGAGCTGCTGATCGATCGCGACAAGGTGATGGCTGAGGCTCCAGAGCGGGCCAACCGGGCTCGCTCCGTGCTGCGCCAGCAAGAACAAGGGGCCGGATGAAGCAGGCCGCTCCAGATTGGGAGCTCGACTACTACTCCCGTCCCATCCTTGATGAAGATGGCAAAAAGCGCTGGGAGCTGCTGATCTGTTCCACCCCTGAGGTGCCCGGACCAGGGGAGGTAGCGAGCGAATCCTTCCGCTGGGCCCAGACCTGCCCTGCCACCAGCGTTAATTCGATCTGGCTGAGGGAGGCTCTGGAGGCAGCGTTGGCTGCTGCTGCTGCCCAGGGTTTTGGGCCGCCGAGGCGGCTGCGCTGCTGGCGTGCCTCGATGCGCACCATGGTGCAGCGGGCGGCGGAGGGCCTGGGCTTGGAGCTGGTGGCCAGCCGCCGTACCTACGCCCTAGTGAGCTGGCTGCAGGAGCGGGAGCGCCTGGTGTACCCCCAGGAGCCCGGCTACATGGCAGGCCCCTTAGCCCCGCCCCCCCAGGCCCTGCGACCGATTGCGGTGCCCTTGCCAGAAGCGGCGCGGGGCGACAGCTGGGCTTGGGCGACCTTGCCCTTGGGTGTCCTGGCCGCTGCATCGGAGTGGGAGCTTGGCTTTGCGGGACTCGTACCCCTGCCAGAGGCGGTGTCTGCCGAGCTGCCAGTGCCGGGAATTCGCCTATTCAGCTCCACCAGGGCCCTGGCCCTGGCCGGTTGGCTGGCTGGGCTCGAACCCGTGCGGCTTGAGGTCAGCGGCCCGCAGCTAGTGCTTGAGGCTGGCCTTGAGGATCGCTGGCTGCTCACCAACTTGCCGGCTGAGGAGGCAGAGGTAGCCACTGCCGCTTTTGCTGCCGCCCGAGAGCAAGCCGGTGGCCTTCAGTTTCTTGCCGTTCAGGCCAGCGAGCAGGACCAGCGCTTTGAGGGCTTCTGGTTGCTGCGCGATCTTCCCGACGCTTGATGCCTCACGATGGCCGAAGCGGTTGATCCCCCCTTTGATCGTCCCGACCGGGACTTCAATTCCCTGCCCGGTTGGACCTGGGTAGGTACCTACGGCGGCTACTACCTCCAATGCGACCTGCTTCAGTCGTTTGAGCACGGTTTTTTTACACGCCAATGGCAGGGACGGGGGCCAGAGGTGCTGGCGGCTTATGTGAGCGCTGGGGTGAGTGTGCACCGTCTACGCCAGGTGCACAGCGCGGTTGTTTTACCAGCCAGCCAGGCCTGCGCCGATCCCTTTCCCGAGGCCGATGGTCTTGTTAGTGATGCGGGCGGCCAAAGCCTCTGGGCTTGTGGCGCTGACTGCACCCCGGTGCTGATTGCTGATCCCGCTACTGGCCGGGTGGCGGCTTGCCACGCTGGTTGGCGCGGTGTGGCAGGTGGCATCCTCGAGCGTGCCGTGCAGCAGCTGCTGGATGGAGGCAGTCGGCCGGCCGAGCTGCTGGTGGCCCTAGGACCAGCGATCAGCGGTGGCTCCTACCAGGTGCAGCGGCTGGTGTCGGAACAGGTTGCGGCGTCTCTAGGCGCCGGCCCTGATGCGTCCTTGCTGCCTGTTTTGCTAGAGCAGTTGCGTCAGTGCGGCGCTCTGCAGGCTGACCCAGACCCTATGAAAGACCGCCTTGATATTCGCCTCGCAGCCCAGCTCCAACTAGAGCGACTTGGGGTGCCAACGGCGCAAATTGGCAGCTGCCCTCTTTGTACAGCCAGCGAACCACTGCTTTTTCACTCCTGGCGGCGCGATCAGGTGAAGGCGGTGCAGTGGAGCGGCATTGTTTCTCAGGCTTGAATCTTGGCACTGTTTCGAGCTGGATTCGCGTTCAATTCAAGCCGCCTTGCTTGCAGTCGAGCCTGTTTCTGCGCAATAATGCAGGAGTTGCATAATTATCATCGATGCTCACTGGTGCCGACCTTCTCACCAAGGTCAAAGAACTCGGGGATGTGAGCAAGTCTGACTTGGTTCGCGCCTGCGGCTATGTCTCCCACAAAAAAGACGGTTCGGAACGGCTGAACTTCACAGCCTTCTACGAGGCTCTCTTGAATGCTAAGGGCGTCGATTTTGGCGGTGCAGCCAAAACCGGAAAAGGCGGCCGCAAGCTCAGTTTTAACACCAAGGTGCAGTTCAACGGCAACCTGATGGTCGGCAAGGCTTATACCGGCATGCTTGACCTCAAACCTGGCGATGAGTTCGAAATCAAGTTGGGTCGCAAACAGATTCGCTTGGTACCACTGGGGGCTGAGGACGAGGAAGAGTGAGCGACAGGGCTACCTGTTCGGCCACTTTGATGCCATCAATTGCTGCCGAGAGGATTCCGCCGGCATAACCAGCCCCCTCGCCGGCTGGGTACAACCCTGGGGTGTTGCCACACTCCAGGGTTATTTCGTCTCTGGGTAGCCGCACTGGCGAAGAGGTGCGGGTCTCTACACCGGTGAGCAGGGCATCGTCCATTAGGAAGCCGGGAATGCGGCGCTCGAAGGCGGGCAGGGCTTCTCGGATAGCTGTCAGTACAAAGTCCGGTAGGCAGCCAGCCAAATTCCCGTAGCAAACTCCTGGTTGGTACGAAGGAATCACTCCGCCGCTGCCCTGACTGGGGCGGTTGGCGAGGAAATCGCTAACCCGCTGGGCAGGTGCTTGGTAGTTAGAGCCACCTGTAACGAAGGCGCGACCTTCCCAATGGCGCTGAAAAGCGACTCCGGCGAGGGGATCGTCGGCGCTTTCCCCGTAGGGCGTCAAGTCGGCTAGCTCGATACCCACCACGATGCCGCTATTGGCATTGCGTTCGTTGCGGGTGTGCTGGCTCATGCCGTTGGTGACTACTCGACCTGGCTCCGAGGTGGCCCCCACCACCAATCCCCCCGGGCACATGCAAAAGCTGTAGACACTGCGGCCCAAGTTGGCCGTCTCGCTGCAGTGATGCACCAGCTTGTATTCAGCTGGGCCCAGGCGGGGGTGGCCGGCGGCCTGCCCCCAGCGGGCCCTGTCAATCAGGCTCTGGGGGTGTTCGATGCGTAGTCCAACAGCGAAAGGCTTGGGCTGCATCGCCACGCCGGCGGTTTTCAACATCTCAAAGCTGTCCCGGGCGCTGTGGCCAAGGGCCAGCACCACCTGGGTTGCGACAATTCGTTCGCCACTATCGAGCTGCAGGCCCTCGATGGAGCGGTCCACGGGATTTAGCTCCAGGCCGTCTACCCGGCACTCAAAGCGCACCTCGCCCCCTAGGGCCTCGATTCGCTGCCGCAACCCCCGCACCACCGTGGCCAGTTTGTAGGTGCCGATGTGGGGGTGGTGCAGAGTGAGGATGTCAGGGTTAGCGCCTGCGGCAACTAGCTCTTCAAGCACTTTGCGCACGTAGGGCTTGGCTTCGCTCACCTGGCTGTAAAGCTTGCCGTCGGAGAAGGTGCCAGCGCCACCCTCGCCAAATTGGGCATTGGATTCGGGATTGAAGTCAGCGCTCCCCTTCCAAAAGCCGAAGGTGTCGGAGCTGCGCTGCTTGACCGCCTTGCCCCGCTCCAGCAATAGGGGACGAAACCCCATCTGGGCCAGCAGCAGGGCCGCGAAATAGCCGCAGGGACCAGCTCCCACCACCACTGGTCGCATCTTGCCTGCGTTGGCTCCGATTACGACGGGGTGATAGGTCGTGTCGGGGCTG
The DNA here is from genome assembly GCA_025128025.1 of Synechococcus sp. CS-1330. Lineage (GTDB taxonomy): Bacteria > Cyanobacteriota > Cyanobacteriia > PCC-6307 > Cyanobiaceae > Cyanobium_A. The sequence goes on from JAHLYR010000055.1 coordinate 51,987, forward strand.
GGTCGCAGGTGGGGGTCGCCGGCAAAGCGCTTCAGGAGCCGGGCCTCGGCCCGGGCATCAAGGTCCAAATCCAGATCGAGGCTGTAAACGAGGGTGATCGCCGCGCTCTTGCGGGCATCAACGCTGCGTTTAACCAGCCGCAAACCAAGTAGTTGATCGGGGGCGAGCCGCAAGCGCCTCAGCACTGCCGCCGCCAAGTCGGCCTCGCTGTGGTCGAGGGGCAGCTTCAATTCGCTCAGGCGCAGCACTACCGACTCCAGGGGGGGCGCCTGGACGGGAGCCGGGCGCTGATTCATGGCGTTATTTCAGCAGTCTTGGCTCCACCTCGCCTGAAATTGGATTGGGCTGCCAGGCTGGAGGCCGATGCGGCATCGATTCTTTGTCGATTACCCACTGCCCCCTTTGCATGGCCCTGGCGGCCCTTTGTGTGCTGCGAGCCACGGCCCACGGCACCTTGCTCTGGCGCCTGTCGGTCTGAGCGGGGCGCAAAACCATGGGCATGTTCCAGCGCAGCACGGCGAAGATGGTGACCTGGCCGATGGTCACCTGGCCTGGTGCCTTCGTCTCCCGACGTGGCTTCCTCAGCTTGGCTGGCTTGGGAGTGGCCGCCTTAGCGGTATCAGGCCTGCGCCCTGATGCCGCTGCCGCCCCTAGGGGAGGTGCCAAACCGCTGCTGCCGCCCCGGGGCGACCTGCGCCTGGTGGCGATCAGCGATCTCAACAGCAGCTACGGCTCCACCAGCTATCTGCCGGAGGTTCTGCGAGCTGTCGAGCTGATTCCCAGCTGGAAACCCGATCTGGTGCTCTGCGGCGGCGACATGGTGGCCGGGCAGAAGCAGGGGCTCAGCCGCGTGCATCTGAGTGCCATGTGGGCCTCCTTCCACCGCCAACTGCTGGCACCTCTGGAGCGGGCCGGGCTGCCGGTGGCGATCACCATGGGCAACCACGACGCCTCTTCCGCCCGCTCTGCGGGCCACTACATATTTAAGCTCGATCGCCAGGAAGCCGAGCGTTATTGGCGCGGCCAGCAGAACGCCCTGGGGCTGAAATTTGTTGATGCCAGCCGCTTTCCCTTCGCTTACAGCGTGCGTCAGCACGACCTTTTCCTACTGGTGTGGGATGCCTCCTCGGCCGCCCTGCCCGCCGAACAGGTGGCCTGGGCCGAGCGCCAGCTGCGCAGCCCCGAGGCCCAATCGGCCCGGTTGCGGCTGGTGCTTGGCCATCTGCCGCTGCTGGCCGTAGGCCAGGGCCGGGACCGGCCTGGCGAGGTGTTGCAGCAGAGCGAAGCCTTGCGCCAGCTGATGGAGCGCACCGGAGCCCATGCCTACATCAGCGGGCACCATCACGCCTTCTTCCCAGGCCGGGTGGGTCAACTGGACCTGCTCAACCTCGGAGCCCTGGGCAGCGGTCCGCGCCGCCGGTTGCAGGACAGCACGGCTCCGGTGCAGACCCTCACCGTGATTGATGCCTTCTGGCCCCAGGGTGATAGCGCGGGACGCACGACCTACACCAGCTACAACATGACCACCCTGGAGTCGATCAGCAGCCAGCAGCTACCGGCCCAGATTCAACCCAGCCAGGGACCGTCGCTGCGGCGGATCGGCTGAGAGATGCTGTTCTAAGAGATGCGGTTGGCGGCTCTACAAATAGAGGAAGACCTGGTTGGAGTTGCCCAGGTTTCGTGGACAGGTCGATAGAAGTCACGCCATGACCCTCAAACTGTCCATCGATGAGCATTCTGACCAATACAAGACGCCGTCTCACGGAGCAGCTGCTGGGACTGCCCAACAGCAGCCTCGCTAAGTGGGTGAGGCAGGCTCGAATCGATCGCGGTGACTGTGCCCCCCCCTGAACAGGGTCAGCTCACCAGCGAGGAAAGGGCTGAGCTGGCCTGGCTGCGCAAGGAAAAACACGAGATCAGGAGGGAGAAGAATTTTTTCAGGCTGGCGGCAGCGCACTTTGCCTAGCCCGCAGGTCTTCCGCTTGTGACGTGGACCCCAGAAACTTAACCAGCCCTTATGAGAGCTTGCCTACCGGCCAGACTTGGCCAGGAGAAGCCCCGTGAAAATTAAACGCCACATCCCCGTAGCCGCAGGATTCTCCGAAGGTGTACAGATCATCCGCAAGCTGCGCACCGCGGAACAACTGCTTAGCCAAGGCCAAACCGTTGCTGATGTCTGTAGAGCCCTGGAG
>JAHLYR010000056.1 GCA_025128025.1 Synechococcus sp. CS-1330
CGTTTGGTCTGCTTCTTGGCTGTGGTGAGCTCGTAATCAGAGAAGCCAAGCTGCTTGCCGCCCATCAACCCAGTCCTGGCCTGCGATCACAGGGTTATTGTCCCGCAAACGGCCTCGGTTTTCCAGAGTCTCCCTAGTTAATCCCGCTACGTTGTTAATTACGATTGTATCATTATCCTTATCGCCTTGAACAACGACATCGGTGAGGTTGCCGCTGACATTGACTCTGTCAAGGCCCTGTCCGCCAAAGACAGAAGAAGCTACAGCGGAAAAAACATTTATGGTGTCTGCTCCAGCGTTCCCGTTAAGAACGGTATTGCTCAAATCTGCAAGGAATGTGTCGTTGCCTTGACCGCCAAAAACGGAGCTGCTGGAAACCAGGGACAAATCAATCAGGTCGTTTCCGGCATTGCCGTTGATTAGACTGTTTGAAATGTTTGTGCCAAATCCAATAGGACCTAATGCAGTAAACGTGTCATTACCCTGACCGCCTTTGAGGGTATAGCCAGAAACAAGATCCGTGAAGCTAGTGAACTGAATGACGTCGTTGTCTGCTTGAGCACCAAGGAAAACAGGCTTGCGAACGTTTTGAATCAGGATGGTGTCAACCCCGGATGTCCCAACGAAAGAGTCAGGTGCTGCGCCGGAGCCTTGAATGGTTGAGAAAGGGAGCTGATAGCTGACCTGTCATAAAAGCCAGGAGTACGCTACAAAAAGCCAGGATAGCTGTCACAAGACCTTTGCCTGACTGGGTTTGCCGGTGTGGGTGCCTCTGTTGCTCCTGTCTTGCTACTTGCGCTGAATGTGGTGCGGTTGGTTGTGACCTGCCTGAGTCCTGCTTTGAGGTGTGGTGATGGGGTGTGTCAGGGGAGGACGCTTGGATGTGGAGTGTCGTGCTGCTGACCTGCTTTTGCTGTGGTGGTGCCCGTGGTTAAACCGTCCTGCTCAGGTCCTGCTTTGGGTGCCTTGATGCCGTAGCGGCGTCTGCTGGTGGCAACGGCGTCTTGGGTGAGCGCCAGGGAGTAACCGCCTGGTGGTTGGTTGAGGGTGATGGAGACACCTGCTACCTCCAAGGCGTTTTGGATCTTGCTGATGGTGCTCAGGCGCGGACTGAGGGCACCAGATTCCATACGGGCAATGGAAACCTCGCTGACGCCAGAGGCGGTTGCCAGGTCTGCCTGAGACCAGTTGAGAGCAAAACGAGCAGCGCGTAGAGCGGAGACCGCCTGCGCCTGAGGGTCGTATGAGGGCAAGGCTGGCTTGACTGACAGTTTTACTATCAAATATAAATGATCTGCGGTTCCGTGCCCGTTCTTGCTTTGCGTCCTCAGGTTTTGAGCACCTTGGAGTGCTCAAAAGGAATGCGGAAGGTGGACTACCGCGACAGTATTTGCCGTGGTTTGCTGCTGGAGGTTAGGAGCACAGGCGGTCGCACCTGGTATTTGAGGTATGTGAGTGCCCGTGGTCAAAGGCGTCAGTTACGTCTTGGTGACCTGCGGGATCTGTCGCTGGGGCAAGCAAGACGGATGGCAGATCAGCACCGCACGGAGGTGGCACTGGGTAATGATCCGTCGCAGGAGCGCCAGGATCTGCGCTCAGTGCCAACTTTTGCGCAATTTGCTGATGAGCAGTTGCTGCCATTCCTCAAGGTAAGTAAGCGCAGTTGGAAGTGGGATGCGTCCCTGCTGAGGTGTCACCTGATTCCTGCCTTTGGTGAGAAGGCAATGGATCAAATCAGCAGAACTGATGTTATGGCGTTTCAGGTAACCAAGTTGGAATCAGGTTTGGCAGCAGGAACGGTGTATCGGGTGATGGTGCTACTGCGTCACTGCTACAAGTTGGCGCTGGAGTGGGAGGTGCCAGGAGTGAAAGACAACCCTTGCCTCAAGGTGCCGTTGCCCAAGGTGGAGCAGAGCAGGGAAAGGTTTTTGAGTGCGGATGAGGCACAGAGATTGCTGACGGCGGTGCGACAAAGCAAGAACCATGAACTGGAGAGCATTGTCTGCTTTTTGCTTCTTACCGGTGCCCGTAAGCGTGAGGTCTTAGATGCCCGCTGGGAAAATGTTGACTGGCAACAGCGCCAATGGTTGATTCCTTTCTCCAAGAACGGTCACAGGCGTTATGTGCCCTTGAGTGACAGTGCTCTTGTGCTTCTGCGCCGTAGGCAGTTGGAGGTGGGTGAGTTGGGATGGATGTTTGCTAACCCAGAGACAGGAGCACCGTATTCCAACATTCATTATTCCTGGGACTGGGCAAGGCAGCGAGCAGGTTTGGAGGGATTGAGGATCCACGACCTGAGGCATTCCTTCGCGTCATTTGCTATTAACGCTGGACGGTCGCTCTATGAGGTCCAGCAGTTACTTGGGCACCGCAGCAGTGCGATGACCCAACGTTATGCCCACCTGGCACAGGACACGCTCCTGGCGGCAAGCAATGCTGCCGCAGTGGCACTGGAGGGTGTGGTGCCGCAGTGAGGGCGCCAGCAACACTCCGTCCACCGCCAGCCCTCATTCGGGAACGTTCACCAGGACCTGCTCTGGAGTGATCTTTGGGTTCCACGGCAGCAGACTGCCAGCAAGTGCCGTTGGGTCAGCAAACAGACCCTTAATCACGTCGCTGACTTTGTGAGTGACCGTCCTGCCCCCAGAGCGGTAGAGCAGGGACTGATCAAAGGTCCCACCATAGTTGCTCAAGGAGGCGCCACAGATCAGCACGTAGGGGTCTGTGGCATAGGGCAGCAGAAAGTTCGCTATTGCCTCCAATAGGTCCTGTGAGTCGTTGTCGCTGCTGATAGAAACGCGGACCACACCGCGTTCTAGGTGGAAAGTGGAGACAAAGTGCTTAAGATAATCAACCAGCATTTCCAGTATTTCTGCCTCGTCGTCCGTATAGTCAGCGTCGTCACGGAATCCACCAAGTGAGGACCAGAGGTGGTGTTCTTCGTCATAGAGGAGATCAGGGAGAATGCTGGAGGCAAACTCTGTAAGTAGTTGATTAAAAGCAGTCGCGTCAGCAACTCCAGCAATGGTCATTTCGGCAGAATAGTGCTCTATGTTCCAGTTCATAATGTAATGTTGCTATTGGATAAATGAAAATATGAATTGAGACGCGCTGCTAAACCCTTAAGACCTAGTAAGTCAGGCGTATCGCTGCTCCTCAATACAAGAGTAACTATAGGACATAAGAGCATATCTGTCAAGCATATAAGGTGTCCAAGTGCCCTTTAGACGCCCTATTGGATGTATAAAGGTTAGGCGCAACCATAGTTCTCGCTGGGATTTTTAAGGCACAGGTGGAATACCCTGTAGGTTAGAAGAATCCCAATATGAAAACCCTGCTCTACGGACGGATAGGGTTTTACTGGAGGACTTGGTTCTCAATTAACTCAAAGACTTCAGTAACTTCAAGTTCTGCTAGAATCCTTTTTTGGTAATCCAACTGAACAAGTAGGTAGTCATAGGTCTCAGGTAGGTAATGAGTGAGTTCAGTAAGATGGTTCTCTGGGAACTCAATTTTAGCAAGCACCTGATGCTTATTTGGTTGTTCCATAGACCTTATGGATTAAAGACGCCAGGAACTCTTCTGGTTTCTGGTGGTTTCTCTTTGCGACCTCAACAAGCATATGATACTCAACGGGGTTTAGGAGGACTGGTTTTTTCATTAGTGCTCCTCAAGCAGACCAGTAGGTGTCCTTAAGATTGATACTTCCTTTTTGATTAGGAATTTAACAAGGTCACTTTTATTCAATCTATAGTGAGCACATAGGGCGTCCCTGGACTTGAGGATGTGTGCTTCGTGCTGTTTGAAACTTATTTGCTCTCTTAAGGGTTTATAGGAAAATGGTAGGGTCATATGGTTTTATTTAAGGGTCTTGTAGGTATTTAGGTTTCCCTATGTTTTCACAGGTGCTGATGTAGAGACCTCTAAGAACACATAAGGAACAGGAGGATGCAATGAACCTTATGCTTCTTTATGGTGTTTATAATGGAGTTTCAGGTTAAATCCCTACGCTACGCTACGGGATTGTGCTACGCACGGGTTCAGGTGATATAAATACTTGAGGTAGATAAGGACCTTAAGGAAACACAAGAACCTTATGAGTATCTACAATTTGCTTAACCAATAACATAGTTATATAGGCATTTAAGAATTTTAAGAAACTCATATTCCTTAAAGACCCAACATAGTCATTATACAGGTATTCTGCTACGCTGTCAATACCTTAAGGGCTTGTAAGATATAAGGTTCTGGTGTATAATATAGAGGTTGATAGCAATACATAGAGGCATTATGGGTACTTTTAGAAATACCAAAGAGAGTAACATTGATAAAAAATACAGGGAAATGCTCTTTCTGTATTCCCTTGGCGATATTAAGGAATCAAAGAATACAAGAGTTCCCAAGTTTGAGTTCTTATGTCCCTTCTGCTCTGCTCACAGAAAGAGTAGCAAGAAGAACTCAAAGTGCTCTGCTCTGTTCTGGGTGGAGAATAGAGGGTGCTACAGGTTTGGTTGTTTTAATGCTGGGTCTTATGAATGTAAGTATGATATTGAGTTTCCTGGGTTCTTGGAGCGGTTAAACCCTGGATTGTTTAGGGAGTATCAATTGGAGCGGTTCCACGCTGGCACAACAGGTGGGCGGTGGAACTGTAGGAGTCCTGCTGATCTTTGAGGTAGTGGGCGGTGGGTTGGATCTCTTATGAGCAAAAAAAACCCCTGCCCGAAGGCAGGGGTTGAAGTGATTAACCAACAGAGTTGATTGATCAGGCGAGGATGTCTTGTGCTTTGAAACCGTTAAATGCGTCACCAGCAGTAACGAAAGATCCCGTGTTGCCAATTTGGATGCCGCCTTGAGCCGTTCCAGTGGTGCCTAGGTCCACAAAAAGAACACCAGTAAAGGTAGCGCCAGATGCGAAAACAGCGTAGTAGTACTGCGTGGTGGCGGCAGGTGCTTGGAAGGCAAGGTTTGCTTCTGCCAGGGCAGTGGCATAAGTTAGAGAGGCAACGGTACCCTCCGTGTAGGTGGTCGCATTACCAGCAACACCGAAGCCTTTGATCGAATCCGCAACCGTAACTCCAGCTCCGGAGGTGAAGTCAGTAATGACGTCATTGCCAGCACCACCGGCAGTTGTGACGGTGCCAGTTTGGGCAACACTGGTGTAGAGGAAAGAATCATTTCCAGTGCCCCCAGTCATATTGTCAATACCGTCGCCACCTTCAATTACGTCGGCAGCAGTGCCTCCAATCAAGGTGTCATTGCCAGCGTCACCACTTAGGTAAGTAGCAACACCAGTAGTAGACGCATTAATGTTGTCGCCACCTTCGCCACCGTAAACAGTGGAATTGGAGAAGGTAGTGGCAGTGATTGCGATCAAATCATTGCCTTCGTTGCCATTGATAGTGGAATTGAGGAAGGTGCCACTAACCGTAATGCGGTCACCGTCTTTATCGCCTTGAAGGACAGTATCGGTGAATCCACCGGTGCCAACGAGTGTGTCGTTACCTTGTCCGCCAAAAATCGAAGAAGATGAGGTATTGCCGGCAATAGTGATTGCGTCGGCGTTGGCGTTGCCGTTGATGATGGAACCAGAAACAAAACCAGTCGCCGAGATTGTGTCACCACCTTGACCGCCAAAGACGGATGACTGAGAGACGCCAGTTACAAAGATTGTGTCGGCGTCTTTGTTGCCGTTGATGAGGCTAAGGGAAATGTTTGGAACGCCAGCAAGTCCTATTACGTCATTACCCTGGCCGCCTTTGAGGGTGTAGCCAGAAACAAGATTTGTGAAATTCGCATAATTTATGAAGTCACCCGATCCTTGACCATTAAGGAAAACAGGGTTCTGAACGTTCTGAATCAGGATGGTGTCAACCCCGGATGTCCCAACGAAAGAGTCAGGAGCGCCGCCGGAGCCTTGAATGGTTGAGAAAGCCAAGGGTCTTTGAGAAATCGAATTTACTTTGCGAGCTTAGGTCCCCTGGTTGAGAACTGTCAACTCAGGTCAACATTAGCGCACATTTTAGCTATAAGGGGTTAGATGGGCAATTTCTCGTCTGGCCCCATCTGCTTAATAACCCCTGCGCCGCAAGGGCTTTGCTCCAACCCTTTGATCTGACAACAAGATTTGGCGATGATCTCACGCTGAGATGTGCGGGAATGACAGCGGGATCGGCGATCGGCTAGATCCGCCGTAGCGAGTCGGCCTTGTCCTTAAAGCCCCCTAGCAGTAGCTGGAGGTAACTCACCTTTCTCAGTTTGATGTGGGCCGTCAGGCTCATGCCCACCTGCAGGGGCAGTCGTTGGCCTCCCTTGAGCTTGAGTTGTTGGCTGCTGAGTTGGATCAAGGCTGGGAAGCGAGACTCGGTTTCTTGCTTGGCGGGGTCGGGGGGTAGTGCGTCGGAGCCCACCTGGCGCACAGTGCCTTTCAATACACCGAAATCCGTTGCTGGAAACGAATCAATGCTTACGTCCACTGGCATGCCTTGGCGCACGAAGCCGATGTTGGAGCTAGGAATTTCGACCTTGCCCTCCAGCGCACTGAAAGGCACAATTTTCATCACCGCTTCGGTGCTTTGGGCTGCATAGCCGGGGCTCTTGGGTTTGAGGTCAAAAACCAATCCATCTACTGGGCTTCGCAATGCTTGGTAGCGCAGCGTCACTTGGGTTTCGGTCAGCTGGGACTTGAGGTCGGCCAGTTCACTCAGTAGGCGTTGGATGTCTTGGTTGAGAATCGCCTCTTGGCGTAGGCCATCCAGCCGGCTCTCTCGTAGCCTGCCTTCCGTTTGCTGTACGGTGTTGCGTTGTTGCAGATACTGCAACTCAGCCGATGCTCCCACTTTCGCAAGGCCGGCCAGCCGATCCATTATCTCGCGCTCGTAGGCCACCCGTTGAATCAGGGTGTTTACGGAGTCTTGATTGAGACTTTTGAATCGGCGCATTTCTAGCCGTTTTAGGCCGAGCTGGGCAGTCTTCAGCTGCAGGTTTCCTTGCAGAGATTTGCGTTTTTGTTCCGAAGCTTCGGTGTCCAATCGCATCACAATCTGCCCTGCTTTTACTTTGTCGCCATCTTTGACGAGAATTTCATCGGCGATGCCGCCTACCGGCATTTGGATTTCCTTCACCGAACCGATCGGTTGCAGCTTGCCGCTGGCAACCACAATCTCTTCGGTGCGGGCTAGCACTAGCCAGGCAATCCCAAAACCTGTGGTGCCGATTAGCCCCCAAGTGATCGCCCGCATCCAATACCGAGACTGCTGAAGCACGGTTTCGTCATGCTGGCTGGCTACCACCCCTTGCTCGAGGGCAGATTGGGCCCGTTTCAGCAGTTTCATCAGCTCGCCTCCTGTTGGCGGTAAAGGGCGAAATAGCGGCCACGCATTGCCATAAGCTCATCGTGGCTGCCGGTTTCCACAATCGCTCCTTGGTGCATCATCACCACCAGATTGGCCCGGCGAATTGTCGAGAGACGGTGAGTGATGAAGAACACCGTGCATTCCTGCAGGCTATCGAGCAGGTTGTCACAAACCAGGCGCTCCGTTTCGTAATCCAGGGCGCTGGTAGCTTCATCTAGCACTAATAGCTTTGGGTTGCTCAGCAGCGTGCGGGCGATCGCCACCCGCTGGCGTTGGCCGCCGCTGAGTGAGCCACCCCGTTCCCCCACTGGTGTGCTGTATCCAAGGGGCAGTTCCATGATGAAATCGTGGGCGCAAGCCAGCTTTGCGGCTCGAACGATGTCTTCACTGTCCGCATCAGGGCGGGTTAGGGCAATGTTTTCAGCAACAGTGCCCATAAACAGCAATGGATCCTGGGGCACAATGCCGATCTGGCGCCTCAGCGAGTACAGCTCAACCTTGTCAATGTCATAGCCATCCAACAGCAACCTTCCGCTGTTCGGGGAGTAAAGCCGTGGCAGCAATTTCATCAAAGTGCTCTTGCCACTGCCGCTTTGGCCCACGATGCCGATAAAGGTGCCTGGCTGCACGTCGAGATCGATATTTTTGAGAACTGCTGCAGCCCCTGGCTGGAAGGAGAAGGTCACACCTTCAAACTGCACATGGCCGGATATTGCTGGCAGGGGGATTTTGGCTTGATCGTCTTGGTTGGATTCGACCGGTGTGTCGATCACATCGGCTAGCCGCTCGAAGCTCACTCTCAGCTCCTGGATGTTTTGCCAGATGGATGAGAGACGCAGCAGTGGTTGGGTTACATAACCCGAAATGATTCGGAAGGCGATCAGTTGGCCCAAGGTGAGTTCGCCTTGGAGCACCATCGCTGCTCCCACCCAAAGCACCAGTAGCTGGGAAAGCTTTTGCAGCACCTGACTGGTTTCGTTCAGGGCGGTGCCCGTCACAGTTTTTTCGAAGGTGCGGGAGATGTATTGGCCGTAGAGCTCCTGCCATTTCCAGCGGCTCACCATTTCCACGTTCTGGGCCTTAACTGTTTGGATGCCGGTGAGGACCTCCACTAGGTGGCTTTGAGTTTTTGCATTGTCTTCAGCCGCCTGGCGGAACTGGCGCCGGAACAATGGAGCCCCCAGGACTGTTAGCCCAACCTGGATCGGCAGTACTCCCAGGGCTACCAGCGTGAGCGCCCAGCTGTAGAGCGCCATCACAACGATGTAAATCACCGAGAAGGCCGCATCCAGAATTGTGGTTAGCGCGGTGCCGGTAAGAAAGTTCCGAATCTTTTCGAGCTCGGCGATTCTTGAGCCGAGCTCGCCTACCGGTCTGCGGTCGAAGTAACCAAGCGGTAGACGCAGCAGGTGATCAATTACTTCGGCGCCGAGACGTTGGTCGATTCGGTTGGTTGTTTCGGCAAACAGGAAGGTGCGCAGGCTGCCAAGCACCCCCTCCAATAGGGTCACCACAACTAGACCAATGCCCAACACCTGCAGGGTGTCAAGGCTGCGCTGGGAGATCACTTTGTCGATGATCACCTGGATCAGCAGCGGGTTGGCCAGGCCAAATAGCTGCACCACAAAAGAGGCCGCTAGCACCTGCATAAGCACGCTGCGGTGGCGCTTTAGGGCAGGCCAAAACCAGCCTGGGCCAAAGCGTTGCTCGGGGGTGTTTACCGCCCGCTCCATCTGCAGCAGCTCGATGCCGTCAGGGAAGGCCTGCTCGAGTTGGTCCTGGGTAAAACTCAGACGGCCCCGTCGTGGGCTGGCCAGGATCAGGCCCGTACTGTTGCTGGAAATCGCCAGGGCGAACCCGCCATCCCACTCCAACATGCAGGGGGTTTGCAGGCGGCTGCCCATGCTGGCGGGCACCTTGGCGCTCACCACATGCAACCCCAGGCTGGCGCCCAGTTGACCGCAGAGCTGGATGTTGGGGGTTTGGCCGCGGCGCAGGCTGTCGCGCAGCACCTTTTCGATCGAATCTTTGCGGAAAGGCAGCTTCATTTGGGCTGCCAGCATCTGGAAGCAGGCCAAGGTCTCTTCTAGAGGTCCTTCGCCGCGGATCAGACGGAAGCCCGCGAGATTATCTGTCTGGCCGAGGCTGAGGCCACTGCGCTCGGGTAGATCCGGAGCTGCCTGGATGGCCAGACCCCCAGGGGCGGACGGGCTCTGACTGGCATTGCCGTTGCTTGAGCTGCTGATGCTTAGACCATCGGGCAGGCTGATCACCCGCAGGGCAAAGGGGGGCTGGGCCTGGGGCAGGGGGGCGTCGGGGTTTAGCTCCGTCCCTATTTCTCCGCTGGCATTTGCGCTGCCCAGAAACAACCTTCTCCCCTGGGCGGCTGCTTTCAGGCCGAGGGGATCCGCCAAGGCTTCAGGCGGCAGAAGCTGGGCTTGCTGCATTACAGCCGCCAGTTTGTTTTGCAGCAACCGATCGTTTTGGGCAGATTTTTGAAGCAGCAGTTCAAGCAAGGCTGCCACCTCACTCGGCCATAGATGTTGGTTGCACCAGCGGCGGAAGCCTGTCTCGCTGGTGTACAGCTCAACAATTAGCTGGTCGGGGATAGCAGCGGCCACGATCTCGGTGGCGGCTGTAATTGATTCGCATGGTGCTGCACGCAGCAGTGAGGCCAGTCCCACCAAAGTGCCTGGGCCGTGGCGCACCAGGGTTGCCAGGCGGCCCTGTTCATTGCCCAGTAGTCGGCATTCCCCCTGTAGCAGCAAAAACACCTGAGCGGGTATCGCGCTGGCCTCCGTGAGGCTCTGACCTATGCGAAAGCGCACCAGCTGCAGTTGCTGCTGCAACTTGTCAGAGCCGGCATCACTTAATTCGGCAAAGGCCTCTAGCTCGCGTAGGGGCAGGGTGCTGCTGTTTGTACTGATCGGATTGGCCAAAGGGTCTGGTGTTACCTGGGTCATGCCTGCATTGCCACGACACCCGGGTCCGCAAACAGGCGAATTATACGGCTGGTTTCTTCGCGAGTCCACTGATCAAAGAGTTCGCTGGCCATCTGTTGCGCCGTTTGCTCATCGAAGCTGGCGGGGGTATAGCTCTCAAGCCTGGCCACTAGCCACCACTCGGAGATCTGGAAAGGCTGCATGAGTTGGCCGGGAGGGCTGGTGCGCAGGCGCTCCGCCAGGGCCGGATGGGCCTGGGTTAGCGGCACTGGCCCCACGATGCCGTTGGTCTGCTTTTCAGGCCCCTCCGAAAACTCAGCCGCCAGATCGGCGAAATTGGCCTCAGTCGCATCTAGGCGCAGGTAGAGCTCGCGCGCCAGGAAACCGTCTTTGACGCGCAAAAGGCTGTACACAACCCGGTCGAGCTGGTTTTTACGGGTCAGGAACTGGGCTTCGGCCTTGTGGCGATAGTGTTCGGCGCAGTGGTCGCGAATGCGCAGCGGTAGCTCGATCTGCCAGCTGAGGTCGTCGGGGCCAAGGCCGTTGGCGGCGAGGAAAGCCTGCACGGCAGCTTCGTCTGCCAGGCCGTTTTGGCGGCAGAACTGCTCGCGAGCCTGTTGGCAAGCTTCAGGGTCGAGGGCTTGCTGTGCGACCGCTTCGGCTACCACCCGGCGTTGCACAAGTAGTTGCAGCAGGTTGTGGCGCCGCAGCTCCTGCAGTGTGCTCTCTGAAAGCTCGGACACGGGAAAAGCACTATTAAGCTCACCCTATGAGCAGACGCGGCACCGCTCCAGTAGGGAGTCCCGCATATTTGACCGGGGGCACCCCGGTGGTGCATGCTCAATACGTCGGCAGAGCCGATTTGCTTGCGCTTGCAAGTGTGCGGATGTAGCTCAGTGGTAGAGCATCTCCTTGCCAAGGAGAGGGTCGAGAGTTCGAATCTCTTCATCCGCTTATCGCTAAATGGTCAGAGGCAGTGATGGTTCAGAGGCAGTGACGGATCCGGTTACCTCACTCACCATCTTTCACCCCCCTGGCCACGTTCAAGTCACGCCAGGCAATCCCTTTGGTAAAGACATAGCCAATTCAGGCCTGTTTCGCTCGCTCGCTCGCCATGGCGGCTACTCAGCTCTGAATGTGCTGCACCAGAGTCGTGCGTCTGCCGAGCAACTTGGCCTTGAGTTTTACCCTCCAGGAGGCCCCCAGGCGCAGCTTTGTACGGGCTCCCTCCGGAACACCGCCCTGCCTGCCCACAGTGGCGTGATGCTGCGCGGCCAGCCCTATCTCTCCGAGCTGGCCTGGTTGCGGCGCAGTGCCGGCCCCGATCCCAGCCGTGCTGATGCCGCCTACAGCCTTGCGGGCCTAATCCACACCATCGCGCCCCCCGCCATCCGGGAGCAGATGGCCGCCGCTGCCCTGGCGCCGGTGCAGCCCTGGGATGCCTTGATCTGCACTTCCCCGGCGGTGCAGGCTGCCATGGAGCAGCTGTTTGAGCGGCAGGCGGCCCATTTCCACGAGCGTCTGGGGGCCAGCCGTGCCCCCCGCCCCCAGCTGCCGTTGATCCCGCTGGCGGTGGATGTGGAGGCGATCGCCGCCCAGGCCGCCGATGGCGCCGCCCGCCAGGCCCTGCGCCAGCGCCTGGCCATTCCGGATCACGAGGTGCTGGTGCTGTGGGTGGGCCGGCTCTCCTATTTCGAGAAGGCCTTCCCCCAGGTGATGCTCCAGGCGGTGCAGCAGGCTTCGCGGCGTTGCGGCCAGCGGCTCCATTTCGCCCTGGTGGGGTGGTTTCCCAACGGTGAGGCCGATCTGCGCCTCTACCAGCAAGCCGCCGAGAAGCTCGCCCCCGACGTGAATGTGCTGGTGCTCGATGGCAATGATCTCAAGCTGCTGGCCCAGAGCTGGGCTGCTGCTGATGTGTTTCTCTCCCTGGTAGACAACATCCAGGAAACCTTCGGGCTGGCGCCGGTGGAGGCAATGGCGGCCGGCCTGCCGCTGGTTGTGAGCGATTGGGATGGCTACCGCTACACCGTGCGGGATGGCGTCGATGGCCTGCTGATACCCACCCTGGGGAGCCCGGGTGGGGCGCCGGGGGAGCTGTTGGCCCAGCTGCACACCCTCGGCTTGGAGGCTTATCAAACTTATGTGGGGGCGGTGGCCCAGCACACCGCCGTGCACCTGGGCCGGGCCACGGAGGCCCTGGTGCAGCTGGTGCGCTCCCCCGAGCAGCGGGCCGCCATGGGGGCCGCCGGCCAGCGCCGGGCCCGGGAGATGTTCTCCTGGCCCGTGGTGGTGGGGCACTACAACGCCCTGTTTGCTGAGCTGGCTGAGCGCCGCGCCCGGGCCCTGCGCGACGGCGAAGTGGTGTGCGGGGCCCGCATTCAGCCCAATCGAGGCGATCCTTTCGCGGATTTTCGTGGGTTTGCCAGTGCTGTGCTGGATCCCGATCGGCGGTTGCGTTTGGTGGGAGGGGGGAGCCCGGCCGATCTGGAGCCCCTGTTGGCCGTGCAGCTCAATCGTCTCTATCCAGGCCTGCGGGGATCGCTGGCTGAGGCCACGGCGCTGCTGGAGCAGCTTGAAGCTGCCGGTGGCGCTGGAGCCTCGCCGGCCCAGCTGCTCGCAAGTGCCGCGCCGGAGCGTCGCCCCTATTTGGACACCACCTTGGTATGGCTCGCCAAACTCGGCCTGGTGGATTGGTTGACCTAGGCCGGACGCTTTGGGTTAGGGCGCGGCCTTCACGTTGGCGAAGCTGATGCAAATGCCCCAGCTTCCACTTTGAGAGTCGCTAACAGCGCTGATGTGTAGGTCACCATCCCACCGGCAGCCACCCGGGCGTCATTGATGTTCTTGCCCATGGATGCCCTGAGGGAACCTAATTTTATCTGAGTGGATTGGGTTCGCCTGTGTCCGCGTGGGGCAAAGGGCGCCCGCCTCACCGCTTAGCTAAGTCATGGCTTAGCTAAGTAATAAATGCAATGCATGCCTGGGCGGCGCCTCTGCCCCTTGCCTGTGCCGGGCGAAAACTTGCCGCCAAAGACTTCAAGATCTGCAGGCGTGAATCCCGCCCTCGGTAGGCTGCGTGAAGCGCATATTGGCCCAATTCCATGCTCAAGCTCCTGCTGGGTGATCCCAATGCCCGCAAGCTGAAGCGCTACCAGCCGATCGTTTCTGACATCAACCTGCTCGAGGAGGAGATCGCCCCCCTCTCCGACGACGAGCTGCGCGGCCTCACCGGCGAGTTTCGCCAAAAGCTGGAGCAGGTAGCGGCCAATGCCGCCAAGGAGCGGTCCCTGCTCGATGAGCTGCTGCCCCAGGCCTTTGCCGTGGTGCGCGAAGCGGGTAAGCGGGTGCTGGGCATGCGTCACTTCGACGTGCAGCTGATCGGCGGCATGGTGCTGCACAACGGCCAGATCGCTGAGATGAAAACCGGCGAGGGCAAAACCCTCGTGGCAACCCTGCCCGCCTACCTCAACGCCCTCACCGGCCGAGGCGTGCACGTGGTGACGGTGAACGACTACCTAGCCCGCCGCGACGCTGAGTGGATGGGCCAGGTGCATCGCTTCCTAGGCCTCTCGGTGGGCCTGATCCAGCAGGAGATGGCGCCCGCTGCCCGCCGGGCCAACTACGCCTGCGACATCACCTACGCCACCAACAGCGAGCTGGGCTTCGACTATCTGCGCGATAACATGGCCAGCGACATCGCTGAGGTGGTGCAGCGCCAGCCCAACTACTGCGTCATCGATGAGGTCGATTCGATCCTGATCGATGAAGCACGCACGCCGCTGATCATCTCCGGCCAGGTCGAGCGTCCCCAGGAGAAATATCGCCGCGCCGCCGAGGTGGCTGAGCTGCTGGAGCGCTCTGCCGAGCTGGGTAAAGACGGCATCGACCCCGAGGGCGACTACGAAGTTGATGAGAAACAGCGCAACGTGACCCTCACCGACGAGGGCTACGCCAAGGCCGAGCAGCAGCTGGGGGTAAGTGATCTGTTCAACCCAGAAGACCCCTGGGCCCACTTCATCGGCAATGCCCTCAAGGCCAAGGAGATGTTTGCCCGAGACGTGAACTACATCGTGCGCAATGGCGATGCGGTGATCGTTGATGAATTCACCGGCCGGGTGATGCCGGGGCGGCGCTGGAGCGACGGCTTGCACCAGGCGATTGAGGCCAAGGAGCAGCTGGAGATCCAGCCCGAAACCCAAACCCTCGCCTCGATCACCTACCAAAACTTCTTCCTGCTCTACCCGCGCCTGGCCGGCATGACCGGCACCGCCAAAACCGAAGAGGTGGAATTCGAGAAGACCTACAAACTTGAAGTGGCAATCGTGCCCACCAACCGGGTGCGCTCCCGCTCCGACTGGACCGATCAGGTGTACAAAACCGAAACCGCCAAGTGGCGCGCCGTCGCCCTTGAAACAGCCGAGGTGCATAAGGGCGGCCGGCCGGTCCTGGTGGGCACCACCAGCGTGGAGAAATCGGAGCTACTCAGTGCTCTGCTGGCTGAGCAAGACATCCCCCACAACCTGCTCAACGCCAAGCCCGAAAACGTGGAACGGGAAGCCGAGATCGTGGCCCAAGCAGGCCGGGCCGGCGCCGTGACCATCGCCACCAACATGGCGGGCCGTGGCACCGACATCATCCTGGGCGGCAATAGCGATTACATGGCTCGCCTCAAGCTGCGCGAGGTGCTGCTGCCCAAGCTGGTGCGCCCGGAAAATGAGCACCGGCCCATCCCCTCAGCCAAAGCAGTCCGCGAGGCCCGCAGTTTGGGGAGCCTCTATCCCTGCAGCCTTAGCGAAACGGCTGACCAGGATCTAGTTAGCCTCGCCAAGGCTCTTGTAGGGGAATGGGGCGACCGGCAGCTCACCCTGCTGGAACTAGAAGACCGCATTGCCCAGGCAGCCGAAAAGGCCCCCAGCGAAGACCCCCAGATCCAGGCCTTGCGCGACTGCATTGCCCAGGTAAAGGCTGAATATGACGCTGTGGTTAGGCAAGACGAGCAGCAGGTGCGCGAGGCCGGTGGCCTGCATGTGATCGGCACCGAGCGCCACGAATCCCGCCGAGTTGACAACCAACTCCGCGGCCGCGCCGGCCGTCAGGGTGATCCTGGCTCCACCCGCTTCTTCCTGTCGCTGGAAGACAACCTGCTGCGCATCTTCGGTGGCGATCGGGTGGCCGGCCTGATGAATGCCTTCCGGGTGGAGGAAGACATGCCGATCGAATCGGGCATGCTCACCCGCTCGCTGGAAGGGGCTCAAAAGAAAGTCGAAACCTACTACTACGACATCCGTAAGCAGGTATTCGAGTACGACGAGGTGATGAATAACCAGCGTAAAGCCGTTTATACCGAGCGGCGCCGAGTACTTGAAGGCCGGGAGCTCAAGGCCCAGGTGATCGGCTACGGGGAGCGCACCGTCGAAGACATCGTGGAGGCCTACGTCAACCCCGAGCTGCCGCCTGAGGAGTGGGACCTCACTCGCCTGGTGGAAAAAACCAAGGAGTTTATTTATATCCTGGAAGATCTAACCCCAGATCAGCTCCAGGGTTTAGGAGTAGAGGAGCTCAAGGCCTTCCTGCAGGAGCAGCTGCGCAATGCCTACGACATCAAGGAGGGCCAAGTTGAGCAACAACGGCCGGGGCTGATGCGGGAAGCAGAGCGCTACTTCATCCTCCAGCAGATCGACACCCTCTGGCGTGAGCACCTGCAAGCCATGGACGCCCTGCGGGAATCTGTGGGCCTACGCGGCTACGGCCAGAAGGATCCGCTGATCGAATACAAAAACGAGGGCTACGACATGTTCCTCGAGATGATGACCCAGATGCGGCGCAACGTGATCTACTCGATGTTCATGTTCCAGCCGGCGCCGGCCGTGGCACCGGTGGCTTGAGAGTGGGGGCTACTTTCATTACTGCCGGGCTGGCCTGCAAAGAGCAAGCGCCGATCATCTGAACCGGGCGACCTTCCAACACTCGCAGCGCTCGGAAATCCACCACCCGATGCACGAAGCTGCGTTCCTGGCCGGCGTAGCTGAGAATTCCGCCACCGATGAAATACAGCCCAGGCCAGAGGCCGCCGCGGAAGCAGAAGCGCACTTGCCAATTGCTACCGGCTTCCAGCACCTCTTTGATTTGACCGCCCGCCTGGGGGCCAGCTTCCTCAGGCAGGCTTTGGCCACTGATCCGCTGGCCCGTGTGGCTTGCGAGATGGCAAGCCAAAGCCACTTGTTGGAGTGTCTGATCGGCTGCATAGCAAAACACCGCCACAAACCCTTCGCCAAACGGCAGCACATTTACCCGCTCTCCCGACTCTCGCTCGATCCACACATCGGTAATGCGGCCACCGTGGCTGGGGTAGATCTCGCTGGATTGGGGAATCAGGTTTGGGTCAAACCAGGCATCGCAGCTCTCCTCGCTCGCTGATTTGGGTGGCGGTGGTGTGATGGTCGCTTGCGTAACCGGAGCTGCATTCTCATCAGCAAAGGCGGCATCCCATTCAGCATCGCTGGCATTGATCAGCCGCTGGTAGGCCACGGTGATCCGGGCTGGCTCGCCCAACATGCGGGATTTGCCCTTATGCAGCAGCAGGGCTTGGTCGCAGTGCTGAATGATTTGGGGGCAGCTGTGCGTTACCAGCAGCACCGAGGTGCCGCACTCCTTGAGCCGCTCTAGGTGGCTGTAGCACTTTTTTTGAAACAGCTCGTCGCCGACTGCTAAGGCCTCATCCACCACCAGCACATCAGGATCGATGTGGGCCTGTACGGCAAAGGCCAGGCGTACGGCCATGCCGCTGGAATAGGTTTTCACTGGCTGGTGGATGAAATCGCCGATATCGGCAAAGGCCAGGATCCGATCGAGGCGCGCCTCTGTTTCGGCCCTGCTCAAGCCCAGCAGTGAGGCGTTGAGAAAGACATTCTCCAGGCCGCTGAATTCCGGATTGAAGCCGCTCCCCAGCTCTAGTAATGCTCCAATTCGTCCTTGCATTCGCACCTCCCCGGTGCTGGGTTGGAGCGTGCCGCAGAGCAGTTGCAGCAGAGTGCTCTTGCCAGAGCCATTTCGGCCCACTACCCCTAGGGTTTGGCCCCGCCCCAGGCTGAAGCTCACTTCCTGCAGCGCCCAAAACTCGCGAAAAAATTGCTTGGGTCGGCCGCGCCGATCCCTGCCCCATACCGCTTGCAGCAGCCTGTCGCGGGGGTGGTTGTAGATGCGATAGCACTTGCTAAGGCCATTGGCTTCGATCGCGTTGGCATGCATGGGTTTAGAGCACATCGGCGAAGCCGCGGCGAGCTTTTTGGAAGCTGCGGAAGCTGAGTTCGCAGGCCAGCAGTCCTATTAGACCGCCCCAGAGGAGGTAGCTCAGTGATGGCAGCTGGCCATTCACAGCCACCCGACGTGTTTGTTCGATCACCAGCACCAATGGGTTGAGCTGCAACAGCGGCTGCCATTGAGGAGGTAGGGAGCTGAGGGGATAAAACACTGCGCTTAAAAACATCAGCAGATTCACAAACACGCCAATCACCTGGCCCAGATCCCGTAGAAATACCCCCAATGCCGAAAGCAGCCAACCCAGCGCCAGGCAGCAACTAACCAGTGGCAGCCAAACCAGCGGCAGCCATAGCAGGGTGGGGTGAATCCCAAGGCCATTAGCGCTTGATGCCCCGGCACTGATAAGGCCGTTTGTAACCTGGAACCCCACCAGCACCACCAGACTCGTGAGCGCATGAAAGAGGGCGGTGGCCACTGTGACGGCGGGCAAAATTTCTAGCGGAAAAATAACCTTCGTTACCAGATTGGCATTGCTCAGGATCAGCCCTGGGCCTTGGTTTGCGGTCTCCGCAAAAAAGTTAAATACGATTAAGCCTGCAAACAGGTTTATGGCAAATACCAGTGGCCCGCTCTGCTGCAGATCTCCCCAGCGCGCCCGAAATATTTGTGAAAAGACAAATGTGTATACCGCCAGCATCAGCAGCGGTGTGATCAAACTCCAGCCCCAGCCCAGCATCGAGCCGCGGTAGCGACCTTGCACTTCGCGCTGACTCAGCTGCCACCAAAGCTCGCGCTGGCGCCAGAGGGCTAGCGGAAATCTCAGCAGAGGCAACCTCATTTTGATGGACCTTGGGCTCCATAAGACCAATACTCTGGAGTATCAACTGGTTCCATAGGGGGGCTGGGTTCAGTTGGTGATGCCGGGGTTGTCGCCCAGGAATTCAAGGATTTCGCGGTCTTTGAGGTTTTGGGCGGCGCCGGGGCAGGTTTCCAGCAGGGGGCGGCCGGCGGCCAGCTCCCGCAGGCAGCCCTGGGTGCGGGCCAGCTCCATTTCCAACACGTCGATGCGCTCCATCAGGTTGCGGATCACATTTGCTTCCGTGTCTGGCAGGGCTGAGTGGGCCAGGGGGTCGATGCGCACCCCGCTCTGATGGATCACCCGGCCCGGGATACCCACCACCGTGCTGTCGGCAGCCACATCGCGCAGCAGCACCGAGCCGGCACCGATGCGGGTGTTGGCGCCCACGGTGATCGCCCCCAGCACCTTGGCGCCGGCCCCCACCACTACGTTTTCCAGCAGGGTTGGGTGGCGCTTGCCGTGGGCCTTGCCGGTGCCGCCCAGGGTGACGCCCTGATACAGCAGGCAGCGGTTGCCGATCACGGCCGTTTCACCGATCACCACCCCCATGCCGTGGTCGATGAACACGCCATGGCCGATCCGGGCGCCGGGATGGATTTCAACGCCGGTAGCCAGTCGGCCCAGCTGGCTCAGCAGCCGCGCTACCAGGGGCAACGGCGGCAGCCGCCGGCCCCACAGCCAGTGGCTGAAACGGTGCAGCGTCAGGGCGTGCAGGCCCGGATAGCAGAGCAGGATCTCCAGCGTGCCTCGAGCCGCAGGATCTCTCTGCTTGATGATCGCCAGGTCGGCTTGCAGTGCCTTGAGCATGGCGCCAGTTTGACCGAGGGCCCCCCCGCCATGAATGATTCCAGGATCGGGGCCCTGCCGCCGGAGCCTGCCTATGTAGCTCAGTGGTAGAGCATCTCCTTGCCAATGAGAGGGTCGAGAGTTCGAATCTCTGCATCCGCGTGATTCAGCTGGCCATTCAATTCATGCCGCCAGCAGCCCGATCTCTTTGCGCAGGCCATCGATGGTGGCTGTGCCCAGGTAGCTCTGGGCGCAGTGCACCACCGGCATACGTATTAGCTGGGCCCTGTTTTGGCGCAGGCTCTGCTCCACCAGCGGCAGGCTGGGGCGGTCGCAGAGCACGTGGCTGGCGGCCCGCAGCAGGGCCAGCAGGCGGCTGCCAGTGTCGGGGTTGGCGGTCATCACCAGCAGCTCGTTGCCGCGCATGCTGTGCAGGATCACCTCGGCGGCCCGCAGGATCCCCGGGCTGATGCTCACCAGGCCCACGCAGCTGCCCTGGCGCAGCTCCTTGAGTAGGTCGAGCTCGTGGCGGAAATCGTTGAGATCAACGGCCACCGCCCGCACGCCGTGCTGCTTGGCAATCTCTTCCACTGGCTGCAGGAAGTAGCGGCTGGTCACCACCGTGCCGTTGTTGGATTCGGTGAGCACCGCTGCCAGCTCCTCCATCGGCACCACCTCCACCGGCACCTCCAGGCTGGGGATGAGCTCCTCGGCGATCAGCATCGAGGCGCCGATGTCTTCCCGGGGGGTGCTGACCAGCACCCGGGCGCCGCAGCGCAGGCGCCAGTCGATCTCGCGGGTGAGCAGGTCGCGGCCCTGCTGCAGGGTGCAGCCAGCATTGAGCAGGCCATCGACGCTTTGGCGCACCTGGCGGTCGATGTCCGGCAGGAGCTTGCCCCTGGGGCCCGGCGGCGGCTTGATTTCTCGGGGCTTTTGCTGGTCGCGCACATAAATGCCCGATCCCGCCATCGCCTCAACGACGCCGTCGGTTTCCAGCTGGCGATACACCTTGCTGATCGTGTTGCGGTGCAGGCCGGTTTGCATCGCCAGCTGCCTGGTGCTGGGCAATCGGTGCCCCGGCGGGTAGTGGCGGGCAGCAATGGCAAAGCAGATCTGGTTGTAGAGCTGCGTCGACGCCGGGATGTCGCTTTCCTGCTGGATGTGGAATCGCACGCCGGGGTTGGGCCAATTGGGCTGGTGGCCACCATAAGGACGCTTGGCCCTGGGGACAATCCCCCCGTTGGCATACGCGCGTGTGCCGGTTGGGCTTGGTGCGAGTGGGCGGCCGTCCAGGAAGTTGTACATCTGTACAACTTCCTGGACGCGCGTAAAAACACAAAGCCCGCCAATCTCAGCAGCCCAGCGCTTGAGCGATGTGTCGGCGGCCTTTACAGAAGCGCTTTAACCCGCGGGTTCTGCTGCCGAACTTGCGGCCACCTTGACGTTGCCCTTGGGAGCAGCGGCCTTGCGGGGGCTCAGGAACATGATCATGTTGCGACCTTCCCTTTTGGGGGGCTGCTGGATCTCGGCGTTGTCCTCGAGGTCCTTGGCCATGCGGTAAAGCAGCACTTCAGCCAGGGCGGTGTGCTGGATTTCGCGGCCGCGGAAGATCACGGTGCACTTCACCTTGTCGCCGTCCTTAAGGAAGCGCTGCGCCTGACCGATCCGCACCTGATAGTCGTGCGAATCGATCTTGTAGCGCATCTTCACTTCTTTTACTTCCGTCTGGTGCGACTTCTTCTTGGCTTCTTTGGCCTTCTTTTCCTGTTCAAACTTGTATTTGCCGTAATCCATGATCCGGCACACCGGCGGATCGGCCTTCTCGCTCACCAACACCAGATCGAGCTCGCGGTCCTTGGCCACTTCAAGGGCCTCCTCGCGGGTGATCACCCCCAGTTGACTGCCATCGGCATCCACCACCCGCAGGTTGGGGTAGCTGATGCGGTCATTGATGTTGGGCAGCTCCCGCACGGGAGCACGGCGGTCAAAACGGGGACGTGGAGGCATTCAGGGGTGTGAAGGATCGCGAAATCGCTAACGCTTCACCCTAGTCTGCGTTCGACCAGTTGCAACGCCTGGGCCAACTGCCCCTCGGTGCTGCGCTCCTCCAGCCAGATCGGGGCATGGCGCCTCCTAAACCAGGTGCGCTGCCGTTTGGCGAATTGGCGGGTGCGCTGCTCGCAAAGGGCGATCGATTCAGTTTCGCTGAGCTCGCCGGCCACCTGCTGCTTCGCCTCGGCATAGCCGATGGTGTTGAGCAGGGGCAGCTCAGCCCCGTAGCGCTCGATCAGCGCTTCGGTTTCAGCCACCAGCCCCGCAGCAAATAGTCCCCGGGTGCGGCTGGCTATGCGAGCTGTTAGGTCGCTGGGGTTTAGGCCCAGCTCCAGCACCCGCCAGGGTGGCGGCGTGGCTCCCTGCTGGCTGGATAGGGTCCGCCCTGTGGCATAAAGCACCTCCAGGGCCCGTTGGGTGCGCACGGCATCGGCGGGGGCGATGCGGCCTGCGGCCACCGGGTCGCCCTGGCTCAGCAGCTGGTGGCAGAGGGGCTGGCCGAGGGCTGCCAGCTGGGCGCGCAGCTGAGGTTGGGGCGGCACCGCTGGCGGCTCCAGCCCTTGGGTGAGGGCCTGCAGGTAGAGGCCGCTGCCGCCAGCCAGTAGGGCCAGGGGCTTGCCGGCAAGTTCAGCGTTGAGCTGGGCCTCGGCGATCGCCCGAAACTCCTGCAGGTTGATCGGCTGGTCGGGATCCCGCAGATCCAGCAGCTCGTGGCGCGCCTGCCCCCGCTGAGCGGCCGTGGGCTTGGCGGTGCCCACGTCCATCTGCCGGTAGAGCTGGCGCGAATCCACGTTCAGCACCGCCAGATCCAGGGCCTGGGCCAGGGCGATCGCCAGGTCCGTTTTGCCGCTGGCCGTTGGACCAAGTAAGACGATGACGAGGGGTTGGCCTGCGGACTCAGTGGGGCTCATGGGTCCACCTTGCCAGGGGGTGTCAGCCCGGGTCGGCGGTGGTAAATTGCTTATTGCAAAAGGGCTTTTGAGCTCGTTTGCGCCTTACTTGCCCCGGGATTTCGCCGTCCTGTGCCGAATCCCTGGGGAGACCTTCCTGCATGAGCGCTGAAAGCCAAGCTTCCACAAAAATTCAGGCCGCCTATGGCGCCGAGCAGATCCAGGTTCTGGAGGGCCTGGAGCCGGTTCGCAAGCGGCCGGGCATGTACATCGGCACCACCGGCCCCCGAGGCCTGCACCATTTGGTGTACGAGGTGGTCGACAACGCAGTCGATGAGGCCCTAGCCGGCCACTGCGACCAGATCCTGGCGGTGCTCAATGACGACGGCTCTTGCGCCGTCACCGACAACGGCCGCGGCATCCCCACCGACATCCACCCGCGTACCGGCAAGAGCGCCCTTGAAACCGTGCTCACGGTGTTGCACGCCGGCGGCAAGTTTGGCTCTGGCGGCTACAAGGTTTCTGGTGGCCTGCATGGCGTTGGTGTGTCGGTGGTCAATGCCCTCTCCGAGTGGGTGGAGGTTACGGTTTATCGCCAAGACCAGGTGCACACCCAGCGCTTTGAGCGCGGCGCTCCGATCGGCATCCTGAAATCAGCCCCTGGTGAGCAGGGCCGCACCGGAACATCGGTGTGCTTCAAGCCCGATATCGAGATCTTCTCGACTGGCATTGAGTTCGACTACCAAACTCTCTCTTCGCGTTTGCGCGAGCTGGCCTACCTCAATGGTGGGGTGCGGATTGTCTTCCGTGACGACCGTGCTGCGGCCCGCAATGCCGCTGGCGAAGCTCACGAAGAGATTTATTTCTACGAAGGCGGCATCAAGGAATACGTCGCATACATGAATAAGGAGAAGGATCCTCTCCACCCCGAAATCATCTACGTCAACCGCGAAAAAGATGGCGTACAGGTGGAGGCGGCTCTGCAATGGTGTGTGGATGCCTACTCAGACAGCATTCTTGGCTTTGCCAACAACATCCGCACCGTCGATGGTGGCACCCACATCGAGGGCCTGAAAACGGTGCTTACCCGCACCTTGAACACCTTTGCCAAAAAGCGTGGCAAGCGCAAGGATGCCGATACCAACCTGGCTGGCGAAAACATCCGCGAGGGTCTCACTGCGGTGCTATCGGTGAAGGTGCCCGACCCGGAATTTGAGGGTCAGACCAAAACTAAGCTGGGTAATACGGAAGTTCGCGGCATTGTTGACACGCTGGTGGGGGAAGCCCTCAGCGAATATCTGGAATTCAATCCCTCGGTGATCGATCTGATCCTCGAGAAGGCGATTCAGGCCTTTAATGCTGCCGAGGCTGCCCGCCGCGCCCGCGAGCTTGTGCGCCGCAAGAGCGTGCTCGAGAGCTCCACCCTGCCTGGCAAGTTGGCAGACTGCTCCTCCCGCGACCCGGCCGAGTCTGAGATCTACATCGTGGAGGGGGATTCAGCTGGTGGCTCTGCCAAGCAGGGACGCGACCGTCGCTTCCAGGCGATCCTGCCATTGCGGGGCAAAATTCTCAACATCGAGAAAACAGACGACGCCAAGATCTATAAAAATACCGAGATTCAGGCGCTGATTACAGGATTAGGCTTGGGGATCAAGGGCGAAGAATTTGACGAGAAAAATCTGCGCTACCACCGGATCGTGATCATGACCGACGCCGACGTCGACGGCGCCCACATCCGCACCCTGATTCTTACCTTCTTCTTCCGCTATCAGCGGGCCCTTGTTGAAGGTGGTTACATCTACATTGCTTGTCCGCCTCTCTATAAAGTGGAGCGCGGCAAAAACCACACCTACTGCTACAACGAAGACGATCTCAAGAAGACGATCGCATCATTTGGTGAAAAGGCGAATTACACGATCCAGCGTTTCAAGGGCTTGGGCGAAATGATGCCGAAGCAGCTATGGGAAACCACCATGGATCCAACCACTCGCATGATGAAGCGAGTCGAGATTGAAGATGCCCTCGAAGCCGATCGCATCTTCACAATCCTGATGGGCGACAAAGTGGCCCCGCGCCGGGAATTCATCGAGGCCCACAGCGCCACCCTCGATCTAGCCCAGCTCGACATTTGATGGCTCAGCCTGCTGCAGCTTGGCGCTGGGCGGCCCTGCTTGGTTTCGCCCTGATCACCCCCGTGGGCTTGCCCGCCGGAGGCGCGGATCGAAGGCCCCATGAGGTGCGGCGGCGCAGCAGCGGTGAACCCTTGCTCTCCACCCGTGCGGTGGCGTTGCGGGCCGCACCGGAGCAGCGCGCACCTGCCTTGCAGCAACTTGGGCCCGGCGAGCCCTTGCGGGTGCTACGCAGTTGGCGGGCCAGTTCCGGCCAGCGCTGGCTTCAAGTCCAGGCCGCTGATCGCCGTGGCTGGCTGCCAGCTGGTTGAGTTTGCCGCTCAGGCGGCCAGGGCGGCTTCGATGGCGCCCTTCAGCTCAGCGGAATCGGGCTCCACATTGCTCTTGTAGCGGCCCAACACAGTGCCGTCTTTGCCCACCAGAAACTTCTCGAAGTTCCAGGCCACGGGGCCAGCGGGCTCGCTTTGGCTGAGGGTGGTGTAGGGCTCTTCGGCCATCACCACCTTGTCGAGCAATTCAAAGTCGGCGCCGTAGGTGCTGGAGCAGAACTGCTGGATCTCTGGCAGCGTGCCGGGCTCCTGGGCGCCGAAATCGTTGCAGGGGAAGCCGAGCACAGCCAGGCCCTGGGGGCCGTAGCTCTCCTGAAGCGCCTGCAGGCCTGCGTATTGGCGGGTGAAGCCGCAGCGGCTGGCCACGTTCACGATCAGCAGTACCTTGCCGGCCCATTCGCCCAAATTGCGCTCATCGCCCTTGGCGTCGCGCACGGCCACATTGCTCACGGAGATAGCCATTGGTGCGGGTGTCATCAAGTGGGCGGACCTTAGCGAGCCGCAGGCAGCAGCGACCCATAAACTCGGAATTGCGGCGTCGCGGTGCCCATGAGCGAAGCCAACGGGATCCAGGTGGCCGAGGTGGTCGCCCAACAGCTGGAAAGCCTGCTAGAGGCAGGTAACTACGACGGCGCCAAGTTGCTGCTCGGCCCCGTGCAGGAGGTGGACGCGGCCGAAGCGATCGGCAGCCTGCCGCGCACCCTGCAGGCCCTGGCCTTTCGGCTGTTGCCTAAAGATGAGGCAATTGAGGTCTACGAATATCTCGATGCGGCCGTGCAGCAGACCCTGCTGGAGCGGCTGCGCTCCGGCGAGGTGCTGGAGCTGGTGGAGGAGATGTCACCCGATGATCGGGTGCGGCTTTTTGATGAGTTGCCGGCCAAGGTGGTGAGGCGCCTGCTGGCTGAGTTGAGCCCGTCGGAGCGGCGGGTCACGGCCCAACTTCTTGGCTATGAGAGCGAGACGGCGGGCCGGCTGATGACCACCGAATTCGTCGACCTCAAGGAGTTTCACAGCGCCGCCCAGGCCCTGTCGATCGTGCGCCGCCGCGCCCGCGACACCGAAACCATCTATTCCCTTTACGTCACCGACGGCTCCCGCCACCTCACCGGCATCCTGTCGCTGCGGGATCTGGTCACGGCCGACCCGGAGGCGCGCATCGGCGATGTGATGACCCGCGACGTGGTGAGCGTCGGCACCGACACCGACCAGGAGGAGGTGGCCCGGGCTATCCAGCGCTACGACTTCCTGGCCGTGCCGGTGGTGGACCGGGAGCAGCGACTGGTGGGCATCGTCACCGTGGACGACGTCATCGACGTGATCGAGCAGGAGGCCACCCGCGACCTCTACGCAGCCGGCGCTGTGCAGGCTGGCGATGAAGACGACTACTTCCAGAGCAACCTGTTCACCGTGGCGCGGCGCCGGGTGGTGTGGCTGCTGGTGCTGCTGGTAGCCAACAGCGGCACCTCGGCGGTGATCGCTTCCCAAGAGTTGGTGCTCAAGCAGGTGGTGGTGCTCGCCGCCTTTATTCCGCTGCTGATCGGCACCGGGGGCAATGTGGGAGCCCAGAGCTCCACTGTGGTGATTCGGGGCCTGAGCACCCAGCGCATTCAGGCCATGGGCGCCTGGCGGGCGATCTGGCGCGAGGCTGTGGCCGGCGCCCTGCTGGGCTTGTTGATGGTGCTTGCGGTGGTGCCGTGGGCCGCCTACGTAGCGGGCAGCTGGGTAGTGGCCATGGCTGCCGGCCTGAGCCTGGTGGCGATCACCACCCTGGCTGCAACGGCTGGTGCGGCTTTGCCGCTTCTGTTTGACCGCCTTGGCCTTGATCCGGCCTTGATGTCAGCGCCCTTTATTGCCACCGCTACAGACGTCGCTGGGGTGTTCATCTACCTGCAAACCGCCTCCTGGCTGCTGCAACGCGCGGCCCCTGGCTAAAGCGCCGCAGCAGTTTTGGGGTTTCTGAGAGGAGTTAACACTTCTTCAGGTTAGGCTTTACACATCTTCAAAGCCCTAACGCCGTGGTCGTCGCCATTGCTACTGCACCCAGCGCAGCTGCTCCCGACAAGGCTGCCCGCTCCATGCCCGCGGCCGACGGCGACCTAGTGCGCAGCTACCTGCGGGACATCGGCCGAGTACCGCTGCTATCCCATGAGCAGGAGATCACGCTGGGCCGCCAGGTTCAGGAGCTGGTGGGTTTGGAGGAGTTGGAGCAGGAGTTGGAGGTGCAGCTGGGCAACAAGCCAAGCCAGGCGGAATTGGCCCAGGCTGCTGGGCTTAGTGCGCCCCTGCTTAAGAAGCGCTTGCAGGCGGGCCGTCGGGCC
>JAHLYR010000057.1 GCA_025128025.1 Synechococcus sp. CS-1330
CCCGTTTGGTCTGCTTCTTGGCTGTGGTGAGCTCGTAATCAGAGAAGCCAAGCTGCTTGCCGCCCATCAACCCAGTCCTGGCCTGCGATCACAGGGTTATTGTCCCGCAAACGGCCTCGGTTTTCCAGAGTCTCCTTAGCTAAGCCTAAGTCAAGTCGTAAAACACGCATCTACTCCTCCCCTTCTGCCACCGGACACCATCCAGGCCAGAGTGAGGTCCCTCGGCCCATCCCAATGGCTCCCCTCTTCGAGCTCCTCTCAGCGGCCCAGTCAGGAGTCAATTCAGTGGCGAAATTAGTGGCGAAATTAGGAGCGAAATCAATAGCGCAATCAGTAGCCCTTTCCCTAGCCCTGGGGCTGCTGCTGGTGATGTCTTCACTGCTTTCTCCACTGCCGGCGGCGGCCGACTTCTCCGGCGTGGACTACACGCTTACCAACCAAAACGAGCAGGATTTCAGCGGCCAGGATCTAGCCAATACCTCCTTCGCTGGGGCCACGGGACGGCACGCCAACTTCAGCGGCGCCGATCTACACGGGGCGATTCTCACCCAGGCGGCCTTCCCAAATGCCAATTTCGCCGGCGCCGATCTCAGCGGAACCCTGATGGACAAGGTGGACCTGTCCGGAGCCGATCTCAGCGGGGCCATTCTCACCGGGGCAATCGCGTCAGGCAGCAGCTTCCGCGGCGCCAACGTCACCAATGCCGACTTCAGCGACGCCCTGATCGACCGGGTAGACCAGCGCTCCCTCTGCCGCGATGCAGAAGGCACCAACCCGATCACCGGCGCCGACACCCGCCTCAGCCTGGGCTGCTGAGCCAGCCGCGCAATTTGCCGGGGTTGAGCAGGCCGGCCGGGTCGTAGGCGGCCTTTGCTGCCACCTGGTCGGCATCTATCACACCCAAGCCCCCATCTTCGACGCTGATCACGTGGGGGTTAAACAACACGGCACCGCAGCGGCGGCAATCGTCTAGCAGCTGCTGCAAGGCCTCCTCGCCGCGCCAGCGCAGCAGCGGCAGGGCCGCCAGCCTGGCCGCACCCTGCTGCCTCACGGCCTCTAGGTGCCAAAGCAGGTCGTCGCCCCATTGCCCCCGCAGGCGCTCCAGACAGGGGGCCTCCGGCTGGGGCAGCAGCATCTGCAAGTAGGTCCAATCCGGATGCTGGACGCGCCAATGCAGGGTGGTGTGGTTCCAGCTGAGCTCCCGCAGCGGCAGCCCCCGGCTCTGGCCCTGGGGGGCCTGCCAGCGCAGCGCTCCGCCCCGGGCCGCCAGCCAGCTCGGCAACACCTCCAGGGAGGCGGGGGCGGCGAGCAACAACAGGCGCTGCTCACCAGTCTCAGGCGCCGGACAGCCCGCCGGCCAGGGGAGCTGGCTAGCCAGCGGCCCCTCCAGCACGGTGATGGCATTGAGCTCAAAGGCCGTGCTGGCAAGGGCCTGAGCCGCCGCAAGGGCCTGCCCCCACTGTTCGAAACCCACCACCAGCTGCTGCCAAACCACCGCCTCGCTGGTGGGCAGCCGCAGGGCCGTGATGATGCCATTGGTGCCGTAGGCATGGTTGAGCGGGGCGCTGGCGGCGGCATCGAGCTGCAACAGCCGCGGCTCGGGCTCGAGGGTTACCGCCTCCAGGCCCAGCAAGTTGCCGGGATCGCGCAGAAAACCCCAGCGCAGGGAACCGATGCCGCCGGAGCCACCAGCAATGAAACCACCGATGCTGGCGCTGCGCACCGTGCTGGGCACCAGCCGCAGGGCCCGGCCCCGAGGGGCCAACTGCTGCTCAATCGCCCCCATCAAGGCGCCTGCCTCCACCTCGAGCACGCCGGTGGCTTCATCCAGCTGGCGCAACTGATTGAGGCCGCTGAGATCCAGCACCAGGCCGCCTTGCAGTGGCACGCACTGGCCGTAGTTGCCCGTGCCGGCACCCCGCACCGTCAGGGGCACGCCCTGACGAGCACAGGCTCCTGCCACCAGCAGCACCTGCTCCACCGTGGTGGCTCTGGCCACCAACTGGGCACGGCAGCCCTGCAGCAGTGGCACCAGCACTGGCGAGTACTCGTAGTAGTCGCGGGAGAGCCGCTCCAGCTCCGTAGGCGACTCGGCCCCCAGCAGCGACAGGGCCGAATCCAACTGGCGCAGCTCAGCTGCCAGGGCAGCGATCTGGGCCTCAGGGCAACGCTCAGCCATGGGGTGGCAATAGGGGGGAGAGCAACTCAGCTTCGGGCGGCGGCAGCCAGACGCCTTGACGCAAGACCCGGCGCTGGGGCGGCCGCGCCAGGAGCTCCCCCCAGCTTCCAGCCCCAAGCAGCACTAAATCGGCGGGGGCCCCAAGCCGCACCACCCCATCCCAGGCCAGCTCCAGAACCGCGGCGGCGGCGGTGCTGAAGGGGGCCAGGCCTAGCCGCTGCCAGGGCATCAATTGGCAGAGCGGCGCCGACCAGCGCAGCAGCTCAATGGGATCGAAATCACCGCCGGGATACCAAGGGTCTTGCACGTTGTCGCCGCCGATAGCCAGCCGCACGCCCGCCTGCTGCAGGCTGCGGATCGGCGCCAGGGGCCGCCGCCAGGGGGTGCGCTCGGGCCGACGCCCCAGCAGCCAGAAATTGGTGGTAGGCAGAGCCACCACAGCGATATTGGCGGCGGCCAGCCGATCCGCCAGCTGGTCGCAGTTGCGGTGGGGCAACAGGGCCATGCTGCTGGCGTGGCTGCAGGTAATCGCCACGGCGCGGCGCTGCTCCAACACCAACTGGGCCACCATCGCCACCCCCTCGCCAGGGCAGGAATCGGCCTCATCAACGTGCAGATCCACACCGCAACCATGACGCTCGGCCAGGTCAAGCAGGGCCAGCAGGGCCTCGCGGTCGGCGCTGCGGCGAGCGGCACCCTGGCCATAGGGCGGCCCGATCACCCCACCCAGCAGCCCCTGGCCAGCGGCCACCCGCCGGGCCAGGGCCTGCCCCTCCGCCGTGAGCCAATGGGCCATCGGTGCCAGGGCCACCAGCTGCAGCTCCAGTCGATCGCGCCAGCGCTCACGGGCCGCCAACAGGGCCTCCCAACTGGGCTCGGCCCCAACCCCAACGCTATCGATGTGGCTGCGGATCGCCCGCACGCCGTTGCGCCAGGCCCGCTCCAGGGCCCGCTCAGCCCGCTCAGCCACCTGCTCAACGCTGCGCTGAGCGTATTCGCGTTGGTTGGCAGCTAAGGCCGCTGCCATCGTGCCCTCCCGGTTGGGAAAGGCGACGGCGCTGAAAGCCTTATCCAAATGGGCATGGGGCTCAACTAGGGGTGTTAGGGCTAGGGGAAGGTTGGCCGTCGCCGCCTGGGCGGACAGGGGCGAAATGGCCGTGATCCGTCCCGCCTCGAAAGCGATGCACAGGGACACCAGCCCATCGGCATCGGCGCGAAACCCGTCTCCGCCCAGGCGCGGATCCAGCAGTCCCCGGGGCAGACGCAGCTCCACTAGGGGCTC
The DNA here is from genome assembly GCA_025128025.1 of Synechococcus sp. CS-1330. Taxonomy (GTDB): domain Bacteria; phylum Cyanobacteriota; class Cyanobacteriia; order PCC-6307; family Cyanobiaceae; genus Cyanobium_A. The sequence continues at coordinate 3,462 of JAHLYR010000057.1, forward strand.
TCGGAGCGGTCGGTGGCAGCGCTGATCAAGACAAATTGACCGGCTACACCCACCACGGTGGAGCGAAAGCGCGGCACCTGCCAGCGCAGCAGCGATTGACCGCCCAGCTCGCTTTCGAAAACACTCACCAGCCCGTAGTTGCGGCGGCGGGTGTGGCTGAGCACCACGGCCGCTAAGGCCTCTCGCTGGGCCTGAACGAGCCCGACACAGTTGTTAATCGCCATCCGCAACAGCACCGGCATGCCGCCATCGCCGCAGAGCTCCTTGCTGATCTCTTCGACTAGGCGATCACTGGAGAAATCACGGAAGTTGGCAAGAGATGGATTGGTGAGGGCAAGCCCGCCGCCAGCAAGGGCGAGCATGATCAAGCCAGGCGCCCATACAAAGCGGGGCGGGGTGTTCGAACGGCAAACCAAACGGTGCAAAATTCCAGTCAAACAAGGTTGGCACCCTTTGCTAGCTACGGCAGCTGTGCTGAAACAGGTCGCCGCAACGGGTGAGAAGCCTTGACAGGCAACGACTTGCTACATTGAAAGTCCGCGGCGGGCGTCGCCAAGCGGTTAAGGCAGCGGCTTGTGGTGCCGCCATCCGGGGGTTCGAATCCCCTCGCTCGCCCTTGTTTCCCTAGCCGTCCCCACCACTTTTGGGGCGGCTTTTTTGTGGCTTACTGCAGCGCCTGCAGCAAGACCGCAGCCCCATCACGCACCGGATCGGCGCAGGGCAAGCCGACCTCGGCCGCGGTGGCGGCAACAGCAAGCTGGGCGGCTGCGGCGTCCAATCGGGCGGTGTTGAGCGCCACGGCCCGCACCCTCGGCCGCAGGCCATCGGGCCGCCCCAAGGCCGCCAGCGCCTCCAGCGCCGCGATCAACTCGGGCAGGGGCGGGATCACCACAGGCACCTCCCCTGGTCGGGTGCGCACATGGCTCTGGCCAGAGCGGTGCACCAGCAGCAGATCGGTGGGCTGGCTGCCGCGCAGCAGGGGCAAGGTGGCGCTGGAGCCCGGATGGCAAAGCGACCCCTGGCCCTCCACCAGCAGCAACGCCTCCGGCCCGGCCCCAGCGGCGGCGGCCAGCACGGCCGCCTCCACGGCACCGGCGGCGTAATCAATCCGCACGGCATCGAGGGCCACGCCCTGGCCGCTGATCAAGATTCCCGCCTGACCCGTGCCCACAAAGCGGGCATCAAGGCCGCGGAGCCTGGCCTCAGCCTGCAACTCCAAGCAGGCGCTCATCTTGCCCACTGCCATGTCCGAACCCACGGCCAGAACGCGGCGGCAGGGCAGGGCAGCCGCTCTCGCTGCGGCCACCTCCAAGCCAGCTGGCTCCTGGCGCAGGTCCCAGATCCACTGGCCGGCTCGGCGGCAGGCGGCAGCCAGCTCGGGATCATCGCCAAGGCGGCTGTGCAGGCCACTGGCCAGGTTCAGTCCCGCCTGCAGCGCCGCCAGCAGATCGGCTCGCATCGCTTGTGGCAGGCGGCCACCGGAGGGGGCCAACCCCACCACCGCCACCTCGGGCCCGTATGCCAGGGCCGCCGCCATGTCAGCCACCACCGGCACAGCACGCTCAATGCCGCTCACCTGCTGCAGGTCGGAGCCAGCGAAAGCCGGATCGATCACCGCCACGATCGGCCCACTGCGATAGCGCAACATCGCCAAACCGGTCTTGCCGCTGAGGTCATTGAGGCCGCCGTGCTGCAGCAGCACGACCGGAGCGATTGGGCTCAACATGACGGCTGCTCCATGGCGACCCCCAGATCGATGCCAAGGCCGGGGCCCGCTGGCGGGATCAGCACGTCTCCCTCTACAGGCAGCCCCTTGAAGGGGTCGTCTACCAGGTTGAGGTGGCTATCGAGATCGGGCCAGGTCACCAGGGGCAGCAGCTGGGCGGCGGCGCCATTGAGCAGGGCGCCATCCGAGTAGCAGCCCACCATCACCCCTAAACCCAAGCGGCGAGCCGTCTGGGCCAGCAGCAGGGCCTCGCTGAGGCCACCGCTCTTGAGCAACTTGATGTTGATGCCATCTACGTGGGGGGCCAGCCGCAGCAGATCGGCCAGCTGCCAGCAGCTCTCATCGGCCACCAGGGGCAGGGGGCAAAGCCCATGCAGGGCTGCAAAGCCGGCGGTATCCAGCTGGGGATCCAGCAGGGGCGCCAGGGGCTGCTCCAGCAGCACCACGCCGGCCCGCTCCAGGGGCTCGAGCATGGCCCGGGCTGTGGCCAGATCCCAGCCGCCGTTGGCATCCACCTGCAGCTCACAGGCGCTGCCGGTCTGCTGGCGCCGCTGCTCGAGGGCTGTAGCCACCCCCTCCAGCAGGGCCAGGTCGTGGGCAATGCCAGCGGGACTGCCCAGCTTGAGCTTGATGCGGGTGGCAGGCAGCTGCAGCCACCAGCGCTCGAGCCGCGCCAGGACAGCCTCGGGCGTACCTAAGCCAAGGGTGACGCTGGTGGCGACACAGGCGCCTGGATCCAGGCCCCAGAGCCGGTGCAGCGGCTGGTTCAACCTTTTACCCCACCAGTCGTGCAGGGCCAGATCCAAGCCGCAACGGGCTGGGGGGCTCAGGGCGGCCAGCAGGGGCTCCAGGGCCTGCAGGGGCTGGGGCGCCAGCAGCGCAAGCTGGGGGCCAAGCGCCTCCAGCTCCGCCGCAACGGCATCGGTGGCGTAGTGGCGGTGGCCGGTCTCGAAGCCGCCGGTCTCGCCGATGCCCGTGAGCCCGTCGTGCTCAAGGCTCACCAGCAGGTGCTCCACCGCAGCCGTCGTGCCGCGGCTGATAGCCAGGGGCACGGCCTTGGTGAGCTGAAAGCGTTGCAAGCTCAGGCGCATGGCTTCAACGACCTCCCCCTGGAATGAGCCTTCAAGCTGGCATGGCCCAAAGGTTGCCTGTGAACAAGCCAATGGGTCTGGCACAACCCAGGATCACCAAAAGCAATTCGCGATCACGCACATCACAAAGGCACCGATCACAAGCGCACCGATCCGCTCCTCCCTGATCCAACAACTGCTCAAAGAGCAGCTGGAAGACCTGCGTGACTGCCATGAGGGCGAGGTGGCGGACTACATCCCCGAGCTGGCCAAAGCGAATCCAGAGGATTTTGGAATCGTTATGGCAACGGCCGATGGCAGGGTTTATGCCGTGGGGGACTGGGAAAAGACCTTCACGATCCAGTCGATCTCCAAGCCCTTTATGTATGGGCTGGCGATGAGCCTGCTCTCCCCGTCGTTCATGGAGAAAAAGGTGGGGGTGGAGCCCTCAGGCGATGCGTTCAACGCCATCAGCCTGGATCCACGCACCGGCATTCCCCGCAACCCGATGATCAATGCCGGTGCCATCGCCACGGCAGCCCAGGTGTGGCGCCACGATCCAGGCCGGGCCGAGGATCTCACCCTGGAGTTCTTTTCCAGCCTGGCAGGTCGTCCTCTGGCAGTGAATGAGTCGGTCTATGAATCCGAACGGGCCAGCGGACATCGCAACCGGGCGATCAGCCACCTGCTGCGCAATGCGGCAGTGATCGAGGAGGAGCCAGAGCCGGGCCTCGATCTCTATTTTCGCCAGTGTTCGATCGGGGTCACCTGCCGGGACCTTGCCGTGATGGCTGCCACCCTTGCCTGCCAAGGGCGTAACCCGCTCACCCAGGACGAACCCCTCAACCCGGCCCTCACAACCCGCATGCTCGCCGTCATGGGCAGCTGCGGGATGTACGACTACGCCGGGCAGTGGTTGTACGACGTGGGTATGCCTGCCAAGAGCGGCGTCGGCGGCGGGGTGCTTGCGGTGGTGCCCGGCCGGCTCGGCATCGCGGTTTACTCGCCGAGGCTCGATGCCTTCGGCAACAGCGTGCGCGGCATCGCCACCTGCCGGCGCCTATCCCAGGCCCTAGAGCTCCACCTCTTTGATCAAACGCCCCTGCAGCAGTCGCCGGTGCGCAGCACCTACAAGGGCACGGAGCGGCGCTCCCGTCGCTGGCGCAGCACCGCTGAGGCCGCAGTGCTCGATCCCCTGAGATCGCAAATCAAGGTGCTTCATGCCCAAGGGGTGCTGGATTTCGCCGCCCTGGAAAACGTTCTCGGAAGCATCGAGCAGGCTGCAACCGATGGTGCCGTGATCATTCTTGATCTCGGTCAGGTCAGCGAACTACCGGCCGCCAGCTCAGCTTTTCTAAAGCGTCAGTCAGAGCTCCTCCAGGCGGCTGGCCAGCAACTTCTGCTCTGCCGCAGCAGCCATCTGGAACTGCCAGCAGCCCTCAGTCGTGAAAAATTCACTTACGCCAGCCTGGATCTGGCCCTGGAAGCAGCCGAAGACCTGCTGCTCGAGAAAAGTGCTTGTGAAGGGAGTGCTGGTAATGGAAGTACGGCCCTGGCGGCCGCGCCTAAGGGAACACCAACAGATGCCTGCCTGCTTGGGCTGCTGGCACCGCTCGCAGCCAATCTGCGCGAGGCAATCACGGAGCGGCTTGAGCTCCGCCACTATGCAGCTGGCTCGCTGGTGATGGCGCGTCAACAGGAGAGCGATCAGCTGTTCCTGGTGGCCTCCGGTCGGTTCAGCATCTTCTTGCCGATTCCGCGGCCGGAAGCTCCGGCAAGGCTGGCTCGGATGGCCACGTTTTCCGAGGGAATGGTGTTTGGCGATGCTGCATTCTTCAGCGGGGAGCTCCGGATGGCCGATGTGGTGGCCGATACCGATGGCAGCTGTTGGCTCCTGCAGCGCAGCTCCTTCGAGGGGCTCCAGCAGGACAATCCCGCCGCAGCGATGGCCCTGCTCACCCAGCTAGCCATTGATCTGGGACGCAAGGTGGCACTTTGCGGACAGCAGCTAACCCTTGTGGAAGATCTCTGAGTTAGGCCAGCGATAACGGAAAATAGGTTGATGACGGCGACACAGGCTCAGCGCGGCAGCTACTGGATCACCACCTTTGGCTGCCAGATGAACAAGGCGGATTCCGAGCGCATGGCCGGGATCCTCGAAGCCATGGGCTACAGGGCCGGCACAGACGAGCACAGCGCCGACTTGGTGCTCTACAACACCTGCACAATCCGCGATAGCGCCGAGCAGAAGGTTTACAGCTACCTAGGCCGCCAGGCCCAACGCAAGCGCATCAACCCCAACCTCACCCTGGTGGTGGCGGGGTGTGTGGCCCAGCAGGAGGGCGAATCGTTACTGCGGCGCGTGCCCGAGCTGGATCTGGTGATGGGCCCCCAGCACGCCAACCGGCTCGACACCTTGCTGGCCCAGGTGGAGCAGGGTCAGCAGGTGCTGGCCACAGGTGAGCAGCACATTCTTGAAGACATCACCACCGCTCGCCGCGATAGCCAGGTATGCGGCTGGGTGAATGTGATCTACGGCTGCAATGAGCGCTGCACCTATTGCGTGGTGCCCTCGGTGCGCGGCCAGGAGCAGTCGCGGCTGCCCGAAGCGATCAAGCTGGAAATGCAGGGCCTGGCGGCACGCGGCTTTAAGGAGATCACCCTGCTGGGCCAAAACATCGATGCCTACGGCCGCGACCTGCCCGGCATCAGCCCGGAGGGCCGCCGCGCCCACACCCTCACCGACCTGCTCCATCACGTCCACGACGTGGCCGGAATTGAGCGGATCCGCTTTGCCACCAGCCACCCGCGCTACTTCACCGAACGGCTGATCGATGCCTGCGCCGACCTACCCAAGGTGTGCGAGCACTTCCATGTGCCCTTCCAGAGCGGCGACGACGACGTGCTCAAAGCCATGGCCCGCGGCTACACGGTGGATCGCTACCGCCGCATCGTTGAGCGCATCCGCGAGCGCATGCCCGATGCAGCCATCAGTGCCGATGCGATCGTGGCCTTCCCGGGCGAAAGCGACGCCCAATACCGCCGAACCCTGGCCCTGATTGAGGAGATCGGCTTCGACCTAGTGAATACCGCCGCCTACTCGCCACGGCCCAACACTCCAGCGGCCGACTGGCCAAACCAGCTCAGCGAGGCCGTGAAGGTGGAGCGCCTGCAGGAGCTCAACGCCCTGGTGGAGCGCACCGCCCAGCAGCGCAGCAACCGCTACGCCAGCCGCTGTGAGGAGATCCTGGTGGAAAGCAGCAATCCCAAAAACTCCAATCAGGTGATGGGCCGCACCCGCACCAACCGGCTCACCTTTTTCCCCGGCCAAAACCTCGATGGCAGCCCGATCAAACAGGGCGACCTAGTGACGGTGCAAATCGAAGAGGTGCGCGCCTTCTCCTTGAGCGGCAAACTGGCCTGAGTTTTGGGCCCCCTGGGCCGCATAACGGCTGGCATGACTCCCACCCCCATTGCCGTTGGTCTGATCTTTGGGGGAGCCTCCGGCGAACACGCCGTCTCAATCCGTTCCGCCGCCACGGTGGCGGCGGCCGTGCGGGATGCCGAAAACGCGTCTCTATACGCGCTGCATTGCTTCTACATCGACCCCGAAGGGCGCTGGTGGGGAGCTGAGTTGGCCGATGCTGTGCTGCGCCAGGGCAGCCCTGCCCGGGTCGAGCAACTGCCCCAACCGCTGCCGCCGCCTGGATTTCGGGGCTTACCTGCCGGCGCCCTGGAGATTGATGTGTGGCTGCCGGTGCTGCACGGCCCCAACGGCGAAGACGGCACGATCCAGGGGCTGTTCACCCTGATGCAGGTTCCCTATGTGGGTTCGGGGGTGCTGGGCTCGGCGGTGGGCATGGATAAGCAGGCGATGAAGGCCGCCTTCGCCGCCGCCGGCCTGCCCCAGGTGCCCTATGCCTGCGTGTCAGCGAGCGCGGTGGTGAGCGCCGGTACAGCCCTGCTGGAGCAGCTGGAGAGCCAGCTCGGATACCCCTGCTTCGTCAAACCCGCCAACCTCGGCTCTTCGGTCGGCATCAGTAAGGCCACTGATCGGGCCAGCCTGCAGGCCGGACTCAAGCTTGCCGCCGCCCTTGATCCGCGGCTGGTGGTGGAGCAGGGGGTAACGGCCCGCGAGCTGGAATGCGCGGTGCGGGGCGGCGGCCACCAGCCCCTGCAGGCCTCGGTGCTGGGCGAAATCTGCTTTGAAGCTGATTGGTACGACTACGAAACCAAGTACAGCGAAGGCAAAAGCCACACCGTGATCCCGGCGCTGGTGCCCGAGCCGGTGGCAGAACGCTGCCGGGCCATGGCGATCGAGGCCTGTGAGGCCGTTGGTGCCATGGGGCTTTCGCGGGTTGACTTCTTCTTCTGCGAAGCCAGTGGCGAACTTTGGCTCAACGAGATCAACACCCTGCCGGGCTTTACCAGCCAGAGCATGTACCCGATGCTCTGGGCCGCCACCGATGTGACCCTGCCCACCTTGGTGCGCGAATTGATCGAAGGGGCCCGAGAATGGCATTTGCAAGTTTTCAGCGGAGGCCCTTCGACATGAGTCACGGCCTGCTTTGGCTGCCACTGCTTTTGGTGTTCGTGCTGCTCACCGCCCTGGGCTGGCTCGAGCGGCGGCGGCAGCGCTTGTTTCGCGAATGGGCCGAGGGCTCCGAGCTGGCCAAACTCGACAGCTGCGGCGGCGCCCGGCTGGTGGATGGCCTGCTGAGTTGGTGCTCCTTCGAAGCCGGCCAGCTCAAGCAGGACGACTTTTTTGTGATTAAGCAGCTCGAATTGGTTGAGCTGCTGTCGCTGGGTTCGGGCGAGGCGCCCCTCACCGAGGAGAGCCAGGGGGCTTGCCGCCTTCGCTTAGTGGGTGGTGGCGAACAAAAAGACCTGCCCTTCGCCGATGCGGAGCGAGCCCGGCGCTGGATCGCTGAGCTGATGTCCCGCTCGCGCTGCGAGCTGTGAGCCAGGAGTGGAGCCTGTTGCGGTGAGTACCACCCCTGCCCCACCGGGATCTGAGCGACGGCGCCAACTGCGCCAGCAGCGGCGCAGAGAGCGCCTGCGCAATCTTTGGCGTTTCCTTGTGCTGCTAGCCCTCTCCGGAGGCCTGGGCTACGGCCTGCTGAGTCAGGGCTTGGTGCTAACCGGCCCCGACCAGGTGGAGGTGGTGGGCAGCCAGCAGGTGGGAACCGAACAGGTGGTGCAAGCCCTCCGGCTGACCTTTCCCCAACCCCTGCTAGGCCTGCAACCCAAACGCATCGCCGAGGTGCTGGCCACTGCCCTGCCTGTGGAACAGGTGCAGGTGAGTCGGCTGATGGCACCGCCGCGGCTGCGGGTTGAACTGGTCGACCGCCAGGCGGTAGCCAGGGCCCAGCGACGCACCGCCAAGGGAAGCGAGCAGGGCTATGTCGATCGACTCGGCCACTGGATGAGCATTGGCCAGGGCCAGGGGGCCGCGGCCAAAGCAAGTGCCGGCTTGCTGGTGCTGGGTTGGCAGGCCCGCTACCGCCCGGCCCTCGCCCTGGTGCTCGAACAACGGGCGCGGCTTGTTGGCGACATCAGCCAGATCCGCTTTGAACCAGACAGCAGCCTCTGGCTGCAGAGCAAGCGGCTCGGCAAGGTGCGCCTCGGGCCGGCTGATGCCCAACTGGAGCGGCGCCTGGAGGTGCTCCGTCATCTGCAACAGGAACTGCCCGCAAAGGTGAAGGGCAGCAAGCTGCAATCCATCGATCTCAGCGATCCAGAACAACCGGAGCTGGGTCTGCCCGCTAAAAGTGGTCAGGCTGTTGCCACCAGTGAGCCGTAAGGAATCCAGCAGAGACATGCCAGGAAACCCGCAAAGGTGAGACACTCGCCTAATCCAGGCAAGGAAACGCCGACATAATGCAGTCGCAGATTGATCGCACCGCAACCCCAGATGCCGCTATGACCCAAAGCTTCTCCCAGTCAAACGGTGTCCAGTCCTCAAACGATCCGTCCTTTAGCGGCGTTTCAGGTGGGATTGTGCCGAGCCAGTCGGCACGCATCGAAGTGATCGGGGTCGGCGGTGGCGGCAGCAATGCGGTGAACCGCATGATTGCCTCCGACCTCCAGGGTGTGGGCTACCGGGTGCTTAACACCGACGCCCAGGCGCTGCTGCAGTCGGCCTCGGAAAAGCGCATCCAGCTCGGACAAAAACTGACTCGCGGCCTGGGTGCCGGCGGTAATCCGGTAATCGGCCAAAAGGCTGCGGAAGAGTCCCGGGCCGAACTGCAAGAATCACTGCAGGGTGCCGACCTTGTTTTCATCGCCGCTGGCATGGGTGGCGGCACAGGCACCGGCGCTGCGCCAATCCTTGCCGAGGTCGCCAAGGAAGTTGGCGCCCTCACCGTAGGCATCGTCACCAAGCCCTTCGGGTTTGAAGGTCGCAAGCGGCTGCGTCAGGCCGAAGAGGGCATTGCCCGGCTGGCCGAAAGCGTGGACACCTTGATCGTGATCCCCAATGATCGCCTGCGCGATGCCATTGCCGGCGCCCCCCTGCAAGAGGCCTTCCGCGCCGCCGATGACGTGTTGCGGATGGGCGTTAAGGGCATCAGCGACATCATCACCAGGCCGGGCTTGGTGAACGTCGACTTCGCCGACGTGCGCTCGGTTATGGCTGGCGCCGGCACCGCCCTGCTTGGCATCGGTGTGGGCTCCGGCCGCTCCCGCGCTCTTGAGGCGGCTCAGGCGGCGATGAGCAGCCCCCTGCTGGAATCGGCCCGCATTGACGGCGCCAAAGGCTGTGTGATCAACATCAGCGGCGGCAAAGACATGACCCTCGAGGACATGACCACAGCCTCTGAATTGATCTACGAAGTCGTTGATCCCGACGCCAACATCATTGTGGGAGCAGTGGTGGATGAACGCCTCGAGGGAGAAATCCATGTGACCGTGATAGCCACTGGCTTTGAGAGCGGCGCCCCGTACCGCACCGAGCGCACCGTGGTCAGCTTTGCCGGCACCCCCCTGTTCAGCAGCAACCAGGAGGAACGCGGCGCCAAAATCCCGCCCTTCCTGCTCAACCGCCAGAGCCAGGACAGCTAGCTAGCTAGCGGTTTGTGATTGGGGTGACCCGGATTCCACGCCTGCCCTGAGCATCCCGTGTGGCTGCTCCCTTCCGGTCCTGACCAGATTTGGGCGTCGGAGCCGCATGGGTCCGAGTCGACTAGATGTTAGCAATGGCATCAATCGCACCGAAGCCCGTGCCCCTGCGCCCCGCTGATCTGGCGAGCCGCAAGCAGGCTGGCCTGCCGATCACGATGCTTACGGCCTGGGATGCCCTCTCGGGCGCTCTGGTTGCCGAGGCCGGCGCTGATGCGGTGCTGGTGGGTGATTCCCTGGCCATGACCGTGCTGGGCCACGCCACCACGCTGCCGGTGACGCTCGAGGAGATGCTGCACCACACCCGGGCCACCGCCCGAGGCCTAGCCAGCAGCTGCGGCCCTGAGCAGATGCCCTTGCTTATTTGTGATCTGCCCTTCCTCAGCTATCAGTGCAGCCCAGATGACGCGGTAGCCGCCGCCGGCCGGGTGCTCAAGGAGACCCCCGCCGCCGCTGTGAAACTTGAAGGCGCCGAGCCTGAAACCTTGGCCGTGATCGACCGGTTGGTGCGCAGCGGCATCCCGGTGATGGGCCACATCGGCCTGATCCCCCAGTCGGTGCATCGGCTGGGCTACCGCCGCCAGGGCAACGATGAGGTCAGCCGCGAGCGGCTGCGGCGCCAAGGCCTGGCCCTGCAGGCAGCGGGCTGCTTCGCCCTGGTGCTTGAACACGTGCCCGCCGATCTGGGCGCCTTGCTGCAACAGGAATTGGATCTGCCGGTGATTGGCATTGGCGCCGGCGAGGGCTGTGATGGCCAGGTTCGGGTCACGGCCGACCTGCTGGGGCTCACCAGCCGCCAGCCCCCCTTCAGCCCGCCGCTGCTGCAGGGTCGGGCCCTGGGGGTGGCAGCGCTACAGGGCTGGATCGCCAGCCAGCGTCACCCGGCCCAGGCAACTACTGCTGCTCCTGCCACCAAGCCAGTAGCTCCCGCAGCACCCCATTGCTGAGGGCCAGGCCAGCTGGATCGCTGAGTCGCCAGCGGGGCCCCTCAATCCGCAGCAGCCCCTCGCCGATCCAGGGCTCCAAGCGACCGCGCAAGGCCGCAAGCGCCTCTGGCCCCAGCCCCACCTGGGCCAGCATGGTGGGCATGGAAACCCCCTCGCGGCGGCGCAACCCCACTAGCAAGCGCTCATCCAGCGGCATGCCTGGGCAAGCATGACCAGCGCTAGCGGGCGGCGAGCCCGGCTGGGCCAACCAATCCGCGTAGGCCTCGCGGGTGCGCGGCCGGGCCAGCCGCTCACCCCAGGGCGCCGCGGTGGCTCCCATCCCAAAGCCCCACCAGCCGGCGCCGCTCCAGTAGACGCGGTTGTGACGGGAGGCATGGCCGGGGAGGGCGTAGTTGGAAATCTCGTAGTGGCCGTAGCCAGCGGCGCTGAGCTCGGCCCAGGTGAGCTCCATCAAGTCGGCGCCTAGGTCGGCATCGGGGAGCTGCAGCTGGCCGCGATCGTGGCGCTGGGCAAACACGGTGCCGGGCTCCAGGATGAGGTCGTAGACGGAAAGATGGGGCGGTGCGAGGGCAATGGCTTGGCGCAGTTGATGGCGCCAGTGGCCCAGGTCCTGACCCGGCAGCCCCTGGATCAGATCCAGGCTCCAGCTGCTGAGGGCCCCGCCGCCTAGAGCTTTGGCCAGCCAGCCGGCAGCCTCCAGCAGGTCCGCGCCGCGGTGGCGGCGACCCAGCCCGGCGAGCACGGCATCGTCAAAGCTCTGGCCGCCCAAGCTCACCCGATTTACCCCGGCTTGCAGATAGCCCGCCAGGCGATCCTGATCAAAACTGGCTGGATCAAGCTCCAGGCTGATCTCAGCTCCAGGAGCCAGGCCAAACCGGCAGCTCAGGGCCGCCAGCAGGGCCGCCAGCTGGGAAGGCGTCAGCAGCGAGGGCGTGCCGCCACCGAAATACACCGTGGCAAGCGGTGGGCCGGGGGGCGAGGCGGCAATCTCCTGCAGCAGCAGGCTGAGGTAGGCCGCAATCGAGGCCGACCCCGGCGCCGGCGCATCTCCGCCGGCACGGTCGCCGAGGGGCACCACCGGAAAGTCGCAATAAAAGCAACGCCGGTGACAAAAAGGGATGTGCAAATAGGCACTGCGCGGCTGCCAGGGCTGGGGAACTGCCGGGCCTGGGACTGCGGCTGGGACTGGAACTGGATGGGGAAATTGAGCAGTCACAACGACAGGTGCGGAAACCCCTTCAGGCCAAAGGCACCGAAATCAGGCATGCTGCAACCCAGATCAGCTGGGTAGCCACGCACGACGGGAATGGTGGACTCCCTCATCCTGATCCTGTTTGTGATCTCTGGCGCTGCCGCCGGCTGGCTGGGGGTAGACCTGCTGCCCGAGCAGCTGCTGCTGCAGGTGGACAACCCAGAAGGGCTGCGCACGGTGCTGGGCGGCTTCGGTGCCTTTTTTGGGGTGATAGCTGGAGTTTTCTTCCAGCAGCTGCGGCGCAAGCTGATGCAGCAGGTGCGCACCATGCCCACGGACCTGCTGGTAAGCCGCGCCGTGGGCTTGATCCTCGGCCTGCTGGTGGCCAACTTGCTGCTGGCGCCGATCCTGCTGCTGCCCCTGCCCTGGGAGGTGATCTTCGTCAAACCGCTGGCGGCGGTGCTGAGCAACGTCTTCTTCGGCGTATCTGGCTACAACTTGGCCGAAGTGCATGGCCGCACCCTGCTGCGCCTGTTCAACCCCAGCAGCACCGAGGCGATGTTGGTGGCCGATGGGGTCCTGCAACCGGCCAGCGCCAAGATCCTCGACACCAGCGTGATCATTGATGGCCGCATCCGCGGCCTGCTCGCCTCAGGACTTCTTGAAGGCCAGGTGATCGTGGCCCAGAGCGTGATCGATGAGCTGCAGGCCCTGGCCGACTCGGGCAACGCCGAAAAGCGCGGCCGGGGCCGCCGCGGCCTCAAGCTGCTGAGCGAGCTGCGCGAGCAGTACGGCCGGCGGCTGGTGGTCAACATCACCCGCTACGAGGGCAACGGCGTCGACGACAAGCTGCTGCTGCTGACCGCCGACACCGGCGGCACCTTGCTCACCGCCGACTACAACCTGGCCAAGGTGGCAGAGGTGAAGGAGCTCAAGGTTCTCAACCTCAGCGAGCTGGTGATCGCCCTGCGGCCCGAGGTACAGCCTGGCGACGAGCTGCTGCTCAAGATTGCCCGCGATGGCAAGGAGGCCGATCAGGGCGTGGGATACCTCGACGACGGAACCATGGTGGTGGTTGAAGGCGCCCGGGGACGCATTGGCGAGCGGCTGCCGGTGGTAGTCACAGGAGCCCTGCAAAACCCCACTGGCCGGATCGTTTTCGCCCGGGGCGACGGGGCCCCAGCCGAGGCCAATGGGGAGGCCACCACCAAGCGCAAACCACGGCAAGAGCGCAGCAAGGCCAATCCGCAGGCGGACGGCCCCCGCTAGGCTCCCAGAACGTGCCTTCAATCAACCGCGGATGTCGGTTTCAGCCCCCTACTACGGCGATTCCGCGGCCATGCGCACGCCGCCGCCCGATCTGCCCAGCCTGCTGCTGAAGGAGCGAATCGTTTACCTGGGCTTGCCCCTGTTCAGCGACGACGACGCCAAGCGCCAGATGGGCATTGACGTCACAGAGTTGATCATTGCCCAGCTGCTCTACCTGGAGTTTGACAACCCGGAGAAGCCGATTTTCTTCTACATCAACTCCACCGGCACCAGCTGGTACACCGGCGACGCCGTTGGCTTTGAAACCGAAGCCTTCGCCATCGCCGACACCCTCCGCTACGTGAAGCCGCCGGTGCACACCATCTGCATTGGTCAGGCGATGGGCACGGCAGCCATGATCCTCAGCGCCGGCACTAAGGGGCATAGGGCCGCCCTGCCCCACGCTTCGATCGTGCTGCACCAGCCCCGCAGCGGCGCCCGCGGCCAGGCCACCGACATCCAGATCCGGGCACAGGAAGTGCTGCACAACAAGCGCACCCTGCTTGAGATGCTTTCACTCAACACCGGCAAGTCGGTGGAGCAGCTGTCCCGCGATTCAGATCGCATGACCTACTTCACCGCTGAAGAAGCAAAGGAGTACGGACTGATCGATCGGGTACTCACCAGCCAGAAAGACCTTCCAACCGCTCCGCCAGCCACGGCAGCCGGCCTGGGCTGAGCCGCCCCTAGGCACCCCGCGTTCCACCGACCACCCCAACTAAACCCATGCCCATCGGCACCCCCAGCGTTCCCTACCGCCTGCCCGGCAGCCAATACGAGCGCTGGGTTGACATCTACACCCGTCTGGGCGTGGAACGGATCCTCTTTCTGGGCTCGGAGGTAACCGATGCAGTGGCCAACGCCCTGGTGGCCCAGATGCTCTATCTGGATTCGGAAGACAACTCCAAGCCGATCTACCTGTACATCAACTCGCCCGGCGGCTCGGTGACCGCGGGCCTGGCGATCTACGACACGATGCAGTACGTCAAGAGTGACGTGGTCACGATCTGCGTGGGTCTGGCCGCCTCGATGGGCGCCTTCCTGCTGGGCGCCGGCACTAAAGGCAAGCGGCTGGCCCTGCCCCACAGCCGGATCATGATTCACCAGCCCCTGGGCGGCACCAGCCAGCGCCAAGCCAGTGATATCGAGATTGAGGCGAAGGAGATCCTGCGCATCAAGGACATGCTCAACCACTCTATGGCTGACATGACCGGTCAGTCCTTTGAAAAAATTGAAAAGGACACCGACCGCGACTACTTCCTCAGCGCCGCAGAAGCCAAGGATTACGGCCTGATCGACCGGGTGATCGCCCACCCCAGCGAGGCCTGAAGGTCGTTTGCGTAAACTCGGCCTTGGATCTGCCTAGACAGCCCGGATGGCCAAGCTTTACTACGACACCGACGCCGACCTCTCCCTGCTTAACGGCAAGACGGTTGCCATCATTGGCTACGGCTCCCAAGGCCATGCCCACGCGCTGAACCTCAAAGACAGCGGCGTCAACGTGTTAGTCGGGCTCTACGAAGGCAGCCGCTCGGCCGAGAAGGCCAAGGCCGATGGCCTGGAAGTGCTGAGCGTCGCCGACGCCTGCGCCAAGGCCGACTGGATCATGGTGCTGCTGCCCGATGAGTTCCAGAAGGCCGTCTACGACAAGGAGATTGCGCCCCACCTCAGCGCTGGCAAGGTGCTGAGCTTTGCCCACGGCTTCAACATCCGCTTCGAGCTAATCAAGCCCCCCGCCGATGTGGACGTGGTGATGATCGCCCCCAAAGGCCCCGGCCACACCGTGCGCTGGGAATACCAGAACGGCATGGGCGTGCCGGCCCTATTCGCCATCCAGCAAGACGCCAGCGGCCATGCCCGCGAGCTGGCCATGGCCTATGCCAAAGGGATCGGCGGCACCAGAGCCGGCATCCTCGAAACCAACTTCAAAGAAGAGACCGAAACCGACCTCTTCGGTGAGCAGGCCGTTCTGTGTGGCGGTCTTTCCGAGCTGGTCAAGGCAGGCTTCGAGACCCTGGTGGAAGCCGGCTATCAGCCCGAGCTGGCCTATTTCGAGTGCCTGCACGAGGTGAAGCTGATCGTCGATCTGATGGTCAAGGGCGGCCTGACAGCCATGCGCGATTCCATCTCCAATACCGCCGAATATGGCGACTACGTGAGCGGTCCGCGCCTGATCACCGCCGACACCAAAGCGGAGATGAAGCGCATCCTCACCGACATCCAGGACGGCACCTTCGCCCGCAACTTCGTGGCCGAGTGCGATGCCGGCAAGCCTGAGATGACCAAGATCCGGGAGCGCGATGCCCAGCATCCGATCGAGCAGGTGGGCACGGGCCTGCGCTCGATGTTCAGCTGGCTGAAAACGGCCTGATCCAGACCCTCCTCAGCAATCCTCTGCTGCTCGTTGGCCTCGCCTGCGGTCTCGATCGCCTGGTGGGAGACCCGCGTTGGTGCCCCCATCCCGTGGTGGTAATGGGCTGGTTGATCACCCTGCTGCGCCGCAGCGCTGAAGCTTGGGCGGGCAACAGAGCCTGGCAGCTGCGGCTGGCAGGGGGCTTGATCACGCTGGTGCTAGTGGGCGGCAGCGGCCTGGCGGGCTGGGGAATGGAGCGGCTGGCCCCTACGCCACTGCTGGTGGTGGCCCTGGCCAGCGCCCTGGCCGGCCGCAGCCTTGAGCAGGCGGTGGGTGGGGTACTGAAAGCTCTCCCTAATTCCGTACCGTCTGTACAAGAGCAGCCAGACCAGGCCCTTCAACCCGCCCGCCGGGCCCTTGCCTGGATAGTGGGCCGCGACACAGCCGATCTCGACGCCCCAGAAATACTGAGGGCCCTGGCCGAAACGGCCAGCGAGAACGGCGTGGACGGTCTGTTTGCGCCACTGTTTTGGATGCTGCTGGGGGCTGGGCTGTGGAGCCTCAACCCCTCCCTGCCCGGCCCCCTCGCTTTCGCCTGGGGCTTCAAGGCGGCCAGCACCCTCGATTCAATGCTGGGCTACCGCCGCGGGCGCCTGCGCTGGCTGGGCACGGCAGGCGCCCGCCTCGACGACCTACTGGTTTGGCTGCCCTGCCGGCTGGTGGCAGTAAGCCTGCCGCTGGCGGCTGGCAAGCCAGGCAGCAGCCTCGGGGTGCTGGCAGCGGCCCGGCGCGATGGCGCCGCCGACCCCTCACCCAATGCGGGGCTATCCCAAGCCGCCTATGCCCATGTCACGGGGGTACAGCTGGGAGGCAGGAATAGCTATGGCGGCCAAATACGCAGCAAGCCCCTACTTGGCGCAGGCCTGCCAGTGCCGGACCAGGCCGCAGTGCTGCAAATGCTGCACCTGAATCGGCAGCTTGAGCTGCTATGGCTCACCGCAGCCGCGGCTGGGGCGTTCATCACGAAAACTCTCAGCTGATTGCCCCTGCCGAAGCCCCTGTCGAAGCTGCGCGCAGATCACTGAGACCATGGCGATTCGCGAGCTGCTCGAAGATGCCCTCAAGGAGCCGAACATCGGCCTAACCCCTTGCTTTCGCTGGCACGCCACACCTGTAGGAATTGCAGCCCTGTGGCAGGCCGGGGCAGCGCCCAATGCTCCTCCCTATGAGGATGCCCTCAAGGAAGGTCTGCAGGTAGGGCTCGATCTAAGTCGCGAAGAGCGGGAGTTTCACCAGCTCAATTCAGGCTTGGTGTTGCTATTTCACAGCTAGGCCTGCTGGCGGAAACACCAGCGCCCATTGATGCAGCGTCCAGCTGACGCATCCCTGGACGATCAGCGGATCTGTTCGAACGAGGGCATCGGCTTCTTCCCAACTGGCGGCCCTAAACAGCAACATGCCGCCAGCCCCATCGCCACTGCGGCCGACCCGATCGGCCCAATAACCACTGCGGGGCTCATGGCCCTTGCGCTCCAGCTCTGCCAGCCAAGCCAGGTGGGCTGGGATCACCGCGTCGAATTGGGGCTTTGAAACCAGACCCAGCTCAAGCTTCACAAAGGTAGGGCTCATCCCCTAAATCCCCTTGGCGCTGCGTTGCCGGCGGCACCTTTCTGAGCAGTAGCGCACCTCATCCCACACATCCTTCCACTTGCGCCGCCACTGAAAAGGCCGCTCACAGACGGGGCAGATTTTGGTGGGACGGTTCTCGTGGTGGGGCATCTCTAGGGGGCTCGACACAGATCAGCGATGGGAAATTTAAGCAACTGAAACCGCCAAAACTGCTGAGTAGCAGCCACCAACGACCAAAATCAAATCCAGATCAGGAAAACGACAAAAAGCAACCAAACTGTACTAGGATTGTGAAGATTTCATAAGGCGGCCATGTTGTTAAGTTTCTTCGGCTTCTTATTTGCTGCCCTTTCTTTTGTTCAAGTCCCCCAATGGGACAACGACTGGACCAAATGCTCGGTGGCAGTTCCAGACACCGCCTGCCATTGGTATGTGGTCAACCCCGATAACACATTTGGCAAAGGATTCAGCTGGATCACCGCCCCCGAATACGACGTAACTGCCTTAAGGGATATCGGCATCCAACACGAGGTAACCGTAGCCCAGGGCTTCCAAACGACCGTTGAGCTTATGAATGCATCTACCGAAGTCAAGTACGGAGACAACTACTAAAGCCAAGATGTAAGCAGAAGCGAAACAAGCAAACTCTTGAGGTTCATTGAAGAAGGCGTCGGGCAACCAGCGCCTATCTTGGTGAACATGAAAAAGCACATTAAATATTCGCACTGCAGCTGTTAAGAAAACGCGCAAAAAGATACCTGTCGCAGGGCACAAGGCATTCAAGCCTCCCAAAAGCACTGCGGCGCAGCACCAAGCTGCCGGCTACTTATTTTCTTAAGACGAAGGGATGTGCCGAAATCCCATTCTGACGGCTTAAGGGGTTAGGGTTTGCAGACAATAAATCAGTCGTCCTTGCACCAGGGTGGCCTCAATACCCTGCCATGGACTCTTCAATTCTGTTTGCCTTAAATTGGAATTCGCTCGGCGAGCTAGCCACCGAAGATTTTGAGTACGTGCTCAATTCAATGGCCCATGCCATGGATTCAGGCAAAGAAGAATTCTGTTCGCTTTACAGCAAAGTGAATATCTGTGCATGAGCCTCAAAATCAATAGAGATTAGTTATTGATCCCTGAACCAGGGGATGGGCAACATGAAAGGTCTAAAAATACAAGAATATCACTTTTGACGCCTTAGACAGTTGGCTAGGTTTTCCTTGGCGATTGCCAGTGCCTCCATACAAGTCTCCTTATCGTCCTTATCAATATCGCCCTGCTCACCACGAAGACGCTGTTCCAGAAAATCAATTTCCTCCTGCCAGTGCTCAGCGCCCATATCAAAGACAGGCAGCGCCCCATCATTGGCATCCTCGTCCTTCAAAGAGAAATCGTCGTCCCTCATCTTAAGTAGTGATGGAATTCAACCCAAGGATGCCGCAGCAAGCAGGAAATGGAAATACCTGCAAACCCAAATACCAACTACGGCGAGGCGCCCATGCCTCGTGAGGTTGGACGCCACAAGGTTTCTATCAGGATCTGTCGGGTTGAATATTACTGTGATTAGGTTAAGCAATTAAAAAATGCCCATAATGGACTTAGGATGGCAAGAGTCTCAAGCACCAAACTTCAGCACTACTTCCACTACGACAAATCCAACTAGGGCGGCAAAGACAAGAAGGGAGGGCGAACCGAAGAAATCCATACCGACTCCACTGAATGTGCCATTTCTAAAGCAAATCCATAGGAAAGCCGTAGCGATATATACAGTGGTGTCCAGGGCTTGATGGGTGCTGCTATTCGGACTGCTGCTGCCAGTGGGAACAGGGTTCTGCCTGCCTCTACTAGCGCAATCTCCTGCCACACTTCAACCATGCGAACCAGCAGCAATGAACGAACAGCCAGGCACTCCAGAGCAGTTCGACAGTCGCCTTGGCGAGGAGACGATTGGAGAGAACAAGGAACTTCTTGCCAAGATTGGCAGCGACAGCATGCTAAAGGCAGCTATAATCAAAGGAAGCATATACTTCTATACCAATACTGCTGGCGATGGCCATGAAAGCAAAGAAGAATTAATTGACGATCCAACTGCGCTTGATACTGCGATTAAAAATCTTGCGATAGTGATAACATATGAAAACAAACACCACCGATGGGTCGCCCAGCTACCTCACGCGTTAAAAATATTGGGGTTTGCGGCCGCACGCTTAAGGCTAAACAACAATATCTCGCCCGAAAATCTTGGCATTAATGCTGAGCTAAAATGGTGGGACGAGAAAGATTTTGAGAACATCATCCATCTTACTCAAAGCAAGGGCAATGCCGAATGGCAGGTGTCACGCTTTGCCTGATGGAATCAAAGCTAGCTTGACTGTAAATAAGCAACGATTGTCAAACAATGAAATTACGCGTTGCTGAAGTCACCTCAACTGCGCCCTGGCACAACCCGCCGGCACCACTTCACCCACTACCCCAAACGGAAATGGCGACTGGTGACTCCGCCATTCCCTTTTAACTGCAGGGGTAGGAAAGTTTTTTGAGGTCAGCCTGAAACCTTGCAAAATCTAATTGATATCATTCGAATTTTGGTACTTCACTCACAATCAGAACACGAGCAACCCGCAACAAAGGCAAGGCAAGAATAGGAGAGTGGTCCGACGCGGTGACTGCCAGGAAAGATGACGTGTCTGCTGCTGATCAGGCAGCCATGGCAAATGTAGCTGGTTGATGTTCGATTTCCGGGGGTGGAGGATTGATCCAAACCACTTCCGGTTGACGCCAGCAGCGCGTTGATCGTGACC
>JAHLYR010000058.1 GCA_025128025.1 Synechococcus sp. CS-1330
CGCAGCAAGGTGCTGGCCAATTCATGGCGGGCGTCGCTTGGGGCCAGGCGCAGGTGCTGCATCTGCCAGCAAGTGCCGCTGCGGTTGAGCCGGCGGCAAACGATCAGCCCGAGAGGTTTCTGGCCGCTGAGGGCCACCAGCACCTGGGGTGCGAGCGAGGGCCTAGCCAGAAGCGCCTGCATCAACCGCTCGGGCAGGCCCAGCAGTACGGCCCGCTGCAGCACCGGTTGCAGGGGCAAAAAGGCGGGATCGGTGAGTAGGGGTAGGTGCCAGCCAGCCAGGGTTTCGAGCCGCCAGCTATCAGGCCCCGGAGGCTCGGGTGGTGCCGGAAGGGCAGAGGGCGGCTGCAGGATCCCGAGCATGGGGGCGTAACCAGTCAGCCGGGTAAGCCGACTGTATCGGCGCCAGAGTTGGCTGCGGCTTAGCTGGGTTGGAGCTCAGGCGGGCCGCACCAGCACCAAGGGGGTGCGCTCGTTGGCATTACCGGCCGGGTTGGGACGCAGGGCCCGCTCCAGCAGGGCTTCATCGCAGCCTGGGCTGGAGGCCAGCACCTTGACCCGGCCCAGATCGTTGACGTCTACCACCGCCACGGCCACGCCCAAGGAGCGGGCCATGGCGGCGCAGAAGGCGGTGGGCTGTTGGGGCCCGAGCACAATCGTTTGGTCGTAGGGGGGCGTGGTGCCGGTGATGTCGTCGATCAGGCGGGCCTGGTCGCCGGCAAGGCGATAAAACCAACCCTTGCTGCCCACCAGTTTCAGGGCCAGGCCAATCAGCCAGGCACCCAGCACCTGGGCCGGACCGACCACATCGATCAAGGACTGCAGGCCGCAGGCGGTGGCCAGGGAGCTGGTGGGGTGGAAGCCACGACAGAGCAGTCGGGCCAGGGCGCTGGGCTGAACGGTGGCCGGGTGGTGATAGCGACCCTGCATTACCGCCAGGGGGGTTTCGCCGATGGTGAGCACATCGCCGGGCTGGATCAGCTCGCCGGTGTAGCAGCGCAGCACGGTTTCGGGGTCGTCGAGGACCCCGAGCAGGTGGGTGCCAACCGGCAGCACGCGGCAGCGATCACCTTCCCGCCAGCGCGCTGCCTCCGGCGAGATTGGAGTGGGTTGCTGCAGCGGCACCAACACGCCATCGCGGCGATGGAGGCGGCCGAAGGGGCCGTAGTTGACCCAGAGAATTTCAAGCCACAGGGTGTCGAGCAGCTGGTCTAGGGACTGGCCCGGGGCACCGCTCAGGCTGATCTGGATGCGGGCTCTGGTGCTCTTGCGCCCCTTGACTATGTAGGCGGCCCAGTAGCCATCCGGGCGGGATTCCTCATCCGGATGCAGCGCCTCGATCCGACTCGACACCGTGACGCCTGCCAGGTCGCCCCGACCCAGCAAGGTGGGCCGCAGCTCGATCTCCGGCACCATCACCTCCATGCGGTGGTGGGGGTTGTGGATCGTCACCATGCCGGAGACGGTGAGGCCAGCGCTGCCGGCTCCGACGCGGAAGTCTTCAGCGCGCAGCCGCAGCGGCGAGGCGGGGCGCAGGCGATGGCGAAGCTCCAGCACTACCAGGGTGAGGCCCAGCAGCAGAAAGAGTGCGGCAAGCGATGAGGCCATGGGCGAAGGCGCCAATTGCGACGAGGCACGAATCGACGGAGCGTAAATGGCCTAGTGGTCTTAATTTCTCGCCATCACGGAATCGGTGATCGGCATGCGCAAGACCTTCGTGCTCGACACCAACGTGCTACTGCACGATCCGGCAGCCCTGACCCGCTTTGAAGACAACAACATCCTGATCCCGATCGAGGTGGTTGAGGAGATCGACCGCTTCAAGCGGGATCCAGCTGAAAAGGGACGCAATGCCCGCCAGGTATCGCGGTTGCTGGACGCCCTTCGCGCCCATGGCAACTTGGCCGATGGGGTGCCCAATGGCGAACAGGGCGGCACGCTCAAGGTGGTGTTTTGCCGGGCCGAAACCCTTAGCCAGCTGCCGCCCGAGCTCAAGGGCGGCAGCGGCGACAACAACATCCTGGCGGTGGCCCTAGAGGAGCAGCGCCTGCAGGCGGTGCTGGGTAGCCAGCCGCCGGTGGTGCTCGTTACCAAGGACACCAACCTGCGCATCAAGGCTGATGCGGTGGGCTTGATCGCCCAGGACTACACCAGTGACCGCGTTGCGATCAGCGACCTATATCCCGGCTTCTGTGAGGTGTGGGTGGATGCGGAGCAGATGGATCGGGTCAAGCTGCCGCCAGGACTGGCGGTGGAGGGCCTGGTGCTGGAGGCGCCGCTGCAGGCCAATGAGGGTGTGACCCTGATCGATCGGGCCCAGCCGGCCCACACCCTGCTGGCTCGCTACAACGCCGCCACCGCCAGCCTGCAGCCGCTGCAGCGGGCACCCAAGGCCAAGCTCGGCCGCATCCAGCCCCGCAACCGGGAGCAGACATTTGCCCTTGATCTGCTGCTGGATCCCAGCATCCAGCTGATCACCCTGGTGGGCAAGGCCGGCACCGGTAAAACCCTGCTCGCCCTGGCCGCTGGGCTGCACCAGGTGGCCGATGAGCGGCTCTACGAGCGACTGCTGGTGACCCGCCCGGTGATTTCCCTCGGCAAGGAAATCGGCTTTCTGCCAGGGGATCTGGATGAAAAAATGGGTCCCTGGATGCAACCAATCATCGACAACCTCGACTTTCTGCTCGGCGGCAGTGAGGAGGAGGGGCGGGGTGCTGCGCGGGCTGGTGGCAGTCACCGCGGGCCGCGCAGCAATTGGACCGACCTCAAGGGCATGGGCCTGCTCGAGGTGGAGGCGATCAGCTACATCCGCGGTCGTTCGATTCCGCGCCAATTCATGGTGGTGGACGAGGCCCAGAACCTCACCCCCCATGAGGTGAAGACGATCGTGACTCGGGTGGGCGAGGGCACCAAAATTGTGCTCACCGGGGATCCTTACCAGATCGACAATCCCTACGTGGATGCTGAAAGCAACGGCCTCACTTGGCTGGTGGAACGCTTCAAGGGCCAGCGGCTCGCCGGCCACGTGACCCTGCTGCGGGGTGAGCGCAGTGAACTGGCCGAGCTGGCCGCCAATTTGCTCTAGGGCGGCCAGTTCCCTTTACTGGGGCTGGAAGACGACGTTCCAATCCTGCTTCATATCCACAACTAGCCAGCCCTGCTTGGGAGCCTCCTTTAGGGCTTCTACAAGCTTGCCGGTGCTGGTCGTCTTGGCGTCGTAGGCGTACTCGCGTTCAGCGTCGGTGTGATGGACGATCAGCCCTAAGCTGGGGAGAGGATTATTGATCGTGGTGTACTGCAACATGGCGTGATCCCCATCGCTGTTGCCACAGCAAATCACAGGTCTGCGGCCGATAAACTGATGGATGCCAACTGGCTTACCGGCCTTATCGTTTACGAACAAGTAATCAAGGGTTTTGGTGATTACTGGCTCGCCGTCCCGCAGTTCGAATACTGCCCGAGATGTTGAGCCAACAACTTGCTCTGGTGGTATGCCGTAAACCTGTTCCACCCAGGCCCGCATAAAGTCGGCGCCGCCACCTGAAACAATGAAGTTCTTAAAGCCGTTATCGCTTAGGTAGCGAAGGAGCTCCTGCATGGGTTTGTAGGTGAGCTCGCCATAGGCCTTGCCATAGCGCGGATGACTGGCCGATCTAAACCATGCCTGCACGGCATCTCGAAATTCTTCTACCGTCATGCCTGCATGGGTGATCGCCAGGATCTGCATCAGACCATCGAAGTGTTCACCTTCGAGGAGTTTTGCAAGATCGCCGTCCAAGGCAGCTTGCACCATGGGGTTTGAGGTAAGACTCGGCTCGGTGAGGATGCGCAGCTTCAGTTCGTCGATGGCAAAAGCTGCCTGAAAAGGCAGCGGATTTTCCGGCCAGAGCGTGCCGTCATTGTCATGTACAGCAATGCGTTCGGCTGGAGGCAGGTATGCGGGTGAGCTTTTATTTGTGACTTTGGCGATGAATGCAAATATAGCTTGTTTGACCTGCCCTTCATTCCAGGAGGGCAGCGGATCAGCTTGGCCAGAGAAGTCGTACAGCTTTGTTTGGGCGACACCGTAATCGCCTATTTGGTAAAGGCTCACGGAGGCTGTTTGGAAGCTAAAGGCCTCAAATGGCTCTGCTACCAAAGCTTCAACAAAATCACTTGTGCCAATGCCCAGTGTCAGATGGGGCTGATAGTTCGGGCCGGTCCGCGTATCGCCAAAGTTGGTCACGTAGTCAATGGTTGCCTGGCTGATTGCATCGCCGTCAAGGCGAGGTGCAAAAGCATCGCTTGTGCCGTATTTCACGGAAAATGGTGCGGTGGCGGCGATAATTTTTTGCTGAAGTTGAAGCTGATAGGGAGTCGCCTCGACATGGAATCCCACCAATTTGAGATTCTCGCTGGCTAACTCAAAGTAGCCAGTGGCTTTGCCTTCAATATTGATCCGCGGCTCTGTACGCAGCACGTTGGCCACGGCATCTGCTACTTGGCCCAGGTCTACAGTTTTTATAAATAACTGGAGAATGGTGATGTGAGGCGTGTGGTTGGCATCTAGGGGGAAGCTGGCTGGGTAGTTCTCTCGCAGCCGAGCATTTATCGCCTTTGCTTTCTCAGCCGTGGCAGCATTTGGTTCCAGCAGGACGTTGATTGCAATCAGGGTCATCGGCGCAGTCCTGCGGTTAGCAGTCAAAAGTCTGAGCTTATTTTTGCCGGACGCTTGCCTGGCTCAACAATCCAGGCAAGCGCGACGCTCAGTGTCGCTGATGTCGCCGCGTTCGCGCTGCCATTGGCGGCGGCGCAGCTTTTCGTAGGCCTGGCAAAACTCTTCGCCCAGGGCCTGGCGCAGGGTCGAGTCGGCCTTGAAGGCATCGAGGGCCTCGCCGAGGTTGACCGGCAGCCTGCCGCAGCTGCCGGGCTCTAGGGGTTTGGCGTAGTTGTCGTTGTCGCTGCGGGGGCCAGGATCGAGCTGGCGCTCAATGCCATCGAGCCCAGCCGCCAAGATTGCAGCCTGCAGCAGGTATGGATGGGCGGCACCATCGGGGAGGCGCAGCTCTAAGCGCTGGTCGTCGGGGATGCGCACCATGTGGGTGCGGTTGTTACCGGTGTAGCTGATGCCGCCCGGACTCCAGGTAGCACCGGAGGTGGTGGGGGGAGCGGCCAGCCGCCGGTAGCTGTTCACCGTGGGGTTGCTTAGGCAGCTCAGGGCCGGGGCATGGGCCAGCAGGCCAGCCAGGAAGTGGTAGGCAAGCGGCGATAGACCGAGCTCGCCGCTGGGATCGTGGAACAGGTTGCGGCCTGCTTGCGAGCTGCCAGGTGTGCCCCACAGGGAGAGGTGGGTGTGGCAGCCATTGCCGGTGAGGGCGGCGAAGGGTTTGGGCATGAAGCTGGCCCGCAGCCCCTGCTGCTCCGCCAGGGATTTCACCATCACCTTGAAAAAGGCGTGGCGATCGGCGGTGGTGAGGGCGTTGGCGTAGGTCCAGTTGACCTCAAATTGGCCGTTGGCATCCTCGTGATCGGCTTGATAGGGCCCCCAATCCAGCTGTTCCATCGCCTCCAGCAGGGGGCCGATCAGGGGGTAGCGGCGCATTAAGGCCAGTTGGTCGTAGCAGGGCTTTTCCTGGCTGTCGGCGCTATCGCCGATCCGCTCGCCGCTGGGATCGAGCAGGAAAAACTCAGCTTCCACGCCGCTGCGCAACTCAAAGCCCCGCTCAGCCGCCCGCTCCAGTTGGCGCCGCAGCAGGCGCCTGGGGCACTGCTCCATTGGCTGGCCATTGAGCTGGAGCTCGGCCGCCACCCAGCCCACCTCCGGCTGCCAGGGCAGGGGGGTGAGACTGGCCGCCGCCGGGATCGCCATCACGTCGCCATCGGCGGGGGAGAGATCCAGCCAGGCCGCAAAGCCAGCGAAGCCGGCCCCATCGCGGGCCATCCCAGCCACCGCTGAGGCCGGCACGAGTTTGGCCCGCTGGATGCCAAACAGGTCGGTGAAGGAGATCAGCAGGAAGCGGAGCTGCAGCTCCTGCATTCGCTGGGCGAGATCAGACATGGGATGGCTGCTGGAGGAGGGTTTCAACGATGCGGCTCAGCTGCCGCTGCTCGGCAGGGCTGCTGTGGGGGTTGCCCGCCCGGTGGCCGAGCTCCGAGGGGATCACGTGCAGCTCCGCCCCGGGGATGGCGTCGGCTTCGGCGGCCAGGTCTTCGAGGGGGAAGTAGAGGTCGTGGCTGCCGGCCACCACGGCGGTGCGGGCGGTGATGCGGCCCAGGCTCGCGGCCAGGTCGCCAGCGGCGGCCACGTCGTGGGCCAGCCAGGTGTCGAGCATGGCGATCAGATCGCGGGGGTCATGGCGCTGGTAGTGGGGCAGCCAGTGCTGCTCCACGTGGTCTTCCACCGGCTCGGCGATGCTGCGGAAAAAGGGCTGGCTGGCGGCCCAGCTGGCGTAGATCAGGGCGTAGGTGCGCAGCCCCTGCTCCGGCGGCGCGTTGAAGCCGCTGCCATTCCAGTGGCGATCAGCGGTGAGGGCCTGGCGCAAGCTGAGCAGGAACAGGCGGTTGTGGGTGGTGGTGCGGGCGGTGCCGCAGACGCAGCAGATCCGCTCCACGGCCTCCGGGTGCTGGACGGCCCACTGGTAGGCCTGCTGGCCCCCATCGACCAGCCGTAGATCAGGGGGAGTCGTTCGACGCCGAACACCTCCGCCAGCAGGCGCCGTTGGGCGGCGACGTTGTCGCGGTGACTCACCACCCAGCCCTGTTCGGCCAGGCCCATGGCGCCATGGCTGGGGCTGCTGGAGGCGCCGTTGCCGAACATGCCAGCAATCACGATGCACCAGCGTTCCGGATCCAGCACCGGCCCCGCCAGCCAGGCCAGATCCTCGGGCCGGGCCCCGTAGGAGGTGGGCACCAGGATCAGGTTGGAGCGCTGGGCGTTGAGCTCACCGATCTGGAGGTAGCTGATCTGGGCCGCCGGCAGGGTGTGGCCGCAGGCCAGGGGAAAGTCGCCCAGGGAGTGCTGGGCCCGGGGGGCGACGCCGGTGGCGCTCATGCCGGCAGGCCCAGGAGTGGCAGGTTGCGCAGCAGCCGGCGGTGCACCGCCAGGTAGCCCCGATCGCAGTGGCCTAGGTGCGGGGCGATGGGGCCGTGGGCGGCGGGCAGGGCGTGGAAGGGCAGAGAGGGGTAGAGGTGGTGCTCGGCGTGGAAGGGCATGTTCCACATCAGCCAGCGCACGGCCGGCAGGGTGAGGGTGGTGCGGGTGTTCTCGGTGCCGTCGACGCTAAAACTGCAGCCGCTGTGCTCTGCCAGCAGCACAAAGCGCAGCACGGGCTGACCCAGCGCCAGGGGCAGCAGCCAGAACCAGAACAAAAAGCCCGTGCCGCTCAGAAGGGAGGCCAGGGCCAGGGCGGCGTAAACGGCGAATTGCAGCCGCACCGAGCGCCGTACCTGGGGAATGGCCTCAGGGCTCAGGTAGCTCAGGTTGCTGAGGTCTCCCCAGAGCAGCCGGGCGTAGCCGCCCCACTTGCCGCTCCACCAGTTCCAGCCGCTTAGTTCGCGCAGGTAGGCCCAGTAGTTGGTAGGGACCGGATCGTCCAGTTCGGGATCGAGGCCTGGTTGGTGGGTGTAGCGGTGGTGCCACTGGTGGTAGCGCCGGTAGTAGGTGGAGTTGTAGAAGCTCAGTAGCCCCGCCATCCAGGCCACCCCGTCGTTCAGCTTTCTGCCGCGAAAGGCCGTGCGATGGCAGCACTCATGCAGGGGGGCGAAGCAGGTGGCCAGGCCGATGCCGCAGAGCAGCAGCCCCACCAGCCTCAGAACCAGGGGCCAGGGTTGCTGGGCCCACACCAGGCCGCCCGTCAGGGTCAGCAGTAGATGGCTAGCCAGGCGCACGGCTGCGGGGCCATCACGCAGCTGGTTGAGGTTGGCGAGCGCGTCGCGCTCCAGCAGAGGTGGGGTGGGTTGGGCCATGGGGCCTATCCCACCAGCCCGGATGCCCCAGCTTCGGTAGGCGATGTGACAGTCAGCGGGTCCGGCTGGGCTCCATGGGGTTGGAGGCCTTCAATCTCCCCGACGTCCCGGGAGGGGCCGAGGAAGGCACCCTGGCCCAGGCGCACCCCCATGGCAAGCAGTTCCTGACGGGTTTCCCGGTCGCCCACGAACTCGGCCACCACCAGGGTGCCGAGTCCCTTGGCCAGCTTCACCACCGCCTCGATGATTAGGCGGTCGGCGGGGTCGTGTTCCGTGCCCAGGCCACGCACGTATTCCCCGGCGATCTTGAGCAGATCGACTGGCAGATGTTTGAGGTAGTAGAAGCTGCCGAAGGCGGCCCCGAAGTCGTCGAGGGCCAGCCGGCAGCAGAGTTTGGTGAGCACCCGGCCCAACTGGCGGGCCCGTTCCAGGTTGGCCATCGCCACCGATTCCGAGAGCTCAAAGATCAGCAGCTCGCGGGGGAAGCTGGTGCTTGCCAGGTGGGTTTCGAGAAACTGGGCGAACCGATCCCCTTGCAGGGATGCGCCACTGATGTTCACCCCCAGGGCGATGGGTTGGGCGGGGTCCATCTCCTCCAGCAGGCTGATGGCCCGCCCCGTGACCCACTCATCGATGTCGATGGCCATGCCGAAGCGTTCGGCCGTGTAGAGGAACATCGCTGGGGGAATCAGGATGCCTCCGGGGGCCCGCAGCCGGATCACCAGCTCGTAGAAGGCAACCGCATCGGTCTCCAGATCGATCACCGGTTTGGCGTGCAGCACGAAGCCG
Organism: Synechococcus sp. CS-1330; assembly: GCA_025128025.1. Classification (GTDB taxonomy): domain Bacteria; phylum Cyanobacteriota; class Cyanobacteriia; order PCC-6307; family Cyanobiaceae; genus Cyanobium_A. The sequence continues at coordinate 8,733 of JAHLYR010000058.1, forward strand.
TCGTGGTCGAGGGCGTCCCGGATCCGCTCCGACCAGAGCAAGCGGGCCGTCACCTTCTCGTGCAGGCCACTGTCGGTGGCAAACACCTTGACGCAGCCCCGGCCCGATTCCTTGGCCTGGTACAGGGCCAGGTCGGCATTTATCAGCACGTCGTCGGCGCACTGGCCATCGTCGCTGTGGAAACCTGCCACCCCGCAGCTGGCGGCCACGGTGATGCCTTGGCCGGCCCCCTCCACAACCACAGCACCTATGGCCTGGAGCAGCTTTTCGGCGTGGGTTTCGGCCTCGTTGAGGCTGGATTCCGGCAGCAGCACGGCGAATTCATCGCCCCCCAGCCGGGCCACCAGATCGGTTTCGCGCGAGTTGCCGGTGAGTGCGGCGGCCACCGCGATGATTAGGGCATCTCCGGCGGCGTGGCCGTACTGGTCGTTGACGCTCTTGAAGTTGTCAAGGTCGAGCATCAGTACGGCGCCGCCGCCACCATGGCGACGGGCATAGGCGAGCTGACGGTCAACGTCGATCCGGAAACGCCGCTGGTTGTACAGCGAGGTGAGCGGGTCGTGGTCGGCGAAGTACTCGAGCTGGCCGACGAAATGCTTGCGTTCGGATATGTCATGCACCTGCACGACGAGGGCCCCTTCGCGGCTGCCTGTCAGGTCATGGCCCTGGGCAACCGTGACCAGCCCCCAGGTGCGATGGCCATCGGCGTGCTCGAAGCGCTTCTCGAAGCTGCAGGTTTCCATCTCGCCACTGCTGAGTCTGGCGATCAGGTCTTCCCCGAGGGCGACATCGTCGCGATGCACAAGCTCTGCAAACGCCAGCCCCCTCAGCTCCTCCATGGAGCGGCCGGTAAAAAAGGCCATGGCCCCATTGGCCGACTGGATCAAGCCCAGACCACCCGGCTCGGTGCTGGGAACAACAAAGGCCATTGGGATGCCGGCGTCAGCAAAGGCGCTGTCGCTCAAAAGTTGGGGCATGGCCTTATCTCTCCGCTTGGTCCGTGAAGGGCAGGACCCTCTTCCCTAATGCTGACAGGGTTTTTGGTTTGGGTGCATGGTTGTAGCAAAGAATTGTGTAGGCCCATCTCCCCTCAAATTCAAATTAGTCCGAATCAGGGGCCTAAGCAGGTTGGTGGGGGTTCCTATTCCCGTATAGCCCCAAGCCCTTTTCCCAGATAGGCTTTAGGGGCTGGGGAGAAGTGGTAGTGACGAAACAAGAAGATCTAATTCAAAGGGCGTTGCTGGAGTCGGAGCAGCGCTACCGACGTCTTTTTGAATCTGCTCAGGATGGCATTTTAATAATTGATGCCTTGACTGGCTTGATTCTGGAGGTCAATCCCTACCTCTGCGACCTACTTGGTTATCCCTCCGCTGAAATTGTGGGCTTGAAATTATGGGAGATTGGCGCTTTTGTTGATAAGGGTAAATCGCTTCAGGCTTTTGCTGATCTGCAAGATAAGCTCTATGTTCACTATGACGACATGCCGCTGTTCACGAAGGCCGGAAAGTCAATAGCGGTGGAATTTGTTAGCAATGTCTATTCAGTTGGCGAATCTATGGTGATTCAGTGCAATATTCGTGATATCTCAGAGCGGAAGCGGGCGGAAGGCTTGCAGCAGGACTACGACAATGCGGTCATGGCTGGTTTAAGTGGCATCGTTAATGCCCTCACCTCGGTGCTAGAAGCTCGTGACCCTTATACCGCTGGGCATACCCATCGAGTAGCAAATCTTGCCGAGGCGATTGGTCGAGAGCTGCGCCTAGATGCCAGCACTATGGAGGGTTTGCGCATTTCCGCACTTGTGCATGACATTGGCAAAATTGCAATTCCTGCTGAGTTACTGACCAAGCCCACTGCCTTGTCTGTTTGGGAAATGGCCCTTATCAAAAGCCATGTGGAGGTGGGCTATGAGGTGCTTAGTGCAATTGATTTCCCCTGGCCGGTGGCTAAGGCGGTGCGTCAGCACCATGAGCGCCTCGATGGCACCGGCTATCTTCAAGGGCTTGAGGGTGACGCCATCATTCTTGAGGCCAGGATTCTGGCAGTGGCCGACACCGTAGAAGCGATGACTACCAACCGTCCCTATCGCTTTGCTAAAGGATTAGTGGAGGCGCTGGAGGTGGTCAGTGCTGGCAAGAATACCCTGTTTGATGGCGATGTGGTGGAAGCTTGCCTGGCGCTGTTTAGGGAAAAGGACTACTCCTTTCCCCAGTCCTTGGCCCGCCACGGTGATAGTAATAGCTAAGATTGTTGTGGGATGCCACGACACCTCAACGGTCAAACATCAAGAAAACCAGGGCTACACTACTTTCTGCGACTTATCCATATACGAGATCACATCCCCAGAGTGCTATCTCATGCTGTAAAAAAAGGAAGCAAAAGCGACCCTAAGCTGGGAGTTGTCCTCAGCTATGTGCTCGGCACTAACCCCAATTCAACCGAGCCCTGGATCGATCTGCGAGGCACCCTCTTCTCGCATTGCTAGGAAAGGGTGTACTTGGTTGAAGCAACGCTACAGTGACAAAATGGGACATCAACAGATGAGCAAAATAGTGGTTTTAAATATTGATAGGGAGTGCGCTTTAGTCCGCAATCAGCCCATGCAAAACAAAACCCCTGAGGAAAACCTCAGGGGCCCTGGCTAAGAACATTCCAATGGTGGTTGATAGAAGCTGCTGGCGTTGGCACCTGGGGCCATGCATTCCAGGTGTGGGGCGGATGGTCCTCCTGAGGGCACCTGTGGCGGTGCGGTTGGAGTGTCGATCAGTCAGGCGCACAAGGTGAGCTGCACTGGGGAATGCTGCTCTATTGCCCGGCTGAACGACCCGCCCACTAATAGATAAATACTGTTGGAGCAGGGGCCTGCAGTCAGCGTGCTTCTTGAACCTGGCGGGGTGGCGTGTCGTCCATGCTGGGCGCCTCCTTGGTTGATAAACAAAGCATCGCTGCGCCAGCTGCTCAGCACAATCAGCTTTTACACGCATTGCTTCTGGCTGCAGATCGGATCAAGGTGGAATTGCTTTGTGGCTTGCAGCAGCTCAGGCCCTGCGCAACTGTGGCGGCGTCCACTGCGGCGCGCAGACCTGCCAGCCGGCTCTGCGCTTCTGAGCCCAGAGCTTGATCGCCTCATTTCGCATCAGCTCCCTGCGGTGTTTGAGCAGCGGTGGCTCCCCGCCGGGCATCACCTCTCCAAAAGTCACCTCCAGCGCCTGGCTCGAGCGGTCGTAGCGGCATGGCTGGAAATGGAGCACCTGGCGGCTATCGCTGATCCAACACTCCTTGGGCGAGAGCGGAGGAAGCTTCCGGCCGTTGACGTTCATCGGCTGCTCAGGCCACCTCCGGCGCCCAGCCCTGCTGCCGGGTCCTGTCGTCGGTCCAGCCCTGGCAGCGGCTGGTGAGGTGCTCGCCATGGGCGATTAACCCCTGGTGCAGCTGACAGGTGAAAACCGGGATGCAGTTCACCCCGGCGTGATAGCTGAACCAGTGGCAGGTCATGCAGACCTTGCGGATGCGGGTCTTGAGCAGCACGCCCTCATCGAGGTAGGGCCAATCTTCGACGGGGGGCTGTCGGCCGAGGCCGCACCGACCTGAAGGTGGAAGTCAAGCTGGCAGCTTTCAAGGGTGTGCCTGGTGATCCGCACCGGTCTTCTGGTCCCCCCGTGCTGTCTGTGCTGCGTGGTCGTAGCCATCGATGCAGTGCGAAACCTCCTCCTCTATGGGGTGATGGCCCACCCGGCTACTCGTTGGACGTCCCTGAAATTCCCACTGGTTTTCAGTGATGATCCGCCCACCACTGCTGAGGTTTCAGCGATAGCCGCGTAGAAGCTGGTCAGGTCTCCAGATGGTGCCCAGCCAGCGAAGCAGGGCGTCACTGGTGCTTAGTAGCCGGGGTGCGTGAAAGGGGTGGTTGGCGCTGTAGAGAAGGCGTAGCAGTAGGGCCTCGGTTTCTGGTGTTAGCTCGCTGAAATGGAGTGAAATATGCCCCTTTTGCCCTGGTGCAATCCTCACTGGTAGATACAGATTGGGCTCCATCAGCTGTAGTTCACCCTCAACCCCAACTTCCGGGTTTGTTCCTTCCTGCAGCTGAAAGCTGGCACCTTCTTCGGAGAGTTGCTTGGTGGTTCCCCACTGTTCATTTCCCTGCCAGCGCAGGCAGCCGATCCGCTCAATCGGGAAGCTGTCCGCTCCCGGACTCACCGGCCTATCGATGCAGGCCAAGGTTGCCACCATCAAGACAATGGCGTTGTAAAGCGACCAGGTGAGAACGATTGATTCACCTTCAAAGCCACCGCCGTCGATTGATCCCATCCCCACCAGGGGCAATAGGTAGCGAATCACGACGGTTGTGGCGGTTATGGAGAGCAACATCAGCAACGGCCAGCTCAGCCTGAGGTTGAAGTTTTGGTGTTCTGTGCGGATGTCCTTGTTGGTCACGATGCCGCCGTAGAGCTGGAAGGGATTGCGCAGTACCTTCGCCATCCTTCGCAGGGCTGGAAAACAGAATAGCGTTTCGTATACCTCCATCCAAAACTGATGGTGGTAGTGGCCGCTTAGCCAATTCGGCAGGGTGTAGAGGGCCACTATGAAAGGCCCGCTATAGCTGATGAACTCTGGTATCGGTGCGGCGATCACCGAAAAGCCAAGAATCAGCCCAAGCAGTGGCATTATTAGGGAGACTCTGGAAAACCGAGGCCGTTTGCGGGACAATAACCCTGTGATCGCAGGCCAGGACTGGGTTGATGGGCGGCAAGCAGCTTGGCTTCTCTGATTACGAGCTCACCACAGCCAAGAAGCAGACCAAACGGGA
>JAHLYR010000059.1 GCA_025128025.1 Synechococcus sp. CS-1330
ACAGGAGATCCGAGCTGCTGAGGACCCCGAATTTGAAACCTTCTACACCAAGAACATCTTGCTGAATGAAGGTCTGCGTGCCTGGATGGCACCGGCTGACCAGCCGCATGAAAACTTCGTCTTCCCTGAAGAGGTTCTGCCACGCGGCAACGCTCTTTGATCACGGCCTGGTTTTGATATGCGAAATCAGCCTCAGCGCCTCCACGGAGGCGCTTTTTTATTGGCTAAATTTGGCAGGTTCTGTCAGCAGTGATGTGGCAAAGATCTGGACCTTCGGGCGAGGATCCTGCCGAAGGCATCGCCGGCTGGCTCCAATCCCCAGAGGAGGAGGTGCCCGTGAGTTCCAGTTACTTAAACCAGGGTCTGCTGATCGCGGAGAACGCCGGCTGATTTCGGCGCCTGATTCCTGATCAAACGGTTCCGCGCCATAGCGGACCCGGCGAGAGCCCCCGACGAGCCCCGTGCCCGTCGGGGGCATCGTTTTGGCGGGTGATGGGGCCCGAGAGCACGTGTCATTGTGAGCAGTGGCACAGGGCCAGGTGCTGTTGCTGTGATACCGAGTGATTATGTGTTTGGCGCATTGCGCCATCTCGTGTGAGGAACCCATGAAACTCTTTAAGCAACTCCTGGTTGCACCTGCAGCCCTCGGTCTGCTGGCCCCCGTGGCCGCTACTGCAGCTGAGCTCAACTTGGACAGCGTCAACAAGTACGCATCTGAGGAGCAAGTCACCAGCATTTCCCAGTTCTCTGACGTCAAGCCCACCGACTGGGCTTACCAGGCTCTCTCCAACCTGATCGAGCGCTACGGCTGCGTCGCTGGTTACCCCGACGGCACCTACAAGGGCGCCCGGGCCATGACCCGCTTCGAAGCAGCTGCTCTGCTCAACGCTTGTCTCGACCGGGTCACCGAAGTGACCGACGAGCTCAAGAAGCTGATGGCTGAGTTCGAGAAGGAACTCGCCATCCTCAAGGGTCGCGTTGACGGCCTCGAGGCCAAAGTGGGCGAGCTGGAAGCCAACCAGTTCTCCACCACCACCAAGCTGAAAGGTATCGCCACCATGGTGCTCGGTGGAGCCAGTGAGGGCTCTAACGCTTCCGGTTTGGGTACTGGCAACGATGCCAGCGAAGTCACCTTCAACTACGACGTTCGCCTGATCTTCGATACCAGCTTCACCGGCAAGGACCTGCTACGCACCACCCTGCGCTCCGGTAACTTCGCTAACTCCATCTTCGGCAACGGCAACACCGGTCTCGAAGTAGCTTTCCAAGAAGATCAGGCTGGTGTTGATACGGTTGGCATCAACCGCCTCTTCTATCAGTTTCCGATCGGCGAAAGCTTCACCGCTACCTTTGGTGCCAAGGTTCGTCAGGATGACATGTTGGCCATGTGGCCCAGCGTGTATCCAGCTGACACCGTCCTGGATCTCTTCACCTACGCAGGTGCCGGTGGCACTTATTCCCTCAACTTGGGAGCTGGTGCGGGTATCTGGTACCAGAAAGATGGCTTTAGCCTGAGCGCCAACTTCGTTTCTAACGAAGTTGCGGCTGAGAGCTCCGCTTTCGGTGTTGACGAGGCCTACACCTTTACGGCCCAGGCTGGTTATGCCGGCAGCAACTGGGGCGTTGCTTTGGCCTACACCTATGCAGACTTCTCCGGCGTTGGTGCGTTCGGGGCCAACCCATATCAAGGCAATGGTGGCCTGAGTGCTTACTGGCAGCCTTCCGAGGCTAGCTGGGTTCCCTCAATCAGCGCTGGTGTTGGCTTTGGCACCTCCAATGTTGATGTCATTGACGACAACTACAGCTGGATGGTGGGCTTGCAGTGGGCTGATGCTTTCATGAAGGGCAATGCCCTTGGCATGGCTCTTGGTACCTCCGGTCAGCTACGGACCGGCGCACCCACAGGCCGGGGCATCGTCACCGACAATGGCGAGTCCAACCTCGCCTATGAGCTGTGGTACAAGTTCCAGGTCACTGACAATATCAGCGTGACCCCCGCCTTCTTCTGGATTGAAAACTCTCAAACCGTAATTGGCGGTCCTGGTTCAGGCGACGACACCTACGGCGCACTGATCAAGACCACCTTCAAGTTCTGATCCTCAGAACACAATTGGGCCGGATTCCTCGCACACTTCCGGTCCTGTCTTCCTCCACTTCTCAACACACACACACACACCTCAATCAACCCCAGCCTCGGCTGGGGTTTTTTGTTGGGGAGCGATGTTGGCAGATAGCGCGGCCTGAGTTCCTAAAATCATCAACAAATTCCTTTGCTTGCGGAGGCTGAGCCCTGGCTGCTGCTGAACCCACTGCCGATCCTTATCGCGTGCTGGGTGTTTCACCCACTGCCAGCGGCGCTGAAATCAAGGCCGCCTACCGGGCCCTGGTGAAGCAACACCACCCGGATGCCGGCGGTGATGACCGCACAATTCTGGCCCTAAATGCTGCCTGGGAGGTATTGCGCGACGCCGATCGCCGCCGCCGCCACGACCTCACAGCGCCTACCTCTTTAGATCCTGCTGGCGCCAGCTTTTCCGTGAAGCGGGCCCGAGCCCAGTCGACACGCAGCGCCGCCACTGATGCCGTTTTGCAGCAGTGGTTGCAGCAGGTGTATGGGCCTATTGATCGGCTGTTGGCGCAAGTGATCAACCCATTTCCAGCCCAGCTCAAGGCCCTTTCTGCCGATCCCTACGACGACACCTTGATGGAGGCATTCTGCGCCTTTCTTGAGCAGGGCCAGGCCCGCCTAGACAAGGTCGAATTGATCTACCGCTCCCAGGTATGTCCACCAGGAGGGCAAGCATTTGCCCTCGATCTTTATCATTGCCTCAGCTTGGTGAAAGACGCTCTAACTGAGCTGGAGCGCTACACCATGGGCTACGTGGATTCATATCTGCACGATGGTCGAGAGCTGCTTAAGCAAGCTCGCCTGCGCCGTCAGTCTCTGCAGCTGCAGAGACGAGAGTTTGGTGGATGAGCTGATTGCCTTAGGAGAAAAGAGGGCAGCCAAAAGGCCTCCTAGTATCATGATTATGAGGCTGAAGTAAAATGCCGTAAATAGGACGGTATGGGTTGTTAGCGGGAAAAGCATTACGAGTAATGTTGCTGCACAAGGTGCTGCCATTCTTTGTCTTTCTTGACATGCCAACGCAAATCAGCGCTAGTCAAGTTCTATTGCGAGCAGTAGTCCGGCGAGGCCAACTAGCCCTGTTTTGGCTGTTAATTCTAGATAAAGTTGTGGGCGTGAGTGGGTGTATCTCGATGGCCATGGGGCGGAATGCATTGATGCCAACCCCAGTAAGGGGGGTGATGGATCATTTTCAACCCTGCATCAACAAGGAAAGCTTTGTCGGAGGTGAAGTGGTTTAAGCAATCAACTAGTCGCTTGCTTGATTTGGTATCACTTGGATCAACGCATAGCCCCTGCAGGGAGCTGGTCATTTCGTCGCCGGAGAGGAGATCATCCAGTTCGACCGTTATTGCAGGGTTGGGGCAAATGGATGCACAGCAACCAGGATTGCCACTAAAGCCGCTGCGCCAATCAGGCGGGTGCGCCAACTCCACAGACTCGATAGCGCAAACAGTCCAACAGCCAGCAGCAGCACATTATTGCGCTGACCTGAGAGAATCACAGTTACTGCTATTCCGCTCAGCAGGGCAATGGCCCAGTGCTGGCGTTGTTTCAATGGCTCCTATAGCACTAGGGGAGTCAGCGCTGCCACTATGATTCCAAAAATTCCATTAGTGGTGAATGGGCCATTGATCATCCCCTCCGCTTTGGGCATGACATCAAATACATCCGCTCCGGGGAGAGCTTGTAGCAGGCATCCCCGATTCAAGCTGCAATCACTATCACTAGGCCGGTTTGCAGCCAACGGTGATCTTGCTGGCGGCGGAGCCCGTAGAGAACCGCTCAGACCGGCTAGGCCAACAAGCACAACTGAGGCAATTCACCACAGCTTTTGCTAGGAGCTAGTGATGTGGGTATGGAAAGCAAACCTGGAATCAGCAAATACATCAGCAGCAAAACCAGCCGTTTGGCTGTTTCGGCAACCGCTCGCCATTCGCCTGGCCAGGTGACAGCTAAGCCCAGCAGTGCTTAACCAACCAACGGCACCAGGTATTTCCCCGGGAAGGGCTGCCAGGCAACCAACAGGATCGCAAACAGCCGGCAAAGATTGGTCAGAGTTAACGCTCTGCCAAGGTCTGTAAAACTTTTCAAACTAGAAGGGCCTCCAGCTGATCCAGCCGTAGCCACACATCCGGCACCGGGCGTCGCCAGCGCAGCTGGGCATAGTCGCCCTTGATGGCCAGGATTTCGCCGGGGCCTTCTGCCAAGTAGCCCGGCAGTGCATCGCTCGCGTGGGATTCCAGGCTGCCGCTGTAAGCAGCTTTATTTACCCGCACCAGGCTGCCCTTTTTCAGGGGTGTCTGGGCTGCAGGTGCTGGGGCGGCGTCAGCCATGGTGAATCTGTCTGTTGGCTCAGGCTAAGGCGCTCCGGGCAGTCCAGACCAGCTCGTCTTAGTTGCAACCGCCTAGCCTCCCTCAAGCTGTTAAGTCTGAAATGCGGCTGCTGCTGCTGGGTTGTTCGGGGTTTGTTGGCCGCGAGCTGGTGCCTTTTCTGCTCGAGCTAGGTCATGAGCTGACCCTCGTGAGTCGTCAGTCCCAGCCCTTTCCGGCTCTGGTTGGTAAGAGGCTGGCCTGCATACGCCTAGATCCGGCCGATGCGGCCAGTTGGGCCGATAACGGCCTTGATAGGGCCCTCTCTGAGGCGGAGGGTGTCGTGAACCTCGCCGGTGAGCCGATCGCTGAGCGTCGTTGGACCCCTGGCCACTGCCAGCTGTTGCTGCAAAGCCGCGTTCGCACCACTGAGCTGCTGGTGGCTGCTTTGGCGCGACTGGAGCAGCCCCCCGCCGTGCTGGTTAATGGTTCAGCCGTGGGCTTCTACGGCTCCAGTACGCAGACCCGCTTCAGCGAGACCAGCCCCGCTGGGGGCGATTTTCTGGCCGAGATCTGCCAGCGCTGGGAAGCGGCCGCTGATCAGGTTCCAGCTGCTTGCCGGCTGGTGAAGCTGCGCATCGGCATCGTGCTCGGCCCCGATGGTGGTGCCCTCGGCAAGATGTTGCCCATCTTCCGTTTGGGTTTCGGTGGGCCGGTGGGCTCGGGCCGCCAGTGGATGAGCTGGATTCATCGCCACGATCTCTGTCGCCTGATCGCCACCGCCCTTGAAGATGGCGCCTACAGCGGCGTCTACAACGCCGTTAGCCCGGAAGCCACCACCATGGGCTTGTTCGCCAGTGCTTTAGGCAAGGCACTGGGGCGTCCCAGCTTGCTGCCCGTGCCGGGGCCGATCCTGCAGCTGGTGCTTGGCGACGGGGCCCAGGTGGTGCTGGAGGGCCAGCAGGTACTGCCCGAGCGCTTGCTGGCCCAGGGGTTCACTTTCCAGTACCCCCAGCTCAGCGCTGCCCTCGCCGCTGCCACCAGCCCAGCGCTCCACTGAGCAGGGCTGCTCCCATCAGCAAGCCAATTGCCGGAGTAAACAGCGGCTCCCACAGCCGCTGAAACAACTCCAGGGGGGCTTCGATGTGCTGGCTGTGCAGGGTTACGGCCACGGCAAACCAAATTGCCCCGGCAATCACCACAAACACATCCACCACCAGCAGGGTGTCCATCGACCCCTTGAGTTGCTGCAGAAAGCTGGGGGAGGGCTTGGGTGCGGTCATGGCAGCTCAGAGGCCTGATTAGGGCGCAGCATTGCCATGATCGCTGCTGCCATCGCCTGGCTGCCGCCAGGCGCGCCGATTCGCTCCAGGCCAATGGCTGCCAGGGACTGGCGTAGGGCTGGTCCTTGCTTGTAATCGCCTTGCTGTTCCAGCAGGCCCTGGGCTAGCTGGGCGGTGGCGGCCAGGGTTGCTGCACTGCCGCTGCTGCCGGGGGCGCAGCGCACGCCAGGGCCAAGCAAGCGGCGCTGGGCTTCAGCAAAGCCCGCTGTGAATTGGGGGCCCTGTCCCACCAGCTGCAGCACTGGCTTACCCAGCCCCACGGCCTGTTCGGCGGCGGTGCCAGCCATGCATAGGACCAGCTGGGAGGAGGCCAAGATTTCCCCAAACTGGCCCCAGCCAAGTTCAACTACCAGGGGGCCGCGAACCAGCCGATCGCTTGCCTCGAGCCGCCAGCCCAGGGGGCCGGCCAGCTTGGCAACGCAGCTGCTGTCGAGCTCGGCCACCAGGGCGGCGCGTAGCCGCAGGGGCAGGCTGCGCGCCCATTCCTCGGGCAGCAGGGCCAGCACCCGCAGCATCAGAGCGAAATTGCGCGCTGCTTCCGGCAGGCGGCTGCCTGGCACCAGCGCCAGCTCCAATTGCAACGCCAGAGGCTGCAGTGATTCGCTTGTGTCGGCGCTCACCACGTCGAGGAAGGGATTGCCGAGGAAGACCACCGCACGGTTCAGTTGCTTGCTGAGGTCGTTGGCGGTGAGGGAGTCGCGGCTCCAGATGGCTTTGATGCTCGCTTGGTTCAGCAGCCAGCCGCAGGGCCAGGGCAGGCGCAGGCGACCTTCGTAGTGGCTGGAGTAAGCCACCAGATAAACGGCGCTGGACAGGCCCGAGAGCCAGCTCCCCAGCACCGCCAGCACATCTCCCACGGCCACCACCAGGCAGTAGTGGCGGCGGCGGCGGCGCAGGAGCAGTAGCCGGCCGAGCACATGGCCCATCTGGCCTTCCAGCAGCTCGCTGAGCCGTCCGCGCAGGCTGGTGTAGCCGAGGCCGCCCGTGCTGCAGCTGCGGGTGCGGCCCAGCACCGGCACGCCCCGCTGGCGATAGGGGCTGCCGTGGCCCACCAGGGGCAGGGCCTCAACCGGGATTCCCCGCTGCATCAGCTCGGCAGCTACCAGGGCACCACTGAGGTCTTCCCCGTGGCCGTTGCTGAGTAGCAGAACCGGTTTCAACCCGCTAGCCAGGCCTTCAGCTTCTCCATGGCCTTCCAGCCTGGTTTGCGCACCAGCCCATCGGCGATCGACTCCTGCAGTTCGCCAGTCATATCAGGCGCCATTGCCATTACCCGCTGCACAATTTCGATGTGTTCGCGCACCCCTTTGGCGCCCGTTTCCAGCATGGCCAGGCTCAGGTTGATGCGGGCCTGGGGGTCCTGGGGGTTAAGGCGCACGGCCGTTTTGGCGGAGCGCAGGGCGGCTTGGGGCTGCTCATCGAGCAGCTGCAGCCAGGCCAGGCAGGTCCATCCCGCCGACTGGTTGGGGGACTGCTCGGTGATGGCGATGAAGCTATCGATCAATTCAGCTGGTGCCACTCCCTCCTGGTAGCGCTGCATTGCCTGCTCGAACAGGGAGGGTGCTTCTGCTGAGGTCATAGGGAGGCGGCTTGCCTGGTCATTTGCTCAGATTGCCATCCGATGGGTATTACACCGCAAACGAGCTGCCGCAGCCGCAGGTCTGGCTGGCATTGGGGTTGGTGAAGTTGAAGCCACCGCCGATTAGGGCTGAGGAAAAATCCAGCTGCATTCCGTAGATGTAGAGCAGGCTCTTGGGATCGCAAACCACCGCGAAATTGGGAGCATCGGCAGGTTCGTAGGTGTAGTGCTCGTCATCGCCCTGGATCTCGCTGGCATCGATGAAGTCCATCGTGTAGCTCATGCCGCTGCAGCCCCCGGAGCGCACGCCCACCCTCAACACCTTGGCCTCGCCTTGCTGGTTCATCAGCGCCCCCAGCTGCTTCATGGCTGGTTCGGTGATCAGGATCCCCTTCCCGTCTTTGGCGGTGAAGGTGGGTTGGGCCTGGGCTGCGTCAGGGGTGACAGTTTCGGTACTCATCAAGATCTACGCCAGTTGCAACCACTGTATGGAGGCTCCCCGTTCGCTGCCTGGCGAAGTGTCTCCATAGAGTCAGCGCACTACTGAGGGTTAAAAGGGTGCAGGTCGCCATCGTGGGAGCGGGACTGGCCGGTTTATCTGCGGCGGTGGATCTGGTGGATGCCGGCCACCAGGTGGATCTCTACGAGGCCCGGCCGTTTCTGGGCGGCAAGGTGGGCAGCTGGGTGGATGAGGGCGGCAACCACATTGAGATGGGGCTGCATGTGTTCTTTTTCAACTACGCCAACCTCTTCGCCCTGATGCGCAAGGTGGGGGCGATCGACAACCTGCTGCCCAAGGACCACACCCACCTGTTTGTGAATACGGGCGGCGACCTGCGCGAGCTGGATTTCCGCTTCGCCCTGGGCGCTCCCTTCAACGGCCTCAAGGCCTTCTTCACCACTCCCCAGCTCGACTGGATCGACAAGCTGCGCAATGCCCTAGCCCTGGGCACCAGCCCGATCGTGCGCGGCTTGGTGGACTACGAGGGAGCCATGAAGACGATCCGAGCCCTGGATCGGATCAGTTTCCAGGAGTGGTTTGTGGGCCATGGCGGCAGTGAGCAGAGCATTAAGCGGATGTGGAATCCGATCGCCTATGCCCTTGGCTTCATTGATTGCGAGGCGATCTCGGCCCGCTGCATGCTCACGATCTTCATGATGTTTGCCTCCAAAACCGAGGCCTCCAAGCTCAACCTGCTCAAAGGCTCACCCCACCGCTGGCTCACGGGCCCGATCCTTGACTACATCCAGCAGCGCGGCGGCCGGCTGCATCTGCGCCACCGGGTCACGGAGGTGCATTTCGAGGAGGGGGCAGCTGGCGTCGATGGCCAGCCCGCCACCCGGGTGAGCAGCCTCACTCTCGGCACCCCTGAGGGCGATGTCTCTGTAGTCGCAGACACCTATCTGGTCGCCTGTGATGTGCCTGGTATTCAGCGAATGCTGCCCCAAACCTGGCGCCGCTGGCCCCTATTCGACAACATTTACAAGCTCGATGCGGTGCCGGTGGCCACCGTGCAGCTCCGTTATGACGGCTGGGTAACCGAGCTCGGTGATGGTGCCGCCGCCACCGCCGCCCGCGCCGATCTCAGCAGCCCCGCTGGCCTCGACAACCTGCTTTACACCGCCGACGCTGACTTCAGCTGCTTCGCCGATCTGGCCCTGGCCAGTCCCGAGGATTACCGCAAACAGGGGCAGGGCTCCTTGCTCCAGTGCGTGCTCACCCCAGGTGATCCCTGGATTCCCAAGAAAACCGAAGAGATCGTGGCCCACACCGACGCCCAGGTGCGAAGCCTGTTCCCTTCGGCCGCGGGCCTGAAGCTGGTGTGGAGCAACGTGGTGAAGCTGGCCCAGTCCCTTTACCGCGAGGCTCCCGGCATGGAGCCTTACCGGCCAGAGCAAGCCACGCCGGTAGCCAATTTTTATTTGGCCGGTAGTTACACCAAGCAGGATTACATCGATTCGATGGAAGGCGCCACCATGAGTGGGCGCTTAGCCGCAGCGGCGATCCTGGGAAGCCAGGCTGCGCTGGCCACCAACACCTCTGTTTCGTAGGAGATTCCATGGGCCGTTGGCTTGAGCACAGCGTCACCACAGAGATCCGGGCCTCGGTGGATCAGGTGTGGGAGGTATGGAGTGACTTGGAGGCGATGCCCCAGTGGATGCGCTGGATCGAGTCGGTTGTAACCGAGCCCAACGATCCCGATCTCACTGATTGGACCCTGGCGGCGCAGGGCTTCCGCTTCCATTGGAAAGCCCGTATCAGCCAGCGGGTTGAGGCCCAGCAACTGCATTGGGAGTCGGTCGGAGGCCTGCCCACTAGGGGTGCGGTGCGCTTCTATTCCCAGACCCCCGAGCTCACGGCGGTCAAGCTGAGCGTCAGCTATGAATTACCCGGGGTCTTGGCACCGTTGATGGATGCCAGCATCCTGGGTGGAATCGTGACTAGGGAGCTTCAGGCCAACCTTGACCGATTCCGTGATCTCGTTGAAACCCGCAACCCTTAACTTTCTCGGCTCTGCACTCGGCGCAGCCCTGCTTTTGACTGCTTGCACTGGGGAGCAGCTCCCTCAAGCTACAAGCCCAGCACCTTTGCTTCCTAAGTCGCAGCCGGCGCCCGCAGCACCAGCGCCAGTTGGGGCACTAGCTCCCTTGGAGGGACTGACACCCCTTCCCAGCTCCAACCAAGTGGTGGCTTCCGTTTCCTCTGGGCGTTTAGATCCTTTTGCGCCCCTGACGACGCCCGCAACTGCTTCTTCTGCCGGTCCAGCACCTCTCAGCCTCCCCCCTGGCCTGATTTTTAACGGTGTGATTCGCTCCGGTGGCACCCCAGAGGCCCTGGTGCAGTTCGGTGCGCAGAGTGGCACCTTGCGGGTCGGTCAGAAAGGCGGCAGAACCACGGACTACAGAACCACGGACTACAGAACCATGGACTACCGAACCACGCCTTTACTGCCGGCGGGTTGGAGCGTGGCCAGCATCGATGTTCAAAAGGGTCGCCTCACCCTGCGTCAGGGTAAGCAGGCGGTGACGGCCGAGCTCTGAGGCTGCGGCCGCAGGCCTCCACCAGTCCGGTCAGGTCATGGGGATCGGCTTCAGCATCGACGCGGCCGAGTAGCTGTCGGCAGCGCTCGCTGGTTTGGGGTCCGATTGAAACCACTGCCACCCCTTCCAGCTGGCGGCTCCAGGTGGGACCGAAAGCCCCTTTCAGCAGCTGGCAGGTGTGGCTCACGGTTTTGCCACTGCTGAAGGTGATGGCGTCGAGGCGCCGTTGCTCTAGGGCGGCCACCGCAGCGCTGGGTAAACCCTCGGGACAGCCGGTTTCGTAGGCGGCAACTTCAACCACCCGGACACCAGCAGCGGCGAAGGCATCCGCTAGCAGTGTGCGGCCGCCGCTTTGCACCCGGGGCAGTAAAAGGCGCAGCCCCCAACCCGAGACGGGAAAGTGCTCCAGCAGGCTGTCGGCCACAAAGCTGGGCGGGATGAAGTCGGCAGGCGATCCCAACGATTCGAGCTGCGCCGCGGTTTTGCGGCCCACTGCAGCGATCTTTAGGTGGCTGGGCCGCCGCGCCAGGGAGCGGCCGATGCGGCGCAGCCGCTTCTCCACGGCCTCAACGCCGTTGCCACTGGAAAAAACCAGCCAGTGAAAATCATCGAGCTCGGCGAGGGCATCGTCGAGGGGCCCCCATTCATCTGGTGGGGTCACCACCAAGGCAGGTAGGTCTACCACTGTGGCGCCAGCGGCTTCAAACAGGCGCCGGGCTTCACCTAGCTGGGTTTCGGCCCTGGTCACGGCGATGCTGCGGCCGCTCAGATAGGAGTCAGAAGCCATGGCCAGGGGGATCACTGGTCATCCAGCTTGACCATGCTGCCCGCCTGCTGCCGCAGTGCTTCCGCTTCGCTTTGCCGGTTTTGCTGCTCCAGCAGGGCGATCGCCTGGCGGAAGCCGCTGCGGGCCCCTTGCACGTCACCGCTGAGCAGCAGGGCCACGGCCAAGTTCTGCTTGGCGGCGGCCAGGCTTGGATCGCGCTCTAGGGCTGAGCGGTAGGCCGCCATTGCCGCCGGCAGCTGGCCGCGTCGCCGCTCGCTGATCCCTAGGTGCAGCCAGCCGAGTGCCAGTTCGGGCGCTGCTGCGCAGGCCTGGCGGCACAATTCGCAGGCATCTTCCAGGGCGCCCTGGCTCGTGGTGCCGGGCTCTTGCAGCAGGGCGGCCAGATTCAGCCGGGCCGCCAGGGTGAGCCGCGGCGGCAGGGGTAGCTCCAGGGCTTGGCGGTATAGCTGGCAGGCGTGCTTTGGGTTGCTGCTGCCCAGGGCGATCGCTAGGTGCAGCAGCAGCTCGTAGCGCTCGGGGTGGCGGCTAGCTGGGCACCGGGCCAATCCCTGCTGCAGCAAGGCGATGCCGCGTTCGCGGTTGCCCTCGCTCACCTCCAGGCTGCCGAGCTTGGCGCAGGCGTAGGGATCTCCAGGCTGGGCGGCCAGGTCGGCCTCCATGGCCTGTCGCAGCCGTTTCGCCTTGTCACCGCTGGCCAGTAGATCACTGCGGTAGCCATCGTGGGCCAAGGCAGGCACAGCGCAATCCGCCAGTTGCCAGTGGGGCTCCTTTTCCAGTAGGGCCAGCACGCTGTCATCCACCATCGAGTGGTACGGCCGGCTCCAGTGGATGGCTGGATGGCGGCGAAACAGGCGGCTCACATTTGAGTAAGGCGACTGGGCCGCCCCCAGCTCCTGCCGCAGCAGGTTGATCAGCAGCAGATCCGGCTCGGCCATCAGGGCTTGGAGCGGCTGGCGGGCTTCGGGCAGAAGCCACTCGTCGGCATCGAGCACCAGCACCCAGTCGCCGTTCACGAACCCCAGGGCCTCATTGCGGGCCGGCGCGAAATCCCCTGGCCAGGGCAGCTGGTGCACCACCGCACCGCAGCTCTCGGCGATGGCGATGGTGGCATCGCTGGAACCGGTGTCCAGCAGCACCATCTCATCGACGAAGCCCGCCACCGAGGCCAGGCAGCGCTCCAGCCGCTCGGCTTCGTTGCGCACGATCATCGAGAGACTGAGCATGGGCCAGATGGGGACGGGGCTGGAAACAGGCAGCTCGGCTCCAGTTCAGTCGGTGAAGCCAGCGCTTGCTTCAGTGTCTCCCAGCCCCAGTCCACTGCCCAGTCTTTGCAGAGCTTCGGCCTGAGCCAGGGGCATCTGGCCAGGGCTGTAGACGCCAGGGACGCCCGGTGGCAGGAGGGGGCGCAGCTCCTCCCAGAGGTAGGGGCTGCCGTAAACCACCAGCCCCGCCAGCCTTCCGGCTCTTGCTAACTGGCGCAGGGCCGCGGGCCAGGGCTCGGCGCTGCCGGCGCTGCCGCGAAAGGGATTGCCTCGCACAAACAACTGCAGCAGCACCTGTCCTGGGCCGAGCCGCTCCAGGGCCAGGGGGGCGTCGGTGTCGCAGCCCCAAGGGCTGGGGCTGCGGGCCTCCAGCAGCACGGTGCGCCAGCCGCGGGATTCGGGCCGCGCCAGGGCTGGAGCGGTGGCCCTTAGCACTGCGGCGGCGGCGGCGGCTAGGGCCGAGTCGAGCCTGATCAGATTGATGCCGGCCTGGGGGGTGGCGGCACCGGTGCTGCCGGCTGTCTCCATGGTGGCTCGCACCAGCTCCAGGGCCAGGGCCTGGTTGGGCTGGGCGGCCGCTTCTGGATCGGCAACGGCCAAGGCCGCCCCAGATCCAGATCCAGCGCAGCTCTCCAGGGCCCGAAGGCGGCGCTCGGCACTGGCTTCCAGCTGCTCAACATTGAGCCGGCCGCTGGCCACCGCTTCAGCGATGGCGGCGATGGCGGCATCCGCATCGGCGGGCATCAAGACCAGATCGGCCCCGGCCTCCAGAGCCAGCACGGCCGCTTCACCGGCGCCGTAGCGCCCGGTGATCGCGTCCATCACCAGGGCATCGGTCACGATCAATCCAGCGAAGCCCAGCTGCTGGCGCAGCAGCCCGGTAAGCACCGGCTTGGACAGGGTGGCTGGCCGCTCTTGATCAAGCTCCGGCAGCATCAGGTGGGCGGTCATCACCGAGGCGACTCCAGCAGCGATCGCCTGTTGAAACGGCGGTAGCTCGATCGCCGCCAGCCGCTCGTGGCTGTGGGGCAGCAGGGGCAAGGTGATATGAGAATCGCTGCTGGTGTCGCCGTGGCCAGGGAAGTGTTTGGCGCAGCCGAGCACCCCAGCTCCCTGCACGCCCCGCACAAAGGCCGCTGCCAGCGCCCCCGCTGTGGCTGGATCTTCCCCCCAGGCCCGCACATTGATCACCGGGTTGGCCGGGTTGTTGTTGACATCGCACACCGGCCCCAGCACCCAGTTGAGCCCCAGGGCCCGGGCATCTCGGCCCGTGCACTGCCCGTAGCGTTCGGCTAGCTCAAGCGCCTGTTGGGGCTCGCGTCCGTAGAGGCGTCCCAGGGCTAGGGGTGGCACCAACCAAGTGGCGCCGTCGAAACGCTGGCCCACTCCCTCCTCCACATCGGCGCAGAGCAGCAGCGGCCCAGCGGCCCAGCGGCGCAGCTGGGTGCAGCGCAGGGCCACCTCGGCGGCGCTGCCGCCAAGCAGGATCACGCCGCCCACGCCAGCTTCCAGCAGGCTGCGGAGCTTGTTGTTAGGCAGCTCCCAGCGGGGATAGCCGCGTTGGTGGTCAGCGAGTTTGCCGCTGGCCCGCACCACGATCAGCTGGTGGATCAGGCGCAGAAGGGCCGGACCGGCGGCTTGGGTCGCGCTTGGTTCAGAGATCACTGGCTTCGGCGGGTTCGCCCTTCTCCTGCCGCTCGTCTTCTAGGCGATTGAGCAGTCCCAGCACTGTGGTGCCCTTTTCGATGCCTCGATCGAGCACAAACACAACCTCAGGGGTGCGCCGCATCTTCAGCCGCCTGCTCAGCTCACCCTTCACGAAGGCGCTAGCCGAACTCAGCCCTGCCATGGCTTGCTCTTTGTCGGCGTCGCTGCCGAAGACGCTCACAAAAATCTTGCAGTGCTGCAGATCGCCCGCCACTTCAACAGTGGTGACACTGACCATCCCCTGGTTGACCCGCTCGTCCTTGATGCCGCCAATCAGCAGCTCACTAATTTCGCGGCGGATCAGGGAGGCCACCCGCTCCACCCGTCGGCTCTGTGCCATGGCTATGCCAGCGGTGCTGGGTTCACCATCGCATGCAGGATCAGCCCCAGGCTCAGCAAGCCGCTGACGCCGGCGCCAATCAGGGCAACCGCCGTTACCGGATTGCGGCCCCGAGCCGCCAGCGGTTCGAACACCGAATTGGCCACACCCAGGCCAAAGGCCACCAGGTAGCGCGGGTAGCGCGTCACATTCAGGAAGAAGTCCTTCATCGCCCGGGGTGGTCGGTCCTTGCTGCTTGCTGGCTACTCTGCCGCCCAGAGGTCAGGTTTGAAGCATGGAACTGCACCAGTTCAGGCATTCGGCCTTTTGCGAGAAGGTGCGGCTGGTGTTGGCCGCCAAACGGCTCGACTACACGGTGGTCGAGGTCACGCCCGGCTTGGGCCAGTTGGAACTCTTCCGCCTGTCGGGCCAGCGCCAGGTGCCAGTCCTGCTGGATGGCAGTGAAGTTATTGCCGATTCCACGGCCATTGCCCTGTATCTGGAGCGGCATCACCCCGAGCCGCTGCTGCTGCCCGAGGCCCCGGCCGAGCGAGCCCGGGTGCTGCTGATCGAAGACTGGGCCGATACGGCCCTTGCTGCCGGCTGCCGGCTTGCCCTGGTGCAAGCGGCGGCTGTTGATCCGCTGTTGCGCTCCGCCCTGCTGCCCGACTCCACCCCCGGCCCCCTGCGTCAGCTGGTCAGCAACCTGCCCGCCGCAGTGATGGCTGGCGTCGGCGAGGCGGTGGCAACGGTGGTGGGCAGCGCTGAGCGCCAGCAGCTGCAGACCAACCTCGAGCAGTTGGCTGTGCTGGTTGCCGATCAGCCCTATTTGGTGGGTGATCGCCTCACCCTTGCCGATCTGGCTGTGGCCGCCCAGTTGGGCTTGCTCAAATTCCCGGCCAGCAGTGGTGCCCCCTTGGCGGGCCAAGGGGTTAGCGGCATCGCCGACCACCCGCTGCTTGAGCCCCTGTTCAACTGGCGGGATCGGATTGTGCTGGAAGCGGGTCGGGGCTGAGCGGCGTCAGGGTTAGTTGGAAATTGCCGCTGCTGCTGGCCGCGGCGGCCAGGCCTAGGGCAGGGGAGGGATAGCTGGCCTGCCACTGCTCGGTGGTCACCGTGCCGTCGGGATTTTGGCTGTAGTGGCTCAGGGTTTCCACCCGGCTCACCCGGGGGTCGCCGGGGCCGTGCAGTACCTGCAGGGCCAGTTCGTCAGCCCAGAAGTCGGTCGGAATGGACGATTCGCTGCGGCGCCCTACCACCGTCGATTCCAATTGCTGATTACCCGCCAGCAAGGCGATCTGGCGGTTTGGGTTGGTCGGATCATTGCGCACTTGCAGCAGGGCAGCGCCCAGCAGGGCCCTGCCGATCGCGGTGGCATTGAAGGCCCGATCGCCCACCACTGCTCCGCCTGGGTCGGGGCTGAAGCGCACCTCGTAGTCCAGGTCATCGCTGCGCACCTGCCAGCGCCCGGCCATCCAGTCGGGGTAGTTCAGATCCTGATGGCCGGCTCGAGCTGAGGGTCGCTCCAGGGGAGCGGGCAGGCGCCACTCGGGCCAGTGGGCGGCCCGTTCCGCCAGCATGCCCGGCCCCATCGCCAGCAGTAGCGCCAGGATGGGCGCCAGTAGGGCTCCAGTCATGTCCGATCCCCTCTTGCGGGAGCTTGATCATTACGTGGTGCTGGAGCCAGGTGGCGGCGAGCGGATTCTCACGGCGGCCGAAACCCTGACCTGGCTTGAGGCCCGGCTTGCCAAGCTGGAGCCGGTGCCGGCAGATCTGGCCGGTCTCGCTAGCCCGGGCCTGCAGGCCCAGCGACTGCTGGAAACCGCCTGCGAATTGGAGTTGGCGCCTGGCCTGACGATTCAGTGGTTTGCGGTGCGGATCGAACCGCCCGGCTAAGGGGGGTAACTCAGTTGAGGGATGGCGTGATCTGGCCATCAGCCTGGCGCAGCTCCATCGGGGCCTCAGGAGCTGATGCCGGGTCTTTGAGAATGGCTGGCAGATCGGCCAGCACCTGCTGGGCCACTTGGGCGGGGCTAGCTCCAGCCTGCTGTACCCGCAGGTCGGCCTGGGCATAGAGCGGTTGCCGTTGGGCCAGCAGCTCGCCTAGGAGGGCGCCGGGATCACCGGCCTGCAGCAGGGGCCGGGGGGTGGAATCGGCGTGCAGGCGTTTCAGCAGTAATGGCGCTGGCGCATCCAGCCACACCACTACCCCCTGGCGCATGTGGCCCCAGTTCTCGGGCCTGGTCACCACTCCACCACCTGTGGCCACCACCAGGGAATGCCAGCCGGCGATCTGGCCAAGCACCGCCGTTTCCAGTGCCCGGAAGCCGGCTTCGCCCTCAGTGGCGAAGATTTCGGGGATGGTGCGGCCAGCAACCTGCTCCAGGGCATCGTCGGCGTCAAGGAAGCGGTAGCCCAGCGCGTCGGCCAAGGGACGGCCGACTGCGCTTTTGCCGGCGCCCATCATGCCGATCAAATAAACGTTTAGCCCTTGCAAGCGCTGGGTCAAGCTTGGCGATGGGGGTCTGTTCATGGCGGGGTTTTCCTGGTTCGACGCCTTGGCCCTTGCCCGTTTCTAGGATGGTGAGCCACCGACCCGGGCGATGACGGCTACTGCAACAGCGTCAGGCTTCTCGCCGAACCCGGCCAGCTCCAGCCACGGGCGGGGCCGCCCCTGCGTAATTACCAGGCGGGCCACTTTTAGTGCCAGTCATCACTACTGGTTGCCGGAGCTCAGCGCTGAAGAGAATCAGGCCCGCTTCGGCCCCTGCAGCCTGGCCCCTGGCCACGGCCACAACTACACCTTGGTGGTGGCCATGGCTGGTCCGCTCGATGCGGACGGCATGGTGCTCAATCTCTCTGAGGTGAAGCATGCGATCCGGGCTGAGGTGACGGCCCAGCTCGATTTTCGCTACCTCAACGAGGCTTGGCCTGAGTTCGATCTGGATCGTCCTGAGGGCAAGCTGCCCACTACGGAAGCCCTTTGCCAGGCCATCTGGACCCGCCTGGCCCCCCAGCTGCCCCTGGTGGGGCTGCGCCTGCACGAAACCGACACGCTCTGGGTCGACCTGCTCGCCCCCGGCTCCGCCCCAATCCCCATGGAAGCCTTTCTCTCGATCCGCACCCACTTCGCCGCCGCCCACCGCCTGGCCCGGCCCGAGCTCTCCCAAGGCGAAAACGAAACCATCTACGGCAAGTGCGCCCGGCCCCATGGCCACGGCCACAACTACCTGCTCGACGTAACCGTCCGCGGCCCGATCGACGCCCGCACCGGCATGGTCTGTGATCTGGCGGCCCTGCAGCAGCTCGTCGACGACCGGGTGGTGGAGCCCTTCGACCACACCTTCCTAAACAAGGACGTGGAGCACTTCGCCAGCACGGTGCCTACAGCTGAGAACATCGCTCTTCACATCGCCGACCTGCTCAGCGCCCCAATTGCAGCCACCGGCGCCCGCCTGCACAAGGTGCGCCTGCAGGAAAGCCCCAACAACGCCGCCGAGGTGTTTGCTGAAACTCCCCAGCTGGAGATGGTGCCCGCGGCTCTGGAAGCCCTGGTGGCTGGCTGAGCCCTGTGCTGCGGGTGGTGCTGGCCGTCAGCCTGGATGGCCGCTTGGCGCCCCCGCAAGGTGGTGCTGCCCAGTTGGGTGGGGTTGGGGATCGTCAGGTGTTGGAGGAGGCCCTGGCCTGGGCTGATGGCTGCCTGATCGGTGCCGAAACCCTGCGCTGCCATGGAAGTACCTGCCTAATTCGGGCGCCTCACCTGCTGGCCCAGCGTGCAGCCAGTGGCCGCGTTGAGCAGCCGGTGGCCGTAGTAGTGAGTCGTAGCAACGATTTTTCTCCAGATTTGCATTTCTGGCGGCAGCCGCTGCAGCGCTGGTTGCTGACACCCAAGCGTTCGCCGCTAGCCCCGGCTTTTGATCGTCGCCTCGATCTAGACAGCTGGGGTGGGGCCCTGGGTTCACTGGCGGATCAGGGGCTGGAGAGGCTGGTGGTGCTGGGCGGTGCGGCCCTTGCCGCCAGCCTGCTGGCCGAAGGCTGGATCGATGAGCTGCAGCTGACCCTTTGCCCCCGGCTGCTGGGGGGACCCCATGCCTGGTTGCCCCTGGAGGCCGCAGTTCAGGCTGGGGAGTGGTGCCTTCAAGAGCACCGGCGCTTGGAGGGTGAGGAGTTGCTGCTGCGCTACCGCCGCGTCTTGGCGAAGCCCTGAGCCAGCTCCCGCAGGGGAACCTGCTGGAGGGTGTCGGCGGGCAGGCCCAGCATGCGAGCCAGGCAGCGTTTCAGCACTACTTCGCTGTCGGCGCCGAAGTCGCCGCGGATCAGATCGCCCAGCACCGCCAGGCCCCGACCACTCGAGGCGGTTTCCTCAACCAGGCACTGGCTGGTGGGCCGGGCCAGCTGGGCGCAGGGAGCTTCTAATTTGGCGGCCAGGCTGGCATTGCCGGCGGCTGCGGTTTCCACGCAAACGGTTTTCAGCCGTTGCTCCAGTTGGGGGCGTACCAGCTGCAACACCGGCAGCAGCAGGCTCGTCAGCAATACGGGCGCGAACACTACAGGGGCGAACAGTTGCACCGGAGTTGCCCGGGCACGGAACGATTGAGGCACCAAGGCGGCGCAGCTGTAGTTAGTTTTGCCCCTTGCGAGCCCCCATTGCAGCCATGGCTGAGTTGCAGGCTCGCTGGCACCAAAGCCTGGCCGAGATTCCCGAAGCCCATTGGGATGCCCTGCTGGCCGCGGCGCACCCCCAAGAGTTGCCTTTTTATCGCTGGCGCTGGCTGCAGCAGCTCGAAGCCAGCGGCAGCATTGCGCCGCGGGAAGGTTGGCAGGGCTGTCATCTGGGCCTGTGGCGCGGCGAGGTGTTGCTGGCGGTGGCTCCCCTCTATTTGAAGGGCCACAGCTACGGCGAATTCGTTTTCGACCAGAGTTTTGCCCAGCTCGCTGGCCAGTTGGGACTGCGCTACTACCCAAAGCTGGTGGGCATGAGCCCGGTGAGCCCGGTGCAGGGCTACCGCTTCCTGATCGACCCCGCCGAGGACGAGGCGGAGTTAACCGCTTTGATGTTTGAGCTGATCGATGCCTTCTGCCGCCAGCACGCCATCCTCAGCTGCAATTTTCTTTATGTGGATCCAGGTTGGCAGCCGCTGGCTGAGGCGGCTGGCTGTGCTGCTTGGGTTAATCAGCAGAGCCAGTGGATCAATCCCGGCCATGAAGATTTCAATGCCTACCTGGCCAGCTTCAATGCCAACCAGCGCCGCAACATCAAGCGGGAGCGGCAGGCGGTGGTAGCCGCTGGCCTCACGGTTACGCCCCTGTTGGGTGAGGCAATTCCGCCGGCTTTAGTTGGGCGCATGTATGACTTTTATGCCCAACATTGCAGTCGGTGGGGGGCTTGGGGCAGCAAATATCTGAGTGACTCTTTTTTTGCTGCCCTGGCTGCCGATCCGGAGTTGCGGCGCCACATAGTGCTCTTCAGTGCCCATCGCGGCGATCCCGGCGAGCCGGTGGCCATGTCCCTGTGCGTCCATGCCGGCGACCAGCTCTGGGGGCGCTACTGGGGCAGTGATGAGCAGATTGACTGCCTGCATTTTGAGGTCTGTTACTACGCACCGATTGCCTGGGCAATCGAGCGCGGCATCCGCGCCTTTGATCCCGGCGCTGGCGGTAGCCATAAGCGCCGGCGGGGTTTTGTGGCCCAGCCCCGCGTCAGCCTGCACCGCTGGAGCGATCCACGTTTTGCCTCGATCCTGCAGCGCTGGTTGCCTGGGGCTAATGAGGAGATGGCCGAGCTGATGGCGGCCATGAATGCGGAGCTGCCTTTTACGGCTGCCTACGATCCACCGCATGCTTGAACTATCTCCCAGCCGCCAACAGCTCGATGACCAGCTCTCCCAGCGGTTCATCGCCTTAGACCCAGCCGGCTACTTCCTGATTCGCATCGATCGCGAGGCGGCGGAGCTGGTGGTTGAGCACTATGGCAATGGCATCGATGAGCGGGGCTTGGCCACCGATCCCGATACCGGAGAGGTATTGAGCTGCCGCGGCGGCGGCGTTCGCGAGCCCTTGGCAGTTTTCCGGGGCTGCAGTGCCAAGCAACTAGGTATTGACCTGACCGAAGGTCCAGCTCCTCACCCTCTCACCTGCCTCGACCACGCCCTGTATCTAGGAAGGGAGCTTCAGAGGGCTCAGACGTGCCTTGAGCGAGGAATTGATTATATTCAAGATTGAACAAATCAAGATTTAAAAATATTGATTAACTAGCCCAGCCGAGCTTGTCGGCTACTGGATTAAACTGCCACCTTTAAACAGGCTGCAGTTCGCGGCTCGGTTCGGCTGTGGTCTTTGGGGGATCGGGTGGCAAGGTGGCGAGCTGCTCTTCTATCTCGCGCCGCACGATTGCGCGGTATTCGAGGAAGTGTTCGTTGTGAGCCAGGATCGATATGAAGCCAGTGAAACGCTTCGGGTTATGGCGGTACATGCCGTAGAGCGCTTTCCAGAAACGCACCCTGGTGTTGCGCTTGAGGCCTTGGCGCCATAAAATTATTCCCAATGCGCGCAGGTCAACCCAGCTGGTCGGCTTGGGTGGACGACTGCCAGGAACAACCAATGCCTTCCATTGCTGCGGTGGCAGTTTTAGGAAGTAGGAATAAACGCGATCAATGAAAGCGTTAGGCTCATAAAGGGCGCCGAAAGCATCTACATACTCATTGGCGATGTCGCGAATCGGCCGGGTGGGCTCGAAATTAAGCAGGTTGGTTTGGTTAACTCCTTTTGCTGCTGCCTTGCCTTCGATCAAGCGACCTTCTCTCTCGAGGCGATGCCAAAGAGCTGTATTTGGAAGGGCCTGGAGCATACCCATCATGGCGTGGGGAATGCCAGTGCGGGTCACAAACTCGACGATTCTGCCGCCCGCGCCCTCTTTCTCGCCGTCGAATCCGATGATGAAACCAGCCATCACCCGCAACCCGTAGGAGGTGATTTTGTCGACAGAATCCACCAGGGAGCTGCGGGTATTTTGTAATTTACCGGCAGTTTCCAGGCTTGATTCGTCGGGGGTCTCGATGCCGAGGAAGACGCTCTCAAAGCGGCATTCCACCATCATTTGCATGAGGTCATCGTCCGCCGCTAAATCCACTGATGCTTCGGTGGCGAAGCTGAAGGGGAAGCCGTGCTCAATCTGCCATTGGCGCAAAAGTGGCAACAGCAATTTGACATTGCGCTTGTTGCCAATGAAATTGTCATCTACCAGGAACACCGAGCGGCGCCAGCCCAAGTCGTAGAGGCACTGCAGCTCGGCGACTAGCTGCTCAGGGTTCTTGGTGCGAGGTTTGCGCCCGTACAGCACGATGATGTCGCAGAACTCACATTGGAAGGGGCAGCCTCGGGAGAACTGCACCGACATCTCGGAGTAGGCGTCCAGCTCAAGCAGGTCAAAGCGTGGAATCGGGGTTCCAGTTACATCTGGTTTGACACCATCAGAGGTGAACCGGCCATGGCTGTCACCTCGCTCAATGGCTTCGATGAACATTGGCAGGGTGATTTCACCCTCGTCCAGAATCTTGTAATCCGCTAGGTCGAGCTCGGGGGCATCTGGGGTGGAACTGGCAAAAGGACCGCCCACGGCGACGGGGATACCGCGCTGCTTGGCTTTGCCGATCTGAGTGGCCATATCGGCCTTCTGCACGATCATTCCGGAGATCACCACCAGCTCGGCCCAGTCCCACTCGGCTTCGCTGACCTCGCGCACGTTGCGGTCAACCAGCTTCATTTCCCATGACTGGGGCAGCAGGGCTGCAACTGTGACCAGTCCCAAGGGCGGCAAAAGCACCTTGCGATCGATCAACTCGAGGATTTTTTCGTAGCTCCAGAAGGTTTTCGGGAACTCTGGGTAAACGAAGAGAGTGCGCATGCAAACAGCCGAGCTGGGTTGGTGACCGGGAAAAACCAGGGCGCTTTTTCTGCGCTGCTATGCGGTGTTAATGAATGAAAGCTTAGGAGGTCTGCGGAAGTGCTGAAGCCTGCGGGCTTTCTGCTGTAATGGCCTCACCTTCAATGATGGCCTGCCATGGCTGCTGCGATTTACCTGGGTTTATTTGGTGGTGGGCTCGCAGTCGCCATTGCCGCATCGATCGTGCTGCGCGGCATTAAACTGATCTGAGTTTCAGTTTCAGGCCCCTGCGGCTGACCAGCTCCTGCAGGCCTAAAGCTAAGCCAGCCGCTCCCAGCACGGCAAAGGTGCCCTGTAACCCGAGCGTCAGGCTCATGGCAGCTGCCAATAGGCCGCTGAGGCCGCCCCCACCCAAAAAGGCAATCTGGCCTAATCCGGCCATGCGCCCCCGGATGGCCATCGACGAACCAACTTGGCTGATCAAATTGACCCCTGCCAGCAGGCTGGCGGTTCCAGCACCAAGGATGAAGGTGGCCGCCAGCCCTATCCCCACCGTTTCTGGGCTGCTGTAGGCGGCCATGGCCAGTTGGGCTGTTGCGGTGATCAGGGTGCAGCTTCCCAGCAGCAGGCCGGGTCGCTGGCTCAACCAGCGACTGTGACGCTGCAGCACTAGCCCGCCGCAGATACTGCCTGCTGCCAACACGCTGGTGAATAGGCCGAGGGCCTGGGGGGAGGGTCCCAGCAAATCCCGGGCCATCAAGGGGGCTAGGCCGGGGTGGAAGAAGCCCAGTAAACAAGCCACCGCCGTGTAGATCAGCACGTGTCTCAGCACCGGACCACTGCCGCTCCAGGCGGCTCTGAGCCCACTGCTGACTCCAGCCACGCTGCGCTGCTCCAACTCCCTATTGGGGTTGAGCAGCCACAGCACTGAGGCGATGGGGATCAAGTAAGTGGCGGCATCGATTGCCAGGGCCGTGCCCGCGCCGGTCCAGGCCAGCAGCCAGCCCCCTATGGGTGGCCCCACCAGCTTGCCCACGTTGAACACCACCGAAAAGCTGGTGAGGTATGGAGCCAGTTGCTGGGGACCCTCCACCAGTAGGGCGCAATACTTGTTGCGGGCCGTGAGTTCGTAGGCACTGGCGATGCCTACAAGCAGGGTGCTCAGTAGCAGCAGGACCACCTGCAGGTCACCATTGCTCAGGGGTATGGCAACGGCTCCCAGGATGCCGGCTGCGAAAAGTCCCCATTGGGAGCGAATCAGCACGGTTTCGCAGCCCAGCTTGTCGGTCGCAACCCCTGCTGGCCCACTTACCAGCAGGGCAGGTAGGGCCAGCACCGCGAAATGGAGAGCCAGCACCAGGGGATTGCCGCTGCCGTCCATCAGGATCCAGCCCTTAGCCGTGAGGCCTGCGAAGGATCCAGCCGTGCTCAATCCTGAGGAAACGAGAAAGGTGGTGCGCTGATGCTTCCGCCAGCTCAAGCGCCCAGGCGGCGGCTGTCAATGGCCTCAGCCACCATTGCCTTGGCGCCCACCACCTCGCCGATCAGGTCGTAGGTGTCGGCAGCGATGATGCGCACCGGCACCATGGTGCCTGGTGCTGCGCAAAGTCCGCCCTCACCTGGATGCACCTGCACTTCGCCATCCACCTCGGGGGCGAAGCGGGCGCAGCGGCCAAGCATCTCGCCGTTGCTGGGGTTCTCCTGCTCGATCAGCACATCCACGATGCGGCCCACCCAGGCGGCGTTGCGGGCGGCGGCGATCGGCTGCTGTAGGGCCATCAGACGGTCCTTGCGCTCTGCTGCCACCCCGGCGGGCACCTGATCCGGCAGATCGGCGGCGGTGGTGCCCTCCTCCGGTGAAAAGGTGAACACTCCCACGTGGTCGAACTGCTGCTCGGTCACGAAATCGAGCAGGTGTTGGAAGTGCTCTTCGCTCTCGCCAGGAAAGCCCACGATGAAGGTGGTGCGCAGCACCGACTCAGGCAGCTGTTCGCGGATCCGCCGCAGCACGCCGCCGGTTACGTCCGCTTGCCAGGGGCGGTTCATGGCCCGCAGCACCTCGGGGTGGCTGTGTTGCAGAGGCAGATCCAGATAGGGCAGCACGTTGGGCACCTCGCGGTAGGCCGTAAGCACTGCCTCGGTGAGGCCGGTGGGGTAGGCGTAGTGAACGCGGATCCAGGGGATTTCCACCTCCCCCAGGGCCCGCAGCAGCTCCGCCAGCTGGGGCTTGCCGGCCAGATCGAGGCCGTAATTGGTGGTGATCTGGCTGATCAACACCAACTCCTTGACCCCCTGAGCCGCTAGCTGCTTCGCTTCAGCCACGATGCTCTCGATCGGGCGGGAGCGCTGATTGCCGCGCAGGTGGGGAATGATGCAGAAAGCACAGCGGTAGTCACAGCCCTCGGCCACCTTCAGGTAGGCCACGGCTTCGCTGGTGGTGCGGTAGCGGGGCAGGTGCTCATCGCCCACGAAGGTGGGGTTGGCGCTCACCTGATTGACCCGTTCGCCTGCCTCCACCCGCTCCAGCACGCTGACGATGTGTTGGTAGTCGCCGGTGCCCACGATCGCCTTGGCTTCGGGAAGGCTTTCGAGTAGCTCCTCCTGGAAGTGCTGGGCCAGGCAGCCGGCGATGATCAGTTCTTTTCCCTGTTCGGCTAGCTCCACCAGGGTGCGCACCGACTCCTCTCTTGCTTCCTGGATGAAGCTGCAGGTGTTCACAACCACCAAAGTGGCGTCGCTTTCATCGGCACTGACGCCGTAGCCGGCCTCGGCTAGCAGACCCAGCATGTGCTCGGTGTCCACGCGGTTTTTTTCGCAGCCCAAGTGGGCAAATGCCACGGTGGGCTTGGCTGCAGGAGCGTGGGTTTCCTGGGTCACGGTTTTACCAGGGCAGAGATTCACCCTACGTTGCACGCTGACGGCACCCTGAAACCCTCGTTTGCGCCTGCCACAATCAGGCCAGCCTGGGCTACGACCCGTGACCTCAACCCGCCTCAGCCAGCGCCTTAGCTCCAGCCGGCGCCGTAGTGATCCAGCCCGCCGCTGGGCTCGGGTGGCCATGGCTGTATTGGCCACCATCGGCGCCATCGATACCGGCGCCATCACCCTGAAGCGCTGGGGTCTGCTGGGTCCGCTGAGTTGCCCTGGCGGAGCCGAGGGCTGCGACAAGGTGCTGAATAGCGCCTGGGGCAGCTTGTTTGGCCAGCCCCTGTCTTTGTTTGGCTGGCTGGCCTATGGGGCGGTGTTGCTGCTTGCTGTGCTGCCGCTGGTGCTGCGCGGCGACTCGAGAGCGGCCCTTGCTCAGCGCAGTTGGTGGGCCCTATTGCTGCTGAGTACGGGCATGGCCGTTTTCAGCCTGTTGTTGATGGGGTTGATGGTTCTGAAGATTCAGGCCTTCTGTTTCTTCTGCGTGCTCTCAGCGACTCTCAGCCTGAGCCTGCTAGTGATCAGCCTCGTGGGTGGGGAGTGGGAAGACCGCGGCCAGCTGGTGTTCCGGGCCGTGATCGTGGCCTTGTTGGTAGGCATGGTGGGCCTGGGTTGGGCGGCTTCTGTGGATCGCCCTGCCGCGGTCCGGGGGGCTGGGGTTCCTCCCGTAGTTGTGGCCACCAGTAGTCCAGAAGCAATTGCCCTGGCAGAGCATCTCAGCCGCACCGGCGCAGTGATGTACACGGCCTACTGGTGCCCCCATTGCCATGAGCAGAAGGAGCTGTTCGGCAAGCAAGCCAGCGCCAAGTTGGGCCTGGTTGAGTGCGCTGCCGATGGCCAAAACAGCCAGAAGCCACTGTGCGACACCAAGGCAATTGAGGGCTTCCCCACCTGGGAGATCAACGGCAAGCTCGATTCTGGGGTTAAGTCCCTAGCTGATCTCGCCCGGCTTTCTGGTTACGCCGGCCCAGTGCCCTGAACAGCGGCGGTGCTTGGGGATCGGTGCTGCTGTTGATCGGTGTGGCGCTGCCAAAAGGGCTGGGCATGGGGCGAATCGGTGCGGTGGTGTCCCCCCCGGCTCTCGTTGCGGAACAGGGCCGCTTCGATTAGCAGCTCGGTCAGCACCAGCCGTTGCTGCAGTTCCTGCAGCCGCCGCAGTGCGGGCACCGCCGCTGGCTCGAATTGGATGCTCTGGCCAGGCTCCACGATTTGTAGCTGCCGCCAGGCTTGGCTGGCTTCGAGCTGCCGACGCTGGCCCCGCAGTTGCTGCAGAGCGGGCCCCAGGGAGTGGCCATTGCGCTCTACCCCCGCCACCTGCCAGCACAGATCCCGCAGGGCGCTGATCTGGGCCTCCAGGCTCTCTTTGGGGGGCAAGGGCAGCTGGGTTGTGGTCGGCGGCTCCCCTTGGTTGGCAGCGGTTGGCCTGCCGGGCGCCAGCTCGATTGTGCGGAGCTGGCGGGCAAACACCAGGCACTCCATCAGGGAGTTGCTGGCTAGCCGGTTGGCCCCGTGCACGCCCGTGCAGGCCACTTCGCCTACGGCATAGAGGCCAGGCACGTTGGTGGCGGCTTGGAGATCGGTCCAAATGCCGCCCATCCAGTAGTGGGCTGCCGGGGCCACGGGGATCGGTTCTCGGGTGGGTTCCAGCCCGAGTTCGCGGCAGCGCCCCATGATCGTGGGGAATTGGCGCTCCAGACGCGGCAGTCCCACAGGCCGCAAATCCAGCCACAAATGGTCTACGTCTAGGGCCTGCATCCTTCTGGCCAGAGCGCGACTCACCGCATCCCTTGGGGCGAGATCTGCTCCCGGCAGCTGGGCCACCGGGCTGGCCCCCGACCCTTCCACCAGGCGGGCCCCTTCGCCGCGCACCGCCTCCGAGATCAGGAAGTGGGGCGCACCCGGCAGCATGAGGGCCGTGGGATGAAACTGCACAAACTCCAGATCGCGCAGTTTTGCGCCGGCTTGCCAGGCCATCACTACCCCGTCGCCGCTCGCCAGGCTGGGGTTGGTGGTGTGGGCGAAAAGGTGGCCTCCACCACCGGTGGCCAGCACCACCGCCCGGGCGGCAAGCCAGTGGAGGCGGTTTGCCTCAAGCACGGCCAGGCCCACACAGCGGCCCTGCTCCAACCAGAGTTGCCAGGCCACAACCCCCTTGCGCTGTTCGAGCCGGGGCCGGAGCAGAACCTCCCGTTCCAGGGCTTCCACCAGGGCACCGCCGGTGCGGTCTTGGGCATGCAGCACCCTCCGGTGGCTGTGGGCGGCCTCCAGGGTTGTACTCAGATTTTCGCCATCGCGGTCGAAGGCCATGCCCAGCTCCAGCAGGCGCGCCACGCAGGCTGGAGCGTCATGCACGAGCCGCTCAACCGCCGCATGGTCACAGAGCCCGGCCCCCGCCACCAGGGTGTCGTCGATGTGGCTCTGAAAGCTGTCGTTTGGTCTTGTTACTGCGGCGATACCTCCCTGGGCCCAACGGCTGGCGGATCGTGGCTTGCTGCTGGGATCATTGTCCTTGCTCAGCAACAGCACCCGCAGATGGCTGGGCAGCTCCAGGCAGGCCATGAGCCCGGCTGCTCCGCTGCCAACCACCACCACATCCCAGGACTGCTCTGCCATGGCGGCTGAAGACATCCGACAAAGGTCGGCACTAAAAAAGCCGCCGGAAGGCCCCGACGGCTTTCAAGAGGAGTGAATTTTAGACTTCAGCGGTACTGGCCATCGTTGATGCGGTCATCACCTTCGTTGAGGGCGATGACTGCATCAGTGACGGTGAAGTTGTCCTTGTACTTGTTGAACAGTTCCTTTTGGCGATCGGTCAGATCGAGGTTCAGCACATCGTCAACGCTGGCGTAGGGGCCTCCCAGGACGATTTTGCCGGCCAGGGTCGGATACATGCCTGGATAATCCTGGAAGCGGCGCACCGAACAGTTGTTGAGGTCCACCTTGCCGGCTCGCTCGGCAATCTTGTCGTCGGCTTGGTTGCGACGATCGGCTGCGTAAGCCGGGGGTGGAATCAGCAACGTGATCAAGAGGCCGGCTAGCACAACCCCACTAATCAGCCAGGCAACCAGCCGTTTCATCACGTCACTCCGTTGAACTACGGGAAGGGAGGCGACATCGGTCACCGGGAATCCAACGTTACAGAGCCATGCCGGAATCTCTACCTGTAGCCCTCCAGGATTTGCAGTTCTTCAGATCAGGCCGCTGAGGCTCGGGGCCCCAAGGGCGGCCAGCAGGAAAAGGGCATCTACAGCCAAGGTTGTGGCCAAAGCTGCGCTGGTTATGCGTCCCACCTCGCCCAAGCCCCAGAGCCAGCGGCAGGCTTGAACCAGCACAGCAGCGCAGAGCACAACCAACACCAGGCTTTGGGGGGCAAGAACTTGCTGGGCGGCAGCTTGCAGAAGCAGGGGTGCCTCGGTGCTTCCCGCATTGAGGATTAGGGGCCAGGAGGGCATCAGCCCGGTGCCGGCTATGGCTGCATCAGTGGCTGCCGTACCAAGCAGGGACCCTAAGTAGAAACCGCAGGCAACTTTCCAGCGGCTCTGCAGTCCTGCCAGAGCCAGAGGCAGGGCAAAGGCCTCGATGGGTAGGTGCCACACCGGATGGAGCCGGCACCAGCCCCAAAACAGGCTGCCTGCCAACCAGCTGCCGCAGAAACCAACCAGCAATTCCCCGGCTCGACTGGCTCGGGGATTGGGGTGCCGACTCAGTGCCAGCGCCAGGCCAAGCAGGGGCACTGTGAATATCGCCGCACTGAAGGGTGCTAGCCGCACCCAGGGGGCCTGGAGGAAAACTGGGAGGGTGACCAAAAACCCGCTGATCAGGCTCAGGCCAGGGTTGCGGCACACCTGCAGCAACGCACGCAGCGAAGGGAAGGCCGGGCAGCCTGCCGGGGCTATTGCGCTGGGAGGAGCCCCGACCACCAAAATTGTGAAGAAAGATGCGCAACCTTAAGGGTTCAAGCGGGTGGGCGCGCCATAGGGTCGCTGCAGCTCGTCTTGCCCGCGATGTTGTCCGCTGCCATGCCAAACCTGCCTGTTGCGGTGATCGGTTTCTGGGAAGCCTGCTTTCGGTCCTTGGTGCTGGGGGTTTTGCAGGGGCTGACGGAGTTTTTACCGATCAGCAGCACCGCCCACCTCAAGGTGGTGCCGGTGTTGCTCGGCTGGGGCGATCCTGGGGTGGCGGTCACGGCGGTGATTCAGCTGGGCAGCATCGCGGCGGTGCTGGCGTATTTCCGCTCAGACCTGGCTGAAGTGATCAGGGGTGTGGGCCGGGCCTGCCGTCACGGTCAGTGGGGCGACCCCTCCGCTCGCATGGGCGTCGCCATTGCCCTCGGCACCTTGCCGATTGTGTTTGCCGGTTTGGCTTTGAAACTTTGGGTGCCCGATTACGACAACTCGCCGCTGCGAAGCATGGCCTCGATTGCGGTCGTGTCGATCGTGATGGCCCTGTTGCTGGCTCTGGCTGAGCTGGTGGGTAGTCGTCGCCGCGAGCTGGTTGATGTGCAACCCCGTGATGGTGTCTGGGTCGGCCTGGCTCAGGCCCTGGCTCTGGTGCCAGGCGTTTCCCGTTCGGGCAGCACCCTCACTGCCGCTTTGTTTGACAGCTGGCAGCGCCCTGCTGCAGCCCGCTTCTCCTTTTTGTTGGGCATTCCGGCAATCACCCTGGCTGGGCTGGTGTCGCTCAAGGAGGCATTCAGTGCGCCAACTGGTGGCGGCGCCGTGCCCTTGCTTGTGGGAATCGTTGCCGCTGCGGTGGTGTCCTGGTTGGCGATTGCCTGGTTGCTGCGCTTTCTGCAAACGAACAGCACCTGGGTATTTGTCGCCTATCGCCTGGTCTTCGGGGTTGGCATATTGATTTGGCTTGGCGCCAGGATGGGAGTCTGAATACTTAGCAGCCCCAGACGCCGTGTGGAATGAGCCCTCTGCGGGGATTGCCCTGGCTGCCCTCGATGGCAGCTCGCCAGGGGCGGTGCGCTTACCGGCCCCTGCCGTGGTCGCTTCGGTGGAGCCTGGTTCGATCGCTGAGGAGTTGGGCTTTCAGCCGGGCGATCGCCTGCTCAGCATCAATGGCAAGCGCCCGCGGGATCTGATCGATGTTCAGATGTTGGTGGGAGAGGAAGAGCTCACCTTGGAAGTTGAAGATCCCGATGGATCACTGCATACGATTGAGTTGGAGAAGGATCTCGACGAGGGTCTGGGCTTGGGATTCACCGAAGCTCTGTTCGATGGCCTCAAGCAGTGCAACAACGCCTGTCCGTTCTGCTTCATCGACCAGCAGCCACCGGGTCGCCGCAGCAGTCTCTACCTAAAGGATGACGATTACCGGCTCAGTTTCCTTTACGGCTCCTACCTAACACTCACCAATCTCACCGCCGCTGATTGGCAGCGGATCGAGGAACAGCGGCTTTCGCCCTTGTTCGTCTCGGTCCATGCCACCGAGCCTGAGCTGCGCAGCCGTTTGCTAGTCAATCCTCGGGCCGCTCTGCTGCTGGATCAGCTTGGCTGGTTCGCCCAGCGCGATTTGCAGATCCACGCCCAAGTGGTGGTGTGCCCGGGTATCAACGATGGCTCGGCCTTACTGCGAACCTTGCAGGATTTGGCCCGATTTGGCAGTGGCGACTGGCCCGCGGTGCTCTCCGTGGCAGTGGTGCCCGTGGGGCTTACCCGTTTTCGTCCCGACGGCGATGCTCTCGTACCCGTAGATCGCCAGTCTGCCCGCCAGGTAATCGCCTTGGTGGAGCCCCTGCAGCAGGGCTTTCAGCGGGATCTGGGTAGTCGTTTCGTTTGGTTGTCCGATGAGTGGTATCTGATGGCGGGGCTGCCGCTCCCCCCCCGGGCTGATTATGAGGATCTACCCCAGCAGGAAAACGGCGTGGGCAGCATTCGCGCTTTTATTGAGGCTCTTGAGCTCGCCACCAGGAAGCTGCCCAAGGCCTTGGCCAGGCCGCGGCGGCTGAGCTGGGTGGTGGGCCAACTGGTGGCCGAAGCCCTCGAGCCAGTGGTGGCCAGGCTTAATGCGGTTGAGGGGCTTGAGCTGATTTTGCATGGCTTGCCTAGCCCTTATTGGGGACAGGAGCAGGTGGTTACTGGTCTGCTGACCGGCTCTGATCTGCTTACGGGCTTGGCTGGCTTGGATTTGGGCGAGGCTTTGCTGCTGCCAGCTGTGGTGCTGCGCCAGGGCGAACCGGTATTCCTCGACGACCTCCGCCTGGCTGAGGTCGAGGCCCAGCTGCCTGTGCCTGTCCAGCTGCTGCAGGGTGCAGACGACCTTGTGGCCTCATGTTTGGCCAATCTTCCATTACCTTCCTAGGGTATGAAAATAAAGTTGTTTTTAGCGTGGTCAATTTCACTTCCCGTATAGCTCTGCTTTGCCTGCTGGGGTCCCCTTTGCTGTCCTTTGCAGTCCAAGCTCAGGAGAAGCCAGCCCCTGCTGCTTCCCAGGCGGATTTGACTTTGCCCATGCCTCAACCGTTGCCACTGGCGCCAGAAGCGCTTCGCGGCGACTCGACTACCAAGCTGCGGGGCTATCGGCCACGCCTTAACCCAACCCTCGTGACTCCGGCAGCCACCAAGCTGGCTCCTGGGCTTGAGAATCTGCCAGCGCCCGCCTCCTTGGCTCTGCCGGTCAAGCCTGAGCAAGTGCGAATAACAGAGTTGCGCCCGCTGGGCTTGGTTGAAGTAGAAAACCTTGCCGAGGTAAACAATCCCAATCTCAAGGCGATTGCCAGCCAGGTAGATCAGGCGCAGAGTAATCTACGTGCCCAGATCTCGCAGTGGTATCCCAATCTTAATCTCGAGGCAGCCTCTGCTCCCGCCTACACCACTGGACAAGCAAGGTCCGTTGGTGCCAATGGGAGCGTTACAAATTCCACTACCGACCGTTGGGACTTTGGCCTTGCGCTCACTGCCCAGTGGTCTCTGATTAATCCTCAGCGGGTGCCGACGATCGCCGCGGCCCGGGATCAATTTGAGAAGGCTAAGTTCCAATATGTAATTGCCCTGCGGGATCTGCGCCTGCAGACAGCATCTGCATATTTTGACCTCCAGCAGTCTGACGACCAAGTGCGAATCGGTCAAGAGTCAGTGCGTGCTTCGATAGTTAGCCTGAGAGATTCTAAAGCTCGTTTCCAAGCTGGTGTCGCCACCAAGCTAGAAGTTCTTGAAGCTGAAACTCAGCTATCTCGCGACCAGCAGCTCTTAACAAATTCCCTGGCGGCCCAGGCAATTGCTAGACGCACGCTAGCAGCTCTTTTAGATCTTCCCCAAAACGTAACCCCAACCGCTAAAGATCCGGCGAGGGTGTTTGGTCTTTGGCAGCCCTCGCTGCAGGAAAGTATTGTTGCGGCCTACACCTTCCGGGAGGAGTTGGATCAGGCCTTGCTCGATATCTCTATAGCTAATAGCCAGGCAAACGCAGCTTTAGGTGCTGTTCAACCCTTTCTAAATATATTCGCTGGTTTTTCGGGTAATGTTTTCGACGGGAATGATCCAGTTATAGTGGCCCAGCCGGGCGCTGAGGGCAGTAATTACGACACTGCCATAGGCGTCAATCTGAGCTGGCGCCTCTTTGATGGCGGTGCGGCTGCGGCCCAATCACGGCAAAACAAGCAGCTTGCCCAAGAAAATACTTTTCGCTTCTCCCAGCGTCGAGATGGCATTCGCCAGGAGGTTGAGACTAGTTTCTATGAACTCGAGAAAAATAATCGCAACATTGTCACTACTTCTAGGGAGGTGATTTCAGCCCGTGAATCCCTGCGCCTAGCTCGTCTGCGCTTCCAGGCTGGTGTGACAACCCAGCGAGAGGTGGTGGACAACCAGCGAGATCTCACCCAGGCAGAGGTGCGCTTTTCCAATTCCATCACCGATTACAACAAGCGCCTTGCCGAGCTGCGCCGCCGCACGGGCCTAGATCAAGTAGCTGGTTGCACGCCTAGGTCCTTACCGCCAATCAAGCCTGCCGACGCTTCAGATGTTCCCGTCGAACCCACA
Organism: Synechococcus sp. CS-1330; assembly: GCA_025128025.1. Taxonomy (GTDB): domain Bacteria; phylum Cyanobacteriota; class Cyanobacteriia; order PCC-6307; family Cyanobiaceae; genus Cyanobium_A. The sequence continues at coordinate 33,276 of JAHLYR010000059.1, forward strand.
CCCCTGATTCCTGCCTGCCAGGCCGCTGCCCAGGGAGCCGTCTGACGCCGTGGTGGCGTCATCTATTGATCCACAGCCTTCACTGGGGCTGCCCAACACCCTGCGATTGGGTTTGTTCCAGGGTTGTTTGGGCTGCCTGGCCGTCATCTTCGCGGGCCTGCTCAATAGGGTCATGCTCAGCGAGCTTGAGTTCCCCGGCCTACTGGTTGGTGGGGCGCTGGCATTTGAACAGTTTGTTGCTCCCTCCAGGGTGTTGTTCGGCCAAATTTCAGATGCCCATCCCTGGGCGGGGCGTCACCGGCTTCCATATATATGGCTGGGAACTGCCCTATTTTGTGGCTTGGCGGTGCTGTCCGTTCCCCTGATCTTTCATGTGGGTCGCTTGCTTGAAGCTGCTTCCCAGCCTGAACTCGCATTGGGAATCGCGGCACTTTGCGGGCTGTTCGCTCTTTATGGCCTGGCTATTTCCCTGGCCACCACCCCCTATCTCGCCCTCGTAATTGATCGCACTAGCGAGGCTGAGCGGCCCCGGGCGGTGGGCCTGATTTGGTGTCTGCTCACTGTGGGAATTGTGATTGGGGCAATTTCGATCAATCTGAGCTTGCGCAGTCTTGATGGCATCACCGATCCTGCCGTTTTGGAGCCTGTATTGCTTGGCTTCATGGGCCGAGTGGCCGCAGTGGTGCTTGTGCTCACGGTTGTGGCCACCGTCGGGCTCGAACCCAGCAACAAGCAACTTGACTTGGCTGCGGGAGGGGCGCGCCGCGAGGATTCCATCACCCTCACCCAGGCCTGGGCACTTGTCAGCTCAAGCCGTCAGGTCCTGGTTTTTTTCTCCTTTCTTGTGCTGTTCACCCTCGGCTTGTTTTTACAGGACCCCATTCTTGAGAGCTACGCAGCAGACGTGTTCGGCATGCCGATTGCAGCCACGGCATCCCTGAACGCCATATGGGGTATGGGAACTTTGACGGGCTTGCTGCTGGCGGGGCTGTGGATCGTGCCCAAGCTCGGCAAGTTGGCAACTGCGCGCCTGGGTTGCCAGCTGATCTTGGTCAGCCTGGTGTTTTTGGCTGTAGCTGGTTTGGAGCCCCGTGTGCCGGTGCTGCAGGTCGTCATGCTCCTGTTTGGCTTGGCGGCGGGCATTGGTACCAACAGCGCCCTAGTGCTGATGCTTGATCTGACCTTGCCAGAGGCTGCGGGCACCTTTGTAGGGGTCTGGGGTCTGGCCCAGGCCTTATCAAGGGCCTTAGGGAAAGTGCTCGGTGGTGGACTGCTTGATCTAGCCCGTTTTCTCCAGCAGGCTTTCGAGCTTGCACCGTCTGTTTATCTCCCCTATGCGCTGGTTTTAAGCGTGGAGGTGCTGGTTGCTTTTGGTGCCCTGGTGTTGCTGCGACGCGTCAACCTGCGCCAATTCAGGGAGGATACGGGTCGCAGCCTCAGCAAGGTGCTGGCCCTAGAGCTCGGATGAACCCAGAACCCCCAGTGCTTTCCCCCCCAGATCTCAATCCAGGTCTGGTTGAGCTGATCGATCTTGTGGCTGAACGTCAGCGGGCCGATTTCGGCCATATGGCTTCCGATCTCAAATCAGACGGCAGCCTGATCACGGCCTGTGACCGCTGGAGTGATGCGACCCTGGTTGAAGGATTGGCGCGCTTGTTTCCCGGTGAAGGGGTGCTGAGCGAGGAAGGCAACAAAGCAGTGCCAACGACATCTGCTTATTGGGTGGTCGATCCCCTGGATGGCACCACTAATTTTGCTGCTGGGATTCCCTACTGGGCCATTTCGATAGCGCGGTTTGAGGCTGGTCGTCCCGTGCTTGCCGTGCTGGATGTGCCACCCCTGCGGCAGCGCATCGTGGCGATTCGCGGTCAGGGCGCTTGGCGTAATGGTCGCCCCCTGCTGGCTCCCTCCGGTCAGAGCCACCCTGCCGGCTGCGCTTCCTTATGTAGCCGTTCCATAGGAGTGCTGCAAAAGCTGCCCAATCAACGCTTCCCCGGAAAAATCCGTTTGCTTGGGGTGGCAAGCCTCAATCTTGTCAGTGTGGCGATGGGGCAAACGATCTCAGCCCTCGAGGCCACGCCCAAGATCTGGGATCTGGCAGCAGCGTGGTTGGTGCTCAGCGAGTTGGACTGCCCGATCCGCTGGCTGGTGCGATCACCGGAGTCGATCGATGCTGGTTCCGACCTGTCAGCAGCAGATTTCCCAGTGCTGGCGGCCGATCGGCCAGAAACCTTGGCCCGCTTTATGCCCTGGGCTGATGCGCTAGTGGCTGGGTTCTTGCCATAAGGGCAACAGAGGTGATATGTTTTTGGACTGCGCGCAAGGGGGGAAGCCCCGGAAGCGAGCAGGCTTACGGCGAAGAAGGCGAGAGCCGACGGTGTTGTAAGTTTTCTGAGTCGCTGAGAGGCGACGTTCCGCCGAGAACTCCCGAGAGGGG
>JAHLYR010000060.1 GCA_025128025.1 Synechococcus sp. CS-1330
TCAGCCTAAAAAACCAGCCCAAAGTGGCTGAACATGAGACCAAAAGTCCTCAGAAAATGGCCTCAGAGGCAATTCTCGGTCAAAGGCACTCTTTCCTGCTCACTGCCTCCGCTCAAGCCCCGTTTGTCCAGAGATTCCCTTAGCCAGCAAATTAATCATTGAATACCGATGAAGCAAATCTTCACCGGTCACAGTTCATCAGATTTAGCATGAACTAGCCAGCTACTAGTTACAACCCCATCAGCAGCCTTGCGGCCCATAGTGAACATCGATGCTACCGAACCCTTGACTGTGACTTGAATCCCTCTTGATTTTCCGCCTCAACGAGTCAAGATCAAGCCCATACCCAGCGCCAACTCTCGCCCCTGCATGCCCATCAGCCCCGCCTTAACGTTCCAAGGGGCGGTAGCAAATAGCCGCAGCATCGCCACGATCAATTCAGGCACGCTGGCAGTGTTAGCCAAAAAGCCATACCACTGCTCTTTGGGTAGGCTAAAAAAAGTAGCGAAATGGGCGCGCAGCTGGGGCTCGGAGAAGCGCATCAATTTCTCCAGCCCAAATTGGTAGAGGGCGTGTTTACGGCGTAGCTCCGGGGGCCAGAGCGCCTGCCAGCCCGCCTGGGCCAGCTGCAGCGAGTCGGCGGCCGGTTCAGCCCGCAGCCGAGCCGCCACCGCCGCCGCCAGCACCGGCGCCCGGCGCAGCAGCGCCCCCACCAGGTAGCCGGAGGCCGGATGCACCATCGCTGCAGCCCCACCAAAGGCCAGCACGGGCTGATCCAGATCCGGTAGGGGCAGGTTCATCGGAAACAGGCAAAACTCCTCGTGCTCCACCTGCTCGATGGCCACACCGCGATGGGCCAGCCGCCGCTCGAGGCGCTGCTTGAGCGTGGCGTAGGGCACCGGTGGCGCCAGGGCCAGGGAGGTCTCCTCCACAAAAAACCGTCCCTGCCCCAGATCCATCGCATAGAGAAAGGTGGGGGGCTCGCTGCGCTCCTCGGGGCTGAGATGGTCGCAGCGATAGTCCATCAGCACGAATTGACCGGGCTGCACCGGCGGCGCCGTGAAGCGTCCCACCACGCCGTAGGCCGCCTGGCCAGCTACGGGCCCGCGATCAGGCCGCTGCACAAACACCGCCTTGTGGCCGCTTGCATCCAGCACCAGCCTTGCTTCCAGAACTTCCCCTGCGGCGGTGGCCACTTGGCTGCGGCCGCTCCCATAGCTCAGCTCCTGTGCATGCCCGCGCAGCCACTGCACACCGGCGGCCTCACAACGCTCCAGCCAGAAATGCTGCAGCCTGTTTTTGTCGAACAGGCCGTAGTCGCGGCCATGGCAGGTGGGGCTGTTGGCTGAATCGGCAGGGTCGCTGCTGCCGGAGCCGAAGTAACTGCAGGTGTAGCTCCAGCGGTGCTCCAGCAAGTGGCCCAGGCCGAGGGCATCCACCTCGTCTCCCCAGATCCCGTAGGTGTTGGGCCAGGGATCGCGCCAATCGCTTGCGGACAGCACAGCCACCGCCAGCCCCTGCTCCGCCAGCTCAGCGGCGATGGCCAGGGCCGCCGGGCCGCCGCCCACCACCAGCACATCAGTGGGCATCACACCGGTCGAAACAGAGCTCATGCTGCATCACAGGGGCAGATAGAGGCTTCGTGGGGTGTCCTGAAAGGGACGAAAACCATGGTGCGCATAAAACGTCACCGCAGCAGGCGTCTTGGCATCAACAACTAGGGCATACCCTCCGACCGAGGCCCTGCCGCTGCCAGCGCTGATCGACTTACGGTTGTGAAGGGTTGGGTCGAGCTGCTCCTCCTCAAACACGGCTCACGCGAGTCCGGGCCTGCTCAAACGGCTGGGCGATGGCTGCATGAAAGGCCTTGAAATCCTGTTGTGACAGGGTGATCTGCTGATCGCGCTGGATAGCTTCGGCTGCACGCGCCTTGGCCGCGAGCCGCACAAACGCCGCCATCGTCACCCTTCCCCTGCTGGGCTTTCAAGTTCGGCAGGGGAAGCGCCGGCGTCTTCGGTGGTGAGGGCGCCCTCTTCCTCCAGGGCGGGTACTTCCTCCATGGCGGGCACCTCCTCCTCTTCAGCAGCCGGTGGCACCAGCACCACTTCGCTGAGGCGATCGCGGGCATCGAGCTTCTGCAAGCGCACGCCCGTAGCCGCCCGCGACTGCTGCGGCACCGCATCGGCCTGGGTGCGCACGATCACCCCCTTCTCGCTCACCAGCAGCAACTCCTCGCCGGCCCCGAGCACCTTGAGGCCCACCAGCACATCACTCTTATTGCGGAACTTGATCGCCCGCAGGCCCATGCCGGCGCGCTTCTGCAGGCGGAACTGATCCACCGGCACCCGCTTACCCAGGCCGCTGGCACTGGCCACCAGCACCCAAGGACCCTCGCTCGGTGCCACCTCCTCACTGTCATCGTCTTCGGCGCCCGCCGAACTGGCCACCCGATCGGCGAGCTCGGCGGGCAGCACATCCATGCTCACCAGCTGGTCGCCGGGGCGCAGGTTCATGGCCCGCACGCCGCGGGCGGTGCGGCCCAGGGGCCGCAACTCCTCGTCGTTGAGACGGAAGTGAATGGTCATGCCGTTGCGCGAGCCGATCAGGATGCTGTCGCCGGGCAGGGCCAAGCGCACCCAGGTGAGGGCATCCGCCTCCACCAGATCGATGGCGATCAAGCCATTGGAGCGGATGTTGGCAAAGGCCGATAGGCGGGTGCGCTTAATCGTGCCGCCACTGGTGAGCATCACCAGCACACCGTCATCGGTGAATTCGCTCACCGCCAGCAGCGAGGTGATCTGCTCCTCGCGGGGAATCGGCAACATCTGCACAATCGGCGTGCCCTTAGCCGCGCGGCTTGAGATCGGCACCCGATAGGCCGGCACGGTGTAAACAACGCCGCGATCGGAGAACAGCAGCAGGTTGTCGTGGTCGTTGCAGCTGATGAATAGCCGCACCGCCTCCTCACCCTGGGTCTTGGTGCCGGCCTTGCCGCGGGTGCCGCGGCTGGTGGCCTCGAATTCGCTCACCGGCATCCGCTTCAAGTAGCCGTTCTCGGTGAGCAACACCACCGAACGCTCGTTAGCGATCAGATCGATATCTTCGAGGCCGCCCTCGAGATCCAGAATCTCCGTGCGGCGGGGCGAGTGGTAGCGAGTGCGGATCGCGCCGAGCTCTTCGGTAATGATCGTGAGTACGCGCTCGCGATTGGCCAGGATGTCTTTGTAGTCGGCAATCTTGGCGACTAAATCCTCATGCTCAAGGCGGATCTTGTCTGCCTCGAGGGCCGTCAATCGCCGCAGCTGCATCTGCAGGATGGCATCGGCCTGGATCTCACTGAGGCCGTGGCGCTCCTGCAGCTGCACGCGGGCCGTGGCCGCATCGGAAGCAGCCCGGATCAGGGCAATGATCGGATCGAGTTGGTCTAGGGCCAGCAGCAGGCCCAGCAAGATGTGGTCGCGCTCCTCGGCTTTGCGCAGGAAGTAGCGGGTGCGGCGCTCGATCGTCTCGATGCGGAAGTCGAGAAACACCTGCAGCATCTTGCGCAGGGTGAGCAGCACCGGCTCCGACCTCACCAACGCCAGCATGTAGGCGCTGAAGTTGTTTTGCAGTGGCGTGAGCTTAAACAGGTTGTTCAGCACCACCTGGGGGTAGGCATCACGGCGCAATTCGATCACAATCCGCATGCCATCGCGGTCGGATTCGTCGCGGATATCAGAGATGCCCTCCAGCTTCTTGTCGTTAACCAGCTCGGCGATCCGCTCAATCAGCGAGGCCTTGTTTGTTTGGAAGGGCAATTCGGTGATGATCACCGCATCCCGGTCGGGGCGGCCCTTCACCTCCAGCGTTTCAATCGAGGCGACGCCCCGCATGGTCACTGAACCGCGACCGGTGGTGTAGGTGTCACGGATACCGCGGCGACCCAGGATCTGGCCTCCCGTGGGGAAGTCGGGCCCCGGGATGATCGCCATCAACTGCAGATCGTCGATGTCGGGGTTGGCGATCAGCGCCAACGTGCCGTCGATCAGCTCAGTGAGGTTGTGGGGTGGGATGTTGGTCGCCATGCCCACGGCGATGCCGGTAGAGCCGTTGAGCAGCAGCTGCGGAATCCGCGCTGGCATCACGGTGGGCTCCTGCTGGGAGCCGTCAAAATTGTCGGCGAAGTCGACCGTCTCGGCCTCGATGTCGTCGAGCAGGCTGTCGGTGGTCAGCGCCTGCAGCCGGGATTCGGTGTAGCGCATGGCGGCCGGGGGGTCGCCGTCCACCGAGCCAAAGTTGCCGTGCCCATTCACCAGGGGCATACGCATGTTGAAGTCCTGGGCCATCCGCACCAGGGCGTCGTATACAGCCGTATCGCCGTGAGGGTGGTACTTACCAAGCACCTCACCCACCACACGGGCGCACTTCCTGTAGGGCCGGTCGCTGGTCAGACCCAGCTCATACATGGCGTAAAGGATGCGCCGGTGCACCGGCTTGAGGCCATCGCGGGCATCGGGCAGGGCCCGACCCACGATCACGCTCATCGCATACTCCAAATAGGAGCGCGACATCTCGTTGCGCAGATCGGTCAGGATGATCCGCGAATCACCGTTGCCGCCGGACTCCCCCGGTATGTCAGCACCGGGTCCGCTGGGGTCCGCCATGGATGACCGTCTTTACCAGTGGTCAGTTTATCTAAAGCCCAGGGGGAATGCCCAAATCCGATCCATTCCCGCCACGCCAGGAGGCGGAGCTACGGCTCAAGCAGCAACGGGGCCAACTGCAGGTGCGCGCCGCCGCTGATTTTCGCAGCCTGGTGCAGCAAGCCGGGCTGGCCGAGGCCTACGCCAGCACTGATGTGGTGGTGGCAGCCGATGCGGGCTTCAGCGACCAGGCCAGCCTGCTCCTAAGCCTCGGACCCACGGATCCACCAATTCGTCTGCGCGACGCACAGCTGGCCGGAGTAGCGGGGCTAGCGGGCTGCGGCAGCGGCGAGCTGGTGCTGCCAATTGGCGGCGGTCTAGGCGATGCCCCAGGCGGCGCCCAGCTGCTCGGCGCCCTGCTGCAAGGCCGGGCGCTGCCCTTCAACGCCAGCGGCGAGGCCACCGCCCAGCACCCACGCCGGGAGCTGCACACGGAGCTGAGGCTGGAGCAGATCGGCGCTGGCCGGCTGCTGCTGCAGCGGGCCATCAGCGAAAACGGCGTGGTTGCCCTCAGCCAGGCGGAGGGGCCCTGCCCCAGCCCCTACGGCACCCTGCTGGGTCCAGCCGCCAACGCCCTTTATTCCTGCGGCGGCGCCGGCAGCATCGGCCTCACCATGCCGGGGTTGTCGCTGCTGGGGCCTGGCTCACCGGTGCTGGTGGGCGGCAACATCGGCTGGGTGATCGGCGCTGGCAGCGGCCATCAGCCCGGTTGCCGGCGCCTGGCCAGCGGCCATGCCCGCAGCCCCGGCGCGGCCGCCGCCGTGAGCGTGGATTTGCACGGCCTGCGGCCCGAGTGGGTGCGCCCTTGTTTTTTTGAGGGCCATGGCAGCGCCCTACTGATTGCAATTGCGGCGCCGGTGCCCCTGATCAATGCCGAGGTAGCGCGCCAGGCCGCCGCTGGCCCCCAGGAGCTCGAGGCGCCCGTGCTCGATCTGTCGGTGCCGCGGCGCATCAAACCCAGTCTGGGCTCGGTGAGCTACGCCGAACTGCTCAGCGGCACTATTCAGGTGGCAGGCCGCTCAGTGGCCTGCGCGCCCTCCCACAGCCCGCGACTGGCCGCCGCCGCCTGCGAGGCCTTAATAGCGGCCCTGATCGACGGCAGCTTCCCGCTGCGCCTACCGGTCGTGCCGCTGAGCAGCCGCCCCAGCCTGCTGCCGATTGAGGCTTAGGGCTTGGAGGCCTAGGTCTTGGAGGACTAGGGCTTGGAGTCTTAGCCAACCGCACCTAAGCTCCCGCCACATTCATATCTCCGCCGCGCCGCCATGGCCGACGACACCACCACCAACCCCAACACCGATCCCGCTCCACAGGCGGCGCCCCCCGAGCCCAGCATTGCCGCCACCCTGGTGATTGAAGCCAGTCCCAGCGCCAGCTCGCCAGATAACGAGGCCGAGCCCCAAAGCGGCGAAGGTGGTGAGTGGGAGCTGCTGCTGGGCAAGCTGCGCCAGTGGCTCGATCAAAACGAGCTCAACAACCTGTGGGCCCAGGCCCGCAAACCGGTAACAATCCTGGCTGCCCTGGTGGGCCTGCTGCTGGTGCTGCGGGTTTACAGCGCCGTGCTCGGTGCCCTCGAAAGCCTGCCCCTGGTGCCCGGCCTGCTCGAGCTGGCTGGGGTGGTGTGGGCGGTGCGCTACGGCATTCCCAAACTGCTGCGCAGCAGCGAGCGCGAACGGCTGCTGGGCGGTCTGAACCAAAGCTGGAAAGCCTTCCGCGGCAAGGACTGATCCCGCCTTGCCCCGAGGCCTGCGGGCGGCTGGTTGATAGCTTGTCCCGAATTAGTTAACTCCAGGTGGACATTCAGCTCGGTCGCTTCCGCACTGTGCGTCGTGCCTACGGCATCGACGAGATCGCCCTGGTGCCGGGTGGCCGCACGGTTGATCCAGCTATCACCGATAGCAGTTGGAGCCTCGGCGGCATCAGCCGCGAGATTCCGATCATCGCCAGCGCCATGGACGGGGTGGTCGATGTGGCCATGGCGGTGGAACTGAGCAAACAGGGAGCCCTGGGCGTTTTGAACCTGGAGGGCGTCCAGTGCCGCTACGACGACCCCAATCCCATCCTTGACCGCATCGCCGCGGTGGGCAAGGAGGACTTCGTGCCCCTAATGCAGGAGCTTTACAGCCAGCCGGTGCGGGAAGACCTGATTCGTCAGCGGATTGCCGAGATCAAGCAGCAGGGTGGCATCGCGGCGGTGAGCGCCACGCCAGTGGCCGCGCTGCGATTCGGTAAGGCCATCGCCGAAGCCGGCGCCGACCTCTTCTTTGTGCAGGCAACGGTGGTCAGCACCGAGCACATCGGCCCTGAGGGCCAGGAGAGCCTCGATCTCGAGCACCTTTGCCGCACCTTCGGGGTGCCCGTAATCATTGGCAATTGCGTCACCTATGAGGTGGCACTGAAGTTGATGCGGGCCGGCGCCGCCGGCGTGATGGTGGGCATCGGCCCCGGTGCTGCCTGCACCAGCCGCGGCGTGCTGGGCATTGGCATTCCCCAAGCCACCTCAGTTTCCGACTGTGCCGCCGCCCGCGACGAATATTTGGCCGAGAGCGGCCGCTATGTGCCGATCGTGGCCGATGGCGGCATCGTCAACGGCGGTGACATCTGCAAGTGCCTGGCCTGCGGCGCCGACGCCGTGATGATCGGCTCCCCCATTGCCCGCGCCAGCGAGGCCCCCGGCCGGGGCTTCCACTGGGGTATGGCCACCCCTAGCCCGGTGCTGCCACGCGGCACCCGCATCAAAGTGGGCACCACCGGCAGCCTCGAAAAGATCCTGCGTGGTCCGGCCGGACTCGATGACGGCACCCAGAACCTGCTGGGCTGCATTCGCACCTCGATGGGCACCCTCGGCGCCCGCACCATCAAAGACATGCAGAAAGTGGAGGTGGTGGTTGCCCCATCCCTGCTCACCGAGGGCAAGGTCTACCAAAAAGCCCAGCAGCTCGGCATGGGCAAATAGGCCCGGGCGGTTTTTTCTACAGCCAGGACAGACGGCAGCGTTAGCCTCAATAGGTGCGAGCTTCGGCTCTCACACTCCTCACACCCTCCAGCCCGGCGCGTCCGGGCCTTTTGTCTTCACGCTGCCCAGGCTCACCGGATCACGACCTGCAACGGTCGTGGGTAGGCCTTAAACAACCTTGCTAGATTCGCCAAACCCTGATCCTGCAAGGATGTCCAGCGCTGCCGCTGTCACTGATGCCTCCTTTGAGCAAGACGTGCTCAAAAGTGATTTGCCCGTGCTGATCGACTTCTGGGCCCCCTGGTGCGGACCCTGCCGCATGGTGGCTCCAATCGTCGACGAAATCGCCACCGAATTCGAAGGCAAGATCAAGGTTTTCAAGCTAAACACCGACGAAAATCCCAACGTCGCCAGCCAGTACGGCATCCGCAGCATCCCCACCCTGATGATCTTCAAGGGGGGCCAGAAGGTCGACACCGTGGTTGGTGCCGTGCCTAAAACCACCCTGTCGTCCACAATTTCCAAGTACCTCTGAGCGCAGTTGAGCACCTAGTTCTGAGCGACCCATCCCATTTCGGCCAGAGCCCTTTGCAGGTTCTGGCCCATGAGCTCGAAGACCACCCCCAGCGGCATCTGATCGAGCGCTCCCTGGTTTCCCTGCTGCAGGTGGGTCGCCACGAGCGTGGCCAGGATGAATGGCGGCTGATCAGTGGCGCCCTAGCCGACATCAGTGAGGCCCTAGAGGTCTTTCGCCCCCGCCGTAACACCCGCAAGATCACCGTCTTCGGTTCAGCTCGTACGGTGCAAAGCGACGCCAGCTACGCGTTGGCTGAAGAGCTGGCCCGCTATGCGGTGGCCGCCGGATTTGACGTGATGACCGGTGCCGGCGGCGGCATTATGGAGGCCGCCAACAGCGGTGCCGGCTGCGAGGCCAGCATCGGCCTCAACGTTGACCTGCCATTTGAGCAGCATGCCAACCGCTTTGTGAGCAGCTGCGATGGCCGGCTGCTCCACTTCCGCTATTTCTTTACCCGCAAGCTTTTCTTTTTGCGCGAGAGCGATGCCCTGGTGGTGATGCCAGGCGGCTTCGGCACCCTCGATGAGCTGTTCGAATCGCTCACCTTGATCCAAACCGGCCGGACCCCACCGATTCCCCTGGTGCTGCTTGCTCCGCCCGGCAACCCCTTCTGGAGCGGCTGGCAGCGGGATGTCAACCAGGGCCTGGCCGCCAGCGGCCTGATCTCACCCGAAGACGGAGACATATTGATGGAGGCCCACAGTGCCGAGGAGGCAGTGGCCCACATCAGCCGCTTCTATCGCCTTTTTCACTCCGCCAGGCTGGGCGACAACCGCATCGAGCTGCTGCTCAACTGCGCCCTGCAGCCAGATCAGCTAGCCGCCCTCAACATGCAGTTCGATGATCTGGTGGATGAGGGTGTTATCCAGGCGAGCGAGACCGTTGACGATGCCGGCCTGCTGCGCCCCTGCCTAAATTTCCACTTCAATCGCCGCCGCATCGGCCGGCTCTACCAGCTACTCGACACACTCAACTGGCTGGAGGTACCGCCAGAGCAGCTGCTAACGGAGCCCGGCCGCCGCCAACCCAGTTCTTCGGCCCCATGATTCGCCTCGGCTTGATCGATTACGGCATGGGCAATCTGCACTCTGTGCAGCGGGCTTTTGAACGGCTAGGCGCAACCGTGCAGCCCGTACAAAGCGGCGCCGAGATGGAGGGCTGCAAGGCCCTGGTGCTGCCAGGGGTGGGGGCCTTTGATCCAGCGATGGAGCGCCTGCGCCAGGGCGGTTTGGCCGAGGCGATCACGGCCTGGTGCACCGCAGGCCGGCCCCTGCTGGGCATTTGCCTGGGGCTGCAGCTGCTGTTTGAGGCCAGTGATGAGGGCGAAGCCGCCGGCCTGGGCCTGCTCAAGGGGCGGGTGCGGGCCCTGCCCCGCCGGCCTGGCCACCCGATTCCACACATGGGCTGGGAACCCCTGGTGCCAGCAAACCCCAGTCCCCTGCTACCGGCCGGCAGCGCGGAAAGTTGGGTGTATTTCGTGCACTCCTACGCCGCCGAACCCAGTGATCCGGCCTGCAACACCGCCCTGGTGCGCTTCGCCGACACCGCTGTCAGCGCCGCGGTCTGGCAGGGCGCTATCGGCGCCTGCCAGTTTCACCCGGAAAAATCAGGCCCCCACGGCGAGGCGATCCTGCGCCGCTGGCTGGCCTGGCTCGCTGCCTTATGAGCCTGCGGCTTAGCGGGGGCCGGCGGCTACAGAGTCCGCCGGGCAGCATCGCCCGCCCCACCAGCTCCCGGGTGCGGCTGGCGGTAATGAACCTGCTGGCAGCCGAGCTGCCGGGCTGCGCCTGGCTGGACCTATGCAGCGGCAGCGGCGCTATGGCCTGCGAAGCCCTGCATCGGGGGGCTAGCCGGGTTGTGGCGATCGAGCAGGACCGCCGCATCGCCGCCGTGGCCCGCACAAATCTGGAAGCGGTGCATCAGGGTCTGGGCGACGCCGGCCGCCAAGCAAGCGCCTGGGCGGTGCACTGCCGCGAGGTGGTGCGATGGCTGGCGGAGCCAAATCAACAGGCAGCCTTTGATTTGATCTATGCCGACCCCCCCTACGCCGCAGACCTTTATGCCCAGCTAGCCAGTGCTGTGCTGGCAGGGGGCTGGCTCAAGCCAGGCGGCACCTTGATCTGGGAATGCGCTAGCTCACAGCTGCCAGCGATTCCAGGGGGATGGAGCAAGCGCGATGAGCGCCGTTACGGCAGCACCAGCTTGCTGCTGCTGGGACAAGTCAACTGAAGTGTCGACTGAAGCTCAGTCGAGCAGAGTGCCGCGGCGATACTGGTTCCAGGCTGCTACAAACAAACCAGCCAGGGTCACGGGGATCAGACCGAGCACGATGCCGCAGAGCAGGGGTTCGATCATGGGAGCACTGACAAGGCGTTCAGGGCACAATTGTTTCACGCCTATCCCCCACACCGCGAGCGCCCTGCACCAACTGTGACCGGCCAACCCCTAAACACTGATGCCGCTAAAGGGCGACGCGGCCTGATCGTTGCCCTGGTGGGCATGGCGGCCGCGGCCTGCATCGTGGCGGTGTTGCTGGTGCTGCCTGCAGCCCAGGCCGATCCCTACAGCCGTCAGACCCTTGAGCTCAGCGGCTCTAGTGAAAACGGTGGCCGGCTGTTTCGGCTCAATTGCGCCGGCTGCCATGGCATCGCCGCCCAAGGGCTGGTGGGCCCCAATCTGCATGGCGTCGCCGCCCGCAAGAGCTCCCGCCAGCTGATCCAGCAGGTGGTGAGTGGCCGCACGCCACCGATGCCCAGCTTTCAACCGGAACCCCAGGCCATGGCCGACCTGCTGGCCTACTTGAACGGTCTTGTGTGAGCAGCGCCGCCCAGCTGGCCGTGGTGCTGGTGGAACCCTCCGGGCCGCTCAACGTCGGCAGCGTTGCTCGCCTCTGCGCCAACTTCGACGTAGGTGAGCTGCGCCTGGTGGCGCCCCGCTGCGACCACCTCGGCGAGGAGGCCCGGCGCATGGCCGTGCACGGCGGCTGGCTGCTGGAGCAGGCCCGCCTGTTCCCCAGCCTCAGCGCCGCCCTGACCGACTGCTGCCGGGTGGTGGCCACCAGCGGCCGGCGAGCCGGCGAGCCCCTACCCCTGCAAGCACCGGAGCCGGCCCTGCGCTGGCTGGCCCAGGCCAGGGGCCCCTGCGCCCTGGTGTTCGGCCGGGAAGATCGGGGCCTCAGCAACGACGAGCTGCTCCAGGCTGGCCAGCTGCTCACCCTGGGCAGCGGCGACGCCTACGCCTCCCTCAACCTCTCCCACGCTGCAGCCCTGGTGCTGCATAGCTGGCATTGCTTGGAAAGCAGCCTGGAGGTTGGCGGCCTGCCGGAGCCAAGCGACCGCCAGGGCCTCGAAGCGATGCTCGGCGATGCCGAGGCCCTGCTGCTCGACGTGGGCTTCCTCCATCCCCACACGGCCCACGCCCGCATGGCCAAGCTGCGGGGGCTGTTGCAGCGGGCCCAGATCTCCACGGAAGAGGTTGCCCTGGTGCGCGGCATGGTGCGCCAGCTGCGCTGGGCAAGTGAACGCGGGACCAACCCTGGTCAGACCCCTTAACTTCAGGTCACCTCGTTGGAGTGGCCCGTGACCGCTGGCCGTCAGCCCCGTAGCCCCAAGAACCGCTGGGGATCCCCCTTTCGGTTGGTGTTGCGCCTGGTGGTGATGGGAATCGGCCTGGGCGTGGTCACCGGCACCAGCCTCAAGCTGCTGGCCCCCCACCTGGCCCAAGGCGCCAGCAAGGCCCCCAGCCTCGACCTCGACGCAGCCCGCAACAGCAAGGGCCTTGATCCGGGGCAGTTCGAAGCCCGCACGGAACTGGCAGCCGTGAGCCAGCGCTGGGGCGAGCTGGCGGCAGCCCAAAAAGACCTCAGCGCCAGCGCCTTCCTGCTGGTGCTCGACGACGGCCGCTTTGCCCAGCTGCAGCCCGACCTACCCCTGCCGGCCGCCAGTTCAATCAAAACGCCGATCCTGCTGGCAGGCCTGGAAGACCTCGACAACGGCAAGTTGCGCTGGAACGAGCCCCTGCCCCTCACAAAAGAGGTTGTGGGCGGCGGCGCCGGCTGGATGGCCAACAAACCGGTGGGCACCCGCTTCCCGTTTTTTGAAGCGGCCACCGAAATGATCCGGGTGAGCGACAACAGCGCCACCAACCTGCTGATCAAGCGTTTAGGCGGCAAAACGACCCTCAATGAGCGTTTCACCGCCATGGGCCTGCCTGCGACGGCAGTCAACAACTGGCTGCCCGATCTCAACGGCACCAACACCACAAGCAGCCGCGACCTGGCCAGGTCGATCGCCATGGTGGATATCGGCGAAAGCCTCAGTCCCCGGGCTCGGGACCTGTTTAGGGAAATCATGGGCAGCTCCCGCACCAACACCCTGATTCCCCTGGGCCTACTCCAGGGGCTCGGTAAAGATGCCGCCGACCCCGACAGCGAGCTGCTCAGCTTCGGCATCACCGTCTACAACAAAACCGGTGATATCGGCATTGCCTACGCCGATGCGGCCCTGATCCAGCTCCCCAATGGCCAGCGCGCCGTGGCGGCCTTCATGGTGAAAGGTCCGTTCAACGACCCCCGCTCCACCGATCTGATCCGCGCCATGGCCGCTGAAGTGTCAAAAACCCTGGTAGGTCGCAAATGAACCGTCCTCGCCTACTCCAGGCCAGCTGGCTGCCCCTGCTGCTGCTAACCAGCCTGGCCGCCCCCGCCGCCCTGGCCCAGCCCGCCCCCGTGCTGCGCGCCCAAACCGTGGCGCCCTTGAGCGGCGGTCTGGACCAGCTGCTGCTGGTGAACGACAACAACCCCGAGCTGATTCGCGAGCCCGGGATCCTGCTTTCCACTTTCCCCGGCACCGGCCGAGGCGTGCCTGCAGCCCACCTGGATGTGGCGCTAAACGGCCGCTTCGACCTGTTCAGCCACCACGTCTATGCGGGCAAGCCTGAGAGCCTGGACTCCACCCTGTGGCTGGCGGTGCTGGCCGCTCCCCGCGGCCCCGGACCCGTAACCCTGAAGCTGCTGGCTGGCTCGACGGCCCTATCTCAAGCGGTGGATCCCGGCCAGGCCGGTGCCCCCTTCCTGCCCCTGCCAGACCTGATGGAGCAGGGAACTACGCCGGTGTGGGCTGGCCCAGGCAGCCGCGTAGCCACCGAATTGCTGGCCCGCCAGCGCAGCCCCGAGCTGCCCGCCAGCTGGACCTTGAGCCCCGGCGCTCCCACCACCCTGCTGGTGCTGCCCCTGCCGGTGCGGGGCCTCGATCCCCTGCTCAACGGCCGCAACCTGCAGCTGCGGTTGGAAAGCTCGGGCCCCGTGAGCCTGGCCACCCTGGCGGCCTTCGGACGGGGCAATGAGCCGCCGGCCCCCTCCAGCTGGGCCGCCCTGCTGGAGGGTGGTCTCAGTCCCCGGGAGCACAGCCCCACCCCCCGGGGCAGCAAGGGGGGCATGGTGTATTCGCGGGTTAGTGGGGTGCAGGTGGGCAGCGTCTGGCGCAGCCGCCTCAGCGATCCGGGCAAAAACTGGCTGAGCGTGAGCCGGGCGCCGATCTCCTGGCCGATCAGCAGCCTGGAGCGAGGCACCCTCGGCAGCGGCCAGGTGCAGACCGCCGAGCTGCAGGCCTTCTACCCAGGCACCGCCTGGGCCGCCCACGGCAACTACGGCGTCGAATACGACCTCAGCATCCCCTTGCGCAACGACACGACCAAACCGGTGACCCTGCAGCTGGCCCTGGAATCTCCGCTCAAGGGCGATGCCGCCATTGGTGGCCTGCGCTTCAAAAGCATTAGCGGCGGCACTAGTGGCAGCAGGCCGGTGATGTTCCGCGGCACGGTGGAGGTGACGGGCCTTGATGGCGCCAGCCCTGGCAGCCGGCCGCTTGGCCGGCGCAGCTTCCATCTGGTGCAGCGTGCTGGTGAACCCAGCCCCGCCTTCGGCACCATCAGCCTGGCGCCAGGGGCCAGCCGCCAGCTGCAGGTGCGGCTGATCTATCCGGCCGATGCCACCCCGCCCCAGGTGCTCAGCCTGTTGCCGCTTCCAGATCCAGCTATGAACCCAGCTGTGAAACAATCCGAATCAACTCCAGCCAGCCGTCCGTGACGCCAGTTCGCAAGCGCAGGGTCTTCCCCTTCACCGCGATCGTCGGGCAGGAGGAGATGAAGCTGGCCCTGCTGCTCAACGTGATCGATCCGCGCATTGGCGGCGTGATGATCATGGGCGACCGGGGCACCGGCAAATCGACCACGATCCGGGCCCTGGCCGACCTGCTGCCCGAAATCGATGTAGTAGCGGGCGACCCCTACAACAGCTCCCCCTTCGACCCAGACCTGCAGAGCGCCGAGGTGCGCGCCCGGGCTGAGCAGGGTGAGGAGCTACCGGTGGAGCCCCGCCAGGTGCCGATGGTGGACCTGCCCCTGGGCGCCACGGAAGATCGACTCTGCGGCACGATCGACATCGAAAAAGCCCTAAGTGAGGGCGTGCGGGCCTTTGAGCCCGGCCTGCTGGCCAAGGCCAACCGCGGCCTGCTCTACGTGGATGAGGTGAACCTGCTCGACGACCACCTGGTGGACGTGCTGCTGGATTCAGCCGCCTCCGGCTGGAACACGGTGGAGCGCGAAGGCGTGAGTGTGCGCCACCCAGCCCGCTTCGTGCTGATCGGCTCCGGCAACCCCGAGGAGGGGGAGCTGCGGCCCCAGCTGCTCGATCGCTTCGGCATGAGCGTGGAGGTGCGCACCGTGCGCGATCCAGAGCTGCGGGTGCAGGTGGTGGATCAGCGCACCGCCTTCGACAGCGATCCAGACGGCTTCAACAACGCCGTGCAAACCACCCAGGACGCCCTGCAGGACCGGGTGATTGCGGCGCAGAAACTACTCAATCAAGTGGCGATTGACGCCGACCTACGCATTCGCATCTCGGCGGTGTGCGGCGAGCTGGATGTGGATGGCCTGCGCGGCGACATCGTCACCAACCGGGCCGCCCGGGCCCTGGCGGCCTTCGAAGGTCGCACTGAGGTGGACGAAAACGACGTAGCCCGGGTGGTGGCCTGCTGCCTGCGCCATCGCCTGCGCAAGGACCCTCTGGAAACGATCGACACCGGCGACCGGGTGGTGAAGGTGTTTTGCAAGGTGTTCGAGCGCGCCGACAGCAGCGATCGCAGCGCCTTCGAGCTGGCCCTGGCGGCCTAAGGGCGCGCCAAACCAGCTCAGCATTGATAACGGCATATGATGCCAATATCAACTTGTACCGTGGGGGATCGGGCCAGATGCGCACAATCATCGATCTGCCCGATACCGATCGGGAACGGCTCGACAGCCTCTGCCGCCAGCGCGGCCTGTCCCGGGCCGAAGGCCTTCGCCAGGCCCTGCGCAGCTGGCTAGATCACCAGGGCGTTGAGCACCAGAATGTTTTCGGGTTGTGGCGCAACCGCCCAGAAGACTCCCTGAGCTTGGAACGGACCCTGCGCAGCGAATGGGAGCGCTGAGGTGGCCGCTGGGATTGCTGCTGCAGGGCTGTTGCTCGACTCCAACATCCTGATTGACCTGTTACGCGGGGAAGCCCAGGCCCTCGCCTGGATCGATGCACACGCCGGGGCTGCCTCGATCAGCGTGATCAGCTGGATGGAAATCTTGGTGGGCTGCCGCGACGAAGAATTGGGCGTCGTAGAACCCTGGCTGAGCAGCTTTCGGCGCCTGGAGCTGACCCAGGCCATCGCCCAAGAGGCTGTTGCCTGCCGGCGCGGCCTGGGCCTGAAAATCCCAGACGCCATCATCCTCGCCACGGCACGCTGCCATCGTCTGCAGCTAGTGACCCGCAACACCCGCGACTTCCCGGAATCCCTCGGTGATGTGCAGGTTCCTTACCGACTCAGCCCCGAGGCCTAAACAATGCGCATCCTCGGCATCGATCCCGGCCTGGCCCGCGTGGGCTATGGGGTGATCGAAGTGGAGGAGCGCCGCGGTGGTGCCCAGCAGCTGCTCGATTGCGGCATCATCAGCACCGAGCCTGGCCGCAGCGAAGGGGAGCGGATGGTGGAGATCGCCCGCGACCTGCGGGTGCTAATCCGCACCTGGAAGCCCCAGCTGGCGGTGGTGGAGAAGTTTTTCTTCTACCGCTCCAGCACCACAATCTCGGTGGTGCAGGCCCGGGGCGTGCTGATGATGACCCTGGCCCGCTTTGGCGTGGCGGTGGTGGAGTTTCCGCCGATGCAGATCAAGCAAGCCCTCACCGGCCATGGCCACGCCCAGAAAGATGAGGTGCTTGAAGCGGTGATGCGCGAGCTCAACCTCGACACCCCGCCCCGCCCCGATGACGCCGCCGATGCCCTAGCCGCCGCCCTCACCGGCTGGTTCCAGCGATGAGCGCCAAAGCCAGCCTGCGGCGCCACTTCCGCCCCCTGCGCCAGAGCCTGCTCGAGGGTGTGGAGGCCGCGATCTTGGCCCAGGCCCGCCGGCACATTCCCGCCCTGCTGCCCGCCGGCCGTGCCCTGGGCCTCTACTGGCCCCTGCCCGGCGAGGTCGACCTGCGGGAGCTGGAAATCCTGCTGCCGGGCCGGCTGGCCCTGCCCGCCATCACCGCCGCCCCAGGCGATCCGGCAGCCCGGCTGGTGTTTCGCCCCTGGCGTAGCGGCGACCCCCTGGAGCCAGATAGCTGCCGCATCCCGGCACCGCTAGCCGGCGCCGGGGAGCTGCCAGCCCAGGCGCTGGGGCTGCTGCTGGTTCCGGCGCTGGCCTGCGATGGGGCGGGCATCCGCCTGGGCTACGGCGGCGGCTGGTACGACCGGCTGCGGGCCGACCCCAGCTGGGCCCAAGTGCCGGCGCTGGCGGTGCTGCCCCGCGGCTGCCGGGTTGGGCAGCTGCCACGCGACCCCTGGGATGTGCCCCTTCAGGGCTGGCTCGATGAAGAAGGCCTGGGGAAACTTTCTTAAGGGAACCCTTCTTGACAATGCCTTTACACGGGGCCCACTGCGAGCAGCTATTTGCCAGGATCAGTTCATAGAACAGGCCACGCCTTGGATCTCAACGCTTTTACTGCTCCCTGCAGCTACGCCTCGGTCCCGGAAAGGGTCTTGGCTGCCGAACTTCAGGATCGCGGCCAGAGCCACGACGCCCTCTCGATGATGGTGAGTTCGATGGTGCGGATGGTGCAAGCCGGCAAAAGTAGCGATAGTCGTTGGCAAGCTTCCTGATTCAGCCATGAATCTGCGTGTGATTCCGGCCCTGCTGCTGTTTGTCAGCGCCGCCCCGGCCCATAGCCACGCGATTGAAAGCAGCCTGGAGCGCCTGAGCAGCCTCAGCGATCAACTGGTGCTCGACAGCCGTTTCGGCAATGGGGAGCCCGCCGATGATGCGGTGGTGCGACTGGTGCCCCCCAACGGTGAACCGGTCGAAGTAGGTCGCACCAATGCCAGCGGCCAACTCCGCTTCCAGCTGCCTAGCAATGCAACCTCCGCCTGGGAACTGCAAGTAGACCGCGGCCCAGGCCACCGCGACTATCTCGAGCTACCGGGGTCAGCACCGGCCCTCTCAACTCGCTTCAACAGCTCCCGAACAGGGCTGGCACTGCTCGGCCTCAGCGCTGCAGCAGGCGCCCTGGGAGGAGCCCTGAGCTGGCGCCGCGGCGGCCGGCGCTGATGAGCATTGCCCCCAGCGGCAGTCCGGCCCTCGACCGCATGGTGGAGCGCCTCGCCAGCACCAGCGATCCCCGCCGCCGCTACGAATATGTGCTTTGGCTGGCCAAAAAACTCGCGCCCCTGCCCGAGGAATTTCGCAATGACGCCTTCAAGGTGAAGGGCTGCGTTTCGCAGGTATTTGTGGTGGCGGAGTTGGTCGATGGCGCCCTGCACTGGCGCGGTGACTCCGACGCCGCCATCACTAAGGGACTGCTGGCCCTGCTGATCGAGGGACTGGAAGGGCTGACCCCGCAGCAGGCCACCGCCATCGATCCGGCCTTCATCGCCGCCACTGGCCTGCAGGCCAGCCTGACCCCCTCAAGGGCCAACGGCTTTCTCAATATCCTGCGGCTGATGCAGGCCCAAGCCCAGTCCTTGGCGGCCACCCCCTAGACCAAGCCAGTTGATTTCTAGGATCAGCCAATTGATACCCCCCAACGCATGACCATCGGCATCGGCTTGCTCGGGCTCGGCACGGTGGGGGCTGGTGTGGCAGCCATCCTGGCGACCCCGGCCGGCCGCCATCCGCTGGTGGGAGAGCTCGAATTGCGGCGGGTAGCCGTGCGCGACTTAAACAGGCCGCGCACGGTGGCGCTGGCAGCCGAACTGCTCAGCACCGACCCAGAAGCCGTGGTCGACGACCCGGCGGTCGACATCGTGGTGGAGGTGATGGGCGGCCTGGAGCCGGCCCGCTCCCTGATCCTGCGGGCGATTGCGGCCGGCAAACCGGTAGTAACCGCCAACAAGGCCGTCATTGCCCGCTACGGCGAGGAGATCGCCGCCGCCGCCGCCCGCAGTGGGGTGTACGTGCTGATCGAAGCCGCCGTAGGTGGCGGCATCCCGATCATCGAGCCCCTGAAGCAGTCGCTGGGAGCCAACCGGATCCAGCGGGTGAGCGGCATCATCAACGGCACCACCAACTACATCCTCAGCCGCATGGCGGCAGAGGGAGCCGCCTACTCAGACGTGCTGGCTGACGCCCAGCGGCTGGGCTACGCCGAAGCCGACCCCGCCGCTGATGTGCAGGGGGGAGATGCCGCCGACAAGATCGCAATTTTGGCGGGCCTGGCCTACGGCGGTCCGGTACCCCGCGAGGCCATCCCAACGGAGGGGATCGACCAGCTCGATGCCCGCGATATCGCCTACGCCGAGCAGCTTGGCTACGTGGTGAAGCTCTTGGCCGTAGCCCAGGCCATGCCCGGCGAGCAAGCCGAGCAGCTACTGGATGTGCGCGTCCATCCCACCCTGCTGCCCAAGGCCCATCCGCTAGCCGGGGTGAATGGGGTCAATAACGCGATCCTGGTGGAGGGCGACCCCGTGGGTCAGGTGATGTTTTACGGGCCCGGGGCTGGAGCAGGACCCACCGCATCGGCGGTGGTGGCCGACATTCTCAACATCGCCGGCATCCGCCAGGCCACCGGCGGTGGGGGCACTCAGGCGCCCCTCGATCCCCTGCTGGCCGCTGGCAGCTGGCGCGACTGCCGCCTGGTGGAGAGCGCCGTAACCAGCCACCGCAACTACTTGCGGCTGCGCACCAGCGACCGGGCCGGCGTGATCGGTGCGATCGGCACCTGCTTTGGCGAAGCGGGGGTGTCGATTCAATCGATAGTGCAGTTCGAAACCCAGAGCGCCGGCGGCGCCGAAATCGTGGTGATCACCCACGAGGTTTGCGAAGCCAACTTCCGCCAAGCCCTTGCCGCAATCGAAGCCCTGACAGATGTTCAGGCCGTGGCCGCCTGCCTGCGCACCCTGTAACAGCGGGGCTGATTGGCTCCATCAGGTCTCCAAATCGCCATCAGCTGGCCAATGGGGCCAGCGGCAGGCCACAGTGGGGGCATAAATCGAAAGCAATTATTAAGACCCCAGCGGGGTCTGATCTGGAGGGGGCAGCTGCTGCGGCAAGCCCTGTCGAGATCCCCACACCCAGGCCGATGTTTGTAGCGAGGCGAACAGTGTTCAGCCCCTGTCCCCCGCAGCATCTGCCCAGCAAGCACCAATCAGTTAATCCCTAATCCCATGAACGGCCCCACCTGCTCCAGTGCCCAGGCCTCGAGCACATTCAACCTTCACCAAGGCGCCTGCGTGCACCTTGAAAGTGATGAGCAGCTCTACCAAGTGATTGGCGTCGACGACCACCACGACCGCTGCTGGCTGCGCCGCTGGCCCCTGGCGCGTCAGGGATCGGAAGTGTTTGAAATTTCCCTGCAACAGGTGCGCCCTACCTGGCCGCGGCGGTCTTGAATGGCGTTGATTTGACGGCCGCCCCTTGCCCCGCGCTCCGCGGCTAACCCAAACCCTGGCAGCAGCCCTGCTGACCAGCGGCCTGGCAGCTGGTCTGGCCCTCTCCGGCTGCCGGCCCAAGCACGAGGCGTCGGCCAACCGGCTGGTAATTGCCAGCAAAAACCGCATCGACACGGTTGATCCAGGCGGCGCCTACACCTTCGGCGCCATGCAGCTGCTGAGTGCGATCGGAGATACGCTCTATGCCATCAATGCCTCTGGCCAGCTGGAGCCGCGCCTGGCAGTGGGGCTGCCCCAGCTGAGTGCCGACGGCCTCAAGGCCCAGATCCAGCTGCGCCAGGACGTGAGCTTCCACGACGGCACGCCGTTTAATGCCGCGGCCATGGTGTTCAGCCTGGAGCGCTTCCTGGCTATCGGCAAGCTCAGCTACCTGCTGGGCGATCGGGTAGGTGCCGCGCGGGCTGTGGGGCCCTACACAATCGAGCTGACGCTGAAGCGCCCCTTCAGCCCCCTGGCCGAGCTGCTCAGCGCCGTCAACCTGACGCCCCTCTCCCCCAGCGCCTACAAAAACCACCGCACTCGCTTCCTCAACGACCGCTTCGTGGGCACCGGGCCCTACCGGCTCAGCTTCTTCACAGGCCAGCAGCAACGCCTAGAGCCGTTTGCGGAGTATTGGGGGGCCAAACCCGCCAATGGCGGCATCGACCTGGTGTCACTCAGTAATTCCACCGCCCTCTACGGCGCCCTGCAGAGCGGCGAGGTGGATGTGCTGCTCTCGACCAGCCTCGAAATCGACCAGCAGGCCGCCTTGCAACGCCAGGCTGCGGCTGGAAGCCTACGGGAGGGCAGCGGTCCGGCACTGGAGATCGGCTACCTCACCCTGCTCACCGACCAGCCGCCCCTCAACGATCCCCGGCTGCGCCAAGCGGTGGCCTACAGCCTCGATCGCAACACCATCAGCCGCCGGGTGACCCTGGGCCTGCGGCCGCCCCTGCGCGAGCTGGTGCCCCCCAGCCTCAAGGGCTCCGACCCCCAGGCCTGGCCCAGCTACAACCCAGCTAAGGCCCGCCAGCTCTATCGCCAAGCCGGCTATTGCCAGGGCAAGCGCCTGGCCCTGCCGCTCACCTTCCGCTCCAACATTCCCGCCGACCGGATGTTTGCCCTCACCTGGCAGGCCCAGCTGCAGCAGGATCTGGGCGATTGCGTTGAGCTCGAGGTGACCGGCATGGAGGCCACCACCGCCTACCGCCAACTGGGGGAGGGGGCCTTCCCGCTAATCCTGCTGGAGTGGATGGGCGACTTCCCCGATGCCGACAACTATCTGGTGCCCTTGCTGGGCTGTG
Source organism: Synechococcus sp. CS-1330 (assembly GCA_025128025.1). Taxonomy (GTDB): domain Bacteria; phylum Cyanobacteriota; class Cyanobacteriia; order PCC-6307; family Cyanobiaceae; genus Cyanobium_A. Next base: position 21,450 of record JAHLYR010000060.1, read on the forward strand.
AGGAGGCCCGCGGGGAGCGCTGTCTCAAGGGGGCCAGCGCCGCCAGTGGCAGTTTCTGGGCCAAACCCGGCCTGCAACAAGACCTGGAGCGCAGTGCTTATGTAGCTGGCCCCGCCCGCGCCGCCCTGCTGCGCCGCATCCAGCGCCAAACCGCCGCCGCCAACCCCTACCTACCGGTGTGGCTGGTGGCACCGCGAGCCTGGGCCAAGCCCAGCATCAGCCAGCCCCGTTTCGATGGCTCCGGCCGCCTACTGCTACGGGAATTGACCCGTAAGCAGACCCCCCAAGGGAGCACCAAACCATGAGTCGCCGCCGGGCCCTATCGCGCTACCTGGCCGCCCGAGTGGCGCTGGCGCCATTGATGTTGTGGCTGATCGCCAGCATGGTTTTTCTGCTGCTGCGGCTGGCGCCAGGGGATCCGATCGACGCCCTACTCGGCACCCGCGCTCCCGAAAGCGCCCGAGCAGCGCTGCGGACCCAGCTGGGCCTGGATCAACCATTGCTGCACCAATACGGCAGCTTCCTAGGGAAATTGCTGCACGGCGACCTAGGCACCTCGCTCACCAACCAGGAACCGGTGACGGAAGTGATTCGCCAAAGCCTGCCGGCCTCCCTGGAGCTGGGGGTGGTGGCCCTGCTGCTGGCTGCCGTTGTGGGTTTAGCGGTGGGCTTTTCCGGCATTGCCCGCCCAGAAGGCAAGCTCGATCTGGCCGGCCGGCTCTACGGCATCGGCACCTATGCCCTACCGCCCTTCTGGGCCGCGATGGTGGTGCAGCTGGTGTTTGCGGTGTGGCTGGGCTGGCTGCCGGTGGGGGGTCGCTTCCCGCCCACCTTGCTGCCGCCGGAGGGCAGCGGTTTCTACCTATTTGACAGCCTGCGCAGTGGCCTGGCCACGGGCGAATGGCAGCTGCTGCTGGGGAGTGTGCGCCATCTGGTGCTGCCAGCGGCCACCCTGGGCCTATTGCTCAGCGGCATCTTCGCCAACTCACTGCGGCTCAATCTGCGCCGCACCCTCGGCTCCGATTACGTGGAAGCAGCCCGCAGCCGCGGCCTGGGCGAGGCCCGGGTGGTGCTGCGCCATGCCCTGCCCAATGCCCTGCTGCCGGTGCTCACGATCACGGGCATCACCGTGGCATCGCTGATCGGCGGGGCCCTGCTGATCGAGATCACCTACTCCTGGCCCGGCATCGCCTTCCGGCTGCAGGAAGCGATCGGCCAGCGCGACTACCCGCTGGTGCAGGGCATCGTGGTGGTGGTGGCCGGCCTGGTGGTGCTGGTGACGGTGCTGGTGGACTTGCTGGTGGCCGTGCTCGATCCGCGCATCAAGTTCTGAGGCTCAACCCTGAGCCTTAAACCTGAGCCTTAAACTTGCAAAATCCTTGCAAATCGGGAGCCTTGCTCCTGAAATGCAAGGATAAATAGTTTAGAAAAGCAGAGGAGCCTGTGCTGCAGCGGCAGAAGCTGGCCTTGGTGCGCGAGCGGCTGGATCAGTTTCCCGCCGTGGCTCTGCTGGGCCCCAGACAGGTGGGCAAAACGACGCTCGCGGAACAGATCGCCGCTGATCAAACGAGTCTCTATCTCGATCTGGAATCGCCAGGCGACCGAGCCAAACTGAGCGACCCCGAGCTGTATCTCAGCAGCCATGCCGACAAGCTGGTGATCCTCGATGAGGTGCAACGGCTGCCCGAGCTGTTTGCCGTGCTGCGAGGCCTGATCGACCAGGGCCGCCGCAGCGGCCGGCGGACTCATCGCTTTCTGCTGCTGGGTTCCGCCTCCCTCGATCTGCTGCGCCAATCGAGCGAATCTCTAGCGGGAAGGATCGCCTATCTGCAACTGGAGGGTTTCAACCTGCTGGAGGTGGGCGCGCCGCAGCAGGAGCAGCTTTGGATTCGCGGCGGCTTTCCGGAGAGCTTTCTGGCCGGCGATGAACCCGGCAGCGTGATCTGGCGCAGCAACTTCATTCGCACCTACCTGGAGCGGGACATTCCCCAGCTCGGTGCTCGGATCCCAGCGGAAACTCTGCGGCGCTTCTGGACCATGCTGGCCCACAACCAGGGAGGCCTCCTAAACACTGCCCAGCTGGGCCGGGGACTGGGAGTGGATGGCAAAACGGCCGCTCGCTACCTAGATCTGCTGGTTGACCTGCTGCTGGTGCGACGGCTGCCACCATTCCACAGCAACACCGGCAAGCGGCTGGTGAAATCACCCAAGGTGTACGTGCGGGACAGTGGCGTGCTGCACACCCTGCTGGGACTGGACAACCGGGAAGCGGTCCTGGGCCACCCGGTGGCCGGCGGCAGCTGGGAGGGCTTCGTGATCGAGCAGCTGCTCAGCGTCGCTCCCGAGCGCACACAGGCTTGCTTCTACCGCAGCGCTGCCGGAGCTGAAATAGATTTGGTGCTGGATCTGCCTGGGCCCGAGCGCTGGGCGATCGAGGTGAAACGCGGCCTGGCCGCGAAACCAGGCAAGGGTTTCCACCAGGCCCGGGCCGACCTGCAGCCGCAGCGGAGCTTCCTGATTTACGCCGGTGACGAGCATTACGGCATCGGCGATGGAATCGAGCGGATCAACCCCAGCCAGCTCTGCACCTTGCTGCAGGCCAGCCGCTGAATCTCACTCCGCCGGCAACACTGCCTGCCAGCGGCGAGCCTGGTTGCGATCGAGCACATAGGCCCGGACGCCATCCTGTTCGCGGCGCTGGGGGGAGAGCAGCAGGGGGTGCTCAAAGCCCTGTAGAAATTCGCTGGTGAGGTTGAGCAGCAGCGCCTGCACCTTCAGGGGCTCGATACCCACCAGCTCCTCACCGAGTCGAAACAACGCTTCGCCCCGGTTATCGATACGCACCGGTGAGAAATGGCTGGCACCCTCCACTAACACCAGCCGGCTGCGGGGATGGGTGGCACCAGCAAACACGGCCAGCTGCTCCTGCACCGGAGGGGTCACCAGATCGAGACTGCCGCCCACCAGCAGCACCGGCACGTTGAGGTCTTGCAGACCGCGGTGGGGCCAAAGCAGGCTGCCGAAACCATTGAAGGCAACCACTCCCAGCAAGGGCGTGGCCTGGGGTCGCAAGGGGCCAGCGCTGGCGTCGCCATCACCGGTGATCCGAGGCAGCTGGCACTGCAGCAGCCGCGACAGGTTGGTGAGCGGCAGGGTCGCCAGGGCCAGCTCACAGCGGCGACCCAGACCCCGCTCCGGCACCAGGCCAGCTCCCATCAGCGCAGCCAGGCCACCAAGCGAGTGACCCCCCAGCACCACTCCCTGCTCCCCCGCCGGCGCCGGGCCCAAAGCAGGCAGCTGGCCCTCCCGCTGGGCCTCGAGCACGGCCTGCAGATCTGCCAGGCGCTGGGGCAGGGTTTCGGCGCCGGGCGGTGGGGCATCACCAAGCAGCGACGCCTGCAGTGCCTGCTGGTCACTGCCGGGATGGACCACCACCAACACGGGCCAACCCCGATCAGCCAGAGCCGCCGCCAACCAGCTGAGCTGGTCGGCGCTGCCGCCCAGGCCCGGCATCAGCAGCAGCCAAGGGCCACGGCGGGCCTGCTGGGCAGGCCATAGCTCCAGCGGCAGGGGCGCCACCCGATGGGGCACTTGCAACTGCAGGCGCTGGGGCTGGCGCCGCACGGCGCTGGTAAACCCCAAAGGACTGGAGCTACGCCGGGGCAGGGGCAGCTGGCGCAAGCGCTCCAGGGCAGTGTTTTGACGCTGCAGCTGGCGGCGCCACTGGCCGGCCAACTGCAACGCGCCATCGAGGCGCAGGGTGACGCTGGCCACAGGCAGGGCCCGCAGCAGCTCCAGGGCGGAGACGCTGCTCTGCGCCTCCAGCAACCGACGCAGGCTGCTGAGCAGCAGCGGTCCCGTGCTGCGGTCAGCAGGGCCGGTGGTGAGCAGGCTGCCGGCTTCTTTAAGCATCTGCTCGCCGGTCCAGCTGTTGAGCAGCTGCAGCCCAAAGCTGCGATCCCGCAGCAGCGGCGCCTGCAGCAAGCGGACCAGGTCGCGGCGACTCTGGGGCTCCAGCAGATTGAGCCACGCCTTCAGGTCGTTAGATGCCTGCTGGGGCTGGCGAGTCCAGGACTCCAGGGCCACCAGGTCGATGGGCAGCGCCAGGCCATCGAGTTGCAGCACCAGCTCCTCGGCAGCCCGAGCCGGCATACAGCCCATGGCCAGAGCTCCGGTAAAGCAACACCAGAGGCGCAACGAGCGGCGAGCCAAGGCAAAGGGCGGGGGTATTTATTCTCTCGTGCCAGGGCCGCTAGGCGGCGCCAGACTCCCCCCAGCTACCTAACGGCCCGTTTGCGCCCCTTCCGTTCCGCCAGTCCGCCAGGTACCGCCAGTCCGGCGCAGTCCGGCTGGCTGGCCCAGTTTCCGGCGGCGCTGCGCCAGGTAGCCTTAGTGCGACTGGTGGCTTCGTTTGGAGCCGGTGGGGTGCTGTACCTAACTCCGATCGTGTTTCACCAGGCGGCCTTCAGCGCCCAGGCGGTGACCCAGGGTTTGGCGCTGGCAGCGCTGGCGGGCACGGCGGGTCGTTTTTTGAGTGGCATGCTGCTGGATCGGGGGCTGGCCTGCTCGATACCGGTGCTACTGGCCGCCCTGGCAGCCCTGCTGGGGGATCTGCGGCTGTTCGGCACGGCCAGCTTCCCTGGCTACGTGCAGGGGCAATTGCTGATCGGAATCGCTGCCGGGCTCTACTGGCCGGCGGTTGAGCTAGCGGTGCCCCTGGGCTGCCGCATGGGGCCTGCCCCGATTCCCACCGCCCGTGGCTATGCCTTGGTGCGCAGCGCCGATGCGGCTGGGATTGCGGCTGGAGCCCTGCTCGGGGCGCTGCTAGCCGCAGCCGGCCGGCTGCGGGGCATCTACCTAATCGACATCATCTGCCTGCTGGCGGTGGCAACGCTGCTGCTAAGGCAGCCCCTGCAGCGGGCTAGACCTGCCAACCTCGATCCAGCCGATTACACCCCCTGGCGCCAATGGTTGCCGCCACTGCTGCCGCTACTAGCCATCAGCCTGCTAGCCACCTCGCTGCCGGCGCTGATGCAGAGCGCCCTGCCCCTGGATCTGGTGCGCGGCGGCCTGGAGCGGGCGGCCATGCCTGAAAGCCTGGGGGCGCTGCTGGTTGGTCTGCAGCTGGGCGTGCTGGTGCTGATCCAGTGGCCGGTGGGTCAGGCCCTGGCTAAGCGTCCGATAGCGCAGGGGCTGGGGCTGAGCCTGGCCTGCTTTGCAGTTGGCACGGTGCTGCTGGCCTTTTCGGCCCTGAGCAGCCAGGGGCTTTGGCTGGTGCTGCTGGCCCAGTTGCCCCTGGCGCTGGGGGCAGCTGCCTTTCTGCCGATTGCCACCGCAGCGGTGATCGAGCTCAGCCCCAGGGAGCACCAGGGCTTGGCCATGGCCCTCTTCTCCCAATGTTTTGCCCTGAGCGCCCTAGGGGCGCCGCTGCTGGCCGGCGTGGCCCTCGATGCCCAGAGCCACGCTGGTGGCTTCTGGATCGGCATGACCCTGCTGTGCCTGGCAGGCCTCAACCTGGTGAAGCAGCTCAGGCCGAGGCCAGCTGCGGATTTGGCAGCGGACGGGGTGAGCTGAAATCCTGTCCGAAATCGGAAACCCAGTCCGAAATCTGTACAAGTTGTACAAATTCCTGCACAGTTGCAAATCAGAGGGGGGAACTAGGAGGTGCGAATTAGGCGGTCGCCGCTCACCAGCACAGGGGCTGCCGCCGCCAGGGCCAAATCCAGGAACACCTGATCGTGGGGGGCGCGCACGAGGTAGGTGCTGCTGGGGATCGCAGCGGACCAGCTTTCGCACCAGGGCAGCAAATCCTCGAGCAAGCGCTCCCGATCCGCAGCCGGGCCGTGGGCTCAGCCAATACGGGCGTGAGTAGGCCCTTTTGCCAGCTGGCCCGTAGCCAGCTCAGCCGCCCTTGGCTAAACAACAGCGCAGACACCAGCAAATTCGTGTCGAGCACGGCGCGCAGCGGGGCCAGCCTCACGGTTGCCGCGCCCAGTTCACCGCATCAGTCACGTCGGCCTCGCTGATGCCCAGCTCAGCCAATCGCGTGCGCACCGCATCGGCCCCACCGGGATGCAGGGGGGTGAGCTGGTTCTTGCTGGTGCGCTTGGCAACAACCATGGCAGGAATGCTGGGCAAGCAGCCTTGAAAGGATTTCTTACCTATAGGTCTTTGAGGGAATCCAGGGCGGGGGCTTTCGGGCGGATTGGATCGGGGGCGCTTTGAAACACCCGGTACTGACTGGGGCGCCTAGCCGCCTGGGGCGTTGAGCGAAGCGCTCCTGATTTCTGTACAAGCTGTACAACTTCTAGAAGTTGCAAGGATTCCGAGGGGGCCGTGCTTCAGGCCGAGGCCGGTGGCTGTTCTTGAGCGGATGCCTGCTTAGCGACCCAGGCCTCGTGGGGTAGGGGCTCGGTGCCGTATTCCCAGTCGTCGTAGTCGGGATCGTTGCGGATCTTCTGGTGCAGCTCCTTCTGCACATCGAAATCATGCTGCGATTCGGGCTGCGATTCAGGAGGCGAGGAGGGTGCGGGTTGCTGGGACGGGTCAGTCATGACACCACAGAAGCTTTTGATTCCATTGTGGAGCAACCCGGAGGCGGCGCTGTCGATGCATGGGATGACTAGAGGCGAACGCTCTGCTGGGCCAACTGCTGGCGGAACTCAGCCACGGTGCTGGCCAGGCCTTCGGCAAGAGGGATTCGCGCCCCCCAGCCCAGCGCCGCCAAGCGGCTGACATCCAGCTGTTTTTTGGGGGTGCCGTCGGGCTTGCTGGCATCCCAACAGATCTCGCCCTGGAAACCGGTGGCGGCCGCCACGGCCTCTGCCAACTCGCGGATGCTCAGGTCGATGCCCGTACCCACGTTCAAAAACTGGAGCTGATCAGGCCCGGGCTGCCAGTGCTCGAGGGCAAACAGGCAGGCCTCGCCCAGATCATCCACATGCAGGAACTCCCGCAGGGGTGTGCCCGTGCCCCAGCAGGTGACGCTGGGGGCGTGGGCCTCGGCCGCCTCATGGAAGCGGCGAATCAGGGCCGGCAGCACATGGCTGTTGGTGGGGTGGTAGTTGTCGCCCGGTCCGTAGAGGTTGGTGGGCATCAGGCTGATGGCATCAAAGCCGTGCTGGGCCCGCAGCGCCTCACAAAGCTTGATGCCGGTGATCTTGGCGATCGCATACCACTCATTAGTGGGCTCCAGTGCCCCGGTGAGCAGGGCTTCTTCCCGAATCGGCTGGGCGGCGAATTTGGGGTAGATGCAGCTGCTGCCCAGAAACAACAAGCGCCGCACACCACTGCGCCAGGCGCTTTCGATCACGTGGGTCTGGATCTTGAGGTTGTCGAGCAAGAAATCGGCCGGATAGGCACTGTTGGCCGCAATCCCGCCCACCTTGGCTGCCGCCAGCACCACGATCGTGGGCTTGTTGGTGGCAAACCAGGCCGCCACCGCTGAGGGATCGAGCAGATCAAGCTCCTCGCGACTGGCGGTGAGGATCTGGCCATAGCCAGAGCGCTGCAAGGCTCGGCAGATGGCGCTGCCGGCCATGCCGCGGTGGCCGGCCACGTAGGTGCGGTCGGCGGCGGTGATCAGGGTCGATTGAGATGCTGTCATTGGCGCTTCCAGATGGGGCGCCCCACCCGTTGCACATGGGCCCGCACCTCGGCATCCAGCTGATGCAGCAGCAGCAGATCCACCCGCCAGGGAAGGCACAGCTCATCGACGGCGTGCATCAAACGCAGGAGATCGCTGTGGCCCAACTGGGGCGCCTCAAGGCAGAGATCAATGTCAGATCCTGGCTGATGGCGTCCCATGGCCCGCGAGCCGAACAGCCAGATAGCGTCGAGCTGGGCTGGGCTTGTGAGCACATTCAGCAGTTGGCTCGCAGAGCTCTCGGGGATTCCAAGAAGAGCCGCTGGGCTAGTTGCTGGTGTAGGGGTGCAATGGTTGGTCATTGCTGCTCTTCTAGAACTCGCAATTTCAATCTCTGGCTTAGTTGCTGGAAGCAGGGCAAGTAGCTGTTGAGGATCTGAGCTGCGATCGCATCAGCCGTAGCGCGGTTGTAGCTGTGACTGGTGAGATTGCGATCTTGAATCATCAGCATCCAGCTTTCTCCCGCTTCGATCAGGCCAAGGCGAAAGGCTTCCCGCAGGGTGTCACGCGAACCCAGCAGCGTCGTATTGCCCTGGCTGCGCAAGAGATCCCGCAAGGTATTCCAAGCCAATTCAAAGGTGTATTCAAAAGCCTTGATCAGCCCCTGCTGTTCGCGTTCGTTCAGCGCCGGTGGTTCTACGAAGGTTTCCAGCTGGGCCAGCGCCCTGTTGTAGTTGCTGAAGCGCTGCTGCCAGCGGATGTCTTCTGCCATCAACTCACGCCGGCTGACTTTGTGGGCGGATTCTCCATAGAGCCCACCACCGCAAAGCCCTTGCGGCGCAGCAGGGCTTCTTTGGCTGCCTCTTGCTTATCGGATGCCACCATCTCGGCCACCAGCTCTTCCAAGGTGGTGGTGGGGGTCCAGCCCAGCTTCTGTTGGGCTTTGGTGGGATCGCCAAGCAGGGTTTCCACTTCAGCGGGGCGGAAATAGCGCGGGTCGATGCGCACCACCACGGCGCCGGTGTCAGCGCGGCGGCCGATTTCATCCACGCCTTCTCCCTGCCACTCGATGGCGGGACCACCACCAACAGCCCAGCCCAGCTCGCTGGCTGCCAGCTCAATGAAGCGGCGCACCGATTCCTGGCGGCCGGTGGCGATCACGAAATCTTCTGGGGTGCCGGGTTGCTGCAGCATGCGCCATTGCATCTCCACGTAGTCGCGGGCGTGGCCCCAATCGCGCAGGGAATCGAGATTGCCCATGAACAGGCACTGATCGAGGCCTTCGTTGATGCGGGCCAGGCCGCGGGTGATCTTGCGGGTCACGAAGGTTTCACCACGCCTAGGTGATTCGTGGTTGAAAAGAATCCCATTGCAGGCGTACATGCCGTAGGCCTCGCGGTAGTTCACCGTGATCCAGTAGGCGTAGAGCTTGGCGACGCCATAGGGGCTGCGGGGATAGAAGGGGGTGGTTTCCTTCTGGGGGATCTCCTGCACCAGGCCATAGAGCTCGGAGGTGCTGGCTTGGTAGATGCGGGTTTTGGCGGATAGCCCAAGCATGCGCACAGCTTCCAGGATGCGCAGGGTGCCGAGGGCATCGCTATTGGCGGTGTATTCGGGAGCCTCAAAGCTCACCGCCACATGGCTTTGAGCGCCGAGGTTGTAGATCTCATCGGGCTGCACCTGCTGAATAATGCGGATCAGGTTGGTGCTGTCGGTGAGATCGCCATAGTGCAACACGAGCCTGGGATCGCTCTCGTGGGGGTCTTGATAAAGGTGATCAATCCGGCTGGTGTTGAAGCTGCTGGCCCGCCGCTTGATGCCGTGCACCGCATAGCCCTTCTCCAGCAGCAGCTCAGCCAGGTAGGAGCCATCTTGGCCAGTGATGCCGGTGATCAGGGCGGTTTTGGCGGGCACGTTCATGGAGTTGAAAAGAGGGAATGGGGGATGAAATGACCGGTAATGACCAGTAGAAGCTTTAGCGCGACTTCAAGCGTTATCCCTTAGTACGAGCAACTTAGCGATGGGCAGATTCCCAGGCCTCAACCTCCTGCAGCACCTGCTCAGGCCGGGGAGCCAAGCCCTCAAAAGCCGACCCAGGGGCGTTACCCGCGGATCGTTGCGGCTGGGGGTGATAGCGGTAGCGAGCGAAGACGGGCCTGTCCAACTTGCGCAGCAGGCGGTCTCAGGCTTCTGGCGGTCTGAGTTCATCGAGCAGGACAGCCAGGGATTCACTCAGCTGGAGCCGGTTCCGGGAGGTGTCTGCGAGCAAGAATCTGCATTGCGCAACAAGGCATCCATCCTGGATTCGAGCTCGGCGAGTCGCTTGTTCTCTTGCCGCAGCTGCTCGGTCTCGTTCCTCAGCTGTTTCATCCGCTGCTCGTGCTGAATCTTGCGCTCCTCGTAGCCGGGATCCCGTCGCCAATTAAGCGTCGACAACCACAAGCGCCACTGAGGCAGCGATGAACCAGACGCCCCAATGCTGCGGGAGCTGGAGGGCGCCGGCGGGGAGGGAGATGTGGTCATAGAAGGAGAGCAGGGCGATCAGGGCAATCACAAAGCCAGCCAATCAAGGAAACAGCCATGGCCTGGATCCAACCCTGTAGATCGAGGCGGCAGCACCGGCGGGGCCAGGGAGAGGCTTTTGCCAATTCTGGCGCAGATTCAGGTGATGGCTCGATCGGCACCAAAGCCCGGGGGTTTCAACCTCAACTATAGTACACGCGTACGCCCCTGCAGCCGATAGAGCAGCGTGGCCGCCGCTTCGCGCAGGGCCAGGCGGTTGCGTTCGGGGGCGCTGAGCGGGGGCTCGGCGGCGAGGGGTTGCGCCTGCAGGCCTTGGCGAGCGAAGGTGCGGGTGGCGTTCTCCCAAGTGGTGCGGGCGCAGGAGTCGCCGGCGATGCGCCTGGGGGGCGTCCCCCGACACATAGGTTGCCAGGGAGGGGTCGCGGCGGAGCTGGATGTGGCCGCCGGAGGGACGGGACAGGATGCGGGGGGAGGATGCGGCTGAAAACGTTGTAGCGATCAGGACGGCTCCTCAGCCAGGGCAGCCAGCTCGGCGGCTACTAGGGCGAGGAATCGCCGGTGGAGGACAGAGGGTTCGAGCCAGACAAGTACTCCCGCTCGAAGCGCGCGAGCCTGGACTCGATCGCTGCGAGCCGCGCGTTCTCTTTCTTCAGCTGCTCGATCTCGCTCTCGGACTGCTTCGTTCTCTCTTTGCTCTGCTCGATCTCGCTCTCGGACTGCTTCGTTCTCTCTTTGCTCTGCTCGATCTCGCTCTCGAGCTGTTTCATCCGCAGCTCGTGCTGCATCTTGCGCTGCTCGTACTGCATCTCGCGTTGCTCGGTTTCGCTCCTCAGCTGCTTCATTCGCTGCTCGTAGCCGGGATCCCGTCGCCAATTGAGCGTCGACAAGAACGAGCGCCATCGAGGCAACGATGAACCAGACGCCCCATTGCTGCGGGAGCTGGAGGGCGCCGGCCGGGAGGGAGATGTGGTCATAGGAGGTGAGCAGAGCGATCAAGGCGATCACGAGTCCGGCCAGGGCCTCGATCCAGCCCTGGCGATCAAGGCCGCGGGGACGTGATGGCGCCAAGTCTGGCGCAGATCCAGGAGTGGGATCTATCTCCGCCACAACCCATCGCCACCGACAGACACCAGAATAGTACACCTGTACCCCAAGGCAGGCGCTGGTCCTCGCATCCGCCCCTGCAGCCAATACAGCACCGTGCTCGGCGGCGAGGGGGTGCACCTGCAGGTCCTGGCGGGAGAAGGCGCGGCTGGCGCGGGGCAGCTGCCAGGGGAACAGCAGCGCGGGGGTGTGGACCAGGCCGAGCAGCAGCTCGCGCAGCGGGATCCAGGCCATGGGGGCCGGGGGGGCAGGTGCGGCAGTCGATCAAGTGTGAGGAATGGCCATCCAGGCGGAGCACGGCGGAAGGAGAGGATCGATCGAGCCGTTGCGTGCCTGAGGTGTGATACGAGCCCAAACCAGATCGACCCTTACAGGCCTTATCTGCAGATCGAGAGGAAGCCGTGGCGGCGCCAGGGCCACGCTGGGCGAGGCCGGTGGCCTTCAGGGGTCTGCTGGGGCCGTTCAAGCGAATTCGCCGTATTCGCGCAACAGGGAGATCAGGTCGGCGAGTCGTTGTCGGGTGGTGGTGTTTGGGTGGAGCTGGAATTCGAATTGGGCCAGAGCGCATCGATCCTGGCGTCGAGCTCGGCGAGCCGCGCGTTCTCGCTCCTCAGCCGCTTCATGCGCTGCTCGTAGCCGGGATCCCGTCGCCAGTTGAGCATCGACAACCACAAGCGCCAGTGAGGCAGCGATGAACCAGACGCCCCATTGCTGCGGGAGCTGGAGGGCGCCGGCGGGGAGGGAGATGTGGTCATAGGAGGAGAGAAGGGCGATCAGGGCGATCAGGGCGATCACAATTCCGCCGATGGCCTGGATCGAGCCCTGGCGATCAAGGCCGCGGGGATGTACTGGCGCCAAGTCTGGCGCAGATCCAGGAGTGGGATCGATCTCCGCCACAACCCATCGCCGCCGACAGACTCAAGACCAGTACAAAAGTACCCCGGGAAGGTGGTGCGCCTCTGCGCTGTGTCCTGCAAAGGGGCTCGGCCACACCACATATGGTGTGCCAAATGGCTCCAAAAAGGACACTCTCTGCAAGGCATCACCCAGCACCACCAGCGCGGTGGCCTGCGGTGCAGGACCGCTGGCTGTGGCTATCAGGAAGCGGTGAGCCGGGGCTCGGCGGCGAGGGGATGCAGCTAAAGAGGTACTAGCGGTAGCGAGAGAAAGCGGGCCTGTTGCATCGTGCTGAGCAGGCGATCTCAGGCTTCTGGCGGTCTGAGTTCATCGAGCAACACCGCCAGGGCTTCACTCAGCTGGAGCCGGTTCCGGGAGGTGTCTGCGAGCAAGAATCTGCATTGCGCAACAAGGCATCCATCCTGGATTCGAGCTCGGCGAGTCGCTTGTTCTCTTGCCTCAGCTGCTCGGTCTCGTTCCTCAGCTGTTTCATCCGCTGCTCGTGCTGAATCTTGCGCTGCTCGTACTGCATCACTTGCTGCTCGTGCTGCTTCATTCGCTGCTCGTAGCCGGGATCTCGTCGCCAGTTGAGCGTCGACAAGAACGAGCGCCACTGAGGCAGCGATGAACCAGACGGCCCATTGCTGCGGGAGCTGGAGGGCGCCGGCGGGGAGGGAGATGTGGTCATAGGAGGAGAGCAGGGCGATCAGGGCAATCACGAGGCCTGCAATGGCCTGGATCCAACCCTGGAGATCGAGGCCGCGGGGGCGCAGTGGCA
>JAHLYR010000061.1 GCA_025128025.1 Synechococcus sp. CS-1330
CCCGTTTGGTCTGCTTCTTGGCTGTGGTGAGCTCGTAATCAGAGAAGCCAAGCTGCTTGCCGCCCATCAACCCAGTCCTGGCCTGCGATCACAGGGTTATTGTCCCGCAAACGGCCTCGGTTTTCCAGAGTCTCCCTAAGATGGCGCTTTCCTGTAATCACCCGATTTTAGGCGAAGGATTTTCTTTTGAAGATCGTCAGCATCTTGTTGAGGTGAGTGATTATTACCGATACCACAAGCAGGAAGAATATCTGGATCCTGTGAAGATTCACGGAGGTTATCTTTTTGATGAGGAGTGGGGAATTCAAAACTGGAATGAGTTCGATACATTCTGTATCTACGCTTTGAGGTACTACCTCAAGAATGGTCTTGATGGTGGCAAGGCAAGTAGTGAGTACAGGACGACAAAGCTTCAAAATGAAATTGGATCAGCAGAGCTTGCCAACGTCCTTCATCGCTTTATCGAGGAAAATGTAAATAGCATTGTCTATCGTGAAAAGGTTGATGGAATGATTGATGAGGTCGCTTTGCTTGACTCAGTGAAAGCTCAGGTGGCTGCTGAGTATTCAGATCAGCATATTGTTTCTTCTTTTAAAAAGGTTGCTCATCACTTTGGCCATCGTATTAACGAAGGGCAGGGGAAACGAATACAAAAGAGGTTCGGATCTCGCTTGGTTGATGGATATCAGATTACTCATTCATCTAATCCGTTCCCGAAGACCATATCAGATTAAGGGTTCTCTAAAAACATAAAAGCTTGTGACATTGTGACAAATCCTCTCTGTCACAATGTCACAGCCAATATTGTTTTTCGTGTTTGTCAAATGTACAGGTGATGGGCGTGGATAACCTTAATACCCAACTTTCTTGGTCCCAACTCATCACCCCCACAACTCCAACCCCAACCCCAACCCCGCCAATGCCACTGCCCGCCTTAACCAAGCCGAAGCAGCAACCTCAGCAGCAGGCGTGAGAAAGGGATTTTATGACCCCTATTCCAACTACGGGCACTACGGCAGGTTGGAGAGTGATGGCATCAGTGAATGGCACCCAAGCTTCCTGACCGTGGCACCAACACTAAAGGTATGCTCCAAGCGTTATGAGCGTTCCTGCCAGAAGTATCGCCATCACGCCAAAGGAGCACCAAAGTGCCACTGGGGCTCAAGGATGCTGAAACGATTGGTAGAGAAAGGCAGAAGCAAAAGCAAACGGGTATCACCAGAGCAAACACAACTGTCCTTTGCTTTTGATTTACGCCTCAATCAAATACCTGATGAGTGGCACCAAATTGCGGTGAGATTTAGACGAGCCAATGGTATCCGTGATGGCGATAAGGAGCGAAGTATTTGGCAGTTGTGATGGGGAGATAGATGTATCAGTAGGAATGGAGAATGGAGATGTCTGGCTTTGCTGTGGGTGGAATTATTTCTGATTTATTTTGACGGTAAAAGCGGCTCAAGATTGGCGATGGAGTTGGGGATGGTGCCAGGTATTGGAGGGCGTTTTAGGCGCTTTTAGCTTGATTGAAGAAATAAAAAACCCCTGTGGTGGCAGGGGCTTTGAGCGGTAGAGTGCTGGTTCAGCAGGACAGGGATTGCTGGTTCAGCAGTTCAGCAGGACTGGACACACCGGAGCATCGTGCACCCGCACATCCCTGTTCTTCACGGTTTCCGTGAGGGCTTGTATAGTAGGAGTCTGCCAGGCTTTCTTAGTTGACGGTGCTCCATAACCATTAGCTCCAAAGCGATATTTGAGATCTGCCGATACCCTGGTCTCAAATGCTTGGTCGTAGGAGAGATTGGCACCTACGGTGAGCCCATTGGTGAGGTTGTAAGCAAGCCTGCCTCGCACACCAGAACCGTCAGCGGCTCCAAGGTCGCCCTGTTGGTAGTAATAACCAACAGAAGCCCGCAAATCAGGAGTAATGCTGTAGCCAACATCAAGCCCATAGGTATCAAGTGCGCCGCCTTGATACACGCTATTGAGTTGCTGCTCGGTGTCGCCAACGGGCACCAGGGCATAGGCATTGAAATTCCAAGAGTTGGATACGGCTTCTAATCCTGCTGCCACTTGTTGATAGAAGACCGTTTGTGGATTGGTGATAGCAACGTTCGTATCATCACCCCCTGTTGCCATTGGTCGGCTGTCATACCCCGCATTGACGCCAAACATCCAGGAGCGGTTGCCATTAAGCCAGCGGTAGCCCAGGCGTGTGGAGGTGGAGAAGGTGGTGCCTGAAACGTCGGTATTGATGATGCTGCTGTAACCGCTGTAGTCGCTGAAGTTGGCATTCACCAGCACATCCACAAAAGCAACGCTGTTGCTGCCTACGTGGAGTGGAATGAAGGCGCCAATGCCTGCCTCATTGGGAGTGCCAGCTCCTTGTAGAGCCCCCTGGAAGCCGTAGTTGAGCTTGACGGCATCCCTAAGGTTGACACCCATTACGCCGAGGTCTGCCGCCTCAGTGCTGGGAGCCTCCTGGTCTTGCGCTGCTGCAGGGCTGATGGCAAAAGGCAGTGATACGAGCGCCAGAGCGGCAGTACCCGCCAGAGAGAGGCTGAGGCGTATGGGGTGCTGCACTACGGCACAACTTGGCAAA
>JAHLYR010000062.1 GCA_025128025.1 Synechococcus sp. CS-1330
CGCCAGCGACATCACCCTGATCTCCGGCAACCTGGTCGGGGTGGCGGCGGCGATCGAACTCAGCCGCGCCGCCATGGCCAACATCCGTCAGAACCTGTTCTTCGCCTTCGCCTACAACGTGGCCGGCATCCCGATCGCCGCCGGCCTGCTGTTTCCCCTCACCGGCTGGTTGCTGAGCCCAATGATCGCCGGCGCCGCCATGGCCTTCAGCTCCGTGTCGGTGGTGAGCAATGCCCTGAGGCTGCGGAACTTCCGCCCGGCGCGCCTTCCTCTTGCAAATAACTGATGCTGATCTTCGCTGCCGCAGCGCCCCTTTGGCGCACCATCGATCAACCCGTGGCCCTCAAAGGGCTGGTGGCCATGGTTGGCTTGCTTCTCATCGCCTGGCAGCTCTGGTGGTTCCTGGGTCGCCATGGCGGTGGCGTGGCAGCCCGCGAGAGCGAGGCAGGATTGCAGGAGATCACCATCCTTGTGGATGGCGGCTATGCACCCTCAAGAATCAGAATGAAAGCTGGCCAGCCGATGCGGCTTGCCTTTCATCGGGTCGATCCGAGCAGCTGCGTGGCCCAGGTGATCTTCCCCGATTTCCACAAAACCCTCGATCTGCCCCTGGAAGCTACCGCCAGCCTGGAGTTGCCCCCCACAAAAGCCGGCGTCTATCCCTTTCACTGCGGCATGAACATGGTGCGAGGAGTGCTGGAAGTGGAGTGAGGGATGAGGGGAGGGTGCCCATCATTTCAACTTTCTCGTGATCTAGCTTGTGGCAGTGATAGACATGTGGCTCTGGTAGACATGTGGCTCTGGTAGATACTACGGACGGAAAAGTTGCGAAAGGCCATCCGCGAACGCGAAAGGGTACTGTTTGGCCTTCCCTGCTGATCAACTGGACGGGATCAGGTGCACATTAATGGGAGATCCATCACACCTGAATTCAGGAGAAGTACAGTCTTCCGTTTCATTCAGCCGCACGCTGGGTATCCACACGGGCGTGGTAGTAGACGTTGTTGTTGATCAGAAACACGGTGCCCATGACCATGCCGGCGCTGAGCTGAAGTGGATCACGACCTGCACAAGGTCACCGAAAAAGTGCGGCCTTGATAGGTCTTACCCGCTGTATCGCGTCCAATCCTTGCCGGCCCTGTTGAAATGAAGCGAGTCACGACAGGATGTATTGCCCCCTTAGTGATTGCTCAACCGCCCGAGCGTGCCTTCGAGCAAATGGGTCAATTTCTCGAGAGCAGCATCAACGGCCTGCTCAATGGTCGCCGCCTCATGGCTCACCGCAATCGGCTGGAGACCGGCGAGACGGGCCTCCAGCAGGCAGCGTTTATCGTCGGCGCCAGACTTCTTGTCGCTGTTCTCGTCGCTGAGGTGGACCTCCACCCGTGTGAGCTTGGCAGTGAATCGCTGCAAGCCATCCCTCACAACCGCTTCCACCTGTTGCGCCAGCTGCTCATGACCCTCGATGTTGCCATCGGTGTTGATCTGGATCTGCATGGTTCCGTCCTCGCGTGATTGTCGTAGCTATAATTCAGTAGCGGTAGATTGCCGCAATTCCACTCTGCGTCGGCATCTGTTTGCTCGGAGCGACAACAACTTGTCCACCCATCTTTAGGGCCAATGCCCCCAGGTCGTCCAGCACATCATCAACCTCCGGGTGTCCTAAGTCGCCAAAGGCGATGTCTCCGGTCGAAGCATCGATGTTGCCGGGAATTTCGCGGCGGGCTTCGATCATAAGTGTGGCGACACGCCCGCTCACCACCGCCTTAGCGACCTGGGAAAGGTTGTCGTCACCGAGCCCCTTCGATCTAGCGGTTTCGAACTCCTCGGCCAGGGCAGCGAGGCGTGCCAGATAGCGAGGCTCGATCAGCTGCCAGGCGAGTTGGCGGAGTTCGTCGCTGGATGACAGGGCATCCGGGTGGATATCAAGGCTTTCCGGTAGCAGAAAAGGATTGTGGCTGACCTCGTGAAACATGTGGTGATGCTCTGGCAAGGCCGCAAGGATCAGCGGCAACCCCGATGGCTGGGAGTGGTGCTCTAGAACTGCGCGGTCGACGGCGCGGAAGAAGCGTTTCGCGTCGCTATCCACTTCTGTTTCTCCCCCGCCGTGGCCGTGATGCATTGGCGAGTGCCCTTGACCGACCCCCCCGTAGGAAGCAACGGTCTGGTGTGGCTCGGTCAACTGTTCTCCAAGAACCTCTGTGATCGTCCGCGGGACACCTTGGTCCAGCTCGATCTCGTCCATGACGTCTCGGTTACCCTCAAAGAGCTTGATCTCATGGCGGTTCAAGCCGAGCACGTGATAACGGTCGGCCGTCTGAAGGATGCGCATCAAGGGCTTGAGGTGGAAGCTATTGGCCACCACTGCCAATTCGGCGACCGGACGCTGCAGCCTGTAAACCCGGAACATATCCTTGGCAGCCAGCACGGCCAGGCCGTCGTGGGTGTTGTTCCAGAAGTCGCCGTCGTCAGCCAGAGCCCGGAACTGTTCCAGCAAAGGCCGGACCTCGTTCTCCGGCCTTTGCTGCAGAAGTGACTCCTCAAGCGCTTTAACAAGGTTCCGGAACCGAATGGGATCCTGCTGATTGCCCGGATGGTGCCGATGCGTCGGCTGATAAAGCGACAGGCAAGGGGACGCACAAGTCTCGAAAATCCCCGCTGCACAGTCCTTGGTGAGTGTGTTCATGTTGTTTCCTCCCTGTTGTGTAAGACGAGCCATCTGACTAAGCGATCGACAGCCACGCCGACCTCTGGGGCTCATTCCGAGAACCACTCTCCGAAGATGGGAGTGACTACCTACACTGCTCTGGCAGATAAGGTGCTTAAGGGTCTCCTTCCAATAGTGGGTGCGTGCACGAGTCGGAATACTATTTCTTCATATTGCTACACAGAGTCGGCGGGCTGCTCACGCCAAAAGGTTCTCAGTTGAGCGCCTGGCAATAGAAAATAATAATGTGCACCTCCTGGCTTGCGAATCCTTCAAGCTGCAGATTTCCTGCTCCCCGATGCTACGAAAAGCTCTATTGGCAGTAAAGCTCGGCCGCCTCGCCGGCGGCGTTGCACCAAGGCGTGGCTCCTGTTAGCGGGTTCTTGGCCCAAGAGGACAATTGGGAAACCGGCAGTGGCTGAGAAATTTGCCTTCCATGCAGCTTGGGCGTATTCGATTGATCAGATCTCAACCAACATCAGCGAAGGGTGAATATGACTTAAAGGCGTTTCCCGAGGACCACAGGGAGTATGGGATCAAGCTCGAGGCGTCATCCAAGAATAATTTGATTCCAGAAGCACAGAAAAGTTTCAATGGATCAAACTATATTAATCGGGTCAAGACAATGGAGCCCTGTCGGTACAGCAATGCAATTAGGGAGACTCTGGAAAACCGAGGCCGTTTGCGGGACAATAACCCTGTGATCGCAGGCCAGGACTGGGTTGATGGGCGGCAAGCAGCTTGGCTTCTCTGATTACGAGCTCACCACAGCCAAGAAGCAGACCAAACGGGA
>JAHLYR010000063.1 GCA_025128025.1 Synechococcus sp. CS-1330
ACAAGTCAATCGTCTGGATTCATGGTGGTGGAAAGAGGTGCAACTGCACCTCATGAATGACAACTCGTCATTCCACCCTGTTCACTCTCGGAGCAGGGAAATCGGGCCTCAGCTTTTACACCACGCAAAGGGACGCGGCCGGAGAATTTGATGGCAGTGGTTGCCTGAGATCCGTTACTGGATGCCTTGAGCATTTGATTGACCCTCTGTGGAGTTCGGTGTTTCAATTATAATGCATATATGCTCCTTCCGTGAAGTTCAATGTGCCAATCGTGATGCATATGCGCTGCTCCCGTGAAGTTCTCTGCTCTGAAACTCTGCTTTCGCCCACAATGGTTCCAGCACTTGAGCACTCTGGATGCATTACTCCTCGCCACCGCAACTTGATGCCCTGGATTACTTCCTCTATCGGTTGGATACTGACCCAGAGTTGGGGCGTGAGTTCTATGCCTCCACTACTCCAGAGGAGATGCTTGAATTGGCGGAGCACTGCGACATCTTGATTGATGCCGACGACTTCCGTGCCCTACTGGGAGGCGGCAGCACTGAGTTTTGGGTTGTTGGTGGCGAGGAGGGTGCCAATCCCATTGTCCACCTACAGCATGTATTTGGCGCCTGATGCTCGGCAGTGAGTTTTAGGTGCTTTCCTGGGTCAAGCAAAGGTAGGTGCTCGTCTGAGGTTGCGCCCTTCCATCCCGTTGTGCCTGACCCTGAAGACCCTTGATGGCATCACGAACTTCTGAGTCGTAGTCCCAACTGGTTCTTGACCGCTGCTTGAGAACCCAACCACCAGGGGCACGAACACCAAAGCGGAGTTCAGCATCGCCAAAGGTGTTTTGGATTTCAGCGTCTATGGCGTGGCGCTCTTGCTCCAATCGTTTTGCGATTTGCGCAATCCTTACTTTTCTGCGCAAAAGGGCATCAGGCGTCAGATCTGCCAGATGCGGGAATGGGTCTGGGCGTTCAGGTGGTAGTGATGCCAGCAGGTGCTGCAGGGCACCAGGGGGTAGTGGGGTCATCGCTGATCTGGTAGGGCACCTTCTGTGACCAATCGGTTGTAGTGACACCGAATGGCGTCCTCAACAATTGCGGCAAGGGTGATGCGTTGGTTGGTGCGCTGGCGGAGTTCCTGAATGGCGGATACCAGTTCCATCACCTCATCGCTAAGTCGGATACCGAACTGCTTGGGAGCATCGGGATGGTCGTATGCCATTGCTGCTGGGGCGAGTGGTTTGATTCTGGCGGGGGATTCCGCCAGCACCAGCAGAGATAAGGAAGCGCATCGGTTGGAACCTCTGTGGGTTTCTGGAAAGGGGTTGGAGGGGCGAACTGCTTTGAGTTTCTTGCCCCTCAACGCTGAAATCATAGCATCTTATCCAGCAGATATGGTGTTGGATGCTCCATGGTCATAAGATGGCAATCTTTTCTGGTGCCTCCTGCGATGCCGCCACCTCCAGAGCAAGGACATCAAGCATCTGCTTTTCCACCGACCGGGTTGTATCGCTCAGATTGATACGAGCATCCAGAGCCCGACCGAAGAGGGCAGAAAATTCGCTGCCAACCTTGCCGGCGAGTAAATCGGCGGCAAAAGCCCAATGCTCAATCATCAAGGCATTGGCAAGACGGCCATCAGCAGCAGCATCAGCTGAATCTTGCTCCCACTGGCAGCACTGGTTACGAAGAGCGGCAACTATCACGCTCTGAGCAGCGTTGATCGTTGCCAGGTCAATTGTGGAAAGGTCGCTAGGCATGGCCTGATCCTCTATGGAATTCGGGTGGGGGTTGAGGGCGGACTTCTATGAGCCTCTTGCCCTCAACACAGAAATTATAACACAAAATGCTTGGTTTATGGTGCCTGGCGCAGGAATCTAGTCGCTCAGCGCCTGAGGTATGGTGTTTCCTATGGCAAAGCAAGTCCGGCTTACTCTTCAGAAGGCCATCGCCAAAGCCAACCTCCGTAGGGCTGAGGCGGGTGAGAAGGCGATCACGATGAATTCGCTGGCGGTTCAGGCTGGCGTGGCCTCCACGACTATTGCCCGCTTGGCAAGAACAGATGACAAAGCAGCCTCAGCACTGTCTCTGGATCTGGCATCCAAGATTGTGACTGTGTTGGATTGCGAGATTGAGGACTTGCTAGAAGTAACTGATGTGATTGGGTAGGCGCTCGCTATTTTCAATATGACCGACCTAACACTGCAATTCCAGCAATGGGCTGAGAAGCGATTGCTGAAAAGTTGGAGCATTTGGAGGCAGTCAAATGAAGACCATCACCATTCGGCTGCCTGATTTGGAGGCAGCGATGCTGACGGAGGTGCAGAAGCGAAACAAGGCATTCAAGGATCTGCAGCTACTGTTAATCCAGCAGATCCGCCAGGAATACCAGAAGACCTCAGGTGGTTTAGGTAGGTAGCTGATCAATACTGCTGGTATGACTTTTCTTCCACGAAGGCTGAGCCATAGGTGGTATTGATCTCTTTCTTGATGGCTGCCCGACGATCGTTCTGCTGATAGACCGATCGTGCCAGCTGAATGAAGGTTGCACCAAAGCTCTTCTGCCGCTCCTGATCACGAATGTCGTCTTCTATCTGCCAGAGGGCTTGATTGACATCCTTGAGCCGCTGGATGAGCGTGGTTTCAAGGTTGAGCTGAAGATCGTTCAGTGTGGTTTCAAGAGCCTTCAGCTCTTTTTTGACATTCTCCAGAGCAGTGCCTTGAAGATGCTGGGTCTTGATCTGGAGGATGGTGATTTTATCAATGAGCTCACCCAGAGAGATCGGGACAAGAATGTCTTGGATTGGCTCTGACTTGATTGCAGGCTGAAGAGCTGTAGATGGTTCGGTAGGCGTTGAGCTGCCCCCGAAATGCTCCTGCAGTGCCTGTGCAACCCGTTCCATCACCTCATCCCAGTTTCCCCGCTCTCTCTGGCGGAACAGGCGCATAGAGGGATACCAGAAGGTCGTGTCGCCTTCTAAGCCCCAGCGCCACTCAGGAACCTTCTTGAGCAGCAGCCAGGTGGTCTTGCCCATTCCTCCTGCCAGGTGTGCCACAGAGGTGTCGCTGGTGATGACCAGATCGCAGTTGGCAATGATGGCTGCGGTCTCCAGGAAATCCCAAGTGTCATTGATTTGATCCTGGCAACTGACAAACCGATCCTTGAAGGAGCATGTTTCTAGCTGCTCACTGCCAAAGCCCTTCTGGAGGGAGAGTAATGATATTTGGCTTCTGCCTGTGATTGGGGCAAAAGTTTCTAGTGCTAATGAACGCCCCCGAAGCCCTGTTTTCTCTGTTTTTGGATTGCCTTGCCAGTTGATGCCGACAATGGGGTGCTGCTCGCCTGAAAGGATCCTTGCCCATTTTGTATGAAGTTCTTCTGTGGTCTTGATATAGGGCTCAGTAATGATCGGTTTCTCTGGGCTGACCTCTAAATATCTGGGAGCTGATAGAAGGGGTATCCACTGCCCCTCGCTAACTTCATTTGCTTGCTGTGGAGTGAGTGGTGATGGGTCAATGCCAGAGGTCTTGATGATGCTGTGAAGCTTTGGCTGAGCACAAAATGAAACGGATATACCTTCATTTCGTAGAGCAGTTGCGTATCGCATAAACTGCAGTGTGTCGCCAAGCCCTTGTTCTGTCACCAGTAGCAGTTGGCTGGTTGTTTTGAGAGCGAGCTCACCACTCCATTGATCACACTTGGGAAGTGCGTGAGGCTTTGCGGGTTCTTTTTCTTTCTTGTGTCGCCATTCGTATTTCTCCCAGCCGTTCTTGTAGTCGCCGCCCAGCAGCATTGTCAGCGAAGAGTTCCAGTGAGCTTCTGGGTAGTTGGGCTTGAGTTGAAGAGCGCTGTTGTAGGAGGCAATGGCAGCGTCTAGGTCACCCTGCTCCTGGAGAGCAACGCCCAGGTTGTTGTGAGCTTCTGGGTAGTTGGGCTTGAGTTGAAGAGCGCTGTTGTAGGAGGCAATGGCAGCGTCTAGGTCACCCTGCTCCTTGAGAGCATTGCCCAGGTTGTTGTGAGCGTCTGGGTAGTTGGGCTTGAGTTGAAGAGCTTTCTTGAGAAGTTCTATGAGATCGTCAAATCTCCCCTGCATCCCGCAGATAGCCGCCAAGTTGCAATAGAC
>JAHLYR010000064.1 GCA_025128025.1 Synechococcus sp. CS-1330
GCCTAAAAAACCAGCCCAAAGTGGCTGAACATGAGACCAAAAGTCCTCAGAAAATGGCCTCAGAGGCAATTCTCGGTCAAAGGCACTCTTTCCTGCTCACTGCCTCCGCTCAAGCCCCGTTTGTCCAGAGATTCCCTAAGCCCCATCGCTTTACTTATCTATCAACTGCCTTGGCTGGACTAGTTGTCGCAACAACAATGCTCGTGGTGGTTGAGCTGGATAATCCAATGGATGGCTTCTTTACGGTTTGGGTTGAGCCTTTGCAGAAAGCTGAGCTGTTGATGAATCAGTAATCATCATGGTTGTATCTGCTTCCCATTCCCTCAGCGCGGCGCTCCTCGGAGTAGGTCTCTTTGCCAGTACGAATATCGATGACATCTTCCTGACCATGGCATTTTTTGCCGATCCCAGGCTCCGCCGTTCCGCGATTGTGGTTGGCAAGTTTGTGGGTATCGGTGCGCTAACGCTACTCAGCACGATTGCTGCGGCAGGTTCTTTGGTGGTATCTCCCGAGTGGATCGCGCTGCTGGGCTTTGTGCCCCTTGGACTCGGCCTCCATGCTCTTTGGACGAATCGCCGCCCCGCCGTGGCACTTGAGGATGGTGATGGCATTGAGCAGGCACCTACTGCTTTTCTCGCTCAAGTTGGCGCCGTCGCCGGTGTCACGGCTGCAAATGGGGGAGACAACCTGGGTGTCTATGTTCCTGTTTTTGCTGAAGATTTCTCGGCGATCCCAGTCTTTGTGCTCGTCTTTGCCTTGATGACGCTGCTTTGGTGTGTGGCAGGCAACCTACTGGTCAGTCATCCGCGCTTGATCGGCTCTATGCGCGGACTCTCTCGGCGATTGTTGCCCTATGTGCTGATCGTATTGGGCGTCTGGATTTTGAGTGGCGCCATCGGTTTGGTTCTACCTACTGCTAAGGCTGCATCTATTCAATATTGATCACCCTGAGGACTTCCACTTCCGCCATGATCTCTCCCGTCGAACGCGCCCATGTTTCACGCCTCCGCCGCGGATCCCGGCGGATCAAGTTGATTTCCACTGACATAGCTCTTAGCTGCAATTTGTCTGCTGACACTGTGTGGGTGGTGGATCATGAAGTGCATATTCTTGATGGAGTCAAGCTCACCATTGATGATGGCGCGAGGATTCTGATATTGAATGGCGTTGTGCCCAGCAGCCGACTACAACGGGCTGCCTTGATCTTTGATCCGGGCTCGATGCTTTCGGCCGTACGCTTTGCTGTTTACGCTGGAAGTCCGCAGCACCGCATCTCGCGTACTTCCGACAATGGCGGACTCTGGTTCCTTGGTACATATGCTGCAGGCGCTAGTGATGGCATCCATGTTTCTAAACAGCCAGCACAGCAGCCTTCTCTTTTTCAAGCAGTTTCCATCACTGCCTCCCACCTTGGACGCAAAGATACGTATGTGAGCCCTAGCACAGGGCGTGAGGTTGATATTGGTGACGATATTGATGCTCTCAAGTTAATTGGTGTTGGACCTGATGAATGGCAGGTATCTCAGCTACGCAGCTTGCATTCTGCTGATGATGGTGTCGATCTAACCAATAGCTACATTCGTCTCAATCGCCTCGAGGTGCGTCAGCCCACTGAGGATGGTATCAACCTAAGCAGTAGCCGCATTGAGATTCGCCGGAGTCTTTGCTTGGATGTGCAGAAAACCTCAGTTACCGATCGTGATCTTTTCGATTTTGAGACGGATGATGGTGGCTCCTTCGTTGAACTGCCGCGTGGTTGCTGGGTCCGGCTTAATGGTGTATTTGGTGACCAACTATTTCTTTCCTCTCAAGACATGCATCCTCCTCTGGTGGCGGATGACAACGAAGAGCCATATTCTTTTTCTGGCCGACTCAAGTCGGATGCTATTGTATATTCGATCTCTCGGGACTGAGGGCTCTTAATTATTTAAGGTCTGAGTTTTGCTGCAGAAAGGTCCGAGTTTTGCTGCAGAGATTGGCTCATCCAATCAGCCGCATTCAGCAGGGGGAATAGGCCATCTTCGATGGCTATTGCCTTGAGCCATTTGGCGGGTAGCTCGGTGCCGTTGTCGATCGCATCCAGCAGGCGCCAGAAACGATCCAGATGGCGCTCGATCCTTTCTTTGGCTAGTCCGGTGGTGGTGCCGGCCCGCAGGATGAAGCTCCAATCAGAGCTTTGGGCCAGCAGCAGCTCCCGGCCGGCCTGGGTGAGTAGGTCTCGCTGGGCTTGGCTGCCAACGCCGCGCCCCACGCGAGCCACCATGGCCTGGGAGGCCCGTTGCCACTCGGCCACCACCCAGGCGTTGGTCTCGTTGAGCCAGTAGTCGTGGTAGCCCCCCTGGCCCCAGCTGCTGGGGGAGGGGCGGCACACCTGCAGGGGGTCGCTGCCGCTTAGGGACTCCCGCAGGGTCACCAGGCGCACGCCGGCATCGCTGGCCTGGCGAAACAGTGCCGCCAGGAACTTGGGCCCCTCAAACCACCAGTGGCCAAAAAGCTCGGCATCGAATGGAGCCACCAGCAGCGGCCGCCGCTCCATCGAGTTGGCCAGGCTCGCGAGTTCTGTGGCTCGCCCCTTCAGGTAAGCGGCGGCATGCTCCTCGATTCGCTCGGCGGCAACTGCTGGTTCGTAGGGCTGTTTCTGGTCGAGGGGGCAGCCCTGGGCCGTGACCCGATGCAGCTTCAGTCCTAGGGGCCGGCGGCTGGCGATGGCATGGCTGGCTAGTTCGCTGTCGGGCAGATCCCAGCCCAGGTCGCGGTGAAACTCCCGGTAGGCGCCATCGCCGGGGTATCCCTCGCGGGCGCTCCACACCGGCAGGGTGGCGCTGCTGTCGCGGCCGAAGAAGGCCGCCCCGGCCGGCGAACAGATCGGTGCGAACACGCCATAGCGGGGGCGGGGCAGGGCGTGGAGCAGGCCGTGGGCATCGAGCACCGAGTAGCGCAGACCGCAGCTCACCAGCTGCTGGTCAAGGCCTTCGTAGTAGGCGCATTCCGGCAGCCAGATGCCCATGGGCCGCTCACCCAGTAGGCGTTCGTGCTCGCGCACGGCGGTGACAAGCTGGGCCCGCACCGCCTCCGGCACCTGGCGCAGCAGGGGCAGGTAGCCGTGGGTGGCACCGCAGGTGATCAGATCGAGCACCCCCTGTTGGTGCAGCTTGCGGAAGCGTGGGATCAGTTTTCCCTTGGCCTGGCGCCACTGGTTCACCACCGCTTTAAGTTGGTCTGCTAGGTGACTGGCGGCTGGGACTAGGGCTTGCGGAGCTTGTAGCAGCAGCTCCTGCCGGACGGCGATCCAGGCCAGGAAGCGGCCATTGAGCTGGGGATCGGCCAGCAGGGAAAGCAGGGTGGGCGAGAGGCCGAGGGTGAGCCGGGGGCGCTGGCGCCGGTCAGCGGCGGCGGCCTCGAGCACAGCAAGCAGCGGCAGGTAGCACTCCTGTAGCGCCTGGAAATACCAATCTTCTTCCAGTGAACCGGGTTCACTGGAGCGCACGTATGGGAGATGCGCGTGGAGGACTAGGGCCAGATCGCCTGAGGCCATATCCATCCTGCGATATCGGCACTCTAGGCGTAGTGCCCGCATACAATGGGCTAACTCATAGTCATTCCGCCTAGAGGGGCTCCCTTATGGCCCGCGATCCCGGCCGCGTATTGATCTTCGACACCACCTTGCGCGATGGCGAGCAGTCGCCTGGCGCCAGTCTGAACCTCGAGGAGAAGCTGGCGATCGCCCAGCAGCTGGCCCGACTGGGGGTAGACATCATTGAGGCCGGCTTCCCCTTTGCCAGCCCCGGCGATTTCAATGCCGTGCAGCGCATTGCCGAAACCGTTGGCACGCCGGAAGGGCCGGTTATCTGCGGCCTGGCTCGGGCCGCTGCCGGCGATATCAAGGCCTGCGCTGATGCGGTGGCGCCCGCCGCTAAGCGGCGCATCCACACCTTTATCGCCACCAGCGACATCCATCTCGAGCACAAGTTGCGCAAGAGCCGCGCCGAGGTGCTGGCGATCACCGCCGAGATGGTGGCCTACGCCCGCTCGCTGGTCGAAGACGTCGAGTTTTCCTGCGAAGACGCCGGCCGCAGTGATCCGGAGTTCATGCATCAGGTGATCGAGGCGGCGATCAATGCAGGCGCCACCACGATCAACATTCCCGACACCGTGGGCTACGCCACCCCGGCGGAATTCGGCGCCCTGATCGCCGGCATCAATGCCCAGGTGCCCAACATCGACCAGGCTGTGATCTCGGTGCACGGCCACAACGACCTGGGCCTGGCGGTGGCCAACTTCCTCGAGGCGGTAAAAAACGGCGCCCGCCAGCTGGAGTGCACGATCAACGGCATCGGTGAACGGGCTGGTAATGCCTCGCTCGAGGAGTTGGTGATGGCCCTGCACGTGCGCCGCAGCTACTTCAACCCCTTCCTGGGGCGGCCAGCCGAGAGCACCGAGCCTCTCACTGGCGTGCGCACCGAGGAGATCACCAAGACCTCGCGGCTGGTGAGCAACCTCACCGGCATGGCGGTGCAGCCCAACAAGGCGATCGTGGGCGCCAACGCCTTTGCTCACGAATCGGGCATCCACCAAGACGGCGTGCTGAAAAACCGCCTCACCTACGAAATCATCGACGCCCGCACGGTTGGTTTGGCCGACAACCGCATCTCCCTGGGCAAGCTGAGCGGCCGCAGCGCCTTCCGGGCCCGGCTCGAGGATCTGGGCTACACGCTCGAGCGTGAGGACCTCGACGATGCCTTCGCCCGCTTCAAGGAGTTGGCGGATCGCAAGCGCGAAATCAGCGACCGCGATCTTGAGGCGATCGTGAGCGAGCAGGTGCAGCAGCAAGATGGCGGCAGCTTCACCCTCAAGAGCGTGCAGGTGAGCTGTGGCACTGGCTTGCAGCCCACCGCCACCGTCACTCTGGTGACGGCGGATGGGGCCGAGCTCAGCGAGGCGGCGATCGGCACCGGGCCTGTGGATGCGGTGTGTCAGGCGCTCAACCGCCTTGCCCAGGTGCCCAATGAGCTGGTGGAGTTTTCGGTGAAATCGGTGACCGAAGGCATCGATGCCATGGGCGAGGTGACGATCCGGCTGCGCCACGAGGGCGTGCTCTATTCGGGCCACTCAGCCGACACGGACATCGTGGTGGCCGCCGCCCAGGCTTTCGTAAACGCCCTCAATAGGCTGGTGTCCGGTGGGCGTCACCAGCCGCTGCACCCCCAGAAGGCGCCTCTGCCCGTAGTGGGCGACCTGCCCCTGGCTGGTCGCCCACGGGTATAGGCAGCTGGTGGGTATGGCGTTTCAGTTTGGGATCACGACCTGGGCTGTGTGTTGTTTTTGTTGATTAGCTAAGCCAAGCCTAAGCTAAGTGCCAAAACACGACCTCCCCCCTAGTCACCCCCTCCCCCGCCATGAGCCAGCCCCTCTCAGGACCGCGCCGCTCACGGCTCAGTGCCGCCGCCCAGTTGATTCTGCTGTTGCTGGTGGCCCTGGCGATGCTGGTGCCGCTGCTGTGGCTGGTGAGCACCTCGCTAAAGGGACCGGCGGAGGACATTTTCACCAGCCCGCCAGCCCTCTGGCCCAGTCAGCCCAGTTTTGAGGCCTACAGGCGCCTTTTTAGCGACAATCCAATTGGCACCTACCTGCTCAACAGCACGGTTGTGAGTGGCCTGGCGGTGCTGGCCAATGTGCTCTTCTGTTCGCTGGCGGCCTATCCCCTGGCCCGCATGAATTTTCGCGGCCGGGGCTTGGTGCTGGCCCTAGTGGTAGCAACGATTTTGATCCCCTTCCAGGTGGTGATGATTCCGCTCTATCTGCTGATGGTGCAGATCGGCCTACGCAACACCCTCTGGGCCCTGATCATTCCCCAGGCAGCCACCGCCTTTGGCATTTTCCTGCTGCGGCAGAGCTTCCTGGGGGTCCCGGTGGAGCTGGAGGAGGCAGCCCGTTGCGATGGCTGCACCCCGGTGGGGGAGTGGTGGAACGTGATGATTCCAGCTGCCCGGGCAGACCTGATCACCCTGGCGATGTTCGTGTTCATCGGCACCTGGAGCGATTTTCTTTGGCCCCTGGTGATTCTCGATGAACCCGAGCTCTACACCCTGCCGCTTGGTCTGCAACAGTTGGCCAGCAGCTTTTCGCTCGACTGGCGCCTGGTGGCGGCAGGAGCGGTGATTTCGATCCTGCCGGTGCTGGTGGTGTTTATCGGCCTGCAGCGGTATATCCTGCCCAGCGCCGCCGGCGATGCAGTCAAAGGCTGAAAACCTGATCAGTTTGCAGTTGCAGGGGGGCGCAGGGGCGGCACTCCCAAGGGCAGCTCATCGGTTTTCGGGGCAGCTGCTTCGCTGGGGCGGGCTCCGCGCAACTTGCTGAGCTCGGTCCGCAGGTTGGCGGTTTCGCGGCTCAGCCCATCGATGCGGGTGCCGTTGCGCTCCACCGCTTGCAGCCGCTCCACGGTGGAGCGCAGCTGCTGTTCCAGGCCAGTGGTGCGATCAAGGGCCCGACTGTTCTCCAACCCCTGCACCCGCTCTTGCAGCTTGCGGATCGTGTCGTTCTGCTGGCGTGATTTGCCCACGATCACCAAAAAAAGCACCACCAGCATTGCTGTGACGCCAGCCTGAAGCCAGGGCACCCAGGCAAGTGAAGCGCCGTTGGGGCTGGCTTCGGTGCTGTTTGCGGCTTGGTCAGGGGCTGGGGTCATCAAGGCAAGCAGCCAATTCTGTCTAGATGCTGGCGGGCAGAAGGACTTTTGTCAGGGGTGTCTGGGGGATTGTGAGGTGTGCGCATATGCCATGGGTCCGGTTTCAGCAAATCGACTCACAAATAAAGCCCCCTCAGCAGGCGTCAAACACTCGCTTGCCATCGGCCCGTTTTTGGTTGTGGCGCCGCGCTTCTCGCCGCGTGTATTCACTCACCGTCGGGTTGGCTACCACCGGATCCACGTGGGCCACCTGCTCCCACAGCTCCCGCGGCGCCCAGCGCACCTCGTGATCTACCCGATCGTGCTTGGTTATGTGGCACCAGCGGCTGCCTCCGCAGGCCGGGCAGAACAGCTCTTCCAGCCACTCGTTGGTTAGCACCAGCACCGGGTAGGCCTGGATCACCAACTTGGCTTTCTTATCTGCCATGCCGCGGGCCCTGAGCTGCTCGCTAGTGAGCAGGTGCAGGAAATACTTCCTGCCATTGCCTTCGATGCGTTGCTCCGGGTGGGCAGGGCAGCAAAGTTGGCGCCGCTGTGGCCGCCGCGAACGGCGAGGGGAGCTTTCAACCATGCCGGAGCCAGAGGCTGTTGAAATCAACGTAGCGACACTGCGGCAAGTTGTTGAGGTTCGCAGTTGCGCCACGCGTTGCGGGCAGCCTCTGAGCTGCCAACTCCTAGGGCCAGCAAGGCTTTTTCCGACTGCTGCTGGCGGGCCGTGCTGCGTTGCCTCTTGGCCTCCTGCTCCTCCTGCCAGTCGCGGCGCTCGGCGCGATCGCTGCTGCGCCAGGCGGCCAGCGCCTGCTCGTAGCGCTCCAGCTCCAGCTCCTGGTCTTCGCGGGTGAAGCGTGCCATTAGCTCCGGATCTGGAGCCGCGGGCCTCCGTAGGGGGGAGTAGGCCTGTTGCTTGAGATTGGCTAGCTCGCTGCTGCTGCGCTGGAGTTCCTGCAAATGACGCTGCACCGCTGGCTGCTGGCCGCGGCAGCGGCTCACCAGGGCACGCAGCTGCCGCTGGGCTGCCGCGGCCTGCTCGCGCTTTTTCTGCTCCGCGCCAGTGCAGCCCAGCAGCGTCAGCGCCATCAAGGTGGCGAAAAAAATGCTTGCTGTGGCGCGCCGTTGCTGCATCGATGCCCTTAGGCCCCCAGGTCCAGATCACTCCAGCCGGCTAGCGCGGAGTTGCAGCTCTGGATTGCCTGGATTGGCTCCTGCCGTTTGCCTTGCAGGGCCTCCTTCCGCTGCATGGGTGCTCGAAAACTCCCTCCAACCAACCGGATCTCGCTGCCCCTGTCAAGCCACTCAGCCATGCGGCCCTTGAGCCTGTGGCGCCAGGCGCTCCCTCCAGCTTCAAGCCGTTGGTCCCGTTGATCTGTGCCCCAGACGCCGGGCGCCCCTTAGCAGCTCCGCTTCCGTGTCCCCGTACACCGCTGCTGCTTCCGCGGCGCTGCGGCCAATGCAGGTCATGCCGAGCTTGCCGAATTCCGATAGGCAGCCCAGCAGGTGAAACACGCTGCCGCGCAACTTAGCTGGGTCGAAGTGCAGCCCCGCCTCAGCCACGATGTCGATCAGATCCACCGGCAGCAGCCCGCGCAGGTGCGGCGCCGTGAGGTTGTCGGTGGCCTTGTAGTGCAGCGCCGGGCCGCTGGGGGCGTGATACAAACCGCTGGCTGAATCGAGACTGCCGCTGGTGATGGCGCTTAGCGCCATGTAGGGGTGGGTGGTGCCCCCCTGGCGCAGGTTCACCTCGATCGCCTGCAGGTCCCAGCGATCGCCAAAGCGCCGGGCGATGAAATCCACCGCATAGCGCTCCAGAGCCCCCTCTGCCGCTAGCGCCTCGCCCACCGCCTGGCCGTGGCGCATCAAGGCCTGCCGGTAGGTCTCGGCCGCCGGGAAGCTGCAGCCCAGGTAGGTCTGGCCGCTGGCGCCGCCCAGCACTTGCTCATGGCTCGAGAGCACCTCCACCAGCCCTGGCTGGCCCGCTGTGCCGGGATGAATCGTGCCTTGCACGCTCGGTGAGCTGAGCTCCTCCCCTCCTTCCAGCCAAGCCTCCACCAGCGCCCCCTGCCCCGCCAGCTGCTCCTTCCAGCTGGGGGAGGGCATCGGCAGCGCCTCAACGGACTGCCGCAACCGCCGGCGCCGCTCAGCGCCACTGAGCCCGGCCAGCTGCAGGGGTTCGAGCGGCAAAGGGGCATTGCCCTCGCCGCTGAAGCCCTCATTGAGCTTCACCACGCACTGGCGCAGCTCGGGGTGGGCTTCCCAAAGTTCAGCCGCTGCTTCTGTGAGGTCGTCGAGGTTGTGGGTGAGGGCCGAGCCGGGTGGGTGGGGCACGCCGCAGCGGGCGAAAAGCTCGCGGCTGCCGGCCTTGCTGCCCCAATAGCCCAGGGCTGGATCGGTGCCCAGCAGCGGTACCTGCAGCCGCTCCGAGAGCTGGCGTTCCAGGTCGCTCACCACAAAGCAGTTGATGAAGCTGCGCCCCGGCCGCAGCAGCTCGGCGATGCGCCCCAGCAGGGCCGGCCGCTCCAGCAGCTTGGCGGTGAGGGGCCGGTTGGAGGCGTCGTCGGTGTCGACCAGGTGCAGCCGCCGCCGCGCGTGGGAGGTGGGTACCCCCGGCAGCAGCTCCAACACCGCATCCACCACCAGCTCCCCCAGCGGTTTGCTGGTGGCGTACACCATGCGCACCCCCGGATCCCGCAGCCGGATCAGCGAAAACAGCTGGCGCTCCTCATAGTGGTGGGCGCCGGTCACCAGGTCGATCTGGTTCTGGTCCATCGACAGCGACGGCACCATCAGCACGTCCACATCTGGCCCCTGGGCTGCGGTGCTCTGGCCCCACTGCGGCTGCAGTTGGGCCTGGAGCTCGCGGAAGCTGAGCAATGTCATGGGAGTGGGGGCAGGATCGAGTGCCAGCTCCCATGCTGACGGCACGCTCGCCCAATCCCCATGGCAGTTCCTTTGGTTAGTCCTGCTGTGCGCGCCCTTGGATACCTGGCGGCGTTGCTCACCACCTTGAGCTTCTTCCCCCAGGCCCTCAAAACCCTGCGCAGTGGCGATACCAGCGCCATCTCCCTGCGCATGTACGGCCTGTTTGTCGCCGGCATTGCCCTGTGGGCCATCTACGGGTTTTACACAGGCGATGACCCTTTGATCGTGGCCAACCTGGTCACCCTGGTGCCCGCGGGGATCGTGCTGGAGCGCAAGCTGCAGTCACTGCGCGCCCCGCGCCGATGAGGACCCGGATCCGCCCAGCCCTGGACTCGCTGCTGCACGGCCTGGCGGCGCAAGCTGGCGGCCTACACCCTGCTCGAGGCCTGGCAGCAATTTGAGGAGCCGGCCTAGGCGCTATAGCCCTTTCTGGCTGGGATCGGGTAGGCGATCCGCCTGTGGCGCATTCGCCGCCACACCCGCACGAAGGCCCGGATCAGTAGTTCCAGTTCGGCCCGACTGATGCCACTTTCGGCTAGCTGGTTGTCGTCCTGGCGGGCTTCGATGATGCGGCGCACCATCTGGCGAGCCTCGCTTTCGCAAGTGCCGGGCGGCAGGGAGCGCAGGGCGGCTTCGCAGCCATCGGCCAGCATCAAGATCGCCGTCTCCCGGCTGCGGGGCGTTGGCCCCCGATAGCGGAAGCGCTCCTCGGCCACGCCCGGCTCCCGTTCGCGGGCATGGTGCAGGAAGTAGCCCATCTTCAAGGTGCCCTGGTGCTCTGGGATGAAGTCGGCCAGGGGGCGCGGCAGCCGGTAGCGGCGGGCCAGCTTCAACCCCTCATCCACATGGGCCTGCAGGATGGCGGCGCTGGCGAAGGGGTCGTCAAGGCTGTCGTGGGGGTTGGCGCCCTCGCCCTGGTTCTCAATAAACCATTGGGGGCCATGCAGCTTGCCCACGTCGTGATACAGCGCCCCGGTGCGCACCAGATCGATGTCGGCGTGGATGGCCCTCGCCCCCTCCTCCGCCAGGCCCGCGATCATCAAGGTGTGCTCGAAGGTGCCGGGTGCTTCCACCGAGAGCCGCCGCAGCAGGGGCCTTTGCAGGTCGGCCAGCTCCATCAACCGCGCCCGCGTCACCAGGCCAAAGAAGGTTTCCACCAGTGGCGCCAGCAGCAGGCCCGCCATCAGCAGTCCGCCCAGCAGCAGGGCTTCGCTCATGAGGTCCACCTGGGCCACCGCTCCCGGCCCCTGCAGCCCCCATTGCAGCAGTAACCACTGCACTAGCAGCCCAGCGCCGGGCAGCAGCACCGCCAGTTGCAATAGTTCGGCCCTGCTGCGCTGTCGTCCGGCCGCCAGGGCCGCCAGGCTGCCCACCGCTGCCGCCACCAGCAGCCGCACTCCCATCAAGGCCGTGATCGGCATCGGCCACAGGAAGCTGGCTGCCGCCAGCCAGGCCAAACCGCAGGGGGTGCCCAGGCCTTGGGCCAGCAGCAGCGCCGGGGGCACCAGCAGCACCAGCGGACTAGCCAGCGGCCCCAGCCACAGCGCAAAACCCTGTACTACCAGCAGGGCCCCCAGGGCCAGCAGCGCTTGCCGCGGCTCCAGGCAGGCCCGCCAGCGGCGCAGCACCAGCACCAGCACGCCAGCCATGGCCAGCGCTTCAAGAAAATGACCAAGCCAGGCCAGGGGCCGCGGCCGCCGGTTCACCAGCCCGAAGTAATCGAGTACGTCAAAGGCCTGGGGACTGATCTTGTCGCCCTGACGGGTGATCAGATCTCCCTGCTGCACCGTGATCGTGGGGATCCCCTGCTGGGTGATCAACGCCTCGATGCGTCGCTGGCTAAGGCCTGGATCACTGCGCAGGTTGGAGTGGCCTTGCAGGGAGCTAGCCAAAAGCCGTGCCCCCAGCCCCCGCGGTAGCGGTGCCAAGGGCTCGAGCTGCAGGGTGGCCGCCTGCAGCAGCTGGCCTTCTGCCACCCCAGCTGCCAGCCCCTGGCTGAGCATGCGCAGCTGGGCTTGACGCACTTCCCGGCCCCAGGCCGTGAGCTGGGTGCCCCCGGCGTTCCGCAGCCAATTGCGCTCCTCGGTGGTGATTGCCACCGGTTCGATGCGCTGCTGGTCTGATTTGGCCTGCTGCTCCACCGCCTGCAGAACCTGCTCCAATTTCTGACGCAACTGCCCGTTGGCCTGCTCATCCACCACTTGCACCGTGCTGCGAGGCACCAACTCCTGGCGCCGCTTCTCCAGGGCGTTGCTATCCACCACCATTGCCGCCTGTGGCGCCTTAGCAGTGAAGGGCGCCTCCATCCCGGGTCGCAGGCTTGGCTCCACCAACCAGGGCCAACTCGATACCAGGGCCACCAGGGAGCACACCAGCAGCACTGACGCTGTATCGCGATTGCGCCAAAGTCCCGGCGAATGCCGCGGGCGCTCCAGCCGCAATAGCTGCCGCCACAGGGTTCGCAGCCGCCTTGACACCATTCCAAAACGCTAGCGGGCCCTAGGCCGGGCGGGATTGCAAGCTGGGGAGGCGTGCTTGCTTTCTGCACCATGGCCACCCGTATGGACGGCCGCCAGCTGGCCGGTGAGATCGAACTCCGGTTGCAGGCGACGATCGCTGAGCGACTGAAAGCTGTGGGTCGCCCGCCTGGTTTGGCGGTGTTGCGGGTGGGCGACGACCCGGCCAGCGGTGTTTACGTAGCTAATAAGGTGAAGGCCTGCGCCCGGGTGGGCATCACCAGCCTGGGCGCCCACCTCAATGCTGGCTCCAGTGCGGCCGAAGTGCTGGCAGCACTGGAGCAGCTCAACGCCGATCCCGCCTGCGACGGCATTCTGCTGCAGCTGCCCCTGCCTGCCGGCCTAGACGAAGGCCCGCTGCTGCTGGCGATCGACCCGGAGAAGGATGCCGACGGCCTGCACACCCTCAACCTGGGCCGGCTGCTCAAGGGCGAGCCTGGGCCGCGCAGCTGCACCCCAGCTGGTGTGATGGCCCTGCTGGCCCGCCACGGCGTGGCCCTTTCCGGCCAGCGGGCCGTCGCGGTTGGCCGCAGCATCCTGGTGGGCCAGCCGATGGCGCTGATGCTCCAGGCCGCCGATGCCACCGTGAGCGTGGCCCACTCCCGCACCGCTGATCTCGCCGCCCTCACCCGCCAGGCCGACGTGCTGGTGGTTGCGGCCGGTCGGCCCCGCATGATCGGCGCCGAGCATGTCAAGCCTGGTGCCGTGGTGATTGATGTGGGCATCCACCGCACTGAGAGCGGCCTATGCGGTGACGTGCGCTTTGAGGAGGTGGAGCCCCTAGCCAGCGCCATCAGCCCCGTGCCTGGTGGCGTCGGCCCGATGACCGTCACCATGCTGCTGGTAAACACTGTGGTGGCCTGGTGCCGACGCGCCGGCGTTGCCCACAACCTGAGCGATCTGGTGCCTTAACGGGAAGCCAGAGCTCTCGGCCGCAACGTTCCGCGCTCTTGAGCACCCTGCGCCACCCCGCCTGAGAGAATCCCGCTAGCACGGAGGCCCCTGGCCGAAGCTCCATGACCGCGGCGGACTCCAGCCTCTTTGACTTCGCCGCCTATCTGGAGGCGACTCGCCTGCGGGTGGAGGCGGCCCTTGATGGCTCCCTGGGGCCGGAGCGGCCCGAATCCCTGCGCGAGGCGATGCGTTATTCGCTGCTGGCTGGCGGCAAGCGGCTGCGGCCGATCCTCTGCCTGGCGGCCTGTGAGCTGGCTGGCGGCGACAGCGAGCTGGCCATGCCCACGGCGGTGGCCCTTGAGATGGTGCACACCATGTCGCTGATCCACGACGATCTGCCGGCGATGGACAACGACGATCTACGCCGCGGCCGCCCCACCAATCACAAGGTGTATGGCGAAGCCAACGCCATCCTGGCCGGCGATGCCCTGCTCACCCGCGCCTTTGAGATGGTGGCGCTGCGCAGCCCAGGCGTGCCGGCCGAGCGTTTGCTGGCGGTGGTGGGGGAGCTGAGCCTGGCCTCCGGTGCTCCCGGCCTGGTGGGCGGTCAGGTGGTGGATCTGGAGTGCGAGGCCAAATCCGTCGATCTCGACACCCTCGAATACATCCACCTGCACAAAACCGGCGCCCTGCTGCGGGCCTGCGTGCTCACCGGCGCCCTGATCGCCGCTGCCTCCGCGGAGCTGCTGGCCGCCCTGCGCACCTACGCCCGCGGCATTGGTTTGGCCTTCCAGATCATCGACGACATCCTTGATGTCACCGCCAGCAGTGAAGTGCTTGGCAAAACCGCCGGCAAGGACCTCACCGCCGACAAAACCACCTACCCCAAGCTGCTGGGCTTAGAGGAATCGCGCCAGCGGGCTGATGCCCTGGTGGCCGAGGCCAAGGAGGCCCTGGCTCCCTGGCAGGCCAGTGCCGCGCCCCTGCTTGCCCTGGCCGACTACATCACGAGCCGCGACCGATGAGTAACCCCGTGCTGATAGGCGTCTTCGACAACGGCGTGCTCTGGTGGGGCCTGGCGGCCTGTGGCGTTGCCCAGCTCTCCAAGCTGGTGATTGAGCTGGTGGTGCATCGCCGCTGGAATCCGCGGGTGCTGGTGGAAACCGGTGGCATGCCCTCGAGCCACTCGGCCCTGCTCACCGGCACCACCGCAGCCCTCGGTTGGGTGCAGGGCTTTGAGGGGCCCCTGTTTGCCCTGGCGGCCGTGCTTTGTTTTGTGGTGCTCTACGACGCCTCCGGCGTACGCCGCGCCGCCGGCCTCACCGCCGCCCGCGTTAATGAGATGGGACCCGTCCCGAAGCCCCTCAAGGAAAATCTTGGCCACACCCGCCTGGAGGTGCTGATCGGTGCCCTGATCGGGCCGCTGGTGGCCTTGCCCGGGTTGGTGCTGGCTGGCTCGCCGCTGCATCTGGCCCAGGGCCTGGGTTGGTTCACCGCGGTTGGTTGACTCGGTTGGCTGACCCCGAAGCTCCCGACTCAGCCGTGGCCCTCACCGCCGACCAACAGGTCGCAGTAGCGGCTTTTGCCGCTTGGCTGGCGGCGCCCGCAGATGGCACGCCCTTTGTGCTCAGTGGCTACGCCGGCACCGGCAAAACCTTTCTGTCGATGCGCTTTCTGGCCCAGGTGGAGGCCACTGGCCTCTGCTGGACCGTGGTGGCCCCCACCCATAAGGCCGTGGGTGTGCTGCGCTCCTACCTGGCTGGGGCTGGCCTTTCGCCCACCTGGTTTCCTTCCACCATTCACCGTCTGCTGCGGCTGAAACTCAAGCGCCAGCGCGATATCGAGCGCTGTGAGGAAACCGAGCAAACCGCCGTCGCCCTCGAGCACCTGGGCCTGGTGCTGATCGATGAGGCCTCGATGGTGGACTCCACCCTTCTGGAGATCAGCTTGCGCTGCGCCCACCCTTTTCGCACCCGGCTTGTGTTTGTGGGCGATCCGGCCCAGTTGCCGCCGGTTGGTGAACCCGTGAGCCCGGTGTTCAGCCTGGGCCGGGCCAGCCGGGCCGAGCTGCGTCAGGTGGTGCGCCACCAGGGGCCGGTGCTGCGCCTGGCCTCGGGGTTGCGCCAGGGCGACCTGCCCTGCCGCCGCCCGCCGCGGCTGCCGCCGATCCGCAACGCCAGTGGTCAGGTGGCCCTGCTGGAGCGCGGCGCCTGGCTGCAAGCCGCCCAGGCAGCCCTGCGCCGCAGCGCCGAAACCGACAACCCTGATCTAGCCCGCATCCTTTGCTACACCAACCGCTCCCTCGAGCAGCTGGTGCCGATCGCCCGCCGCGCCCTGCACGGCGAAATGGCCGACCAGCTGCCGGTGCTGCCAGGTGAGGTGCTGATCACCCGCGCCGCCGTGATGGCTCCCGCCTGCCGCGAGGGTGAAGATGCCGCCGAGGAGCCGGACATGCTGCTGGGCTCCAACCGGGAGCTGGTGGTGCGCGATGTCATGCCCGATCGCTGCGATCTGGCCGACTTCGGCGTGACTGATGCGCCGGTGATCGATACCCTCACAGCCCGGGTGGAGGCCGGCGATAGCCAGCTGAGCCTGCGGCTACTGCCGCCCCTGGGCTCGGCGGCCAGGATCGCCCTTGAGGCTGTGTTGGCCCGCCTACGCCAGCAGGCCAAGGACGCCGGCAAGCAGGACGGCAAGGGCCTGTGGCGCCGTTTTTTCCTGGTGCGAGATGCCTTTGCCTCCCTCGGTCCGGCCGCCGTTCTCACCGTGCATCGCAGCCAGGGCAGCACTTTTGCCGAGGTGTTTGTGGATGGCGATGTGTTCTGGCCCAGCGACACCGTGCTGCGCCGCCAGCTGGTGTATGTGGCTGTGAGCCGGGCCAGCCAGACGGTGTCGCTGGTGGCGAGCCCAGGTCCCCTCGCCGAGCAGCAGCTCTGGAGCGACTGGCTGCAGGCTGATTCCTGATCTTTGATCACTTCCCTGATGGCTCTGACCGCCTAGGCAAGCCGCAGGCCCTCAATTCCCTGCCAGCCCAGATACAGCGCCAGGGCCACGCTCACCAGGCCCACCAGCAGGTCGCCCTTGGCGAACAGCCACTGCTTGCCCCGCTCCAGCAGGGGCAGGATTCGCTCCGGGCCAACCAGCAGCAGGGCCAGCAGCGGCAGCAGTAGCAGGCTGGCGCTTACCAAGCTGAATACCCCAGTTGCCAGGAGCTCCTGGCCGCGGCCGAGCCCCGCTGACAGCAGGCTGCTGGCGGACTTGGCAAACAGAAACAGATCGTCGGGGCTGGCCACCTGCAGGCCGGCACTGATGGCCAGCAGCAGCGGCAGGGGCAGGGCACAGAACTGATCGAGGCGGCGCGTCCAGCCCGGCGGCCCCGCACCCTCTTCATTTTTATTCAGCAGCTCCTTCACCCCCAGCCCCAGCAGGGCGCCGGCGGCCAGTAGGTCGAGGCCGGTGAGGTGGTCGCTGCCCTTGTCCATGCTCAGCAGCAGGCCGTGGCCAACCGTGAGCAGCAGGGTTACGGCCAGGGCGGCGGTGACCAGCCAGCCCGCCACAAACAGCCCGCCCCGCTGCAGCGGCTTGGGGCCGAGCAGGAGCAGCAGCAGCAGGCCGATGTGCAGCGGCGAAAAGCCGATCGCCAAACCAAAAGCTGATAGCTCGCCGAGCAGGTTGGTACTCATGGTGGGGTCGTTATCTGGGCATTCCAGCGCACGACCGTGCGTCGTTCCCGCTCGTGGCCGAGCACCGACAGCGTGGCCGTATTCAGGTTGAACAGGGCCCCGCCTGCAGCCCCCAGCCCCAGCCAGCTGCCCGCCAGGCTGCGCAAGATATGGCCGTGGGCCACCAGGGCTATCGCTGGGGCCTGGGGGGAGACCAGGGATTCAGCCAGGGCGATCACCCTCTGGCAGCGCGCCTCCACCTGGGGGCAGCTTTCACCGTCGGGGCAGCCATGGCTCCATACGGTCCAGTCGGGCACCTGGGCGCGGATCTCGGCGGTGCTGATGCCCTCGTAGCGGCCGTAGTCCCACTCCTGCAGGTCGGGGCAGATCTGGGCGCCCTCCCCCAGGCCCGCCAGCTCGGCGGTGCGCCGGGCCCGTTGCAGCGGACTCACCAGCACGGCGGCAAAGCGCTGGCTCGCCAGCCCTGGCGCTAGGGCCCGGGCCTGGGCCTCACCCTCCGGCAGCAAGGGCAGGTCGGTGCGGCCGGTGTGGCGCCCGTCGAGGGCCCATTCGGTCATCCCATGGCGCAGCAGCCACAGTTCGAGCTGGGGAGGGGTGCTCAATTGAGGCATCTCAGCGGCGCACTTCAAACCAGTCGGTTCCGGCGGCTGCTATTTGACTATTGGCCACGCTGTTCACCACCGCTTCCGCCGGGCCCTTCTCGCACCACAGCCGCAGCTCGGTGAGCTCCTGCGGGCAGCCCTCAGCTTCTATTTCCACCGAACCATCGGAGCAGTTGCGCACCCAGCCGCTCAGGCCCAGATCCTGGGCCCGCAGGCTGCAGGCTGCCCGGTAGCCCACCCCCTGCACCTGGCCGCGCACGATCAAACGCCAGCGCTCTTGCTGGATCTGGGGCCGGGGTTCGTGGGGCTGCACGAAGCGGCGCTCGTCGGCAGCGGCGCGGCGCGCGCGGCTGCGGCTGCCAGGCGTGAGGGAATCACCGGGCATCCAGCCCAGTGGAGGTGCAGCCAGCTGGCGTGCACGTTCGGCGCTGTCCATCCTTCGCTCCGGGTTGCGGTCCCCCAGCCGTCAAGCTGCCACAGCCCGTCGCCGGCCGCCACAGAGTTGTCGCAGTTGGATAGGGACTCAAGTTGCCAGCGGTGAAATTCATGGCCGCAAAAGCTCTCGCCCGGCCGCACCAGCAAGCCATTGGCCGTGGCGGTAGCCGTGCGATAGCCCAGGCTCAGGGCGCCTTTGCGGGCCTTGAAGGGCAGCACGCACGCCATCGGCTGCAGCTGCCCCTCGCCATCGGCCAGCTGCTCGCCCAGCAGCAGCAGGCCGCCACATTCGGCCACCAGAGGCAGTCCCGCCGCCGCCGCCCGGGCCAGGTCGCCCAGGCTGCGCCGGCTCGCCGCTAGCTGGGCCGCGTGCAGCTCCGGGTAGCCCCCCGGTAGCAGCACCGCCCGGCAGCCCGTCGGCAGCGGCTCATCGGCCAGGGGGCTCCAGGCCAGCGGTTCAAGCCCCACCGCTTCCAGTAGCTCGCCGGCCTCTGGATAGCGGAAATGGAAGGCCGCATCGCTGGCGATCGCCACCGGCAGGGGCTGGGAGCTCGGCTGCTGGGGGGAGTCATGCCGCAGGCTCTGGGAGTTCTGGCCCAGGCACCAGCTGATCGGATTTTCGGCGCCTGGCTCGGCTGCTGGTGGGGCCAGCAGGGGCTTTAGCTGCGCCAGGTCTAGGTGGCGGGCGGCCAACTCGGCCCACTGCTCCTGGCGCTGCTCGAGGTCGTGCAGCTCCCCAGGCGGCAGCAGGCCCAAGTGACGGGAGGGCAGCTCCAGGCTGGGGTGGTGCGGTAGCACCCCCAGCAGCGGCACCTCGATGCTGGCCAGCGCTTCTGCTAGCAGGGCGTGGTGGCGCTCGCTGCCCACCCGGTTGAGCACCACCCCGGCGAGCCGCACCGCTGGTGGGCCATGGTCGCGGAAGCCCCGCACCAGCGCCGCCAGGGAGCCCGCCTGCCGCGACGCTTCCACCACAAACACCACCGGCAGGCCGAGCTGGGCCGCCACCGCCGCCGAGCTGCCCTCACTGCTGGGGCCGCGGCCATCGAACAGGCCCATCACCCCCTCCACCAGGGCCAGGTCGGCCCGGCTGCCGTGCCAGCTAAAGCAGCGCTCCAGCCACTCGGGCCCGCACAGCAGCGGATCGAGGTTGCGGCAGGTGTGGCCGCTCACCCGGCTGAGCAGCTGGGGATCGAGGTAGTCGGGCCCCACCTTGAAGGGCTGCAAACCCAGGCCCTGCGCCCGGGCCCAGGCCGCCAGGCACAGCGACAGCAGGGTCTTGCCGCTACCGCTGCTGGGCGCGGCGATCAGACAGGCCATTCAGGGCAGCAGTTTGGCGGCGAGGGGGGCGGCGGCTGCCAGCAGGGGGTTGGTGGAGTCGTGGCCACCGGAGAGCAGGCGGGCCATCTCCATCTCCTCGCTCTCATTGGGCAGGGGCACCACCTCCTCGGCCAGTTCCATGCTGGCCATGCCGCCCGATTCGAGCCGCATGCAGCCGCCCGATTCGGAGCAGAGGATCACGCATAGCGGTGAGCCCTGGCTGCTTTGGCAGATCAGCCGCAGCCCCACCATGGCGCCGGGGTGGGTTTTGGGTACGCCCACTGGCACTGGCATCTGGCGGAAGCGCACGGTCTGGCCGTCGGTGCGCTCGAATTCGGCGCCGATGCCATCGCCCACCCCATCGCCATCCACCGCATAGGTGGAGATCAGGTGCCAGCCCAGCCGGTCGGCCAGCCAGGCCGCCAACAGCAAACCCTTCACCGGGTTGCTGCCCTCCACGTCGAGGTCGAGCTGCACCACGTGGTTGAGGGCATCACGCCGCGAGGGTGGATCAAACACCATCGCCAGCGATTCGCGCCAGCTGCGCAGCCGTAGCCAGTTGAGGTCGTTGATCGGCTGGCCCGCCGTGATCCGGTCCACCAGTAGGTCGAGGCAGCGGCGTGGATCCCCCAGCGACGAATCCACCACCAGGCGCCGGGCGCCGGTGGCTAGAGCCGCCATCACCTCAGGGGCCTCATCGAGGCTGCTGTTCCACCACACCCAGCAGGGCAGGTCGGGGGCGATCAGGGGTTGGACCAGCTCGAGGTTCTGGCGCAGGGCACCGGTGCCGCCCCTGAGCACCACAACGTCGCCGCAGGCGGAGCCGCCAGCGCCCTCCTCCGGCAGGGGGCAGTAGGCGGCCACCAGGGTTTCCAGCGGCTGGCCGCCGTCGAGGGTGGGGGCCAGGGTGATCAGCCGCCGGGGCATGTGGGCGCTGATCGCCCCTTCCACAAACTGGCCGCGCTGGTCTTCGGCGTGGTGATTGCCGCCCAGCTGGCCGAGCGCCCAGGCCAGCTTGGGATCCATCGGTGCCGTGCTCAGGGGCAAGCCGCAGCTCACCGCTGCGGCGCGGGCCGCTTCGAGCAC
The DNA here is from genome assembly GCA_025128025.1 of Synechococcus sp. CS-1330. Lineage (GTDB taxonomy): Bacteria > Cyanobacteriota > Cyanobacteriia > PCC-6307 > Cyanobiaceae > Cyanobium_A. The sequence continues at coordinate 20,136 of JAHLYR010000064.1, forward strand.
TGTTTCATTGAGCAGACCCGTGATTGGTCCATCGAGCCGGCCGCAGCGCACCAGCTGCTGCTCCAGCCAGGAGCCCTCCCACACCACCAGGGTGAAGGTGGCGGCGCCGGGGGAGCTGCCCAACTCTCGATCCCAGAGGCGCTCCAGGTAGCCGGGCACCTGGTCGGGGGGTAGGGCGAGGGGAGCCTGGAGGGTGAGCTGGGTCGACATGGGGTCAGACTCGGGATGGGGTCAGGGCAACAGAAATCAGGGGCGACGCCAGGCCAGGCCGTCTTCGGCCAGCAGGTTGTCGGCGGCGGCAGGACCCCAGGTGCGGGCCTCGTAGGGGTACACGGGCAGCTGGGAGGGGGCGTCCTCGATCAGTTCCAGTAGCGGTGTGTAGAGACGCCAGGCGGCCTCCACCTCGTCACTGCGGGTGTAGAGGGTGGGGTCGCCCAGCATGGCGTCAGCCAGCAGGCGCACGTAGCCCTCGTCGCTGGGTTCGCCGAAGCTGTCGTCGTAGGAGAAGGCCATATCCACCGGCCGGCTGCGCATGCCGGAGCCGGGGGCCTTCACCTCAAATTTAAATTCAGCGCCCTCATCCGGCTGGATGCGCAGGATCAGCTGGTTGGGGGTGGGGGCGCCGCCAGCGGCATCAAACAGGTGCACCGGCGCCTCGCGGAAGGTGAGCACCACCTCGGAGAGCCGTTTGGGTAGGCGCTTGCCGGTGCGCAGGTAGAAGGGCACGCCCTGCCAGCGCCAGTTGTTGATGAACAGCTTCATCGCCACGTAGGTCTCCGTGGTGCTTTCCGGGTTCACCCCCGGCTCATGGCGGTAGCCGGCGATCGGCCTACTGAGGGAGCCGCCAGGGGCGTACTGGCCCCGCACGCAGCACTTCCAGGGCTCGTCTTCATTGGCTAGGCGCGCCGCCTGCAGCACCTTGGCCTTCTCGTTGCGCATCGACTCGGGGTCGAAGCGTCCCGGCGCCTCCATGGTGGTGAGGGCCAGCATCTGGGTGAGGTGGTTTTGCACCATGTCGCGCAGGGCGCCCGAGCTTTCGTAGTAGCCGGCTCGCTCCTCCACGCCCACGGTTTCGGCCGCCGTGATCTGCACGCTGGAGATGTAGTTGCGGTTCCAGATCGGCTCGAAGATCGTGTTGGCGAAGCGCATCACCAGGATGTTCTGAACCGTCTCCTTGCCCAGGTAGTGGTCGATCCGGAAGATCTGGTTTTCCTGGGCGCTGGTCTGCACCACCCGGTTGAGTTCCTGGGCGCTGCCGTAGTCGCGGCCGAAGGGCTTCTCGATCACCACCCGGCTGCGGGCCGGGTCGCTGAGCAGGCCGGCGGCGGCCAGGGAGCGGCAGCCACTGCCGTAGAAGTTGGGTGATACGGAGAGGTAAAAGGTGCGGTTGCCGCGGGTGGCCCGCAGCCGGTCGATGCCTTCTAGCCGCTGACCCAGGCGCACCACCGAGGCGGGATCCTCCAGATCCACCGGCTCGTAGAACAGCCCGGCGGCAAATTGCTCCCAGGCCACCCGGTGCTCAGCCACCTCTGGGGCCATGGCCTCAGCCATCTTGCCGCGGAATTCCTCATCGCTCCAGGGGCGGCGGGCGCAGCCCAGCACCGCAAATTCACTGGGCAGGCGGCGCTGGCGAAACAGCTCAAACAGCGCCGGCACCAGCTTGCGATGGGTGAGGTCGCCACTGGCCCCAAAAATCACCAGGCATTGGGGCGGGATAACCCGCTCCTGGCGGAGTCCTACCCGCAGTGGATTGGTGAGCACAGCGCCCATGAATGCCTGTCTGGTGCCCATGGTTTAACGGGCCTGGCGCCGTCGCCCACCGCTTGGCCCACTTTGTGATGGTTTCTGTGTGGGATTCGCCAAAAAAAAGCCCGCCTTGAGGGCGGGCAGGGGAAGCGGCTTGGGCTTCGAACTCAATAGGTTTCGACGTGCCAGCGGTCGGCCTTTTTGAGCTGGGGACGCAACTCGGCCCAGTTCAAACCCTTGGCAGTGGCGGCGGCGGTCATCGCCTCATCGATCCCGGGCTCCATACCCCGCAGGCCGCACATATAAACGTGGGTCTTAGGGTTTTCGATCCAGGAGAAGATCTCTTCAGCGTTCTCGCTGACGCGGTCTTGGATGTACATGCGGCCGCCGTTGGCGTTTTGCTGCTCGCGGCTAATCGCCTTGGTGTAGCGGAAGTTTTCGGGAAACTCGCTGGCGTAGCGGTTGAAGTCGTCGTCGTAAAGGAGGTTGGGGGTGGTGGGCACGCCCATCAACAGCCAGGCCTTACCGCGGAAATGCCAGCCGTTCTTCTCCCGCTCGGAGGGCTCAAACATGCGGCGCAGGTAGGTGCGCATCGGCGCGATGCCGGTGCCGGTGGCCAGCATGATCACGTTTGCTTCCTCGTCTTCAGGAAGCAGCATTTCCTTGCCCACCGGGCCGGTGATCTTCACCTTGGCGCCGGGTTCGATGTCGCAGAGGAAGGTGGAGCAGACGCCGTTGATCGTCTCGCCGTCCTTCTCGTATTGCAGCTGGCGCACGCACAGCGACACCGTGTTGCCCTCCAGGTTGTCGCCGTGGCGGGTGCTGGCGATTGAGTAGAGGCGCAGCTTGTTGGGCTTGCCGTTGGCATCGGTGCCGTCGGGAATGATGCCGATGCTCTGGCCTTCGACGTAGTGCAGCTGGGGGTCACCACCGGAGAGGTCGAAGGTGATGTGATTCACCCGACCAATCGCCCCTTCCGCCAGCAGGCTGTAGTTGTCGGTCACCGTGCCGACGAACGGATCCTTCGGCTTGTAAAGGTTGACGGGAACGTCGGCGTGGGACACGGCAGCGGGTTTCGAAGGAGCGGCGTTTGCTTTGGGGGCGGGTGTTGGGCTGGCGCCATCGTCTGCGAGAACGGCGCTGATGCGACCGCCTTTCTGAGCGATCGATTGCATCAGGCCCTGGAGTTGGCCAAATGGCACGGTGAAGCGGCGCTCAGCCTGACGCTGGCGTCCCACCCCAAAGGCTTCCACCACGACGGTGAACATCCGGTTGTCGGACTGGGTGGCGCGACCGGTGGAAACACGCATGCAGACTCAGTCCCCTCAAAAGCGCGCTGATCATAGGGAACACGGCCGCAGCGAATTCCCGGCAGACACCGCTAGGTTTGTGCCCCAGCACACTTACGCCGTGCGTCCTTGGCGCAGCTTCTTGCCCAATCAGGTCTGCCCGGCCAGCTGGCTGAGCCAGGTTTGCTGTCGAAGGGGCCTGCGGATGTGACCAATTCCGCCCAAACCTCCGTTTGCAGCCTCGACACCATCCAGCAGGAGATGGAGCGGCTGCCCCAGGGCACCAGGCGCCTGGCGGTGCAGTTGCGCCTACCGCTTGATCCCCGCTGGATCTGGTCGGTGCTCACCGATTACGCCAATCTCAATAGCTTTATTCCCAACTTGGCCTCCTCCCGCCAGCTGTGGCGCCGCGGCAACCGGGTTGGTTTGGAGCAGGTGGGCACCCAGCAGTTCTGTGGGCTGCGTTTCAGCGCCAAGGTGGAGCTCGAGCTTGAGGAAGATCTCGAGGCAGGCGAGCTGCGCTTTTGCATGTGCCGCGGTGATTTCCGCCGCTTTGAAGGCTGTTGGCAGATCGGTCGCACGGGCGAGATCACCCACCTGCTCTACGAGCTCACGGTGCAGGGCCGGCCCGGCATGCCGATTGGCTTGATCGAGCAGCGACTGCGCGAAGACCTGGCCAACAATCTGCGGGGAGTGCAGCGAGAGGCCGAACGCCGCGCTGCCAAGTCCTGATCAAAGCAGGACTTGAAATTGTGTATACCCCCAAGGGGATTCGAACCCCTGTCGCCTCCGTGAAAGGGAGGTGTCCTAGGCCTCTAGACGATGGGGGCGAGGCCACAACGCTGTAGGGCGTTGATGTATTGGAAGCTACGGGGCAGGGGGACCCTTCGTCAAGGCGAGCAGCGCTTCAGAGCCTGTTCTCAGTGGGGGGCGACACGACGATCAGGGCCCCTTGGCGTCAGCGCGCGTTGGGCCTGGCCGCTCCAGACCGGCACGCTGACGTGGAAGCAAGCCCCCTCGCCGGGCTCCGAAACCACCCAGATGCGCCCCCCGTGCACCTCGGCGATGCGGCGGCACACCGATAGGCCGACGCCGTAGCCCGAGGTGGTGCCGGAGGTTTGGGGCAGGCGCACCCGATCCAGAAAAATCCGTTGGTGCTCGGCTTTGGGGATGCCCGGCCCGGTGTCGCAGATGCTCAGCTGCACCCACTGGTCGGTGCGGTGCAGCAGGGTCAGGTGCACCCGGCCCCGGTCCGGGGTGAACTTCAGGGCGTTTTCCAGCAGGTTGAGCAATACCTGGCGCATGCGGCGCTGGTCGGCGAACACATCGGGCAGGTCGGCGGGGATGTCGGTGATCAGCTCCAAGTCGCGGCCGATCCAGAGTTTTTCCAGCTCCAGGATCGCCTCGGCGGCCACCTTGCCCAGCGCCAGGCGCTGGGGGTTAAACAAGGCTTCCCAGCGGGTTGTACCCACCTCCAGCAGGTCCTTGGAGAGTTCCTGGATGTCGTCGAGGCGGCGGGTGAGCACGTCGCGGAAGCGGGTCTCGTCGATCTGGCCGAGGGTGTGGCTTTGGAGGGCGAGCTTGGCGGCCGTCAGCGGCGTGCGCAGCTCATGGGCCACCATCCGCAGCAGGCGCTCCTGCACCCCAAGGCGCTCGATCAGGGTTTCGTTTTCCTGGCGCAGCACCAGCAGCTGGTCTTCCAGCTGCAGCTCGCGCTTGGTGCGGCTGCCATCAATTTCAGCGGGCCGCAGGCTCATGCCCAGGCTGGTGACCACCTCCATCTGCTGCCAGCGCGGCAGCCAGCTGCGCAGCTTCTGGGTGATTGCATTGCCGGCGATCACCTGCTTGGGCAGGGGGGCAAATTTCACCAGTGCCGGGGTGGCCACCAGCCGGTGCAGCTCAAGCAGCTGGGGTTGGTGGCCCGGGTCGGCGATCTCCAGGCTCACCTTGAAAGCGCACTCCTCGCTTTTGAGGAACTTGATCAGGTTGCGCAGGTCCTGGCTGGCCAGGTGGTAGCTGGTGGCGACAAGCAGCAGCTTCAGTTCGGGGCGTTCGGTCGCTCCGTCGTTGGCCACCTGGGCGGCCGTGGTGGGGTGATCGGCGTTCACGCAGCCAACCCTATGGGGATTTGGCCACAGCAGCTCGATTTCGCTATGACTAAAGCAATCAATGCCGTGCGCCCTAGGGCCGGGATGTCATGAGCATGCTTTCAAACACCCCGCCAGTGGCGCCGCGTCCGAGGATTCAGCTCGACAGCAATCTGCGGCGCTGGTTTGCCCGCAACCTTGGCCTCTGGCGCTCGCGCCGGCTGTATTTCTTTGAGGATGGCGAGTCGCTGCGGCTCGACATGATGCTGCGGGTGGAAATATTCAGTGAGCCGATCGAGGGAGATGAGACCTATCGCTTTACTTGGTGGCCGGAGCAGGAGTTCGAATTTTTCGACAAAAAGCCCAGCTACCCTCCCACTGGCTCTATAGAGGCATCCCTGTGCGGCCACCAGCTCAGCCGTAGCTGTGGCTACCTGAGCGGCACTCCCACCAAAAGCCAGATCCGCCAGGTGGATGAGCATGAGCTGATTTTTGAATCCAGCTACCAGGAGTGGCACATCCTTGAGCACATTCGCCTGGTCGACCAGGACCGCTACCGCTCCCGTTCGATCTACTCCTGGAAGAACGGCGCCCTGGATGTGGCCGAAACCCACCACGAGATCCGGGTTGAAGAAGCGGGGGCGCCCATCCCGCCCGACGCCCCGTCCTGATGCAGCAGCATGCAGTCATTAAATTTTCTTTTCCGGTGTTCCTGATGCCCCGTAGTTTTCTGGCTCCCCTGCTGGTGCTTCCCCTGCTGCTGGTGCCCGCAGCGGCCCTGGCCGCTCCAGCCACTGAGGCGGAAATGAACCTGTACACCCGGATTGCAGCCGTAAACGTATGCATTGCCAGGGGGGCAGGGGTTCCCTTCGATAAAGCGGTGGGCATTGCTGGCGAAACCGTCGCCCAGCTGATTCAGGGCCAGCACGATGGTGTGATCAGCCAGGTGGGAGCTAAGCCGCTCAGCATCGACGACCTGCGCAAGGGATCGATCAACTCGGCTGTCCTCGGTGCCGCAGAGATCTGCCCCAAGGAGGTGCCCGCAGATGTGATGGCCAAGGTGCAAGACGCCATCAAGCAGTCGCCCGATGCCAAGCCAACAGTCCAGCCTGCCACTCCAAAGCCCGCCACCCCAAAGCCCGCCACCCCAAAGACCGCTACTCCCAAGCCCGCTACCACTAAGTAATTCCCATGCCGCTCGTGCGCCTCGCCGATTATCGTCCGGCGCCTTATCTGCTTGCGCGCACCGATCTAACGGTGCAGCTCCACTCCGGCCAAACCGAGGTGGTAGCGCAGCTGGCCTTCTTGCCCAACCCGCTGGCCCAGCCGGGGCCGTTGGTGCTGCAGGGAGTCGACTTGGAGCTGCTGGAATTGCGTCTCGATGGCGAGCTCCTGCCGGCTGAGGCCTTTCAGCTCAGCGCCGACCAGCTGGTGATCGCCCAGCCTCCCGCTGGAGCTTTTCAGCTGCAAAGCCGGGTGCGCATCCACCCGGAAACCAACAGCACCCTTGAAGGTCTCTACGCCAGTGGCGGGCTGTTCACGACCCAGTGCGAAGCCGAGGGGTTTCGGCGCATCACCTTTCACCCCGACCGCCCCGATCTGCTCAGTCGCTTTCAGGTGCGGATCGAGGCCGATCGGGCCAGCTGCCCGGTACTGCTCTCCAACGGCAACTGCATCGAAGCCGGCGACCTCGACGCCGGGCGCCACTTCGCTGTTTGGGACGACCCCTTCCCCAAACCCTCCTATTTATTTGCCCTAGTGGCGGGCCAGCTTGAGGAGGTGAAAGACAGCTTCACCACCGCCAGCGGCCGCGCCGTGGCCCTGCGTATCCACGTGGAACCCGGCGATGCGCCTTACACCGCCCACGCCATGGCCTCCCTGAAACGCTCGATGGCCTGGGATGAGCAGCGCTACGGCCTCGAATACGACCTCGATGAGTTCAACATCGTGGCGGTGCGCCATTTCAACATGGGTGCGATGGAGAATAAAAGCCTCAATATCTTTAATTCCAAGCTGGTGCTGGCCGACGCCGAAACCGCCACCGATGGCGAGCTTGAGCGGATCGAGAGCGTGATTGCCCACGAGTATTTCCACAACTGGACAGGCAATCGCATCACCTGCCGCGACTGGTTCCAGCTGTCGCTTAAAGAAGGCCTAACCGTGTTTCGCGACCAGAGCTTCACGGAAGATATGCATGGTGCGCCGTTGAATCGCATCGAAAATGTTTCGATGTTGCGCAATAGCCAGTTTCGTGAAGATGCCGGACCCACTGCCCATCCCGTGCAGCCTGATGCCTATCAGGCGATCGACAACTTCTACACCACCACGATCTACGAAAAGGGATCGGAACTTATTCGTATGTTGCATACCCTGCTGGGTGAGGAGGTGTTCATGCGGGGGATGGCGCTCTATGTGAGTCGCCACGACGGCACCGCCGCTACCTGCGAAGACTTCGTGCAGGCCATGCAGGATGCCGCGCCCGTGCCGCCGCCCTTTGATTTCGCCCAATTTCGCCGCTGGTATCACCAGGCCGGCACGCCGCGGCTGCACATCCAGCGTCACTGGGATGGCGAAACGGGCGTACTGGAGCTGCAGGTGCAACAACACACTCCTGCGACACCCGGCCAGAGCGATAAGCAGCCGCTGGTGATTCCCCTGGCCCTGGGGCTGCTGGGTCAGGGCGGCGAATCCCTGCCCGTGCGGCTCGAAGGAGAACCAGCCCCAGCCCTGCTAGCTGGCGATGGCACCCGCCTGCTGGTGATCGACCAGCCCCAGCACAACCTGCGCATAGTGGGACTACCCCGCCAGGGCCATCCACCGGCCCTCTCCCTGCTGCGTCATTTTTCGGCACCGGTGATCCTGGAAATGGGCCGGCCCACCGCCGAGCTGGTGCACCTGCTGGCTGCAGACAGCGATCCTTTTGCCCGCTGGGATGCGGGCCAGGTGCTGCTGCGTCAAGCCGTGCTGGCCCGCGCCGCAGGCAGGGCCGATGGCCTGCTGGAAGAGGAGCTGATCGATGCCTTCGGCCGGATCCTGGCCGATCCCTCCCTATCTGAGGCCAGCCGCAGCGTGTTGCTGGCCTTGCCAGGCTTGCCCGAGCTCGAAGATGCCGCCGTTGCGGTTGGCGCTGAGCCCGATCCCCCGGCCCTGTTTGCGGCGCTGCTTGCCCTGCAGCAGCGTTTTGGTGCGGCCCTGGCCGTGCCCCTGACCGCTGCCCTAGAGCGCTGCACGCCCCAGTGGAGCCTGGCCTGGCCCGCTGGTAACGGGGATCGCATGCTCACGGGCACCGTGTGGAGCTGGCGGGTGGCCGCCGGTGATTCGCAGGTGGCGGCGGCCGCAGCGGCGGCGGTGCAAGGCCCCTCAATGACCCTGGCCCGGGCTGGCCTCAGGGCCCTGCAGTGCAATCCGATCGCTGAGCGCCAGCAGGCGGTGGAGGCTTTTTACCAGCGCTGGCAGCACAAGCCGGTGATCCTTGATGCCTGGTTTGCCCTGGAAGCTTCCGCGCCCTTTGCCGACGGCCTGGAGCGGGTAGCGCGCCTGCTGGAGCATCCCCGCTTTGATCCAGCCGCCCCTAATTCGGTGCGGGCCGTGCTGGGGGGGCTTGCCGGTAACGCGGCGGTGTTTCATGCCGCCGATGGCTCCGGCTACCGCTTCATGGCAGCTCGCATCGCCGATCTCGACCAGCGCAACCCGATCACGGCCTCGCGCCTGGCCAAGGTGTTTAGCCGCTGGCAGAGCTACGGACCGGCTCGTTCAGCCGCGATGCACGCAGCCCTCGAGCAGCTGGCTGCAGCAACGCTTTCGCCCAATACCGGCGAGGTGGTGAGCCAGTGCCTCGGCGCTGATTAATCAGCGCCGGTAGTTCTGGTGCAGCTGGCGAAAGGCAGCTTGGCGGTAGGCAGCTCCCTCTGGGCCGGCGTGCAAACCCCAAAGGCCCTCCCAGTAGAAATAGATCACGCCATGGCCCCGCTGCAGCGACAGCTGGGCTTTCTGGGCCAGGGTCGCCATGGATGGGGTGCGGCCACCGAAGCCCGCCAAGATGCCGATCTCCACTGGCATGCCCCAGCTGCGCGCCTTCACCAGGGCCGGTTGGTTGAGGTCCTTTTCGAAGCCCTTCAGCGAGTGGGCGTAGTTCTGCACTACGAGGTCGTCGATCAGCTCGCCCAATGACCAAAGCTCCCAGTCCTGCAGCCAGTGGTTGTAAGCAAAGCGGAAGGGGCCCGGCGAGAGGCTGATCACCGTGCCAGAGGGCTTGAGCTGGCCCCGCAGCTCCCGCAGCAGGGCGGTGAGCTGCTGACGCCGCCAGCGCATCCAGGCCCGATCGGTGTGGTCGTCTGGGGGCTCCCGGCCCGTGGCCGCCCGGAATAATTGGCGACTGGTGGGGTCGTAGCCCAGCTCCACCGGCCAGGCGAAGTGGTCGTCGAGCTGGATGCCATCGACGCTGCAGCGCTGCACGATCTCGCCGATCAGGCCAAGAAAGCGCTGCCGCACCCCTGGGTGGGCCGGGTTGAGCCACACCATTGGCTTGCCGTGCATGACCATCTCAGTGCTGCCATCCCGGCGCTGCAACACCCAGTCGGGGTTTTGGCGCACAACGGCTGCGTCGGCGGGCTCCATCAGGCCGTACTCAAACCAGGGGATCACCTGCAGGCCGCGGCGATGGGCGGCCTTGGTGAAGCGGCAGATCGGATCGAGGCTGGGGTTGGCCTTCTCCAGGGCCGGCTCCATCGGCGCATGGCGGGAGCGGTGGAAGGTGGTACCCCTGCTCCACACGTTGGGATAGAGGGTGTTGAAGCCCGCTTCGGCCAGCTCCTGCACCGCCCGATCGATGCGGGCGGGGTCGTAGTAGAGCGGGCTGGGGCTATTGGTGAGCCACACGCCGATGCGCCGGGGTGGAGCTGGCTGCGTTTGGGCCAGCAGCGGAGCGGTGGCAGCCCCAGGCAGGGTGAGCAAAATGCTCGCCGCAGCTGGCAAAAAGGCCTTCAAGCGGGCAAAACGGCGCAACTTCAGCGGAACTGCTTTCAGCGGAACATTGAGCTCACCGAGCTCTCCTCGTGGATGCGCCAGATCGCTTCGCCGAGCATCTTGGCCACCGAGAGCACCTGCAGCTGGGGGAAGCGGTCGTCATCGCGGCGGGGAATGCTGTTGGTGACAATCACCTCCTCGAACAACCCAGGCTCCGACATCCGCTCGATTGCCGGCGGGGAAAACACCGCATGGCTGGCGCAGGCCAGCACCCGGGTTGCCCCCCGCTGCCGCAGCAGCCGGGCACCTGCAGAGATCGTGCCGCCGGTGTCGATCATGTCGTCGATCAGGATTGCGGTCTTGCCCACCACATCGCCAATCACGGTGAGGCTTTCGGCCACGTTGTGACCGGAGCGACGCTTGTCGATGATCGCTAGGGGTGCATCATTCATCTGCTTGGCGAAGGCCCGGGCCCGGGCTACACCGCCCACGTCCGGGGACACCACTACCACTTCGCCCAGGTCGCGGGTGCGCAAATAGTCGACCAGCACCGGCGAGCCATAAATGTGGTCGCAGGGGATGTCGAAATAGCCCTGGATCTGGGCGGAGTGCAGGTCCATGGCCAGCACCCGATCCACCCCTGATTTAGCCAGCAGGTTGGCAACGAGTTTGGCGGTGATCGACTCCCGTCCGGCGGTCTTGCGGTCGGCGCGGGCATAGCCGTAATACGGCACCACTGCGGTGATCTGCCGGGCCGAGGCCCGCTTGCAGGCATCCACCATGATCAGCAGCTCCATCAGGTGATCGTTCACCGGGGCGCAGGTGGGCTGGATCAGGAAAACATCGCAGCCGCGGATCGACTCCTGAATCTGGATATAAAGCTCGCCGTCTGCAAAGCGTTTGATCACCCGCGGCCCATCTGGCACGCCCAGATAGGTGCCAATTTCTTTAGCTAGTGCTTGGTTGGCGGTGCCACTGAACAGCCGCAAACGCCGGGTGTCGTGATTCGACTGGCTCGCGCTGCCCTGGGGTGCCACGCGATCAGCGGTCAGAAAACTGGTCACGGCGGGCGCTAACGCGTCGGCTGAAACCTGATGGTAGAAGCGAGCCCGCCCACCTAGTACAAAAATCCATGACTCTTTCCCTGCCTGGTCGGCAACGCCCGTTGGTGCTGCTGGGAGCTGGTAAGGCGGCTGAGGTGGCGGCGCTGCAAGCAGAAGCAGGGCCACCGCTGGCCTTGGCCCTGGGCCTGCCCTGGGGCAAACCGCTCGCAATTGAGCAACCGCCCCAATCCCTGGCCTCCCTGGCTGAGCAGGGACCAGGCCTGGTGCCCTTGCCGCTAGATCCCGGCCTGGTGTTGCAGGGATTCGGCCACTGGGCCGAGGCCCTGGGGGCCTGGCGCCAGCCGGTGCTGCTGCTGCTGGCGGCTGAGCAGCTGCAGACGGGCCTGCCGGCGGCGATGGCTGCCCTGCTGGATCAATGGCAAGTGCCCTTGGCCGGGCTGGTGCAGGCTGGTGGCCCCTGGCAGCCAGACCTGCGCCGCGGCGATGGCCTGCCCTGGCTAGGAACCCTGGAGGAGCCTTTGGACCTGGCCCATGCTTTTGCCCTGCGCTGGCAGCTATTGCTGAGCCGTTGAGGTGGCCGGTGCCGGCCAGAGGGGCTCAGGGGCGCTGCTGCTGATCTCGCGCAAGCCGGCAGTGGTTGGTGTCGGTTCCGTTGCCGGTGCAAGGGGCAGGCTGGTGAATTGCACGCTCTCGGCCTGATCTAGGCCAGCTGCCAGCAGACTCAGGGTTTCTGGCTGGCTCAAGTTGGTGACAACCCCCTGGTTGTTGAGTGATTTGAGCAGATTGGCAAGTTGGGCCAGCTGCTCCGGCAGGGCCAGTTCCCGCAGCAAGCTGCGCATCACCAGCTGCTGGTTTTCCTGGCGACTCTCCTCGGGCCGGTCTGGATCGCGGTAGCGCACAAGTTGCTCCACCTGGTTGCCCTTGAGCCGTTGCAGCCCACCCTGAATGTTGATGCTGAAGCGCTGGCTCTTGTCGTTGTAGCGAAGAGCCAGGCTGGGATTGGCGGCGATGCTGCCTAGGCCATCCACCAGGCTGCGCAGGTTGGAGCGGCCCAGCACCAAAAAGCGCGCTGGCTGGCCCGAGTCGAGGCCCACCAGGTTGCGCGCCGCATCGGCGGTGAGGGCTACGCCGCCGATGCGATAGAGGCTGCCGAGACTCTGGGGGCGTTTCTGGCCCGGTAGTTGAACAGCCAGGTTGGGAGGCAGGCTGAGCACCTGCAGGGGCCCCTGGGGATTAACTCGCACCAGCAGCAGGACATCGGCGTTGGCTGCCCCCCGGGGAGCGGCCTTGTTGAGTGGATCACCGGGACGCTCGCTGTCCAGTCCGATCACCAGCAGGGTGATGCTGCGGCTGGGGGGCTTGGCCAGGTCGGCTGGGGTGATCCGCTGCAGCGGTTCGGTTGCCCGGTCGCGTATGGGCCAGAGCACACCGATCAGACCAGCGCCCATGGCCACGCCCACGGCTACCGCAGCCAGCCGCAGCAGGCTGGATCCCCGGCTGGGTTGGCTTGGGGCGGAACGTCGGGCCATGGGGGCTTGTCGGCAATCCACTTTGGCCCACGCCTCTCCGCCCTATACCCGATAGGTTGTGGCTGCGCAGATGCGATGGGGAAATCCGCTGATGGCTGCCAGTGCTCCCCATGAGCGGGCCCGGCCCCTGGCTAAGGGCAGCGTCTACCCCGCCAAAGATCTATGCAGCCAGTGCGGTCTTTGTGATAGCCGCTGGGTTGCTTACGTGAAAAACAGCTGCGCCTTTCTCGAGCAGCGCTTTGAGGCGATGGAGGCAGCGGCCCATGGTCGTAGCCGCGATCTAGACAACGAGGAGGAGCTTTATTTCGGGGTGCAGCAGCGCATGCTCACCGCCCGGCTGCAGCAACCGATCGAAGGGGCCCAGTGGACGGGGATCGTCAGCCGCATCGGTGTGCGGGCCTTAGAAACGGGTCTGGTGGATGCGGTGCTGTGCGTTGGCCAAAGCGAGCACGATCGCTTCACGCCCGTGCCCCGCCTTGCCCGCACCCCGGAGGAGGTGCTCAGCGCCCGGGTGAATAAGCCCACCCTGTCCCCAAATCTGGAGGTGCTGGAGCAGCTGCCCGGCAGCGGCATCCGCAAGCTGCTGGCGATCGGCGTGGGCTGCCAGATCCAGGCCCTGCGGGCGGTGCAACCCACCCTTCCCCTCGACGAGCTCTACGTGCTGGGCTTGCCTTGCGTAGACAACGTCAGCCGAGCGGGCCTGCAGACCTTCCTCGACAGCACCGTCAGCTCGCCAGAGACGGTGGTGCACTACGAGTTCATGCAGGACTTCCGCATCCACTTCCGCCACAGCGACGGCCGCGAGGAAACGGTGCCCTTCTTTGGGTTGGACACACCCAAGCTCAAGGATGTATTTGCTCCAAGTTGCTTGAGCTGTTTCGACTACACCAACGCCGGCGCCGACCTGGTGGTGGGCTACATGGGCGCGACCTTCGGCCGCCAATGGCTCACCGTGCGCAACCCCAGGGGCCAGCTGCTGCTGGATCTGGTGGAGGAGGAGCTCGACGTGGCACCAGTCAGCTCCAGTGGTGAGCGTTTTGCGGCGGTGCAGCAGGGCATCGAGGCCTACGACAAGGCCCTGAAGCTGCCCATCTGGCTGGCCAACCTGATCGGTTTAGTGGTGCAGCGGCTTGGGCCGAAGGGCCTGGAATACGGCCGCTTTTCGATCGACTCCCACTTCACCCGCAACGCCCTTTGGTTGCGGCGTAACCATCCGGAAAAGCTCGAATCTCACATCCCGGCGTTTGCCAAGGCCATCATTAGTAGATATCGGCTGCCGGCCTCGTGAATCAGGCCCACCGCCATGCCGGGGTGCTGCTGCACCCCACCGCCTTGCCCGGTAAAGGTGGCTGCGGCAGCTTTGGACAAGCTGCCCACGATTGGATTGACCTCCTCGGTCGCCATCGCATTGGCATTTGGCAATTGCTGCCCCTCGCCCCCACCGACAGCACCGGCTCGCCCTACAGCTCTCCTAGCGGCTCGGCCCTCAACCCCTGGTTGCTCGATGGCGAGCGGCTGCGGCAGGAGGGCTTTCTGCAGCCAGAGGATCTCGAGGCCCTGCCCGGTGCGACTGCGGCTGAAGGGCCGATGGATTTGTCGCTGGTCGCTGCCCGCAGCACGGCGCTAGGGGAGGCCCTGGCCCGTCGCTGGGCTGCCCAGCCCCCAAAGCAGCAGCGTGAGTTTGCTCGCTGGCAGCGTCGCCAACGGCGCTGGTTGCCAGACCACGCCCTCTTCATGGTGATCCGCCGGCTCCAAGGCGGCCAGCCTTGGTGGCAGTGGCCGGCGCCCTTGGCCCAGCGTCGGCGCCGCGCCCTAGCGCGAATTGCCGCCGATCATGCCTATTTGCTCCTGCAGGAGCAATTGCTGCAATGGCAGCTGCAGCGCCAGTGGCAGCAGCTGCGCCACCAGGCAAGCCAGGCCGGCGTGCAGCTGTTGGGCGATCTGCCGTTTTACGTCGCCCACGACAGCGCTGACGTCTGGGCCCACCCCTCCCTGTTCTCCCTGCGCCCCGATGGCTCGCTCACAGCCCAGAGCGGCGTGCCGCCCGACTACTTCTCGGCCACCGGCCAGCTGTGGGGCACCCCTGTTTATCGCTGGTCCAGGCACCTGCTCAGCGGATTTAGCTGGTGGCTGGCCCGCCTGCAGCGCCAATTCGAACTGTTTGACCAGCTGCGGCTCGATCACTTCCGTGCTCTGCAGTCTTTCTGGAGTGTGCCGGGTGATGCACTCACTGCCGAAAACGGAAGCTGGCGCTGGTTTCCAGGCTGGCCGCTACTGACCTTGCTCTGGCTGCGCCGCGGCAGGCACCTGCCCCTAATTGCCGAGGATCTTGGTGTGATCACCCCGGCGGTGGAGGCCCTGCGAGATGGTTTCGACCTGCCAGGCATGAAGATCCTGCAGTTCGCCTTTGATGGCGACTCCACCAATCCCTACCTACCCGCCAACATCCGCGGACGCCGCTGGGTGGTTTATACCGGCACCCACGACAACGCCACCAGCGTTGGCTGGTGGCAGAGCCTTGGTGACGACGCCCGCCAGCGGGTGGCCGATGCGGTGGGTGCACCGATCACGTCGCCGGCTTGGCAGCTGCTGGAGTTGGCCCTGGCCAGTTCTGCCGACCTAGCGGTGGTGCCCTTGCAGGATCTGCTCGAGCTCGACGACCGGGCCCGCTTCAATACCCCAGGCACCAGCTCGGGCAACTGGACTTGGCGCCTGCAGCAGCCGGTGGCCAGCCTGGATGGGGCCCTGCAGGGCTACGGCGCCATGGCGGGGCGCTACGGCCGGGATGCTTCTGCTGGTGAACTGAACTGACCCGGCTGGCCCTTCACCGGCTGCAGGGGTGTGCCGTTCCAGTTCACTAGATCGCCGGCGCTGGGTGCAGGGTTGAGGCTGAGGCGGAAGCTGCCATTCAGGGGCAGGCTGAGGCTGCCGCTGCTGCTGCGCAGGTTGGTGCGAACTCCGCTGGCGCTCTCCAGCGTCAGCTGGCTGGGCTGGCTTAATTGCAGCTCCAGCACTCCGGCAGCTGGTGTTTGGCTTGGCTTTGCCCGCCGCAGTTGCCCTACCCCCTGGCCCCTGGCGGCCAGCTCCAGGGGGCGCAGCTCGGGATAAAGCTGCAGCAGGGCTTGCTCAGGCCGTGGCGCTTTGGCCTGGTCTCCGGCAGGCAGCGGCGCAATTGGCCGCAGCGCCAGCAGCCCCCGGGCTGCCAGTTGCTGCTGCTGCAGGTTCACCGCGTAGATCAAGCCCAGGGTCAGCAGGCCGTAGAGCAGCGTGCCCTGCCAGGTGGTGAATACATCGATTGAGCCCGGCGTAAAACGCACCAGCAGGGGCTCTCGCCTTTGGCCCTGAAAACGGTTTTTCTCACTGCTGGGCAGCACCGTTTCCAGGCTGCCCGGCGGCAGCTCTAGGTGCCGCTCGATCAGCGGCACCATGGTGCGCAGGTAGGTGGCTTCTGGTAGGCGGTCGCGCCAGCCTCGCTCGATGGCCTCCAGCACTGCCGCGCTGATGCGTGTTTGCAGGGCGAGGTCCCGCAGGCTCAGGCCCCGTTCTTCGCGCCGCAGCCGCAGTCGCTGGCCTGCTGCTATCAACGGATCAGCCGGAGCCTCGGCAGGGCCACTTGGGGCCGCTGAATGACCAGAGCGCCACCAGCAGCCAGGGCGCCACCAGCGGCCGGGCCGGCCTCGCGGGCGCTTTGGTGGCAGCGGGGTGGAGGGGCTCAGGGTGGGGGCGGGGGATTAAGCGATTGCCATTCTTGGCGATCGAGGCGCCGCCAGCGCCCTTCGGGTAATTCGCCCAGCTTCAGGGGGCCGATTGCCAGCCTCTGCAGATCGAGCACGGGGTGGCCAAGGGCCTCTGCGGTGCGCCGGATTTGACGGTTGCGTCCCTCCCCCATCCGCAGTTCGATTTCGGTTGCCTGGGGGCGCCTTTGAATCAGTACCAGCCCTACAGGTTGGCTGGCCTGGCCATCAAGGGGCACTCCGGCGGCCCAGCGCTCCAGCACCGAGTCCGTCGGTTGGCCCTTCACCCACACCCGGTAAGTCTTGCGGTGGCCGTAGCGGGGATGGGTGAGCCGCAGGGTTAGCTCCCCCTGGTTGCTGAGCAGCAGGGCGCCGCGGCTGTTGGCATCGAGCCGCCCCACCGGGTGGAGCCCGCTGCCGTGGCTCAGCTCCGCTGGCAGCAGGTCCAGCACGGTGGTTCGTCCCTCGGGATCGTGGCAGCTGCAAACCACCCCCACCGGCTTGTTGAGCAACAGCAGCAGGGGTTGGGGCCGGGCCGCCAGGGGCTCTCCCCGCACGGTGATGCGATCGCGCTCGGGGTCAGCCCGATCGCCCAGCTGGACTACGGCACCATTTACCTGCACCAGGCCTTGAGCCAGCAGTTGCTCTGCCTGGCGCCGGGAGCAGAGCCCGGCGTTGGCCATCAGTTTTTGCAGCCGTTCAGAGGCCATGGTTTGCGAATCAATAGACTTGATTGGTTAATTCTTTATAGAAATAAGTGAAAGCAATGCCTTTATGTATTGGAAGTGAATCCTTCTAATGGTATTTGATGGCCGCCCATGGGTTTGTAGAAGCTTTTCCAGTCAATTTGGTAGCCGTAGCTATATATTTTGCCTAAGCTGCTTAAAATAGTTTCCCAGTTGTTTTTGCCATAGCGCAGGCTTGGCCACCAATTGCAGTTATTTATGTTAGCTAGGCCTGAATTTTTTAAGCATTGACGGCCTAGGCTCAAAAGGGTTGAACTTGCTCCCAGCTCTATAAAGTTGCGGACGCCATTGGTTGCCAACGTGTTCATTCCTTGTGCGAAGCGCACCGGGCTGGTTACGTGATCACACCAGTAGTCGCTACTGGCTATCTCTGGGCCTACCTGTCTGCCAGTTACATTGCTAACAAATGGACGAATGGGTTGCTGGAAATTAATTTGGCACAGAGTTTTTCTGAGTTCTGGCACTAGCGTCTTCATAGCAGCTGAATGGAATGCATGTGAAACCTCTAGTCTTTTGGTTTTGATGCTGCTGGAAGTTGTGTGGGCTAGGAGTTGATTGAGTGCCTCCTCTGGGCCTGATACCACAGTGTTGCTAGGACCATTGTATGCAGCTATCACCAAGTTGTTGCAACCATCATTAGCATTAGAAATTAGCTCTCTGACCTCTTCCGGCTTAGCAACAAGCATGAGCATGCCGCCATTGCTGGGTTGAGACTGCATTAGTTTGCTCCGGACTGTCACGATTTTCAGGGCGTCCTCTAGGCTGAAAACTCCGGCCAGATAGGCAGCCATAATCTCGCCAGCGCTATGGCCGATTAAGAAGTCAGGCCGTATTCCCCAGCTGGACCACATTTCGCTTAATGCGTAGCCCAACACAAAAAGGGCTGGTTGGGTGAATGCTGTTTGTTTGATTAATTCAGCAGCTTGATCTGCCTGTCCTGTTTCGGGATACAACACAGAGGCAAGAGGACGATCTAGATGCGGATCAAGCAGTATTGAGCAGCGCTGGAAAGCCTCTCTAAATACGGAGTGAGTGGTGTAAAGAGAATGAGCCATGCCGACATACTGGGAGCCTTGTCCGGCAAGCATAAAAGCTAATTTTTCTTGTCTCGATGATGATTTGTTGCTGACTGCGCCGATGTCTGTTGCTGCATTTGGACCGCCTAATTTGTAAGCTTTTAATTGGTTTAGGATGCTTGGATAGTCTTTCCCTATGCATACAAGTCTATGTTTTAAGTGTTTGCTGTTGGTGTTGATTGTTTCGCAGATATTTCCTAGTCCTAGTTCCTCATTGGCTTCAATAAGCTTCGTCAATGTCGACGCTTGCTTTCTTAGCTCGAATTCTGTTCCGCCTGATACGCAAAGGAGATTTAACGGCGTCGAGTTTTCTGGCATTGAGCTCGGCGGCCTAGCCATCAGAAAGTTTCGGACTCCTACCGTAAGGGTGTACAGGGGGCCTGGTGGGACCGCTTGCGGAGGCCAACCCAAAACGGTGGTAGGTTTGCGAAACCAAAGAGTTTCGTAACCCGGCTCGCCATGCCCGCCCTGTCCGCTCTTGGCTCCAGCACCAGTGCCGGTACTGCCTCGGCCCAATCAGGCGGCGACCTAGTGCGCAGCTACCTGCGGGACATCGGCCGAGTACCGCTGCTATCCCATGAGCAGGAGATCACGCTGGGCCGCCAGGTGCAGGAGCTGGTGGGTTTGGAGGAGTTGGAGCAGGAGTTGGAGGTGCAGCTGGGCAACAAGCCAAGCCAGGCGGAATTGGCCCAGGCTGCTGGGCTTAGTGCGCCCCTGCTTAAGAAGCGCTTGCAGGCGGGCCGTCGGGCC
>JAHLYR010000065.1 GCA_025128025.1 Synechococcus sp. CS-1330
AGTTCACGCGTCGCGCATCAAGACAATTGACGCAAAAAGGGGTTGATGGCAAGCGATATTGGGATCGATGAGGTTTGCATCAGCAATTCAATCTTCTACAACCTCCAACAAATCCTCAATCCCACAATCCAGCACCGTCACGATCTTGGATGCCAAATCCAAGGAAAGTGCTGATGCCGCTTTCTGATCGTTCCTCGCCAGTCGGGTGATGGTCGTTGCCGCCACTCCTGCCGCCACTGCCAGAGCATTCATCGTGATTGCCTTCTCACCCGCCTCCGCACGACGCAGATTTGCCTTGGCAAGTGCCTTGGCGAGTGTCAGACGGACTTGCTTTGCCATAAGGAGCACAATACCTCAAGTGCCTTAGCAGGCAAGTCCAGTGCCTCAATGGGCAGTCATAGTGCCAGGCACAAGATAAAGCGTATTAGGCAGCAAACCTGAACATCGCCTGAACCACAAGGAATCCCACTAGGGCGACAAAGGCAAGCAAGGAAGGAATAAGAAGCAAATTCATCACGACTCCGCCTACAACCTTCTTTCTATTGGGGATCTAAAGGGCGGTCTGTGGCAAAACACACAGCAGAAACCTTCAGAACATTCCGCAATCCAAAGCACTCTGCGCTCCTTGCTCAGTTCCCTGTGCTATGATTACTGCGTTGAGGGCAAGAGGTTCATTAGAAACCCGCCCTCTCAACCCACTCACCAGCAACCCACAAGAGGTTCAGACCATGCGTACCGACCTTTCCACGATTGACCTTGCGACCCTCAATGCCGCCCAGGGCGTAATGGTTGCTGCCCTTCGTGACCGCTGCTGCCAGTGGGAACAGGATTCTGCTGATGCTGCTGCGGGCGGAAACCTCAGTGCTGCGGCAATGATTCAGCACTGGGCGTTTGCTGCTGACCTGCTTTCCACCACCATCAGCACCGAGTTCACGAATCTGTTCTCCCAGGCACTCAATGCCCGCTTTGGTGATCTGACGCCGACCACTCACCGCTCAGTTGCCGATCAGATGCTGGATGCGGTTGCTCTGGAGGTGGCGGCATCGCAGGAGGTGCCTGAACTGGTTGCGGTTTGACTGTTTCTGAGCATCAAACACCACATCCTGCTGATATGGTGCTATGATTTCAGTGTTGAGGGGCAAGAAACTCAAAGCAGTTCGCCCCTCCAACCCTTTTCCCTGAAACCCACAGAGGTTCCCAGCAATGTGCTTTTTGATCCCTGCTGGTGCTGGCGGAATCCCCTGCCACACTTCACCCACTCGCCCCAGCAGCAATGGCATCTGAACACCCTGACGCTCCAAAACAATTTGGAATCCGCCTCAGTGAGGACACGATGAAACTGGTCTCCCATATCCAGCATTTCCGGCAGCGCACCAATCAACCCATAACCCTCGCTTCAATAGTTGAGGACGCAATCCAGTGTCACTACAACCGATTGGTGAAAGAGGGTGCAATCAAAAATGACTGATGACTCCACCAATCTCCCCATCTGATCTTCAGCGGGTTCTCAGGGCACTGCCGCCAGAGGCACCAGACCCATTCCCCCACCTTGCTGACCTCAATGCCGACCAACTGATTCAGCGGCGGGTGGAGGTCACAGGCACCATCAAGACCCTTGAGCATGAGAGGCAGGTAATTGACGCCGAACTGCTGAGCACCTTTGGCGATTCTGAACTTCGCTTTGGTGTTCGTGCCCCTGGTGGTTGGATTCTCAAGCAGCGGTCAAGAACTAGTTGGGACTACTCACCCGAAATCAGGGATGCCATCAAGGGTCTACAGGGTCAGGCACAACGTGATGGACGGGCACAACCGCTGACGAGCACCTATCTCTGCCTCACAAAAGAAAGCACCTGACGACTGCTTGCCCGTATCTTACGCTATACTCTAAGCACTGAACTCCACAGAGAGTCAATCCAATGCTCAAGAAATCCAGCAACGGCACTCAGGCAACCACTGCCATCAAGTTCTCTCTTCGCCCCACTGCCGAAACCCTGGCGGACCTGTCCCGTCCGATAGACCCACGGCATCTCAAGACCAGAAAGCAGGGCACAGCAACCCTGACCTACTGCCCCTGGAACACCATTGCCCGTCACCTTCACCACCGTGCTCCTGGTTGGTGTTGGGAAGTGCAGTCGGTTCAGGAGGTTGGGGGTGCCGTTGTGGTCACTGGGCGATTGACGATCCCAACCGCAGATGGAGACCTGCTCCACTACTCAGCAGTGGCATCGGAACCCCTGGGGTCGGCATCCAAAGCGCCTGCTGCTGAGGTCGCTGCGTCCTCGTGTCTCAGGAGGGCGGCGGCATTGGCGGGTCTGGGGTTGGAGTTGTGGGGGTAGAGGCACCTGGCAGGAACCCCTGAGGCACTTGTGACGCAAGACCCCCGATAAGTAGGTCATCCATAACCCCAAAACAGGTCAGCACAACGCATTCAGAATTTATGCAGGAAATGCATAAAGCAGGAGGAATACCCAGTCAGACTGGGCATAAGCACTCAAGGCAGGTCTGCATAAAATTCCTATCCATCACGGGCAGGGGTTAGGATAATTTTTAAGAAAAAATGAAGAGGTTCGGGATTTTTCCTGGGTCTCTTCGCTAGTCCACTGCAGGAGCAGGACCGAATGGCAATCTCTAGTGCTGCGACGAACCTCCTGGGTGCCCTTCTGCCCGAGTGGCACCTGCTGCTTCAGGGTTGGTCCGCCAATGGTCGACTGACTGCTGCTGCCAAGGAAGCACTGCTGCTGAACGGGGAACCTGGGGCACTTACTGACCTGACTTCCCAGTGGTCTGCGGGTGTCTTCAGTGCCCTGCCGCCGATTGTCCTGCTCTCTTCAGCGGATATCAACGGGGCACTGGGTGCTTATGCCATCTCCACGGGCACCATTTATCTCAATGCGGACTGGTTAGCAGGGGCAAGCAAGGAGCAGGTGATTGCGGTGCTCACAGAAGAGCTGGGGCATCACTTAGACGGTCTTCTGAATGCGGTGGATACTCCTGGAGATGAGGGGGAATATTTTGCGGCACTTCTGAGTGGACAAATGCTTTCTGAAAGTGCAGAGAGACACCTAATTAAAAATAACAGCACTGACCATGGACTCGTTCTCGTGGAACAGAATAAAGTTGCAGCCGAGTTTTCTTCCGCTTACTCAATAAATGGATCCAGCTTTAGAACATCATACCTAGAGAAATCCAGCATTCCATTCGACCTGGCAGCCGTGCTAGGACCGACAATTGGCGTAAGCGCGAGCAATCTAAAAATTTACGTCAGAGATGCTCTAAAGTCTAGAGACGGAAGCTACTATATCCTGGGAGTATATGATGACATAGCGAATAACGACCCCCAATCAACCACCTTTTTCGCGGAGCAAGGAGTTGAGACTGGCAGGATTTTTATTGCAAGGATTAGCGATAGCGGATCCTTACTCTCCTGGAACCTGCAGAGCTACTCAGGAGCAAGTGCTCGCTTTGGCGGAGGCTTGATAGACATTGCAGCGGACGGGTCGTCGAGAGTCATTATTAACATAAACACCAATGATGGTAGCTCGGTCCAGCTAAATAGTGTTTC
Source organism: Synechococcus sp. CS-1330 (assembly GCA_025128025.1). GTDB lineage: Bacteria > Cyanobacteriota > Cyanobacteriia > PCC-6307 > Cyanobiaceae > Cyanobium_A. The sequence continues at coordinate 3,563 of JAHLYR010000065.1, forward strand.
AGCCCCCTCAAATCCAACCGACAGTCGATATCAGCGCGGAGGGTTTATAGTTTCAGTGTCTGCTAATGGCACTACACAGTGGACAACGGCTGTAACCGACTTCGAGCCCGAAGCAGGCATGCCTGGATTCAGCCCAAATGTCACCTGGGGTGAGTACGCCCAGAAAGTCATCATTAGCCCAGACGGAACATCATATGTATACGTTGGTGATATTAATTGGTACGCCCCAAAATACATTATTAAATTAGACAAGACGGGTGCAGTTGAGTGGAAATCAGCAAATCTATTTGGAACAAAACTAAACTCAAGTGGTGCCTCTTATTCTCCATACGGAGGCGTCATAGGACTAGACGCCGACCTTAACCCTATTGTTGCTGCCAATACGGGCAACGCTACTGCTGGGATGGTAACTGTTCCGCTGTGGGTGGTTGATAAGGTGACGGGAGAAATTTCAGGACCTTACGGAACTGCAACCACTGAAAACGAGCTTTGGGAGAACTGGCTATTTGATGTCTCCCAAATTCCTGGTGGTGTCTGGATTGCCAATGAGGGACCCACTGACCTCACCTTGACCTCCACCGGCATCAACGAGAACAGTCCCGCTGGAACTGTCATCGGCACCCTTGCCGCAACTGACCCCGATGCTGGTTCGACCTTTACCTATGCCCTCGCCACCGGTAACGGAACCAATGATGCCGACAACAACCTGGTCGAGATCGCCAACGGCAATCAGGTCAGGGTCAAATCTGGTGCAGTCATTGACTTTGAAACCAACCCACTCCTCAACCTCAATATCCGGGTCACTGATAACGGCAATCCAGGACTGACCTATGACAAGACAGTTACTGCCTCTGTCATTGACATCAATGAGACACCAACTGATCTGATCTTCACCAGCAGTGGCGTTCAGGAGAACAGTGCTACTGCAACGGTCATTGGCACCCTGTCGGCAACGGATCCTGATGCTGGTTCCTCCTTTACCTTTGCACTAGTTGGAGGTGATGGAACCAACGATGCCGACAACAACCTGGTGGAGATCGTCGGCAATGAGGTCAGGGTCAAATCTGGTGCATCTATCGACTTTGAGACCAACCCACTCCTGAACCTCAATATCCAGGTCACCGATAACGGCACTCCAGGTCTGTCCTTCACCAAGGCAGTTACTGCCTCTGTCATTGACCTCAATGAGGCACCAACTGACCTGATCTTCACAAGCAGTGGCGTTCAGGAGAACAGTCCTGCTGCCACCGTCATTGGCACCCTGTCGGCAACGGATCCTGATGCTGGTTCGACCTTCACCTATGCCCTGGTGGCGGGTAACGGCACCAACGATGCTGACAACGCACTAGTTGAAATCGTCAGCAATGAAGTCAGGGTCAAGTCCGGAGCATCCATTGACTTTGAAACCAACCCAACTTTGAATCTCAACATACAGGTAACTGATAACGGAACTCCTGGACTGACATACACCAAGGCAGTGACCGCTACTGTCCTGGATGTCAACGAGGCACCTACTTCCCCTCTCTTCATCAATGGCGTCTCGACCTCAAACGCCACACCGATCCTGATCTCCAACTACTCAAGTCCTGGAGTGCAGTCCAATTCGGTCACTCCGTTAGGGGCAGGGACTGGTGCTTCTGTTGAACAGATCACCACCACCCGAGTAAACATCGGCACCACCAGGAAACCAAAGTACGTCAATCAGACCTCCTACTCCCTCATTGACCGCTTTACGGATGTGGATGGCATCACCTTCACTGCTGGAGGCGCTGCCAACTCCATTAGTGCCCAGGGCGTAGCAGGCGACAACCAGCGCCCTGCCTTCGATGGGCAACTGATTGCTGATGGCGGTCTCAATAGAGACATTATCACTGGTGGTTCCTACCGCAACTGGTTGATTGGTGGTGGTATTTTCTCCGAGTCTCAAACCCAAAAGAGAATAGTAATTGACACCCTGATCGGCACTAAGGGCGCACTGGATGTCTTTGACCTGCGCACTTCCGACTTCACTTCAGATGCTTACAGTGCCAGCAATACGGGATCAGCATTGACTACTAATTATACGAAAGGGGAAGACCATATTGTCCTTTCTAAAGGTGAGGAATCATACAAAATAAATTCGCTAAGTAAAACCATCGGTAGAGGCAAGAGTAAAACCAAAGTCACCTTTGGATATCAGGTCTTCAGTGGATCAGAACTGGTAGCAACCATCGCACCTGCATCGGGTACGTCCTTCACAGGGTCGGCGCTCAATGATCTCAGCATCCTTTACGGGCAAACGGGAGATCCCACCGAGACCCTATTCAACGGGCAACCGCTGTTCTTTGGGTGATTGCCAGCACTCAAATGCGTGGTGGTCAGATGATCTCAGTTGAGTTCAAGGCGTCTGAGCATCCCTACCGCCGATGGAGATCTCCTCCACTACTCGGCGGTTGCTTCGGAACCTTTGGAAACAGCGTCTAAGGCACCCGCCGCTGAGGTTGCTTCTAGTTCCTGCTTGAGGCGGGCAGCGGCGTTGGCGGGTTTGGGGTTGGAGTTGTGGTGGTGATCAGATGACCATCAACATTGAATGGCAAGACCAAAACAGCAACTGGCATCACTTCCAGACCAAGCAGAACCAGGCAGACGCTTATCGGGTTGCCGCTCGCAGAGCATCCTGAAGCAAGGGCACACCTACCTTGACCGTGATGGTGATGGGGAGGCATGTGAGTCACTCAAATGACGCTTAACATTGAGTGGCAGTGACTTTCTTCAACGATCCAGTGAAAAATCTCTGCCTGAAGGCGGTTTGCGATAGCAACCTTTCTACCTATCTCAATCTAGCCCAGGCGTATGAGGCAGAGTTCTCTCCAATTACCAAGAAGAACCCTAACCTCACAGGTCTCTACGAGTTGGACACGACTATTGGTGGCGAAGTTAAGGCATACATTCTTCAGAACAGCACGAATGCAATTGGGTTTGCCGCAGCATCAGTTCCCGAAGAAGAGGCAAGAGACCTTCGTGAGTTCTACATTGTGCCAACAATGCGAGGAAAAAGGATAGGGACCTATCTTGCCAATCAAGTGTTCTCCTTCTATCCAGGAAAGTGGACAGTGAAGCAATTAGAGCAGGCGATTCATGCCACATCATTTTGGCATCAAGCATTGCCTGAACTAGGCATTCCCTACGAAGAAACAATTTTGCTGGATGAGTATTGGGGGAGAGTAGTGATGCAGACATTTCAGGTTTTGCCGCAGTCATACCCTTGACCAAAGATAAATCTAAAAAATACTGAAATCCCAATGATATTTCAGATCTAGTGGCAAGAATAGTTCGGTCGCTGGCATCACTACTAGAGGAAGGAGTACCGTAGGCAGATACTTATCTGGATGCTCAGCGTCGTGCTGACTCAACGAATATTTTGATCATCAGGGCAAGAAGCGTAGAATAGAAGGACCAAAACAGTCCGACACCTAATTCAATGAGCATGGGCATCTATAAAGTACCTTCCAGAGTCCTATTCGGTCTAGGAATATACGACCTTATCAGGGGAATCATGCACACCTTTGTTTTGAGGTGGTCAGGAACAAACATCGCTGGATTCAATGCGGAAACAACACCGATTGATCAGTATTTTATGCTTGGCACATTTGGGATCTCAAACTTTTTGACTGGATTTATCTACCTGTTGATCAGCAGGCGTTCTCCCGAACTTTCCCCCTATGTACTTGCTCTAATTCCAGGAGCATATCTGCTTGGTTTGATTGGGATATGGAGCAATGGAATTCATGGAACCTCTGCCTATGGAGGGCGATATCTTCTGTATGTCTATTTTGCGATTTGCATTGGAACACTAATATACTTTGCATACGAGAAACGGAAATAAGTTCCGACCATCACCAAGCAGACAGACCAAGGGCGAATGCTTTTTCATCAATCAATATCGTGATAATTGCCTTGAGAATCTGTATATCCCCTAAACCTACGCCCTTTCGACGAATTATAGCGTTTGGCATAATCTAACCTGCTGGTCTCCCCAGAAGCATTTGTGAAGGTCCTGCCATCAGCACTCACGCCAAATGGTTGCCTTGATGCTGTTGATGAACCGCCCACACTGCCTTGCGTCCCACGCTCTGCCTTGAATTTCACCTGATCCCACTTCAGTCCATTTTGCTTGCGAAGATCATTTGCTTTTGACTTAGCTGCCTCAAACCCTTGAATACCCCTTGCCAGGACGGCATTGGTGTCTGTGCGAAAGACATAAAAGGAGAAATCCTCAAGGAGAGCAAGTCTGGCTTGATACCGCTGCTCCCTGAGAACTGAATGTACTGTTTTCCAAATATGCTCCTGCCTTCTGTCAATCAAAATCGCGGATAGAATAAACTCACAGATATTTATTCACCCTGTGAGCGTCCGCATTATCATTCAGTGGCAGGATCAGTTCGGCAAATGGCAGCGATTCCAGGAGAAGCACAATGCCGCTGATGCCTTCCGAACTGCCCAACAGCGGGCACGAAGCACAGGTAAGCGACACCGCCTGGTGGATCAATCAGGGGCACTTCTGGACTTGATTAAACCGTGAGTATCAGTCCCTCTGTATGTTGTTCAGATCGATGACGACCTTCCCGCTCTCATTGGGATACCAACCACGGTTCTTCTTCTTAAGTCCAGTCACCAGATAACCGAATTGAATCCCGTTGCCCAGGTAAGGGAGCATCATATCGCCGTACCTTGAGATCTCCTGATTGGTGAGAAGGGCACAGACACGCTTCCTAATCTCCTGTTCAAAGGGTTCACGCTCAAAGATTAGGGTTTCCTCCTGGAGGTTTATCAGGAGTTGGTTGTGGCACTCCTGTCGAGCAAGATTTCGAATGACGTTGAGTTCTGCCGACTTGCGGTACTTCTTCGCACGTGCCTTACTCCTAGGTAGTTCATCGCTGATTGCATCATCAACTTCAATCTCTGCTTGCTCTGACTCGGATTTAATGTCCGCGACCGACTGCTGCTTTTCTGCAGCAAGTTTCGAAAGGTACTCATCAAGTTCCTTCTTCTGTTCTGGATTTGCCTGAGGGTTGAAGAAAGATTTGGGAGCTGGGATGCGGAAAGATGGGTCGAGCAGTTCGTCATCCAACAGTTGGACCACGCTGCCTTGAGCAGGCATCCCCGCAAGAGCAGTACGTGCAAAGTCGACAAGGTTCTTCCGTCTTGAGAGTTCGGACTCTCTTAAAATTTTCTTGGCAAGAAAGGCTTGAGTATCAGTGACCTTAATAGTTTGCAGATGGCTTCGGAGGATGTCCTTGACTTCATCGAATTGTTCAGAATTCAGGCTCTCCGTCAGCGTCCTCGATCGAGGCAACCCCAGGAGGTAATCGACAAGTGCATTTACCAACTGAAGAGAGATCCTGTAATAGGTTAAACCGTTTCGCGAGGTGTAGGTATTCTGTGTATAATTCCCTGCAGTGTGGATGAACACCTGAATCTCTGCTCCCTCAGTGGAGGGAATGTTCAGCGCAATGCTTGTCAGATCGACCTGAGACGCCTTGACCAAATAATTCGCCAGGTTCTGTAGAGAGACTGGCTTGCCGCTGTTGGAGTCGACCCAGTACTTGATGCGACTACTGATGAACGTGCGGTAGTCCTTTCGCCTGTGGCAGAAGGCACGAATGACTACTACACCGTCTTCGTAGTCGTAGATCTCTTCAGTAGTAATTTCACGACGGGTGGCGTTACCCCACTTGTCGACGTAGTCGATTATGGCGTCCACGGTCACCTCATGTTTTTCACAAGAGAGGGTGCTTGGGTCAAACGCTCCTAAGATTGGCGGTGTCGCAGGCGCTGGGGGAGTAAAAGATCCGGGAGCGGCGACTAGCAACGTTGCCTGCGCCTTGGAATCCTGGTTGGATGACTGGACCCTGGACTTCTTCCCTCCCTCCATCAGACACTTCCATATCGCCTTGACCATGTCAAAAGGAATCTTGACCAGGTCTTTAAGGAATCCCATACCCAATGAGTTATCTCTTAGAAGTTTAACTCTGTTCGAGCACCGTCCTATTGACCCTAACCACCAGATGCCCCCGTAGATACTCCTACAAGACGCTGTGGTGCCCTGCAGTTGTGTCCTTTGCCCGTTGTGCCCGAATGCCACCTCTCACGCCTGTATGCCTCTCCTAGGTCAGGATTGAGGGCACTAATGAGGTTGCTAAAGCTCTTCCCATTCATACACTCGACACTACCCTTCTTGGCACAGTAGAAGACCCAGGAGTGCTGAACAGAATTCCAGAGTAGTGCTGCTTTTCGGTGCTTCCTCTTTGCCTCTGAGCGCCCTAATGGACCACAAAACGGACAGGAGAATGTCAACTTTCCCGTACCACCCGAAACAGAAACTTCTTTATTATTCTCAAGATAATGCTCTATCAATAACAACCTGTATCTTTCGTCAATTACTGATTCCATAATGCTTTTACTTGCCTCTATCGATAAACTCTATTTTGACATTATAAGGCATTTGCTCTATTCAGTCAACTTGACAAATGTTGAATTTGGGAGTAGAATACCTATGCACTAGTTTCGGGACTGGTATAAGTGTAATATCAAAGTCTTATATATACTACGTATCGCTTTCAACAGGTTATAGGAACTTTATTGAATTGCTTTGCTGCTTTCTTCTGTTCTCAAGCGTAAATCAATTGGTTGCCGAAGGCAATGTCCGAAGGACATTCCACTAAGACACTGCTCTAAACACCTATAAGTTGCTTTAGAAATACCTTATAAAACATAAGTAGAGTGTTTAGAGACCCCACCGGAATGCCCGCAAAGACTGCGATTGATAAGATTTTACCGGAATCACTTTATACTTTGATACCCCTATAAATACCTTAGTCATCCATAGCAATAAAATGAGAGATCAATCTGGTGCAATAAGAGAACAAGTATCCTTCAAGCAACGAGAGCAGCACATTAGAGACTCCTGGACCTTCCTTTGTTCTCATTACCAATTGAACAAATCAGACTTGGTGAAGTATCTGATAAAGAAAGAAGAGTTTTTCCTGAAAAGACCCGAAACAGTTCCTTCTGGATTTATCAAGGAATGGTTATGAAAACTCAAGAACATATACAGCAACGAATCTCATTCCTACAAGAACAGATAGAGTCATTAGAACACTTTCTACCAGATACCTACCAGTTTCCGATGACTGAGATGGACCACCAGCAAAAAGAACTGATGGCACTCAAGATTCAAGACTTTTACGAGAACCTAAGAAATGACTAGTAAAACCAGGATTCTGATGCGTGAAATCCAGAATAAGGTCAAAAGCACCATTACTGGTCAGAAAGAGTTTCCAAATGACGATGCCGTCATTGATTACGCAATCAAGACCATCTATGACCTAATGAAGAAGCAAAAAGTCCTCTAAGAGACCCAAATCATATGAACAAAAAGAATGCAGATAAAGTCAAAAGTAAGTTTTCTGTAGAGCACCAGTATCAAGATGCACTGAGGCACCTGACGCCAGAGCAACTAGAAGGTGCCCTAGAACTGCTCAAGACCATTCAGACAGCACTGGGGCAGGGCATTAGTGACTATGCCATTGACCTGACTCACGACTTATTGGACGATGAGACACCCCAGATCGTTCGTACCTTCTGGTTTAGTAAAGGAATGAGGGATTATTACTTTTGCATTGATGGCACAGGAATGATTCGGGGAATTGAGCAAGCAATGCCCAACCACCTGCTTGATCAGATCATTAGTGCCCTTGACTGCATTTATGAGTGAGGGGATCGCAGTTGAAAATCAATGGGTCCCCCTGAATCTAAAAAGTGTTACGGGCGACCTCAAAAAAATCCGCCAAGTATTCAGCGGTTCATATAAGTCGATTTGATATCCAAAACCATTTCTTCAAAACCCTGAATCTCCTTGTTCCACTTGTCCGTTGCCTTCTTTAGGCGATCTTTCAACTGAAACCGCTCTGCTCTTGAGTCGGTCAGATTGAAGTCACGGGCAATCTTGAGGCAGTAGGCACGACCGTGGTTCCTCCAAAAGGCACCATCAACCTTGCCCTCCAGATTCTGGAAGAACCCAGTGAAGGTTGTTCTGGGTCCTTCGATCAAATCAGAAGCACTACTTACTCCAAATCTGCTCTTGAGATCTTCCGGTGCTGCACCAACCACCTTGCCGATCTCCTGCATTAGGTCCTCTTCTATCTTCTGTGCCTTTGCCTTGCGTAGATCTGCCTTGACGTCTGCCTGCTTGATGCCTCCCTTGCCCTGCAGCACCTGAGCACCGAATCCTGATGCCACCTCCTGAAGGGCAACAAGCAGTTCTTGGTGTTGCTCATCGCTCAAGTCCTCCCGCAGCACCAGAGTCAGAGGAATTTCCTGTTCCACCCCAGTTCCCTGCAGGCGATATGCCTTGGTCCAGTCAAGGATTGAACGACTTGATACTGGTTGAATTCGCTTAAGCAGACCCTCTTTGAGTGCCGATGCCAATTCCTGGGGCGTCATTACCACCAGGGCATAGAGAGCGGTATAGGAGACAGGTAGGTCCTCCTTAGGCACCTGCTCCAGATTCTTGCTGCGGGCAATGGAGACCAACTTGCCCCAGACCTTCTGGTGAATGCCCTGTTCCTTCTGAAAGGTCGCGATAGTCCCCTTATCCCAGTCCTGCTCACAAGCAGCAACCAGGGCAGCGGTCTCCAACACCTCAGCGGCAGTAGAACCAAAACGGTCCTTGGAACCAGGTGCGGCACTGAGATGCTCCGCAAGGGCTGTAGGGGCAGGCGTCTTCATGGAATTAGCCTAGCACAGTAATGCGCAGAAAATGCCAGTCAAATAACTGGCACAGCACCCAACATTCTACGTGCAGAGGATGCCATGCTAGATGAGTCGAGGGCAAACGCGACTTCGCCTCTGCCCTCCACAAGCAAAGATTTCGGAAATGGCGTAGGCATCGCCTTCCCCGAGTCAATCACCTAACTCTTTAAAAACAAATGACTTACATTTTTAGCTTTGCCGTCAACCTTTCCAATGACGAGGATCCCAATGAATTGCTGGACTATTTTGAGCAGTCTATTCAAGAAAACCTAGATGATGTCTCTGCAATCCAGAGTGCAACCGTAAAACCTCAGTAATACCAAGTCATATCACCTGCAATGCGGTTATCGCAGAGGCAGGTCGACAACACAATTTAATATCCACAGTACCCGCAAGGTTCCCTTTTTGACCAGACATTCCCACCCTGGTCGTCTTATCAGCACTGGTATTCACCCGCTGGCAGTTGCCGCCCTTTGCTCCTAAAGGCGGCAACTAAAAATGGAGTCCGTCCTAAATCCGCTGAGAAATGCCTCTCACTCCTGAAGAAGTCCTGTTTGACGATTCAAATATAAACTGCCAAGAAGAAGAATTCTGGCAACAGTACCCGTCTGACTATCGTTCCTTTATCAATGCTTTTCTCTGCGAAGAGTTCTAATAAGACACTTGGTCTTTTTGGAACCTTCCTGCCCGCTTGATGCCTCCCTTCCCTTTAAGAACCTGGGCACCGAACTCTGCCGCCGCTTCCTTGCGGACAACCAACAGTTCCTCTTCTGCAACCGCTGCCTTCAAATCCTCATCCTTCAGGAACAGGTCAGCTGTTGACGAACACTAACACGGAAACGCGCAGAGGCTGTGCCAATCCCCTAACTGGTCGCCCTGGCAGACAGGAACGCGCAGAGGGCGTATACTAGGTTCAACCGAGGGGAGGACCCCGGCAACCGCTTCAAAACCGAATACTTATCAACCCGCAAGGGTCCCTTTTTGACCAGACATTCCCGCCCTGGTCGTCTTATCAGCACTGGTATTCACCCGCTGGCAGTTGCTGCTTTTCACTCCTGGAAGGCAGACACTATTTTCTGGAGCAATGCTATACACTATCTACCCTTATACTAATGACTAAAGGTTTTGAATCGCAAAAATGCGAAGGAACCGACGAGACTATCGCCAATCTTCGGCAAAATCGCAAACTTCTTCGCAATAACTTCACTCAGAAGCGTGACGCATTTAAGTCTGGATGGCTGGCTCAGTATCAAGATAATCAGTACGAAAAGCCGCCCGAATACAGCCTCTATAAGCCCTACAGCGAGCATTCTTGCCTGATTGCCGAGAAGCCCAGTAAGCACTCTACAGTCGGGCACCACAATGAGAAGCTGCTGTTCTTTGCGAATACTGATTTCTGGAGTGTGTGGGTAAAGCAATACAATCAAAAAAATAAGATCGCGCTTGCAAATTCTTTTAATGGTGAGTTGCTACCGAAGCAACGCAAGAAAATTGAGTTTCAGTTCTCGGTCAAGGTCGGACCTTATCGGTTTTTCATTCCGACTTTGATCAAGCAGCGTATTTGTTCTTGGCACGGGGCTGATGCTTATTCGACCTGGCGCGAACTGGTAAAGGCAGACCTTCCTAATTTGATGCCTTATCTCTCTGCTTACAATCCGCCTGAAAATCTTCACTCGATTGTATCCGAGGATTCTTCGGCAAGAGTCTGCCAGTCGGTTGGTCTTCCTGTTCAGCACGGCGTTGCGTACTGGCTCAAGCAGAAGAAAGCCGACTTCCATCCACAGGTTCTTGCTGATGTGGTCGGGGGAACTGCGGTCAGTGGTCTCAGTTTTCCGAAACATTACAATCAAATTTCATATCCAAATCTTAGTATTATGGATCATTTCAACAATTCTTTTAATAGTACTTTCAAGAAATTGCTGCAAGTGAATTAGGGTCTAGCAAAGTACACCCATTATCAAGATTGCTTGACCGCCTTATCAGGAACGCCGCGCTCGGTCAACGTGCGGCGACTTCAACCTTTATCTTTTTATTTTTTATGACAAGTTCAACCCATTCTAATGATCAAGTTATCAACAAAGGAGAACACTACAAGGAGGCACTTGAGGATGCTCTTTGGATTCTTTTTTATTACGAAAGTGATTCCCATAATTTACTTGCCAATGAGTCGGTCATTTATTCCATGGAAGAAAATTTTTCCTATTCGATAAATGACGCAAGCAAACTCCTTAATCATGCACTCGTCATTCACAGGGAAAGGATGAAGAGTGGATATTACGACAACTGAATTATCAATCTAAATTCGCCTTATCAGGAACGCCGCACTCGTTCAATGTTCGGCGTTCCTCCTTCGGGAAGCGGGATAAACCTCGCTGCTTTGGCAAAACATATTGACCGTCCACCCCACTCTTTGTAGTGGATTCATCCTTCCATCTTTCACTCTAATGAATAATGCCCACATCGAAAAATGCTCTTGCTGTGACGAGCGGATTATCTTCATTCGTGGAGACAACATCAAGTCTGGCGTGGATTCATCTGAGTTGATTCCCGTCGCTGACCTTTCCCAGAATGATCTGAGGATTCTGCTTCAGCAGATCTCTGATCACCTTTCGAATCACTAGATCGCAATCCTGATATGAGTAATCTATCTCAAAAACTTCTCCGACTCCCACAAGTAAAAGCAACGACAGGACTCTCTAAATCCTCCATCTACGCCCGTATCTCTGAGGGGACCTTCCCGAAACAGATTCCCCTTGGACCACGCCTTGTGGTCTGGGTGGAGTCCGACATTCAAAACTGGATTTCTGAGCAGGTCTCAGCGGCGAGGGGGTAACACCCCTCTTTTTTATGCTAATTTTTTTCGCCAAGAATCTCTAAATTGTTAATCCTTGAGCAAGAAGCGCATCACACCAGGCAACCATAAAATTTTTTCGTTCTTCGAGCATCTGTGACCTGTCGTATGCCTGGCGAATCTTGTCGCCAATCACATGCGCCATCTGTCGCTGAATGACCTCAGCAGAGAATCCCAAAACTTCTTGACCAGCGGTGAGTGGAATTGCCCTAATGCCATGTGCCCTCAAGACAGACTTATACCCCATCCGAATGAAATGCTGGTTAATGGAATAGGGATTGAGATGCCCCTCGCCTCTGCTTCTAGGTGATGGGAAAACAAATTCACCATGCCCGTAAATCTTTCTGAGCGAGTCCAGCAGTTCCTTCAGGGGGTCGGTCAGGGGAACGATGTGCTCCTTCCCACTCTTCATGCGCTCAGCAGGAATGATCCAAAGGTCTTGGTCGTAATCCAGTTCCGACCAACGCATCGGGGTCATTGACCCGACCCGCAGGAAGGTCATGAAAAGCACCTTCACCGCACAGATCGTGATGTGCGATCCATTTGCCTGGTTCTGCTCCAGAGACTGGAAGAACTCAGGCAATTGCTCCCAGCGCAGGGTCGGATGGGGCGTTGGTTTGTGCTTTGACTTGGTGCCCTTGGTTCCCAATGCTGGGTTCTGGTCCCTTGCCATCCATCCCTTGTCGATGGCGTGGTCAAACACTTGCCGCAGCACCATCAGCACCTTGTCGGCATGGACAGGGGCACGGCGCTCGATGTCCGCTTTCAGGTCCATGACGACCTGCCTGCCGTTCTTACCGCCTGGATGCTTGTGGTCCCAGGAGAAATGCTCCACAGGTGTTGCCCCACCCAACACGGGCAGCACCTGGTTCCAAAGCATGTTCCGATACCCCACCTTGGTGCGCTCACGGGTATCCGAGCGACCCAGGAAGGACTCTGCCGCCTGCTCCAGGGTTGGTCCTGCGTGTTGTTGGATGCTCGCCTTCTGCTCCTGACGCTTGAGGTCCCTCGGGTCGAGTCCCATCTGCTTGGACCACGCCCTGATGCGATCCCACTCCTCCCTCGCCTCCTTGAGAGACCACTTGCCAAGACCCTTTCCATAGGGACCAATCCGCACAGGCACCTGCTTGCCCGCTCGTCCTGGCGGGAAGCGCATCCGACCTTCAAAGGACTTACCGCCGCCCCTGGCAACGGACTCAATCACCAAAATCAGGGAATCCCCGACAGATTTGCTCTGCCTGCGCTCACCCGCCTTAAGGGCGCGAACTTGCGAGTCAGAGAGAGGCATCTTGGCAATCCAACAACACGCATTTTATCCAACAACACGCGCCGTGCATCCAACAGCATATCCAACAACACGTCACTCGGACACCCCCGTTTTAGGGCGAACGAACCAGGACGACCCACAAAGCAAAAGTCCCACTGCCGCAAGGGAAGTGGGACTTAAGTGATCTTCCCAGGACCTTCTCTATACGGAGAGGGTGGGATTCGAACCCACGGAAGGTTTCCCTTCAAACGATTTCGAGTCGTTCGCTTTCGACCACTCAGCCACCTCTCCAAAGACCCTCTGGGCCTGAATCATTCTAAGGATTGGTCAGCCGAGGGCGGTCTGCAGGTATCCACTGGGACCGCTGGCCGCCCAGGCCGCTGGCAAGCCCCCCGGGATGGTGCCACTGAACCACAGCCGCTTGGCGCCAAGCTCCTTGAGGTGACGGCGCTCGCGGGCGGAGGGCGCAAAACCCAGCCAGACGCCATCAAGCCGGCCGCGCAGCACGCTGGGCTCTGAGCCAGCGGCGGCCAGCTGCCGCCAGGCCCAGAGCGCCTGGCGGTCGGGCAACAGCAACCAGCGCCAGCGGCCCAGCTGCAGCTGGATGGCCCGGCTCTCGATCGCCACCGGTGCGGCGCTCAGCCCAGGGCTAGCCAGCCTTTGACCAGGCTGAAACGGCAAACTGCCATCGGCACTGGCCATCACCAGGCCGGCCTGCCCCCGCCAGCAGTGCGGCTGCTCGGGCGCCAGGGGATCTAGCAGTAGGGCCCAGTCGTAGCGCTGCACCCCCAGGCCCCGGGCCAGCTGGCTGGCCTGGCTGCAACTGAAGCCATCACCTGAACTGCTAACCAGCACCGCCCGGCCCTGGTGCCGCGCCACCAGTAGATCCAGCCGCCCCTGGTGCACCAGCAACAACTGGTCGGCGCTTAGCAAGCTGAACTGCACCGCCACCACCAGCGCAAACAGGGCGGCACCAAGCAGGCGCCAGCGCCGGGCTAGGGCAGGCCAGGCCAAAGCCAGCAGCGCCACACTGAACAGCAGCACCAGTCCCGGGGCGGGGCGCCCCAATTGCCACTGGGCCATGGGCAGCGCCGCAAACAGCTTGACCACCACCACCAACACATTGGCAAGCCAGGCCACGGGCGCGGTGGCAAGCGGTAGCAGCGGCGGCAGTATCACCGCCAGGCAGGCCAGGGCCATCGCCCCGAGGGTGAGGGGTGTGAGCAGGGGTGCCACCACCAAATTGGCAGGCACCGCATAAAGGGGCACCACGCCGAAGTGCAGCAGCTGCAGCGGCAGGGTGTACAGCGAAGCCGCCAGCGGCACCGCCGTGGCAACCGCCAACCAACCCGGCAGCCAGCGACGCAGGCCCAGCTCCAGCGGTCGGGCCGACACCACCAGCGCAGCAGTCGCCACAACGCTGAGCTGGAAGCCCACATCCAGCAGCCAGTCGGGCCGCGCCAGCAGCAACACCAGGGCGCTGGCGACCAGGATGCCCAAGGGCCTGCCGCGATAGCCGCACTCCACCACCCCCAGGGCCAGGGCCCCCATCAGCACTGCCCTGAGCACCGAGGGCTGGGGGCCTGCCAACAGCACAAACAGGCCCATCGCCGCCGCCGCCAAGGTGAGCCGCCCCAGCCGCGGCAAGCGCGCGCCCAGGGGCAGCACCACGCCCAGCAGCACCGATAAATGGAAGCCGGAAGCCGCCAGAGCATGGGATAGCCCCGCTGCCCGAAACGCCTCGCGCAGCTCCGCCGGCACGGGCACAACGGCGCTACCAAGCACCAGGGCCGCCAGCACGCTGCCGTTGTTTGGGCCGGCATGCTGCACCAGCGCCTGGGCCATGCGGCGGCGCAGGTCTGCCACCGGCGTTGCCGCACGCTGCAGCACCTCAAAATCCTGCACCTGCAGCTGGCTGAAGCTTCCCTGGCGCGCCAGTCGCTCTGCCGGTGCGGCCAGCAGCGGATGGGGCGACACCTGGGGGCGCCGCAGGCGGCCATGCACCTGCAGGCGCCAACCCTGCTGCAACTCCGGGCACTGGCCGAAGCGAAGTTCGGTGCGACCCACGGGCAGCTGCAGCAGGGCCCGGCAGGCATCACCACCGCCGTTGGGCAGCGGATCACTGAGCAGGGTGCCCCGCAGCGTCAGCTCCAGCGGGCCACCAGCTGCCTGGAGTTGAAGTACTGGATCGCTGGCCGCCGGCTGGAGCGGCGTGAGCGCCAGCCAGCCCACCCGCAGCAGCAGCAGGACCAAAAGCAGACCCCACAAAAGCGGCTTAAGGCGCAGCTTTAGGCGCGGCCCGGCTGCGCCGGCAGTGTCCGCCCCACCCCCACAACAGGCCACTGGCCACTCCGCATGAACCCAGCCATAGTTCCCACACGGGCTGGGGTTAGAGGCGAGGAAGCTGCAGCAAAAGCTCGCAGAGCTCCCGGCTCGGCATCTCCTGGCCCAGCAACGGTGCCACCAGCTTGGCCACCGGGCGCAGCCGGCAGGGCCACACGGCCCGCTCACTCAGACGCCCCAACTGGAAGCTGCCGCCGGCCAGCACCACCACCAGCAAGCTGCGCTGCAGCAGTCTCTTCACGCCGTAACGGGGTGCTTGGCCTCGCTCAGCAGCGGAAAACCGAGGGCTTCCCGTTCGGCCAGCCAGGCCTCGGCCACCTGACGGGCCAGGGTGCGGATGCGGCCGATCGTGGCGGTGCGCTCCGTGACCGAGATCACGCCGCGGGCCTCCAGCAGGTTGAAGGTGTGGCTGCACTTGAGCACGAAATCCAAGGCTGGAGCGGGTAGCTGCTTGGCCACCAGATCCGCCGCCTCCGCCTCGTAGATCGCGAACAGCTGCTTGAGCCGCTCCGGGTTGGAGGCCTCGAAGTTGTAGGTGCACTGGCCCTTCTCAAAAGGCAGCCAGATGTCGCCGTAGGAGCGATTGCCATCCCAAGAGAGATCCCAGATGCTCTCCACATCCTGGAGATACATGGCCAGGCGCTCCAGGCCGTAGGTGATTTCAATCGACACCGGCCGGCAATCGAGGCCGCCGCACTGCTGGAAATAGGTGAACTGGGTCACCTCCATGCCATCTAGCCACACCTCCCAGCCCACGCCCCAGGCGCCCAGGGTCGGCGATTCCCAGTTGTCTTCGACGAAGCGGATGTCGTGATCCTTGGCGCGGATGCCCAGCGCCTCCAGCGAAGCCAGGTAGGTCTCCTGGATGCCATCAGGGCTGGGCTTGATCAGCACCTGGTACTGGAAATAATGCTGGGCCCGGTTGGGGTTGTCGCCGTAGCGGCCATCGGTGGGGCGGCGGCAGGGCTCGGGGTAGGCCACGGCCCAGGGCTCGGGCCCGATCGCCCGCAGCACCGTGTGGGGGCTCATCGTGCCAGCGCCCTTTTCGGTGTCGTAAGGCTGCAGGAGCAAGCAGCCCTGGTCGGCCCAGAAGCGATTCAGGGTCGCGATGATGTCCTGGAAATTCACTCTTCTTTCCTGGTCTGGTGGAAGGGGCTGGATCGTGGTCCCATTGTCGGTGCCGGCAGCCCCTCAGGCCACCAGCTCCAGCAGGCCCATCAGACCACCGGCCAGGGACCGATGCCGTACTTGGCTGAAACCAGCCTGCCGCGCCAGCTGCTGCTGCTCGGAGCCGGTGGGGAAGCGCTGCAGGCTCTCCTCCAGGTAGGCGTAGTGATCGGAAATGCCAAACTGCTCGGCGGTGGGCACCACCAACCGACGTAGATAAAGGCGCTGGAAGCTCGCTGCCGCCCCAGAGGAGCGGTTGAAATCAAGCACTGCGGCGCGGCCGCCATCGCGCAACAGTCGCCGCAACTCCAGCAGTCCTGCCCCTGGATCAGCGAGGTTGCGCAACCCATAGGCCATCACGGCCCCATCGCAACTAGCGCTGGCCAAGCCTGTGGCCAGGGCATCCCCCTGCTGCCAGCTCACCGCTAGCCAGGGCTGGGCGGCTGCCCGCCGGGCCGCCACTGCTAGGGGGGCAGCGGCCGCATCTATGCCGAGCACGCTGCCCCCTGGCCGCACCCGGGAAGCCAGCACTAGGGCTAGATCGCCGGTGCCGCAACAGAGATCTAAAAGACGCTGGCCATGCTGGGGCTGCAAGCAAGCAATCGCCTGACGCTTCCAGAGGCGATGCAGGCCAAAACTGAGCAGGTCGTTGAGCTGGTCGTAGCGAGGCGCGATCTGCTCGAACAGCTCCTGAACCGCCTGTGGATCTCCGGGCCTAAAGCTCGCCATCCCAGGGCAACACAATCGAATCGAGGCTGATGCCCGCATCCACAGCAGGCAGCAGGCTGGGGCTGGTGAAGGTGAGCACCATGACGGTGGCCAAGCCAACTGCTGCTGAACACACCATGCAGCCAGCCAGCATCAGCGAAAATTCCCGGCGATCACTGGCTGCCTGCATTAGCTGCAGGGCCCAGGCAATCAAAGCCACCACAGCCGCCACCATGCCGAAGGCAATCGCGGTAGAGGCGGGAGGCGGAAGTACGGGAAGGGCGGAAAACAAGTGCTGGCCGAGCCGAGTGAAGGTCTTTAAGCAATGTAACGAGGCTTAACAACTCGATGCGAGGGGCCGGATTGGCAAACCGCGCCGCAGCAGCTCCGTTTTGATCTGCTCAACACTGAGGATGCCATCGTGCAGCAAGGAAGCTAATAAGGCTGCCGAGGCATGGCCACCCGCCGGACCAGGATCGAGGGCCTCAGCCAGGTGGTCGATGCAGCCGGCACCGCCCGAAGCAATCACTGGCACCTGCACCGCATCGGCCACGGCGCGGGTGAGCTCCAGGGCGTAGCCCGCCTGGGTGCCATCACCATCCATGGAGGTGAGCAGGATCTCGCCAGCCCCGAGGGCCACCACCTGCCGGGCCCAGGCAACCGCATCGAGGCCCGTGTTCTCGCGGCCACCTTTGACGTACACATCCCAACCCCCACCAGCTCTGGCCCGGGCATCGATGGCCACCACGATGCATTGGCAGCCAAAGCGCTCGGCACCCCGGGCCACCAGCTCGGGATCGCGCACGGCCGATGAGTTGAGGCTCACCTTGTCGGCGCCGGCGCGCAGCAGGGCGGTGATGCCCTCAACGCTGCTAATGCCACCGCCCACGGTGAAGGGGATCGTGACCGCCTCAGCGGTGCGTTGCACCAGCTCCACCAGGGTGCCGCGGCCCTGGTGGCTGGCAGCGATATCGAGGAAAACCAGCTCATCGGCCCCAGCGGCGCTGTAGCGACAGGCCAGCTCCACCGGATCACCGGCATCGCGCAGCCCAACAAAATTCACCCCCTTCACCACCCGGCCATCGGCCACATCGAGACAGGGAATGATCCGCTTGGCAACCATGGACTTGAGCTCCGTTGGGCACTGTTAAGGTTGCGCCACTTTCCAGTCGCGCCGGCCATGTCCCAGGCTGCCACCATCAACGTCGGCTCGAAGGTGCGAATCACCCGGGTTCGGGATCGCATCTCCAGCGAGATGGTTGATTCCCTGAAGGCCGATTCCACCGGCACCGTGACCGGCTTCCGCACGGTGGATGGCAAGGGCATTGGCGTGGTGGTGGAGCTAAGCGGTGGTCAGATCGCCTGGTTCTTTGACGACGAACTCACCCTCGCCTGAGGCCTAGGCCGTTGAGCAACAGCCCCAATCCCGAAGCGGCCAGCGGCGGCGGCGCCCGTCAGCTGCTCGGCATGAAGGGTGCCAGCGGCACCAGCAGCATCTGGAAAATCCGGCTGCAGCTGATGAAGCCGGTCACCTGGATACCCCTGATTTGGGGTGTGTTGTGTGGTGCTGCGGCCTCAGGCAATTTCCACTGGAGCCTCAGCGAAGTGGGCGCCTCGATCGCCTGCATGCTGATGAGCGGGCCCCTGCTGGCCGGCTACACCCAAACGATTAACGACTACTACGACCGCGAAATCGACGCGATCAACGAGCCCTACCGACCAATTCCTTCAGGAGCGATTCCTCTAGGCCAGGTGAAGGCCCAGATCTGGATCCTGCTGCTGTCAGGGCTAGGAGTCGCCTACGGCCTTGATCTCTGGGCCGCTCACACCACCCCGGTGCTGCTGCTGCTGGCCCTGGGCGGCTCCTTTGTGAGCTTGATATATTCAGCTCCGCCGCTGAAGCTCAAGCAAAACGGCTGGCTTGGCAACTACGCCCTGGGCGCCAGCTACATCGCCCTGCCCTGGTGGGCCGGCCAGGCTCTTTTTGGCCAGCTCACCTGGACCACCGCCCTACTCACCCTGGCCTACTCCCTAGCCGGCCTTGGCATCGCCGTGGTCAACGACTTCAAGAGCGTCGAGGGCGACCGGGCCATGGGTCTGCAATCCCTACCGGTGGCCTTCGGTATCGAGAAAGCCAGCTGGATCAGCGCCGGCATGATCGATGTGTTTCAGCTGGCGATGGTGGCCGTACTGATCGCTATCGGCCAACACTTCGCGGCGGTGTTGTTGGTGCTGCTGATCATTCCCCAGATCACCTTCCAGGACATCTGGCTGCTTCGTGATCCAGTCGCCTTCGATGTCAAATACCAGGCAAGCGCCCAACCATTCCTGGTGCTGGGGATGCTGGTAACGGCCCTGGCAATCGGCCACAGCTCCCTCGTTAGCTGAGGTGAACCGCCAGCGCCCCGCCACCGGCAAAGCTCCCCAGTCCCGCCGCACCAACCTGGTGGGAGTAGGGCTGCTTGCCGCCCTGATTGGCGGCGGCGTTGCCTGCGGCCAGGCGGCTCTAGTGGCGGGCTTTGACAGCCTGCTGCCCGACGCCCGTGGCATCAACCACTTCAACCGCCCAGGAACCCTCACCATCCTCTCGGCCGATGGCCAGGTGGTGCACAAAATCGGGCCGGTAACTCGCGAAAAGCTGACGCCCGAAACGATGCCGCCCTTGGTGCAGCAGGCTTTTATCGCCGCGGAAGACCGGCGCTTCTATCAGCACGACGGCATTGACCCGGTGGGGATCGGCCGGGCCATGGTGCGCAACCTGCGCAAGGGCTCGGTGGAGGAGGGGGCCAGCACGATCACCCAGCAGCTGGCCCGAACCGTATTTCTGAGCCAGGACCGCACCCTGATTCGCAAGCTCAAAGAGGCCGCCCTGGCCGGCAAGCTCGAGCGCCAGCTCAGCAAACCGCAGATCCTCACCGAATACCTCAACGTCGTTTATCTCGGCTCAAGCGCCTACGGCGTGGCCGACGCGGCCTGGGTGTATTTCACCAAAACCCCGGAACAGCTAACCCTCGCGGAAGCCGCCCTGATCGCAGGGCTGCCACCGGCCCCCTCGGTTTATTCACCCCTGGTGAATCCCGACCTGGCCCTGGAGCGCCGGGCCGTGGTGCTGCGCCGCATGCAGGAGGCGGGCTTCATCAGCGTCAGTGAGCAACAGCAGGCTGAAGCGGCACGGCTGCAACTCAAGCCAGCAGAACCCAAATACTGGGACAGTCGCGCCCCCTACTTCAGCAGCTGGGTGCAGCAAGAACTGCCCAAGGTGCTCAGCCCCGAGCAGCTCGAGGTGGGTGGTTTGACAGTGCGCAGCAGCCTCAATTTGGCCTGGCAGGAGAAGGCCCAGTCGGCAGTGAACACCTATGCCACCGGCAGCATGCAGGGCGCACTGGTGGCGATGGAGCCCGGCACCGGCCTGGTGCGGGCGATGGTGGGCGGCACCGACTTCAAGGACAGCCAGTTCAATCGGGCGGCCCAGGCCCTGCGCTCGCCCGGCTCCACCTTCAAGTTGTTTGTCTATCTCACGGCCCTGCAGCAGGGGATGCTGCCGGAGCGGCTATTCCGCGATTCGGCCCGCTGCTTCGCCGGCTACTGCCCCAAGAATTTCGGCAACCGCTACTTCGGTTCGGTGTCGATGGTGGTGGCTCTGCAGAACTCGCTCAACACGGTGGCGGTGGGGCTGCTCAAGGAGCTGGGCTTCGACAAGGTGATCGAAACGGCCAAAAACCTCGGCATTACCAGAGAGTTGGGGCGCTTCTACCCCCTGGCCCTCGGCGCCACCGAGCAAACCGTGGTGGACATGACCGCCGCCTACGCCGCCATCAATAACGGTGGCATCTACGTAAAGCCCACACCGTTTGAGGAGATCCTCGGCCCCGATGGCGAGCTGCTATGGAGCCGCCGGGTGGATGGCGATCAAGGGCGCCGGGCTGTAAACAGCGACATCGCGGCCCTGATGCTGTGGATGCTGGAGCGGGCGGTGCGCTCGGGCACGGGCGGCGGCGCGGCCCTGCCGGACCGGCCCGTGGCCGGCAAGACGGGCACTTCAGAGGGGGGGCGCGACCTCTGGTTTATCGGCTCGATCCCCCAGCTCACCACCGGGGTGTGGCTGGGCTACGACGACAGCCGCACCACCAACAGCACCAGCGTGGTGGCCACCTACGCCTGGCGGGCCTTTATGGCGCCGATCAGTAAAGACCTACCAGTGCGCCAGTTTCCGCCCAAGCCGCAGCTAGCGGACACCTACCGGCTCAATAAAAAGCAAGCTGAGCGCCGCCGTGAACCGGCAGCCAGCCCCGAAAGCTTGGGTGAGCCGGCACCCCAGCCGTTGGAGCTAGATCCAACCCCCAGCCTCAACGAGCAGCCCTACACACCAGCCTCACCCCAACCGCAAACACCAAGCACCCCTGCACCCCCTAGCCAGGCGCCCTCCACACCACCGCCGCTGGAAGCTCCGCCACCCCTGGTGGTGGCGCCACCACCGCCCTAAGCCTGGAGCCGGGCGGCAAAAAAGCCGTCGCCTCCGCTGGCGGCTGGCCAGCGCTGCCAGCTCTGCAGCAGCTGCCAGCCGGGGTGATCGGCAAGGAAGCCAGCGAGCAACTGGCCGTTTTCAGCCGGATGCACGGTGCAGGTGGCATACACCAGCTGGCCGCCCGGCTTGAGCAAGGGCAGCAGGCACTCCAGCAGGGCCCGCTGCAGGGGCACCAACTCGGTGATCGTTTCAGGGCTGATCCGCCAGCGGGCATCGGCGTGGCGGGCCAGGGTGCCGAGGCCCGAGCAGGGGGCATCCAGCAGGATGCGATCAAACCAGCCGAGCCACTCAGGCTTCTCAGCCGCCAGGGCCGTGGCATCGGCGGCCAGGGTGTGAATGCACTGCAGGCCAAGGCGGGCGGCATTGACGCCCACCCGGCGCAGGCGCCCCTCGGAGCGATCCACGGCCCACACCTCACCCTCGTTGCCCATAAGCTCGACTAGGTGGGTGCTCTTGCCACCCGGGGCGGCGCAGGCATCGAGGATCCGCTCGCCGGGCTGGGGATCGAGTAGCAGACCCACCGCCTGGGCAGTGCGATCTTGCACGCACCAGTGGCCCTCGGCGTAGCCGGGCAGGGCGCGCAACTCGCCGCTGCGGCCCAGCAGCGTGAGGCCCCCGGGCAGATCCGGCAGGGGGGCCGCCTCGATCCCGGCGGCAGTGAAGGCCTCCAGGGCAGCAGCGGGGCTGGTGCGCAGCAGGTTGAGGCGCAGGTCGAGGGCGGGGGGCTGATTGCAGGCCAGACCGAAGGCCTCGGGATCAGGCCACTGCAACGCCAGTTCAGCGAGCCAGGCGGGCAGGGAATGGCGCAGGCCATAGCTAGCGGCAGGGTCGCTGGGCAGGGGGCCCAGACCATCCCAGGGCTCAGGCCCGGCCTCCGCGCGCCGGCGCCCGCAGGCCCGCAGCAGTCCATTGGCCACCGGCGCCAGCCGGCCGAGTCCGCCCCGTTTTGCCAGCTCCACGGTGGTGCTCACCGCCGCAGAGGCCGGCACCCGGCTGCTGAACAGCAGCTGGTAGAGCCCCAAATGCAACAGCCAGCGCAACTTGGGCGGCTGACGGGCGGCGGGCACCTTGCCGAGGGCATCGAGCCAGGCATCGAGCAGGCGCCGCTGGCGGATGGCGCCGTAGGCAAGTTCGGTGGCTAGGGCCCGGTCGGCGCCCTCAAGGGGATGGCGCTGCAGCTCCCGCTCGAGCGCCAGATCGGCGTAGGCGCCAGCGCCCACCGCCAGCAACACCTGCCAGGCGAGCTGGCGCGGCGCCAAGCCAATCGCGGGAGTTTCGACTGGGTGGGCGAGTGCCAGGGAGTGGGGCGGCGATGGGCAAGGCTCCACAACTAGCGCGCAGGGGTGAGTGAGCGGGGTGAGCGGTGGGGGAGGTAGATGTTTTTTGCTA
The DNA here is from genome assembly GCA_025128025.1 of Synechococcus sp. CS-1330. Taxonomy (GTDB): domain Bacteria; phylum Cyanobacteriota; class Cyanobacteriia; order PCC-6307; family Cyanobiaceae; genus Cyanobium_A. The sequence continues at coordinate 26,606 of JAHLYR010000065.1, forward strand.
GTTAGCTAAGGAGGACTAATTCGCAAACTCATCACCCCCAGCCCGCCAGCGGTGCTGGGCCAGGGGCAACTGTCCCACTGCATCCACGGGGATGCCTTCAGCGAGCAGCAGCTCACGCTGGATCCAGTCGCTGCCTTCGCGGCTGGGGGTGAAGCTGATCTGCCCTTTGGCATTAACAACCCGCTGCCACGGGATCTCCGACGGCAGGGGCAGGCGGCGCAGGGCCCAACCCACCTGGCGCGCCGCACCCCAGACGCCGATCAGCTCAGCGATCTGGCCGTAGGTGGCCAACTGACCGCACGGGATCTGGGCCACGACGGCGTAAACCCGCTGATCAAAGGTGGGGGCGGGAGCTTGCATCGAGCGCCGGGCGGGAGGAAGCAAAGCGGGCTGAGCTTGTGCAACCGAGTGTTGAACCCAGGCTAAAAATACAAAGTGACTGCCCAAGGGCGACTTGTCATTCGGGAGACTGGGCATTCGGGAGATGCCCGCGATTCCGCACCTCAACTGACGCCATGCCCCTACTGCCCCGCCGCTTTGAGCGGCTCAAGGCCGTGCTCGATCGCCGCATGGGTGATCTCACCGTGGTGCTCGAGCACGTGGACAAGCCCCACAACCTCTCGGCGATCCTGCGCAGCTGCGATGCGGTGGGGGTGCTGGAGGCCCATGTGGTGAGCCTGGCGGGCCGCACGCCCACCTTCAACTGCACCTCTAAGGGCAGCGAAAAGTGGGTGCCGCTGCATCGCCACAGCGACGGCGACAGCGTGGCCCTGCTGCGCCAACTCAAGGAGGATGGATTCCGGCTCTATGGCACCCACCTGTCGGTGGAAGCGGTGGACTACCGCCAGTGCGACTTCACTGGCCCAAGCGCCCTCGTGCTGGGGGCCGAGAAGTGGGGTTTAAGCGCTGAAGCGGCGGCATTGGTAGATCAGCCGATCGTGATCCCGATGCACGGCATGGTGCAGTCGCTGAATGTGAGCGTGGCCTGCGCGACGCTGCTGTTTGAGGCGCTGCGTCAGCGGCAGGCCGCCGGACTGCTGCCACACCACGGCGAAGGGGTGCCAGCGGGGCGCTACGACAACCTGCTGTTTGAGTGGGCCTATCCGGAGGTGGCGGCCTGGTGCCAGCGTGAAGGCCGCCCCTATCCAAGCCTTGATGCCGAGGGGGCCATCAGCGAAACCCTGCCCCGCACAATCAAGCTGCGCTACTGATGCTCGACTACTGATATCTGCGGGCACTGGGCAGCCACAGGGCCAGGCCGAGGCCCAGCAGCTCAAGGAAAATCTGGCGGCCGCCGAGCAGCACCACCGCCAGGGCAACGGCAGCGAGCAACTTCTGGAACAGGCTCCAAACATCGTCGGCGTTGGCATTGCCGCTGCACCAAAGTGCCACCGCGGCAGAGAGCAGGAGCAGATCCAACCACCAGGGCACGGGCTCAATGCAGGTGGATACTGATTATGGCGCGTGAGCATGGCGATTTTTGCAGCCACCCCCTGGCAACGCCTGCCTATGTGGCGCTTCAGGATCCAGTTCGCTGGGCGCTGCCACCACTGAGCCAGCTCTCGAGCCCTTCGCCTAAAAACGACAGTCCCAGCACCAGCACAAACATGGCCAGGCCCGGGTAGAGGGCGGTCCACCAGATGCCGGTGGGCACGGCGGTGAGAGCCTGCTGCAGGTCGCCGCCCCACTCGGGGATGGTTTCGGGCAGGCCCAGGCCCAGGAAGCCGAGGCCGCCGAGCACCAGCACGGCATCAGCAGCGTTGAGGGTGAGCAGCACCGGCACTGAGGTGATCACATTGCGCAGCAGATAGCGGCGCAAGATCCAGATCGGGCCAGCGCCTAGCGACTGGGCCGCCTCCACAAACAGCTCAGCCTTCACCTGGGCCGTTTGGTTGCGAACCACCCGGAAATATTGGGGGATGTAGACGACGCAGAGGGCGGCGGCGGCATTTGGTAATCCCCGGCCCAGCAGGAAGGCCAACACCACCGAGAGCAGCAACACCGGCAGGGTGTAGAGGGTGTCCATCAGCAGCACCAACACCCGATCCACCCAACCGCCCAAGTAGCCGCTCACCATGCCCAGCGGCACACCGATCAGCAGGGCGATCACCAGGGCCAGCAGCACCACCTGCAGGGCCACGCCACTACCGGCGAGGGTGCGCACGCACACGTCGCGCCCCAAACGATCGGTGCCGCACCAGTGGCTCAGCGAGGGCTGGGCATAGATCGGATTTTGCAGGCCGGCATTGGGATCGCTCAGCCAGCCGGCATGCACCAGCAGGGGCGTGAGCAGGGCCACCAGGGCGTAGGCCAGCACGATCACCAAACCCCAGCGGGCCATGCGCGCCGAGAGGCTGGGGGAGCGGCGAAGGGCAAAGCCTGCAATCACAGAATGGGCCGACGGTGGCTGTAACTACTAGTTGAGCAGAGATGGGGCAGCAGCGCCATCGCGACCGGGGCTAGCGTTGAAAAGTGATGCCAGACACGAGCCCTACATCAACCTGCGACTACACAGGAAGGGGTACTGGCCAAACTCGACCACTCAGCCCATTGGCAATGGCACGCGGCAAAAGCGCCCTTGAGCTAACTCCCACGGACGCTCCCTCGCCCTAGCCTCATCCCATGTCCAGCGCCAGTCTGCTGATCGTCGACGACGACCCAAGCCTGCGCCAGTTTCTGCGCGCGGAGCTGGAGCTGGAGGGCTACAAATGTCAGGAGGCGGCAACGGGACAGCAAGCCTTGGTACTGATCCGGGCCCAATCATTTGACCTATTAGTGCTTGATTGGACCCTGCCCGATTTCAGCGGTGTGGAGATCTGCCGGAGGCTGCGGAGTAGCCATAACGCCACACCCGTGCTGATGCTCACGGGCGTTGACGGGATCGAAGACAGGGTGAAAGCACTGGATGCCGGTGCCGACGACTACCTGGTGAAACCATTCTCAATCGAAGAACTCCTGGCCCGACTACGGGCCCTACTTCGCCGCTCCACCAGCCAAGATGCGGCCAAGCTGCCCCAGATGTTGTGCCTGGCAGACCTGGAGCTCAATACAGCCAGCCATGAGGTATCGCGCGGAGGGCGGGAGATCAGCTTGAGCAGCAAGGAATACCAACTGCTGCTACAGCTATTGCTGCAGGCCAATGCGGTGGTAGAGCGAGAAGCGTTGCTGGCTGCAGTGTGGGGCCATGACTTCTACGGCGACCCCAACGTCCTTGACGTGTATATCCGCTACTTGCGCCAGAAACTGGAATCCCAAGGGAGCCCTACCCTGATCCAAACTGTGCGCGGCGTGGGCTACATGCTCAAGCAGGCTTCTCCAAAAAGCTGAACCAATGCTGATCGCGATCGTGGACGATGACTCGCGCATGCGGATGCTGTTGGAGACGGAAGCCAGTGACGAGGGCTGGCAGTGCCTTTGTTATGCCAATGGTCATGAACTATTGGCGTCAGACAAACTTCTCCAATTTGATCTTGTACTACTGGATCTGATCATGCCGGTAATGGATGGGCTGACCTGCCTGCGACAGCTACGTAGCCAGGGTTTCAATCAGAGAGTGATCGTGCTTACTGCCCTCTGCGATCCTCTGCAGAAGCAACAGGCATTAGAGGCGGGTGCTGATCAATACGTCCTCAAGACCAACTTGCTTAGCGGTTTGCGCGCTTTGATCCATCATTAATGAACCATGGCAATTGCGGCAATCTTCGATTTTTTGTCGAAACCCGCTTCAACTTGTCAGAACCTGGCTGATCATCCGATGGCTTATATATAGACACACGCAACTGGAAATCAGCACCACCGCCTGGCGCCTCGCTGACAAACGCATCACCTCCCATCGCCTTCATCAGCGATTGCACCACCGCCAAGCCAATTCCACTGCCGGCATGGGGCCCCGCGATGGCGTCATTGCCGCGTACAAAACGTTCAAAGATTTGATCACGTTCCTCCAGCGGCACCCCTGGGCCATGGTCGCGAACGTGAAAGATCACTTGATCAGCTACGCATGACAAACTCAATTCAATCGGTGCAGTGGAGGGGGAGTATTTGCTGGCATTTTCAATCAAATTAGTGAGGCACTGAATCAGACGATCCGGATCCCCAATCGCCCTGATCGGCTTGGCCGAATCGCGGAAACGCAGCCGTCCTCGCAGAGCGCCAGATAGGCGCTCAAAGGCCTCAACGAGCACTATCCCAGCATCAAGTGGTTCCCGTACAACTTTGAGCGTGCCGCTGTCATTGCGTGCGATTTCGAGCAGGTCCGTCACCAAGCGAGCCATGCGCTGTGATTCATCGCGGATCAGGCCCAACTGCTGCAACTGATCTGGGCTGAAGTTTGCGGCCCGCCTCTCCAGGCAATTGGCATAACCACCAATCAAGGTGATGGGTGTTCGCAATTCATGCGACACCGCATTTACAAAAGCCCGCTGATGTTCCCAGGAGGTGGAGAGCCGATCGAGCAGGCCATTGAAGGAGACCGCGATGGGCTGCAGTTCCGGCGGTTGGTCGTCAAGGCCAAGGCGACTTTCCGTGAAGGTATCGGATGTGATCGAATCCATGCTCTGCTGCAACTGCTCCAGCGGCTGCAGACCACGGTCAATCACTCGCCGCAGCAAAGCACTGGTGAACAGGGCCGCCACACCGGCACCGGCGATGAAGAGCAAAAACAGCGTGCGCTCCTGGGCCCGCTGATTGCTGGTGTTTTGCACGGTAAATAGCCGCCAGGGCTTGCCAGCCAACCAAAGGGTCTTGCTGCTGATGCAAAACTCAGCTTTCTCCTGCTCAAGGCAGCGCGGCGTGAGGCTCAGATCGCCTTGAAGTTGCTGCCGCTCTAGCAAGTCCAAGAGCGGCTGATTTTGGCCTAAGCCAAAAAACGCTGACCCGGCGGGGACAAGCCGTTGGATCTGACTCTGCTGGTCTGACGACTGGAAGACGAGCTGGGGTTCCAGCCAGTGCATGAGATCTGAGGAGGAAAAGTCGGCCAGCTTCAGTCGCAGCTGCTGATCCGAAGCTTCTGCACCTTCAAGGGAGCGAAAGGCCGCGTAGGCCGATTGGGCCTGACTCTGGTGAGCCTGCAGACGGCGCCATTGCAGCAGCTGCCAATTGGCAGTGAGCAGTAGGGCATAGCCAGCAAGCACCGCCAGCAGCGAGGTGGACTGAAACCAAATACGCAGCGAAGACCGGGACAGAAACGACTCTCAGAAAACTCTCAGAGACATCTCAGCAGATTCCCATGGACCGGGCAATACGAAAGGAGGATTCTGAGTTCATTCAACCCATGGACTCATGACCAGCACCACACGCCTGATGCAGCAGAAGCTGCTGATCAACCGCCTGAACGCCACAAAAGGGCGCAAGGGACTCGCCCAGGGCTTCACTTTGATTGAGTTGATGATCGTGGTAGCGATTATCGGGATTCTTTCAGCTGTTGCCCTCCCTCAGTTCTTGGGACTGAGAGATCGGTCAGAACTGCAATCCTTCGTTGGCGAAGCGCTTGGATTGGCCAAAGAATGCGCAGTTGGCCAAATAACTAATGTCAAGTCAGGCACTGCAAGCAAGGGGAACACGGTCGTTTCTCCTGCAGGCACATGCAACGGAACAGGAGCAGTAACTCTCACAGTGACAGGAGCTAAACCGGTGGAAGGAGTCAAGTGCCTGACAGGAACAAACAGCATTTCGACAGCGACACAAAAGACTGCAACCATTACCGTCGCAACAGACGGGGTGACGACCTGTGTTTGGAGCTAATTAACGAAGCTAAGCCCAAAAATAGCTCATATCAAATCTACACTTCAAACGTATTTACGATTGGCCCGCCGAACCCATCACAGTCGTAAAAATTACTCCCGAGGGCAAATAAGTCACATCAAGCGCAAGGATTCATCCCTGCCTTGGTGGTGATTGCGGGCCTGACCTTGGCAGCAGGGGTCATGGCATTAATGATCCGCTCTATATGCAAAACAAGCATAACCATTGCCGGCATCATTGACGGAACCTAGGTATAGCAAATACTTTGACCATTATCTGACATTAAGGATTTTCTCCCCAGATGACTTGCCCACACCCTTCTCGCCCCATACGGCTCTGGGCTGTGGGAATGCTCAATGGGTCGTTTCCAACAACAGGTGACCCAATGACTCCTTTACCGCGCTTGTTGCGTCGGTCTCGCCCGGCACAAGACGGCTTTCTGTTGCCGATGTCCACCGCCGCCTCCCTGCTGTTGATGCTCAGCAGTCTTTCGCTGCAGGCTGTTGCACTTCAGTCCCGCAGCCAGGTGAGTGCTAGTCAGCGGCTGCGGCAGGCTGAGGATCAGTTGATGTCGGCGGCCCAGCATCTGGTGGCTGGTCCCCTGACCGTTGACCAATTGCCCAGCAGAGTGGGCGAGGAAGGCAAGGTTGATTCGGCGGCCTACCGGCTGGTGAAGTTTGATGGCCCCAACTGGCAGGAGCCAGCGGAGGCCGGCGCTCCCCAACGGGGCCGGGCTGTGGCCACGCTTGAGTTGCTGGCCAGTGCTGAGCAGTCGCGCCCGCTGCAGGCGGCGTTTGCCCTGGAGCTGGAGCGTAAGGGCTTGGCTCCCGCCCAGTTGGTGTCCCTAGGGGAACTCGGCCTACGGGGTCGCTCTACCGCGGTGGGGGCGACATGAACCTGATTGAAACTCTGGTGGCATCGATGATTTTGGCAATCTCGTCGAGCTTCTCACTGCAGCTTTGGGCCAGCAGCACCACCTCTGCAGAGGCGGCGGAGCAGCGCCAGCACCAGCTCGGTCAACTAGAGATCGCCCTGCTGGGCAGCCAAGCCCGGCTGGCGGCGCTGGCGGCTCAGCCGGTGGCGTCAGACTGTGCGGGTGCGGCCAGCTGGTTGGTTGGTCATCTGCAATCCCAGCCGCTGGGGGCGGGACTGAGCCGTGAGGTGAGCGCAGAACCCGGTGCTGCTTTGGTGCGCGTGCGGATTAGTGCGCCCGAGGTGGGGGAGCGGCAGCGCTGGCTTAGTCCAGCCGCCTATGGGCTGTGCGGCCCGACTGAGCCCATAACGGAGGAGCAGACCGATGCAACGCTTTGATACGCGCACCGCACACGCTGGTTTCAGTCTGCCGGAGCTGCTGGTGACGATGGCAGTTTTGGGAATCTTGGCTGCGATGAGCTTTGGTGCTGGCCAGAGCAGCCTGGCGCTGATGCGGGTGGAGTCGACCAGCCGCCGCTTGGCCCTGGGCCTTGAGCAGGCACGCCAGGCGGCTGAGCGCCACGGCCAACCCTGCGCCCTGGCTCTCGGCACCTCGGGCTGGCGCGAGCCCAGTGGCGGCAGCCTGCCGGCCTGCGAAATCAGCGAAGGCTCTGAGGCGGAGCTTGAAGCGGGCGTGGAGTTACGGCACAACCTGCTGGCGGACCTGCGGTTTAGCAGCAACGGGCTGGTGCTGGATGGCGGCACGGTGCTGATCGCTGCTGAGGGCGTCGCGCTGCGGCGGTGCTTGGTGCTGTCGTTGCCGTTGGGGGTGGTGCGGCTGGGGCGGTATGTCGGCTCGGCCGAAGGAACGCCCAGCAGCAGTGCCTGTATTGCCGATGAAGCGCTATGAGCACCAAGTACCAGGCCCAGGGTTTTTCCCTAGTGGAGTTGCTACTAGCCCTGGCTATCGGCTGCGGACTAACCGGGGTGCTGCTGCAAGCCATGCTCGCCGAAAGCAGTAACGGGCAACGGTTGGGGAGGCTGCTACGGGAGCGGGTGGTGGCACGGCGCACGCTGGAATTGGTGCGTGGCGATCTGCTTCAGGCCCAGCGGCTTGCTGATCCGGCCGTGCTGCCGCCGGCCTGCAACCTGGCCGGGCGAACGCTGGTGCTGCATCTGGCCACCGCCGCCGGACCAATCAGTTATTCACTGGGTAATCCCGCCGAGCCGATCTGGCGCGGGCGGGTGCTGATGCGCTGCGGGCCGGCCTATGGCCTCCATGGCGAACTGGGCAGTGGCGCGGCCCAGAACCGGGTGGTGCTCGATGCCCTTGCCAGCAGCGATGGCTTTCGGGCTGATCCTGCCGATGATGGGGTGCTGCAGCTGCAATTGCAGCAGAGCTGGCCCGATGGGGGCAAGCTGCGCAGCTCATTACCGGTAGCGCTGCTGAGCGGTGCCTGAGTGCGGCCTAAGAGTTTGCTGAAAAACCATGCCGGCGGCAAAAACATGACAATCGCCCAAGCCCAGATGCGAGGAGAACAGGCTTATATCGGCTCCCTGTTCTCCTACATGTCGATCAAGGGGTGGATCCCGGCAAACCATCCGCTGCGACGGATCAGGAAATTGGCGCGTCGGGCTTTTAATCCATCGGAACTGCAGAGAACTCCTCCTAGCGTTGCTGCTACAGGACTAACTTTTTCCATGTCTTCCCCCAGAGCAGATCGATGCTCAGGAGGCTCCGCCACCGCCTTCACTATGACCTGGCGAGGGGATTGGTTAGCCCAAGAAAGACAAGAAACGGGCAAAGGGTGATTTCCGCGGCATCAAGGTCAGAGACAATACCCATCGCCCCATCACTGACCCCGACTCTCTGCTGGGTCCACATGCTCATGGACAACCGCCATGCGCTTATCGTCAATAGCGCTTCTGCTGCCCGGTGGCAACTACTTAGGCGACAGTTGGAGTAATCGTCGACTACCTCGTCCGCGGTCACCTGATCAGGTCTCAATCGCTGACAAAAGATGTGCTGGAGACGATCTTGCTTTTTAATAGTCCCTGAGCAGAACTGAGCGTGTGCGGGCAATCATGGACAGCCAGACTACTGCCAAGAGCAAGAGCTCGATGAGTACAAAACAAAGAATAAAACTACACTCCTTAAGACTTTGGCTTTGAGGAGAATGTCTACTGATTCAGCTTGAGCACTGCCATGAAAGCTTCCTGGGGCACATCTACCTTGCCCATGGCCTTCATGCGTTTCTTACCCTTGGCCTGCTTCTGCAACAGCTTCTTCTTACGGGAGATGTCTCCGCCGTAGCACTTGGCCAGGACGTCCTTGCGCATGGCGCTGATGCTCTCCGAAGCGATAATACGGCTACCAATCGAAGCCTGGATTGGGATTTTGAACTGCTGGCGCGGGATTAACTCCTTGAGCTTCTCAACCAACCCCTTGCCCACGTTGTAGGCCTTGTCGCGATGGACGATCGTGGTGAGTGGATCGGCTTTCTCGCCATTGATCAACACATCAAGGCGCACCAGCTCATTTTTACGATAGCCAATCAGGGAATACTCCATGGAGGCATATCCTTTGGTGCGACTCTTCATCTGGTCAAAAAAGTCGGTCACAACTTCTGCAAGAGGCATCTCATAATGGAGCGTGACCCGATCAGTCGTGATGTATTTCATATCTATAAACTCACCGCGCCGCTCCTGGCACAACTCCATCAGCGCACCATTATAGATATTGGGAGTATATATTTCAAGCTTCACATATGGCTCCTCTATTGATTCACGCTTTTGCGGATCCGGCAAGGTTGCAGGATTATCGACCATCATGATGGTGTTATCCAGCATATTTACTTGATAGATAACCGATGGCGCGGTTACTATCAGGTCAAGGTTGTATTCACGCTCAAGTCGCTCCTGCACGATCTCCATGTGCAGCAGGCCAAGGAAACCGCAGCGGAAGCCAAAACCCATGGCGCTGCTTGTTTCGGGTTCATATTTGAGCGCCGCATCTGAGAGCTGAAGCTTGTCTAGAGCTTCGCGCAGATCGGGATATTGGTCAGCATCGGTGGGGAACAAGCCGCAGAACACCATTGGTTTGGCTTCGGTGTAACCGGGCAGGGGCTCAGCGGCGGGATTGGAAACCAAGGTGATGGTGTCGCCAACGCGGGCATCGGCCACTGCCTTGATCGAAGCGGATAGATAGCCCACTTCACCAGCATGTAGCGAATCCACCTGACGCTGATCGGGGGCCATCACGCCTACCTCATCAAGTTCATAGCTCTTCTGGCTGGCCATAAGCAGCACTTTGTCGCGCTTACTGAGGGAACCTGATATAACTCGGAAATAGACGATCACTCCCCGATAGGGGTCGTAATAGGAATCGAAGATCAGAGCCCGAAGCGGTTCAGAGACCTTGTCGGGAGGCGGCGGCACCCGATCCACCACTGCCTGCAGGATTTCGGGCACCCCAAGGCCTGTTTTTGCCGAGCAATGGATTGCATTGGAGCAGTCGAGCCCAATAATTGCCTCAATTTCTTCGGCGATACGATCGGCATCGGCACCGGGCAGATCGATCTTATTGAGAACGGGAATTATCTCGAGGTTGTTTTCTAGGGCCAGGTATACGTTGGCAAGGGTTTGAGCTTCCACGCCCTGACTGGCATCCACCACCAAGAGCGCACCTTCACATGCCTGCAGTGAACGACTTACTTCATAGGAGAAATCAACGTGGCCGGGGGTATCGATCAGATTGAGAATGTAGTTTTCACCATCTGCCGCGATGTATTCCATGCGGGCGGCCTGAAGCTTGATAGTGATGCCGCGTTCGCGCTCCAACTCCATGTTGTCGAGGAACTGCTCCTGCATGTCGCGAACGGCAACGGTGCCGGTGTCCTGCAGGAGCCTGTCGGCAAGGGTGGATTTCCCATGGTCGATGTGGGCGATGATGCAGAAATTGCGGATCCGGGAGACGGGTGCTTCTGTCATAGGACAGATCTTAAGGAGCGATGTCCAAAAAATCGCCCACTGGGGTAAGGCAGCCCCCCGCTCCCATTCCTAAACTCGAATCACCAACGCTGCCAATCATGACCACCGACACCTCCACGGTCGCCGCCGAAAATGCTGATCCCCATGCCCTGACCCTCGAAAACGTAGAGCGCACCCTCGATGAGCTTCGCCCCTACCTGATGGCTGACGGTGGCAACGTCGAAGTGGTCGAGATCGACGGCCCAATAGTGAAAGTGCGCCTCCAGGGGGCCTGCGGCTCCTGCCCCAGCAGCACCATGACTCTCAAAATGGGCATCGAGCGCAAGCTGCGCGAAGCAATCCCCGAGGTGAGCGAAGTGGTGCAGGTGCTCTGAATTGATCGCCAAGAAGCTTGCCCCGTAGGCTCTGTTCACTTGCATTTGGTCTGTGCTGGATCAGCGCCTGCTGCGCGACAACCCCGAGCTAATCGCCCAACAGCTCGGGCGCCGCGGCATGAAGCTCGATCTCGGCCCGCTGCAGCAGATCGCACGCCAGGAGCGCGATCTAGAGGAGCAACGCAGCAACCTGCAAGCCAACGGCAACCGGATCGGCAAGGCAGTTGGACAGCTGATTCAAACTGGATCGGCGCCCACTGGCCCTGAAGTGCAGGCCCTGCGCGACCAGGGCAACGCCATCAAGCAGCAGGTGGCGGCCCTTGAAGAACAGGAAAAGGCCCGCGAGTTGCAATTGCGCGAGGCCCTCAGCGTCCTGCCCAACCTGCCCTCGCCCGAGGCTCCTGATGGCAGCAGCGAAGCCGACAACATCGAGATCAAGCGTTGGGGCAGTCCTCGCCTGGAGAAAGGCCTCCAGGAGCATTGGCAGATCGGTGAACGGCTAGGGCTGTTTGAAACTGAGCGGTCGGTTCGAATTGCCCAGAGCCGCTTCATCACCCTTATGGGTGCTGGCGCCCGGCTGGAGAGGGCCCTGATCAGCTTCATGCTCGATCTGCACACCAGCAAGGGCTACTGCGAGGTGATGCCGCCGATCCTGGTGAATTCAGCCAGTCTCACAGGTTCGGGGCAGCTGCCCAAATTTGCGGAGGAGAGCTTCCGCTGCGCCGACGACGACCTCTGGCTCACCCCCACTGCCGAAGTTCCAGTCACCTCCCTGCACCGCGATGAGGTGATTCCCTCCGAGCAGCTGCCACTCAAATACGCCGCCTACACCCCCTGCTTCCGCCGCGAAGCCGGCAGCTACGGCCGCGACACCCGTGGCCTGATCCGCCTGCACCAGTTCAACAAGGTGGAGCTCTACTGGTTTTGCCATCCCGACCACTCCGCCGCCGCCCACCAGCAGATCACCGCTGACGCGGAAGCCGTGCTGCAAGCCCTCGAGCTGCCCTACCGCAAGATCGAGCTCTGCACCGGTGATCTGGGCTTCTCCGCCGCCCGCACCTACGACCTCGAGGTGTGGCTGCCCGGCGCCGGCGCCTACCGCGAAATCTCCAGCTGCTCGGTGTGCAACGACTTCCAAGCCCGCCGCTCCTCCATCCGCTTCAAAGAAGGAAAAAACACCCGTCTACTCCACACCCTCAACGGCTCCGGCCTCGCCATCGGCCGCACCATGGCCGCCCTGCTCGAAACAGGCCAACAAGCCGATGGTTCCGTGCGCCTACCCGCTGCCCTAGTGCCCTACTTCGGCGGCGACACGATCGGCAACATCCTTAAGCCGACGTAACCGCCACCACGATCACTTCGAAAGACGCAATCGCTTCCCTACTTTGGGAACAGAAACTGAATCTGTGCCCGGATCGTGATATCGCCAAAAAAGTCTGGCTTCACCGCATTTGCGTAGGCCTGCAGAGAAGCATTGATGGGTTGCTTACCAATGCGAAACAAGCGGCCCACCCCGCCGCCCACCGGCACCAGCCACTGCTCACCCTCGGCACGCCAGTTGGCTGTGATGATCGGCGCGGTTACCAGATACCAGCCGTGGCGCAGGTTGTAGTTAATGAAGGGCTGCAGCAGGAAGGAACTCACCGAGCTGCGATCGCTATTGCCCGCAAACGACCAGATGTTGTTCACCAGCGCCCCAGCGACCCAGGGGCCCTTGCTGTACACCGCCACCGCCGCCGGCCCCGCAGACCACTTGCCCCGGCCAAGGCTGCTATCGCTAGCCGTTGGTAATACAAGCGTGGGGCCAAAACCAAAGGTCCAAGCGCCCCTGGCTTTGGGCACGAAGAAGAAGCTGGGGTTGAGATCGCCAATGCCATTTTGATTGCCCGTAGCGGTTGGCTGGCTCAGCACCGGCAGGATCGTGCGGGTCACCAAAGTGAGATCCGGGCTGAGCGAAAACGGCACCACTGGCTGAATATTCAGCAGGCTCTGGGTTTGGTTTTCATTGGGGCCAATGCCCGGGGTGAGGTTGTACTGAAACGGAACGCTGACCAAATTTGAGACAGGGTTCTGGGCCTCTGCCGCCAGCGCCTCGGTTTGGGCTTCTTGCTCAGTTTCTTGGTCTGCTGCTGCGGGCTCTGCTGCTGCGGGAAGTTGCAGCAAGGTGGCGCAGATCAGGGCACTCAAGAAGCGAGTCATATAAGTAAAAACAACTACTGCTGAGGCGGGATCTTAAGGGTCGCGCTGCTGCTGCCACGGCCAGGGTTCGGCGGCGGGACACGGCCGCAGCGACTGGACTTAGCCAAGACTTAGTTCGCCGCCAAAGCGTGCATGCCGCCCCCCTGCCCCCAGGCAAACCCAGCACAATGGACGCATTAGTAGCGGGGCCTGGATGGGCGTTCTCACAGCACTGGCGATCCTGGCGGGGCTGATCGTTGTGCACGAGGCGGGGCACTTTTTTGCCGCCACCTGGCAGGGGATTCGCGTCAGCAGCTTTTCGATCGGCTTTGGCCCGGTGCTGATCGAGCGCCAGCGCCGCGGTGTGCAATTCGCCCTAAGGGCAATTCCCCTGGGCGGCTTCGTGGCCTTTCCCGATGACGATGAAGACAGCCCCATCCCCAAAAACGACCCCAACCTGCTCAGCAATCGGCCCCTAGCCCAGCGGGCCTTGGTGATCGCCGCCGGCGTGCTGGCCAACTTGGTGCTCGCCTATGCGGTGCTGCTCGGCCAGGGCCTGGTGCTCGGCATTCCCGCCGGTTTCAGCGCCAGCCCCGGCGTGCTGGTGAGTGGAGTGCAGCCCGGCCTAGCCGCCGCAGCTGCCGGCCTGCAACCGGGCGATCGCATCTTGAGCCTCAATGGCAGCGATCTTGGCGGCGGCCAAAGCGCCGTTGCCGCCTTGGTGGAACGCATCAAGGCCGCCCCTGAGCAAACCCTGCGCCTGGAAGCCGAGCGCAACGGCCAAACCCTGCCCCTCCAACTCACCCCCGCCGATCTCGGCGGCGTTGGCCGCATCGGCGCCCAGCTGCAACCCAATGGCACCGAGGCCTTCCGCCCCGCACGCACGCCCCTTGAGCCCTTCCGCCAGGCCAACCACGATTTCGCCGCCCTCACCAGCCGCACCGTGGAAGGGTTCGTGACCCTCGCCACCCACTTCGGCGAGACCGCCGGCCAGGTCTCTGGCCCCGTAAAAATTGTGGAGATGGGGGCGTCGCTGGCCAAGCAGGGCGGCAGCAGCCTGTTCATCTTCACCGCCTTGATCTCGATCAACCTGGCGGTGCTCAATGCGCTGCCGCTGCCCCTGCTCGATGGCGGTCAGTTCGTGTTTCTGCTGCTCGAGGGCCTGCGGGGTAAGCCCCTGCCCGAGCGCTTTCAGATGGCTTTCATGCAGTCGGGCTTTGTCTTCCTGGTGGGCTTAAGCGTGGTGCTGATCGTCAAGGACACCTCCCAGCTGCCGGTGGTGCAGCAGCTGCTTGGGCGCTGAGCCTCACCACCGCAAGGTAAGCTCGAAAGCACTTATCCGATCGCAGTTCAGGCCGCATGGCGAAGAAGTCGATGATTGCGCGCGATGTCAAGCGCAAGAAGATGGTTGAGCGTTTTGCCGCCAAGCGCTCTGTCCTCAAGGCAGCCTTCAATGCCGCCGCAGATCCGATGGAGCGTCTGGAAATCCACCGCAAAATCCAGCTGCTGCCCCGCAACAGCGCCCCCAACCGCGTGCGCAACCGCTGCTGGGCCACCGGCAAGCCCCGCGGCTACTACCGCGATTTCGGCCTCTGCCGCAACCAGCTGCGCGAGCGCGCCCACAAGGGTGAACTGCCTGGTGTGGTCAAGTCTTCCTGGTAATCAGCTAAAGATTCCCAAGGCGCCTACGGGCGCTTTTTTTATGGCCAAGAAAGCCCATAAACGCGATAAAAAGCGAAGGATGCCCCAGTAGTAACGGCCTAAATGCGAGAATGGTCCCTGACAACAACAGGACATAAGCGCACGTGCAAGGACAAACTCAGTCGATCTCCTTCGATGGTCGGGAGATCCGGCTGACCACCGGTCGGTTCGCCCCCCAGGCTGGGGGCTCGGTGATGGTTGAGTGTGGTGATACCTCGGTTTTGGTCACCGCCACCCGCTCCGGCGGTCGCCCAGGCATCGATTTTCTGCCCCTAACCTGCGATTACGAAGAGCGTCTCTACGCCGCCGGACGCATTCCTGGCAGCTTTTTCCGTCGCGAAGGCCGTCCCTCTGAGCGGGCAATCCTCACCTGCCGCCTGATCGATCGGCCGATCCGGCCCCTATTTCCCAGCTGGATGCGCGACGACATCCAGATCGTGGCCACCTGCCTCTCGCTCGATGAGCGGGTGCCACCCGATGTGCTCGCCGTCACCGGTGCCTCGATGGCCACCCTGTTGGCCGGCATCCCCTTCTATGGCCCCATGGCCACCGTGCGGGTGGGTCTGCTCGGAGACGACTTCGTGCTCAACCCCAGCTTCCGCGAAATCGAGCGCAGCGAGCTTGATCTGGTGGTAGCTGGCACGCCCCAGGGCGTGGTGATGGTGGAAGCCGGTGCCAACCAGCTGCCCGAGCAGGACGTGATCGAAGCGATCGACTTCGGCTACGAAGCGGTGTGCGAACTGATCAAGGCGCAGCAAAACCTGCTCAAGGAGCTCGGCATCGAGCAGGTGATCCCCGAACCCCAAGTCATCGACCCCACCCTGCCCAACTTCCTTGAACAGGAATGTGCCGGTGGCATCGGTGAGGTGCTCAAGCAGTTCTCCCAAACCAAAACCGAACGCGACGAGAAGCTCGACGCCATCAAGGCCGAGGTGAGCGAGAAGATCGCCGCCCTAGCCGAAGACGACCCGATCCGCTCAGCTTCCAGCGGCAAGGCCCTGGGCAACAGCTACAAGGACCTGACCAAAAAGCTGA
This sequence comes from Synechococcus sp. CS-1330, assembly GCA_025128025.1. GTDB lineage: Bacteria > Cyanobacteriota > Cyanobacteriia > PCC-6307 > Cyanobiaceae > Cyanobium_A. The sequence continues at coordinate 42,538 of JAHLYR010000065.1, forward strand.
TGCGCGCCCAGATCCTCCAGGAGGGCAAGCGTGTCGATGGCCGCAACCTGGATGAAGTGCGGCCGATCAGCGCCGCCGCCGGCGTACTGCCCAAGCGGGTGCACGGCTCAGCGTTGTTCCAGCGCGGCCTCACCCAGGTGCTCTCCTGCGCCACCCTCGGCACCCCGAGCGACTCCCAGGAAATGGACGACCTCAACCCCTCCACCGAGAAGCACTACCTCCACCACTACAACTTCCCCCCCTACTCCACCGGCGAAACCAAGCCGATGCGCTCCCCCGGCCGCCGCGAAATCGGTCACGGCGCCCTGGCTGAGCGGGCGATTGTGCCCGTGCTGCCCAACAAGGAATCCTTCCCCTACGTGCTGCGCGTGGTGTCGGAGTGCCTCAGCTCCAACGGCTCCACCTCGATGGGTTCGGTGTGCGGCAGCACCCTCGCCCTGATGGATGCGGGCGTGCCCCTTAAGGCACCAGTGAGCGGCGCCGCCATGGGCTTGATCAAGGAGGGCGAGGAGGTGCGCATCCTCACCGACATCCAGGGCATCGAAGATTTCCTTGGCGACATGGACTTCAAGGTGGCCGGCACCGAGAAGGGCATCACCGCCCTGCAGATGGACATGAAGATCACGGGTTTGAATATAAAAACCGTGGCTGAAGCTGTTAACCAGGCCCGTCCCGCCCGGCTGCACATCCTCGAGAAAATGCTCGAGGCGATCGACAAGCCCCGCGACACCATGTCGCCCCACGCCCCACGCCTGCTCAGCTTCCGGATTGATCCGGAACTGATCGGCACCGTGATCGGCCCTGGCGGCCGCACGATCAAGGGCATCACCGAGCGCACCAACACCAAGATCGACATCGAAGATGGCGGCATCGTCACGATTGCTAGCCACGATGGCGCCGCCGCCGAAGAGGCCCAGCGCATCATCGAAGGCCTCACCCGTCGCATCAGCGAAGGCGAGGTATTCAGCGGGGCCGTGACCCGCGTGATCCCGATCGGCGCTTTCGTGGAGATCCTGCCCGGCAAGGAAGGGATGATTCACATCTCCCAACTCTCCGAAGCCCGGGTAGAGAAGGTGGAAGATGTGGTGAACGTGGGTGATCAGGTAACCGTGCGCGTGCGCGAAATCGACAACCGCGGCCGCATCAACCTCACCCTGCGCGGCGTTCCCCAAAGCGAAGCCCCTGCACCGGAGTGATTGCAAGGAAGGGCTGCTAACTGGCCCTTTCTAAATTTGCCCCCAAGCACCTAAAGCCGGCCCTACGGGACCGGCTTTTTATTGGATATCAGCGCCTGAATGGGGGCCAACAACATTTTTGAGCTGGGCTAAGCCCTAGCTAAGTCCACCACAAAAAAGCGACCACTCCCCTTCAGCCACCAATCTCTAGCCCTCACACCCCAAAACCAGGATCAATAACAGCCATCGCCGCCGCTGCCCGCGCGCACAGCTCGGCATGGGCTGGGCCGTGGCTGGCGATTAAACAGCCGGCTTGGCGCACGTCACCGCTGTTGTAGGCCAGGGCGCGGCCATCGGCATGGCTGAAGGCGCCACCAGCGGCGCGCAACACCGCCTCAGGAGCTGCCATATCCCAATCCTTCGGGGCGCTCTTGCCCGACAGGGAGATATAGAGATCCGTCTCACCGCGCAGGATCGTGGCCACCTTGCCGCCGACGCTGCCGATCGCCTTGGTGTCGCCCAGGGCCAGGGCCGCCAGCAGCTGCTCAAGTCGCTGGTCGCGGTGGTTGCGGCTCGCCACCAGCACCAGCTCACCGAGAACCCGCCGGCCACTCAGCCGCACCGAGCTGCGCTCGCCCACTCGGCTTTCGCACCAGGCCTCTCCTGCCGAGCCCGCCAACCCTGGCATCACGCCCAGCCACAGCTCCTCCAGCACAGGCAGGAGCACCACCCCCAGCACCGGCTCGCCGCCGTGCACCAGGGCCAGATGCACCGCATATTCGCCCGTGCCCTGCAGGAAGTCTTTAGTGCCATCGAGGGGATCGAGTATCCATAGCCACTCCGTCGCCAGGGGCTCGCCTTCAGTGAGCTGCTCCTTGGCGGTTTCCTCGCTCAGCACGGTCCACTCAGCTGCGGGGAAGGCTGCGGCCAGGCCCTCCAGCAGCCACTGGTTCACCGCCAGATCCGCTGCGCTCACCGGGCCCTCGCCGCCCTCATCCACGCTCAACGCCGGCGGGAAGCCATAGGGAGGCTCCTCGCCGCGACCGTAGGCCAGCAGGATGTCAGCCGCGCCCCAGCTCAGCCGCCGCAGCTCCACCAGCAAGGCTTCGAGCGCAATGCCTGAGGGCAGGGGGATGGCAGCCGGCATCATGGGTGGGCAGGGTTCAGCATTTTGCAGGAGCCCACCCCAAGCCGTGCAAGCCCCCGAACCCGCCCCCGGCGTGCTCTACCTGGTGGGCACCCCCATCGGCAACCTGGCCGACCTCTCACCCCGCGCCCGCCAGGTGCTCGCCGGCGTGCAGCGCATCGCCTGCGAAGACACTCGCCGCAGCGGCCTGCTGCTGCATCAGCTCGGCCTGCGCCAAAAAGACCAGGGGCCGCGGCTGTTGAGCTTTCACGCCCACAACCAAACCGCCCGCATCCCCGAACTGCTCGCGGCCCTCGCCGCCGGCGAAGCCCTAGCAGTGATCAGTGACGCCGGGCTGCCGGGCATCTCCGATCCCGGCGAGGTGCTGGTGGCGGCAGCCCGCACAGCTGGGCACAACGTGATCTGCATCCCCGGCCCAAGCGCCGTCACCACCGCCCTGGTGAGCAGTGGCCTGCCGTGCGGCCGCTTCTGCTTTGAGGGCTTCCTGCCGCCCAAGACCAACCAGCGCCGTCAGCGACTGCAGGAACTGCAAGCTGAGCAGCGCACCATGGTGCTATTTGAAGCCCCACATCGGCTGCTCGATCTGCTCGACGATCTGCTGGCGGTGCTGGGTGATCGGCCCTTGCGCGTCGCCCGCGAACTCACCAAAAAGCACGAAGAGCAGGTGGGTCCCAGCGTCAGCGCAGCCATCGAGCACTTCCGCCGCACGCCGCCTCAGGGGGAATGCACCCTGGTGCTAGCAGGCGCCCTGCCGCCAGAGCCCCTGGCCTGGGATAGCGCTGCCCTCAGCGCCGAGCTGCAGGAGCTGCAGCAGGCCGGCCACAGCAGCAACGCCGCCGCCAAGCTGCTGGCCGAGCGCACCGGCCACAGCAAGCGGGAGCTCTACGCCCTGCTGCACCAGAAGACCTGACCGGGCAGACTGCCGCCACAGCGATCCCCTTTTCCCCTGATGGTCGTGCGCCTGCGCTTGCTTGCATCCAGCCTGCTGGGCGGTGGCTTGCTGCTAGCGATCCTCTGCCTGGGTGCTCAAAACCTCGACCAGCGCCCCAGCCTCAACTTGGGCTTTGCCCGCAGCACCCAACTGCCAGCTGGTTTTCTGGTGGGCATTGCTCTAGTGATTGGCGTGCTAAGTGGCGGCTGCAGCGCCGCCCTGCTCGCCCCCCGCAACGAGCAAATTCCCGGGGATTAATTTGCCAGCGATTAACTGCCCGGTAATTAACTGCCTGGCAAGGAGTAGAGGCTGCCCTCCATAACCACCCGGCTGATGCCCTGGGCAATCAGGTAGGGCGCCGTGCGCTCCAGGATGCGAGTGTCTGGCACCTTGATCACCCGCTGGGTGCGGCCGCAGTGGCGTTTGGCCTGGCGGGGATTAGCAAACACCATCAGGGCCTGGCGCTCCTCTTCGCCAGCGGGTAGCTGGCCAAGTTCGGGGAAGTCCTTGAGCGGCTTGGCCTGGAGCTCCACTGTTTTATCCACCAGCATGTAAACGCTGGCTGGAAGGGGCGCATCGGCCAGCGGCTGGCATTGGGCCGGCTCGCCAACGTGATCCACCAGCAACAGCGGCACGGCCACAAACTGGTCGGCTAGGTCGTCGTCAGCGAAGTCGAGATCATTGGCGTCATCGCCAAAATCATCGGCGTCATCGATTGCCAGCACCGCATGGTCGTCGTCGCCGGCCGGCTCTGGCAGCTCAGGCTCTAAGGGTTCCGGGTCTGAAGGTTGAGGCGCTGATGCAACTAGTTCTGGAATGGCTTGTTCTGGAGCAGCTTTGAGCGGCCGGTTGCGTTGCTGCTTGAGCTGCTCGTATTCAGCTGGCTCGAGCCCAGCCTTCACCACGCGGCTCACCGTGTTGGTGCTGCAGCCATAGGCCTCTGCCAGCTCGGCGCTTACTTCCCCAGCGCGGTAGCGAGCAACGATCTCGATTTTCTGGCTGTCAGTGAGCCGGGTGGCAGCCATGGGGCGAGCGTTGCGCAGCAGACCAGTGTAGGCCGAAAGAGCCAGCAGGTTTAGGGGGTTGGGGGTTTGACGTTCGGGCAGGTGGCACCGTTGAACCTCGAGGCGATGCGCGCTGAGCCCTCCTGATAGATCGTCTGGGCTTTTTGGGTATCACCCGCAGCCTGGGCGGCACTGAGCTTGCCGGCAAATTTGCCGCAGGCCTCATCCAAACTCACAGCCTGGGCGCTCAAAGGCGCCGCAAACGCCAGCAGGCCAGCAGCAGAGAGCAACAGGGCGAAACGCATTTCAAAATAGATCAATGCAACCACTCTGGCGCCAGGGCCGCAGTTGTGTGGCCCCCACCTACTGAGCGATCATGACAACGGCTGCTCCCTTAGCTCAGCCGGATAGAGCAGCTGCCTTCTAAGCAGCCGGTCGTTGGTTCGAATCCAACAGGGGGCGTTTCAATCGGGGCCTTGATTTTGCCCCAGAATCAAGTCAGGGCAACGGCTTTCAGCATGGAAGCCGCAGACCGCCCCTGACCACCCGTGCCAAGCTCTGAGGGCAAACTGCTCACACTTCTGCTCACACCTGTGAGCAGTTTTGACCCGTCCCGCGCATGACCCGCTCGGCGCCCGCCAGAAAGCCAGATCCCGTGAGCGCGCTACTGGCGTTGCGAATGCAGGCGCGGGGGTTCCCACGAGGGTGGTCGGTGAGCCCCTATCGAGGGCGTGCCCGACTCCGCGTGACCGCTGGTGCCGGTGATGGCAAGCAGCGCCAAGTCTTGATGACATGGCCCTGGTCACCAGCCCATGCCGAAGACATTGCTGCAGGCGCGGTGGCCGCGAGAGAAGCCTTCTTATCCGGCACTCCGCTTGACGACGCCCTTCAGCTCCACGTGACGAGCAAGGGAGCGGAGACGAAGACAAGCGGCGCCGATATCCCACCAGAAGTAGTGACGACTTGGGCATCAGACCCAGATAGCCCGATCAACTGGGGAGCGCTCATTGAGGCCTACCGCCAGCGCAAGATCAGCAGTGGCGAACTGAAGAGCAGCACCTGGGACAAGATTTGGCAGCCAGGGATGCGAGAAGTGCTGGCGGTGATGCACAGGCATCCGTCGCCCAGCGATTCTCGCCAGCTTCTGGAAGCGGTCACCCAACGCTGGTCCCAGCAGCCGGGGGCCCGAGGGCGTCAGATGCGGGTTCAGCAGACAACAGCTTTGCTGCGGTGGGGGGTGGATGGGGAGCAATTACCAAAGTGCTGGGCGCCGCCCCTGGATCTAGGTCCCTATGTCGGAAGAAAAAGAGCCGAGGTCAACCGCACGACCCCGATCGAGGTCGAGCACATTCTTGAGATGGTTGCAGCGATCCCTGATGCCCGCTGGCAGCTGGCGTTTCAACTGATCGCCGCCTATGGCTTGCGTCCTGAGGAGTTACGGCACCTAGAACGTCGCGGCGATCACCTGCACTGCAGTTATCGGAAAGTGACTAGCCGAGGCTCCACCGCACCACGCAATCTCCGCCTGCTGCCCTGCGATGAATGGGCAGCTGAATGGGACCTTCTGAACCGATTCCATCCTGACCAGATGCCTCCGCTACGGCCTGGTGAAAGTGGCGAGGCACTGGCCACATATCTGAAACGGCGCCAGAGCTGGCAGAGGATCAGGAACCACTACACCGCCATGGGTGAAAAGCTAGTGCCCTACAGCTTGCGCCACGCCTACGCGCACCGCGCCCATGTAGTGCTCGGGCTGGCGCCGAAGGTGGCCGCCACCCTGATGGGCCACAGCGTTCAGACACATCTGGCGGCCTACAGCCGTTGGTGCGGCGACGACGTCGTCGATGCGGCCTTGGCCCAGGCCAATGTCCAATGGAGGGCGTCCAAGGACTGACGCAGCAGCCAGGCCCCAGAGCAGCCGTCTGCAACAGCTTTCGACGGGGTCCGCAAGGCTCCGTTCGGCGGCGGCCGTCCTTCAGCGTGCCACGGCTGCGCCGTGGCGTGCATCGGCCAGCCGCCGCCGCCCTCCGCTCTGGGGCCAGTGATTTGGGGATGGTGGGCATAGGCACTTCCCCGCGGCTGCGGTGGCCGGGCCTTCGCCCGCGTTGATGGGGAAGGGGAAGGCCCCAAGTTTCCTCGCGCGGCTGCGCGGCCAGCCGGGCATTCAGTGCTGAATCTGGCGGTCTTGCTTATCAGCTTTCAAGTCCACCTGTGAATGGCCTTGTTTTGATCAGATCCATTGCAGCACAGCCGCTTTGCCTACTCCATAGTGTGCTTGTACTGCTAGAATAAGAGCTGCGCCAAAGGCCCCAAGCCCATCGCCTGCGGTAATCCAATCCCCTGATCTCGCCAGCACAGCCGCTCTTTTATTTGCGCTGTGTTGCCCCGATCAGTTGTCATCTCTGGCAGCTGATTCATGGATCTTTATCTCTCATCTAGCCCTGCAATAGCTCCATCCCGTTCATTGGTGATCGCAGCCGGGGGTGGCCGTGATCTGGCCTGGCCCCAGCAGCGCATCGCCGCTGAGCTGCTCGCCCGCAGCGGTGGCCGGCTGGTGCATTTGCTCCTCCATGGCGGTGCCCGCGGCGCTGATGCCGCCATTGGCCGCGCTGCTCAGCAGCTGGGTTGGTCACCCCTGGTTATGCCAGCCCAGTGGGAGCGGCATGGCCGGGCCGCCGGGCCAATCCGCAATCGCGAGCTGCTCCAGCAGGCCATTGCCAAAGCCGTGGCCCACACCTCCCCGGGCTCGCTCGCCTCGGTGTTGGTGGTGGCCTTCCCCGGTGGTGCTGGCACCGCCTCACTGGTGAGAGAAGCCCGCCGCATGGCATCCCATTCCCCGGTGTCGATTGCCGTGGCCGAGGTCAGCCCATCGGCCGGGCTCAGGGTCGTGCCGGCTGGCGTTGGCCGCTCCTGATCTCCCAGTCCAAACCGTTCGCGCCACTGGCGCTCCATTCCGTCATTCCGTCCATTCCCATCCCCATCGCCTTCTCACCGTCATGGCTGTTCTCACCCCCATCCCTGCTCCAGTCGCTGCCCCTGCCCCAGCGGCAGCCCCCTCGGCATCAGGCCCAGCCTGCTCCCTCCAGCGCTCCGGCTCCATCTGGCAGCTGGGCAGCGAGGCCCAGGAGCTCACCACCGCTATCTCCCAGCTAGCCGAGCAGCTGGAAACCGAAGACCCCGAACAACGCGCCTCAGCCCTCGCCGAGCTGGAAGCGGCCCTGCTGGCAGAAGAGGGCAACAAAGCCGGCTTGGCAGCCAAGGCCGATGCCACCTGCTGGGTGATCGAGCATCTGCGCGCTCAGGCGGCCTACCGGCAGCAGCAGGCCAAGCGGCTCGCCGATCTGGCCCGTAGTGATGCCGGTCGGGCTGATGCCCTGGAGGAATCGCTGGTGTTTGTTCTCACCCAGCTGCAGCCGGCGGCTACGCGCTTCTCCTTCCCCGATCACGAGCTCAGCAGCCGCAAGTCCCAGGCCGTCCTGATCGACGACGAAGAAGCCCTCGATCCCGAGTGGCTCGCCATCAAAACCACCAGTCAGCCCGATAAGGCCGCCATCAAAGAGGCCCTCAAAGCCGGCCGCCAGATCACAGGCGCTCAGCTGCTCAACCGCCGCAGCTGGCGCATCCATTAACAGCCACGGGCCCTCATCGACATGGGCCTGCTGCAGGAGCGGGCCCAGATCACTTCATCCGCAATCAACTCAAGCCAATTCACCGCCATGACCACAACCGTGTTCTCCGCCGAGCAGATCGCTGCTCTCTCTGCTCCCCTTGATCGCGCCAAGGTTCAGACCCGTAGCCAAGCAGGCCGCTCCCTGACCTACCTGGAGGGTTGGCAGGCAATCGCGGAAGCCAACCGCATCTTTGGCTTTGATGGCTGGCAGCGGCAAACCGTCGCCCTCCGCTGCGTCAACCAGAGCGAACGCAGCATCGGCCGCGACCAGAAATCCGGCTGGGGCGTCACCTACACCGCCCGCGTTCGCATCACCGTTGGAGAAGGGGCAGGCTCTCAAGTGATCCGAGAAGGCAGCGGAGCCGGCCATGGCATCGATGCCGACCTGGGCCAGGCCCATGAATCCGCTCTCAAGGAGGCCGAAACCGATGCCATGAAGAGGGCGCTGATGACCTTTGGGAACCCGTTTGGCTTGGCCCTCTACGACAAGCAGCAGCGACAGGTCACCCACTCAGAAGGGGACAGCTCCCAAGCGCCCACCAGTGCCAGCAACGGCACGCGGTCAATCCAGCGCAGGCCATTACCCACTGCTCCTTGCTCTGGGAGAGAAGCTGGCGACGACCCGGACTTGATGCCCCTCGACCCGACCACCACCGGCAAGATCCTCGTCACCCTGCGGGGGCTTCCCCGGCCGGCGCTGGAAGACTTCACCAAGGCGTTCCGCAAGCGGTTCCAGGTGCCCCAGGAGGCCACCTCCATCGCCGATCGGATCTGCCAGAAGCGTCATCACGACTGGATCGAGGCCTACCTAGTGCAACAGAGACAGCCTGTGGCATGAGCCCAAGATCCAGCTGCGCGGCAGGCCGTGGAGCGCTTGCAAAGGCACACCAGGAGATACCCAACTACTGCTGGTCTGGGTATAAACCGCGCAGCAACTCGGCGCCATGCCCAGCCACACCGCAAGGTCGCTCAGCCGTGGGAATACTGAGGACACCTGAAGAATGGCGCCCCCACGCTTTGATCCCCATGGCTATTTGGAGGCCGGCATCCATCGCTGCACGTTGGAAGAGCTGGAGGAGCTGTTTGGCTGGAACGCTTGCCGTAGACAGCTACTCGCCCAGCTCAGAAAGTTTGTGGAGAATGAGCTGATGCAAGCCGCCGGTCAACTGCCACCGCTGGTGCTTGATGGCACCTTCGTTACACGGCACGAAAGCCCAGCCGAGATCGTGGCGGTGTTGCTTCTCGATGAGATCGCAGCAGAGAGCTTTTGGGATGGGGCTGATCTCTATACCTCGCACAAGACGCTTCACTCTCGCTACCAGATCCGCCTGTACGTCCATTCCGCGTTCTACGGCATGGATGCATTGAGCAGGGTCCAGGTGATCGACATCGTGGAACTGCTGGAGAAAGGCCTCGATGCCAAGCACATCAAAGGTGTGGTGAGGTTGAACTGATGAGCAGCTGGCTCGATGCAATGGAAGCCAAAGCGCGGCTGATCCATCAGGAAATCCTGGGAGCCCAGGAGCTTGCCCGCCGCTCCGGGAAGGATCCACGGGAGTTCACCGAACCTCTCTACGCCGAGCTAACCCGTTACTACCGCAACAACTTCTCCTATGCCCTGCTCGCCGACAACGCCGACCTGATCGCCCGTTACCGCGGCCCGGGGGTCGCTCATCGTGAGCCGCCGGTGTCTTTGGTGACGGATGTCTTTGGCCGGCTGCGCAAGGAAATCCAGTTGGTGGCCAAGGCGATCGCCGGGATGGAGGAGAAGAAGGTGCGCTGGCCCGCCGATCTCGACCCCCAACTAGCTGGGGTGACCTACGGCAGCCTGGTGGTGGGCATGCGCGTACCAAGACCCGGAGATGCGGGTGCTGACGGTCAGGCAGTGCTGCCCGGAGTTAGCGACGACCTCTATCGGGCCGTGCAGACAGCGGTGCAGAGCCTGCCGGCGATTCCACGCCTGATCCAGGACGGTGTGATCAGTGAGGCCATCTACGAGCAATTCCCCGATCCAGCCGTACGCGACACGCTGATGGTGGCGGCCAAGCGCCTGGCACCCTCAGCCCAGAACAAGGCGATCAGTGAACTGTTCCTCAGCGGCCCGCAGCCCAGTGAAGCGCTGGGACCCGCCCAGGCACTCACCAAGCAGAGCCGCCAGATCCTGCTACGCAGCCTGAACGCGCCCAGCAACCGTCGTATGAAAGCGAACGGCGAGTTCGAAGGCGTGGTGCGGGAGGTTGACCTTGATGCCCGCCGCTTTGAAATCAGGGGGCGCGGCGCAAGCGTCGGTATGCGCTGCATCTACGAGCCCGCCTATGACGGCCAAATCATCAGCATGCTCAACGCCGCCGTGCGGGTGAAGGGCAGCTACGAGGCCGCAGCTGATGAGCAGCCCAGGCTGGTGAGAGTTGAGCAGATCACCGTGACCCGACCACCGAATCAGCAGCTGGTGCTCGGCGTCGAACCATAGATCAGGTCACGCACTTTGCTCAAGCAACGTATGGGCATCCAATGTCCCGCTGGGAGGCCAGGTCCTGAGCTGGCTCTGACATGGCCACGCCTCTCGCTTCTGTTCCTGCCTCCGTTCACCGGTATCCCGCCCGCCGGATGCACTTCTCTGCCAAAGGAGTTGAGCTGCTCATCGAGCGCCAGGCCGAGCAGCCACGAATCCCGAGCTGGAGGCCCTGCTGCCCTTCTGAGGGCTTAGGCCCCTTTTTCTCAGGCCTGGGTTGTGCGCAGCAGAATGGACATATGGAATCCACCACCATGCACACGTTTTCAATGTTGGAGGGAAATTTCGTGGACTCCTCAGAGTGAGCGCAACAACGACTCATAGGCCTTGTGCAGGCAGGGTTGCGTGAACCTTCTTGAATCTGAGGGATGGGTGCGACGGTTTATCTCGCCACAGTTGGTAGGCGCGCTTGATTTTCCGCCTCCTCTCCAAGGGTGCCTGGATGTAGAGCTGCCGGAACTGGTCGGTCGTAACCGAGTTCACTGCAACTGGTCGATGGGCTGAACCCGGCCGGCCTGGAAATCCTGAATGGCTTCATTGGCCATCCGCTCCAACAGATTCGGCGAGTCGGCAAAAAGTGCGCTCCATCGCTCTTCCGATTCCATTTCCTCAAGCAGGATCGCCGCCAGAGCATCCTGTTCCTCCTCAGGAAGCTGGGCAGCAGTGGCAACCGCGGTCGACAAGGCTTGAGTCATCGCTTCCGCTCCAGATCAGAGGTCTTAATCCATTCTGTCAGGCGCAGCCAGCGGTCACCGGAGAGTGGCGGGCCCTGCTCAGAGCGACTGCTCCAGGGCAGCCAGCACCGAATCGGCAGCCAGCCCAAGGTCGCCGTCAGCCAGGAAGCTCTCCAAGCGCTGGTCAATCAGCTGCCGATCGGCGTCGGTGAGCTCAGGGCCGTTTTGCTCGGCAGCGATCGAGTCCCAGAGGGTCTGGACCAGCTCCATCCGTTGCGCCAGGGGCAGGGTCAGCAGGTCATTCACCACAGGCAATGCCGGCAGCACCGGAGGGCTGGGACCCTTAAACCGTAGCGGGGGCATTGGGGCAAGTCGCCACCGGGCCGTCAAACACCCACCTAAATCCCTCGTCCAGTCCTCGCGCTGCGTCAAGGATCGGGCCATGCGCCCCATTGGGGCGTCCTTGTCATATCCCTGCGGCTGGCCGTTGGGGGTGGGGTTCTCTGCCGTCCCCAGATGGCTGCCCCGCTTTCCCGCTCTGCCCTCCGTGCCCGCGATGCCCTGGTGCTCGAGCACCTGTCGCTGGCAGATGCCGTTGCCTCAGCTGTAGCCCGCCGCTTCTTCCCTTTGGTTGAGCGGGAGGATCTGATCCAGGTAGCTAGAGAAGCCCTGCTCCGTTCAGTGCTGCGCTGTAGAGCAGGTGAGCCAGCTGAGCCCTATCTGCGCCGCTGCATCTCAGGTGCCCTGCAGCATCACCTGCGCGATCGGGTGCGGCTGGTGCGCATTCCACGCCGGCTGCATGAGCAGGGTCAGTGCCCCCTGGGTCACATCAGCCTTGATGGCCACGCCGATGGCGAGCCGTGCCTGCTCGATCAGCTGGCGGCCCCAGAGCAAGAAGCAGCCGGGCCCGCTGATGATCTGGCGCTGGAGCAGCTAGTAGATCAGCTGCCTGCAGCTCAAGCCACGGCCCTGAGGCTCACCATCCTCGAGGGCCTCTCGCTCCGGCAGGCGGCAGAGCAGCTGGAGATCAGCGCCATGTCGGTGCAGCGGGCCCAGAAGAAAGCTCTTGAGGCTCTGCGGCAGCAGCTGGTGGGCGGGGGCTGAGGCCCCTCCTGCCAGCTGGTCAGTGGGCCGGCATGAGCTTGCCAAGCGCGGCCGCACCTGCTTCTCGTCCAGCTGCGCCATGCTCATAGAGGCCATCCAGCCGGTCGCGCTCAAGAGCGCCAAAGGCGACGACGAATACCTGGCGGTGGTGCAGGGATTTGGCGACATCCCCGACACCAATGTCCAGCTGCCTGTTCTCGCCCATGTTGGAGTCACGGCCTGGCTGGTGCAGAGCGCTGACTTCCAGCTAATCGAGCAGCAGATCAACCGCGGCTTCCCTGTGCCCTGCGGCTAGATCCACCAAAGCCCGGTGGATCGGCCCACTGGCTCAGGGCACTGGCTGGTCGTTGTCGGCCACACCCCCACCCATGTGGTAGCGAACGATCCCTGGGGTGAGCCGGATCTGATTCACGGCGCCACCCTCAATGCCAAGGGGATGGGGTTGCGTTTCTCACGGCTGAATTACCGCTTCGCGGGCCTGCGGCTACGGCAAGCGCTGGATGGTGGAGCCGATCGGCGGCGGTGCCTATGGTGCCCGGTGTCAACTACGTAGGCGGGCGCGCCTACCTAATTGTCGCCGTGCACTATGGCTATGCCCCGGGCAGGGGCTGGGCCGTGGTGGTGGACGCCATCCTCATAGGCGCCACAGCAGAGCAGCGCCGATCAGATGTTCCATCTTTGCTGCGCCCTCACAGCTGGAGGCATTGCTGAGGGCTGCAGCCCCCTTTCTCTGATCATCACCGTACAGTGTCCGTACGTTTCGGGTGGTTGTCGCCTTGACCAGCACCAAGTCGCAGGGCCACCGGCCGGCCAAGACCAGCCGAATCGAGCTGCGGGCCACAGAAGACGACCGCGACCTGCTGGATCGGGCTGCTATGGCCCTCGGCACCGACCGCAGTTCCTTCCTCCTGGCCCAGGGGCGCCTGGCGGCCCAGCGGGTGCTGGCCGACCGGGAGCAGTTCGTGCTCGATGCCGACGGCCAAAAGGAGTGGAAGCGGATCAACAGCCGCCCGGCCCGCAACCTGCCGGGGCTGGCGCGCCTGCTGCAGCGGCCGTCGCCCTTTGTCACTCCAGTGGGGGATCAGCCCGAGGCATGAGCGGCTACCAACCGCCAGAGCTGTTGGCGGGCCGTCACCAGCTCGCAGGCTTCCGCTGCCGATCGGAAGAGCAGACCGCATGGATGGTTGAGACAGCCCGGCAGGCCCATGGCACCGGCACCACCCGTGTGTTTGTGGTCACCGAAGTGGATCAGACGCATGTGATCGCCTACTACGCATGGTGCATGGCGAGCGTGGCGATTGTGGATCTGCCCGAGCGGCTGCGCCGTGGTGCCGGCCGCTACCCCCAGCCCATCGCCCTGCTGGCTCGTCTGGGTGTCGACCAACGCCATGAAGGCCAGGGCCTTGGCGCTGCCTTGTTGCTGGATGTGATCACCCGGATCGCCAGCCTGGGCGATGGGGTCGGCTGCCGCGGCTTGCTGGTCCATGCCGAGTCCGAGCAGGCCCGGAGCTTCTACGAGCACCTGATCCCGGAGTTCGAGCGATCACCCACCGATCCGCTGCACCTGCTGCTGCTGCTCAAGGACATCCGCCGCACGCTGGGCGCGCTGCCCCGTTGACTAGCAGATTATCGCCCAGTTTTGATGAGTAGCCCTAGATAGCCAGGACACAGGCCCAATTGATGTCAAAAACTGCATAAACAAGCAGGATTGACAGGGCGCAAGGAAAGCGCTATTAAGAAAAAAGATTTAGACTATCTCAATGCCAGGGATCAAGTACTCGATTGATTATCAAGAAGCCACTGGATCGGGCACCAGGCCAATCGATGACGGAGAAGTCATTGGAATCAGATTTGACGATGAGAATGGCTTCGCTCTGATACCAAACGTCGGAGACTATGTTCATATCGGATCTGATCCGTCCGGGCAGAGGGCGGAATTTGCTGGAGTGGTTCGGAGTCGCTCATTCTTTTATCAGCGGACTGACGAAGAGACGGTTTTTTGTCACGTCAATATCGTTGTCGAGCATTCAGAGATTGATACAGGCCTTCTTATCAAGGAGTGATGGCTGGATGAATACGTCGGACAATAGACGCCGTTGGGAGCATTTCTTGAGGCCGTTAAACAATAAAGTGGATTCAATATTCGAATCAATCCTGGCCTTGAAGGCACAGCCAAATCGCGCGAGCCAAAGCTGTCATATACCTGTGGCAAAGTGGAAGTTTTATTGAGGATATCTTGCTATGAAGCCAAGTGATTTCTGGAAGCCGTTTGAGGTTGAGATGGACTCTTTTGAGGCGCATCAGACTGTGCTTGGTCGGGTAATGGAAAAGGCAGTTAACGACAATCGTACTTTTGCCTGGAGAGGACAAAGTGATGCTGGATGGGGCTTGCAAGCCTCACTAAATCGGCGGCTAAGTCTTACAATGGGAAAGATTGCACTTGAAGACGACCTCGCCAGAAGAGAGGGTCAGATTCTGGCTGACTTGCACCGGTGGGGATTGCATGCATCGCAATCAACTGGGAGGTTGTCAGTGCTCGGTCAGTTGGCAATGCTTCAACACTATGGTGCTCCCACTCGTCTACTCGACGTTACTTTCAACGCGTGGGTAGGAGCCTGGTTTGCAGTTGAAAAGAAATGGGATAACGGGGAACCTAAATATGAAAACGCTGATGCACGCTTGTTTGCTATTGACGTCACTGATCGACTTATCAATGAGCAAGATGACCGGCGCTCTTGGGAGGACATGTTAACTCGCCCATGGTCCGGAAGGGATCCTGAACTTGTCTCACGAAAGGAATGGACGACATCTGTTTTTGCATGGAAGCCGCCAAGTATTGATGGAAGAATTGCCGCTCAGAATGGTGCTTTTTTGTTTGGTGGGGTGCCGATGACAGAGAAGCCAGATGGAAAAAGATTTCAGCTTCCCAAATCATCCACGAGTCCTGAGAAATGGACAATTGACGAAGTCCGTCGTTCGGCTTGTCTTGCTATCCGACCAAATGTTTTTAGTTCTTCTAAAGGGGCAAAGTCGAGCACAGGAGCTTTATATAGCTTTAGGATAAAAGCGCAAGCAAAGCACGAGATCCGCGATCGGCTTGATCGCTTGTTTGGATATAGGCATGCGACAATCTATCCCGACTATACGGGATTTGCGTTGTATGGCACTCCGCTGCTGCGCTCGCAATAATTCTATTGCTCAGTTAGCAGTCATGAAACCCTCTTCAAATACCCATCCGGCGCCACGCTAATCAACAGCTTATTGTCGATGTCCTTGTCGATCTCAAACTCGGGATGGGTCTTCAGCCATTCATGGACGGCAGTTTTGGGATTGTTGCCAACGTCCCAGGCGCGATCGGGGAAGGAGCCGACGGGTAGGTCTTCAATGGCAGTGTCGAACACGATGCAGTAGCTGCCGACGGACACCAGATCGGCGTAAGCATTCAGCTCGGCGAGCACGTGCTCATGCGTGTGGTTGGAATCCAAGGACACCAGCACCCGACCAACGCCATCGGCATGGCTTCGCACTTGCTCAATGATGTCGGGATCGATCGAGGATCCCTCAATCAGCTCCATTTTGAAGCGCAGGGGGTGCTCGTCGAGGGCTTTGCGATTATGGGGGCGGATATCGATGTCAACGCCGACGACTTTGCGGGGAGATTGGCGGGGATCCAGGCCTTCCATTACATCGAGGAGGCAGAGCATCGATGCAGAGAGAACGAGAGAGCCGCCGTGAGCTATGCCAGTTTCAATGATGAGATTTGGCTTTACAAGTGAAACGAGCTCTTGGAAGGCGACAATGTCTTGAGGATATTGAATAATAGGGCGCTCAAGCCAGTCAAAACAGTAAGAGTATTTTGCGTCAACTGTTGCTTTGAAAAACTGTCCTGCTACATCTTGAATTGCCTGATTAGTGGCGTTGGATCCAATAATACTTTCGCGCTCAGCTTTGATTTCCATCGACAGATTGGATTCGGAATTTTCCTTGAGTTATCTTACTAGAGGGCGTGCTGGGTTTCCTGTAACTACGACACCGGTTGAGACATCTTTCGTGACAACAGCGCCGGCACCTACAGTCGCCCCTGAGCCAATGCGCAGTCGAGGGAGAATGGTTGCATTGATGCCGACAAACACATTGTCTTCAAGTGTGACCTCCCCGGCAAGCGCCGCCCGAGGGGCAAGGTGACAGTTCCTCCCGATTGTGCAATCATGGTCGACATTTGCGCCGGAATTGATGATTGAGTAATCGCCAATAGACGCAAAAGGGCCAATTATCGAACCGGCAAGTAGTTGAATGTTTCTTCCGATGTCTGCGGTGCGACTGATGATAGCTGTCTTGTGAATTAAGGACCTTGGCCTGAATCCATGGCTCTCCATAAATTGAGTCATTGACTCTCGAGCCTTGCCATTGCCTCCTCCAATCGCAGCGATGCAGTCAATATCAACGGGTCTTAGCTTTTGATCTCTTAGATTGATAATAAAAGCTAGTAGGCCATCGGCGCCGTATGAGATTGGGATCCCGGCAAGCGGAGATTCTACATTGGGATCATTGTCAAATAAGTGAATAATCTCAACGCCCTCGCCGAGTAATACGTCATAAGCGATTTTGGCTTGTCCGGTGGCACCCCAGATAATGCAGGGGCGACTGGATTCTTTCATGCTTTATAAAAGTGTTTCTTTGACTGCGGCGCTGACGTAATGAATATCTGACTGAGTAATCTCGTGGGAGCAAGGAAGGTTGATTGCGACAGGTGGAATGCTGTAAGCCCATTTGCAGTGTTTGTATTCATTTGCGATGCCCCTAAAAGGAGGCGTCGAACTTAATGGTGCGAAAAACGGTCGCGCGTCAATTCCTTTTATCCTGAGTCGTGCCTGAAGAGCTTCGGAAAGAGTCGAATTCTCTGAGGGCGTGTCCATGACGACTGTCGCCATCCATGCTCCAATTAAGCAGCCATGCGACTCGGGATTGAAGCCTTGGTGGGCAATGCCTAAATTTTCAAATTCTTCTTTATATGATTGTAGAATTTCTCTTTTCCTGTTAACTAGTTCATTGATGCGCTGCATCTGGGCGCAGCCAATGGCGGCCTGGATATTGCTCATCTTGTATTTGAAGCCCACCATGTCGGGCCAGAACTGCTTGCTCTGCCCTCGCGCCCGCCCATGGTTGGAGAGCGTCAGCACCTGCTCGTAGAGATCGGGGTCGTTGGTCACGAACATGCCCCCCTCCCCAGTGGTGATCGTTTTGGTGCCGTGGAAGGAGAAGGCGCCAAAGCGGCCCATGCTCCCGGCTCGTTTGCCGTGATACACCGAGCCAACGGCTTCGGCGGCATCTTCAATCACGGGGATGCCGTGGCGCTCACCAATCGTCAGCAGCGCATCCATATCGCAGAGGTTGCCGTAGAGGTGCACTGCCACGATCGCCTTGGTCTTTGGCGTGATCGCGGCTTCCACCTGCTCGGGATCCAGGCACCAGCTATCCGGCAGGATGTCCACAAACACCGGCGTGGCGCCCAGGTGCACAATCGGTGCAGCGGTGGCGATCCAGTTGGTGTCGGCCATGATCACCTCATCGCCGGGCCCGATGCCTAGGGCATGCATGCCCATGTGCAGCGCACCGGTGCAGCTGCTGGTAGCGATGGCGTACTTCACGCCCAAGTGAGCCTTGAACGCCTCCTCAAACCGAATGATGTAGTCGTAGCAGTGCTCACCCCAGCCATTGGCCGCAGCGTCGGTGGCAAATTCCACCTCAAGCGGCGTAATGGACGGCTTGGTATAGGGGATCATCCGGATCTCGCTGATCGCCATCACAGCACCTCGATTCGCAAGACCCTAGGCCTGGACAGGCTTTTCCTCGGGGCTGGCACCTGGTTTTGCCGTCGCGCGATGTGGGGGACCTTACATCAAATCCTTGATCTAGCCTTGTGTGGACTTGTCATTTGTAGCCGGCGCTGCAAGCCTTGTGGCAGTCCCTCCAGCCCCTGCCCGCCATGTCCGTCGCCCAGGTGGAGGCCTTCTTGACCAAGGCGGAGGCCGATCCGGTGCTCAAGGCCCAGTTGCAGGCCGTGGAGACCCATGCCGAGGTGGTGCCGATCGCGGAGGCCGCTGGCTTTGCGATCAGCGTGGACGACATGATCCGCTACCAGGCCTCCCAGAGCGAGCTGCTTCATTGGAGCGTCTGGGAGCAGCTGGGCGTGATCGACTGACCAAGGCCCCGCTCAAAGCGCTGGGCTGAGGCGGTAGCGCACCCCCACCAGGCCCGAACCACCACCGCCGGCATGGCCCGGAGAGGGATAGCCCGCGCCTCCGCCGCCGCCGCCTGTGTTGGACGTTCCTGCGGTGCCAGCGGTGGAGCCTTTTCCGCCGTTGCCGCCGCCGCCCCGGCCCCCCTGCTGCGATCCGGTTTGGGTGACGCTGCCTCCAGCGCCGCCACCACCCACCCAAAGCTCAGCCCCAGTGATCCAGCTCGCCACGCCAATACCCCCATCGCCGCTGCGGCTGGCGCCACCATCAAAACCAGGTCCGCCGGCTCCACCGCCGCCGCCACCAACGGCATTCACCACGCTGGAGCTGCGGCCACCCCCATAGCCCTGGCCAGAAGTCCCCTGGCCCCCAGCGGTGTTGGTTTGGTTGGTGTAGAGGCCTCCACCGCCACCGCCTGAGCCGCCATCGGCTCCGGTTCGCAGCAGCACACCACCATCGCCGTAGGCACCGCCGCCCCCTCCGCCCAGGGCGGTGAGGTTGCCCAGCCGTGAGGGCTGGCCGTTGTCGCCCCGTTCGGTGCGGGCCGTGCCGGGCTCACTGTTGCTGCTGGAGTGGGCCAGGCGGCCTGCGCCGCCGCCGCCCACCACCACGGTCAGCGTGGTGCTGGAGCCCAGTGAGGCCAGTGGCACGGGCTGGTTGCCGTTGGTGAGCACGCCTCCGGCACCGCCGCCGCCTGTGGAGCCTCCCCCTCCACCGCCCACCACGAGGTACTCGATCAGACCCTCGCTGCCGGGGTCGAGCACCACAAAGCTGTGGGTTCCCACCGCCAGGAAGCTGTGCAGGCGGTAGCGCACTTCGGCCACCGTGATCTCGCTCACCACCCCACCCGTCGCCTGGATCGGCCGGAAGCCCTTGCGGCTGTTGAGGTGACCCCTTCGGCTCAGGCTCATGTGGTGCTCCCGGCCAGCACCCATTCATTGGCGGCCCGCTTGCGCAGCGACACCTCCTGCTGCGCAGCCACCAGCCCGCCATTGCGCACGATCACGCCGCTGGCGCCAGCCACCGTGATCGCCGCACTGCCGGCGTTGTACACGTTCACCACCGTGCCGATCGCAAAGGCCACGCTCGCCTCGCTGGGCACCGTCACCGTCACGCCCGCAGTGCTGGTGGCCACCGGCACCACCCTTCCCGCATCCTCCAGGGCCAAGGTGGTGTTGCCCGCGCGCACGGCGGTTTCCAGCAGCAGCGGGGGTGGCAGCAGCTGGGCCACGAGGTTGGCCAGGGCCGCTGCGGGCAGCCGGTAGGTGCCGGCGCCGGGGCCGCTGGCTCGGGTGATTGCCAGCAGGTCGGTGGGTTGCAGCGTCATGCCTGTCCCGTCCTCAAGGCAGGGCCGGCAGCGTGCTCAGATCGAGCGGCATGTAGTCGCCGGCTGGCTGGAGCACGGCCATCGCGGCCTGCAACTGGGCTGCATCCACCACCCGCTCTGGCGTGCCGGCCTCCAGGGCTTCCAGATCCGCCAGCTGCACCACACCGGTCGCCGCCGTCGTGGCGGCTGCCACGGCCAGCATCGGTTGGGCGGGGTCGCTCTCATCCACGCTCAGCGGCGCACTCACCCGCACCGCCACCACCCCGGCGCCATCGGGGCCGAGGGCGGCATTGGCGCTCCAGCTGCTGCCGTCAAACAGCAGCAGGTCTCCCTGGGCGATTGGTTGGCCGGTGATGCCAATCCAGCTCGCCAAGGCGGTGCCGCCAGCGCTGGCCAGATGCACATCCCCCACCGCTGCTGTGGCTGGCGCTTCTGCACTGGTGGGGTCGATGGGGCCGCGGTAAGTGAGGGCACCGGAGATGGCGGCGTGGAGCGTGCCATCGGCATCCACCGACAGGTTGGTGCCGGGCTTGATCGCCCCGATCGCCGCCGCCGTGGCCGGCGTGAGCATGTAGGCCTTCACGGCATCGGCGGTGGCCTTGTAAGGGGTGCCGCCGCGCTGCACCAGCAGCAGGTCGCTGGGCTGGGGCAGGGCGCGGGTGTCCGTGGTGGTGGCCATGGCGATCAGTTCAGAACGGAGGGAGTGAGCCGGGGGTGGCGTCAGGGCGGCAGGGGGCTGAGCAGCCGCAAGTCCAGGGCCAGCACCACCAGCCCATCGCCAGCGGCAGCACTCAGCAGCGGTGCCAGGGCCTCCACCGCGGAGATGCCGCCGGTTGGGGGTGGTTCAGGGCTGCAGCTGTCCTGCAGTTGGGCCTCGCCCAGGAAGATCAGCCCCCGGGGCCGTGCCTCGCTGCGGCACTGAGCCGCCAGGGCCGCCAACACGGCCGGATCGGGAGTGGCCATCGGCAGCAGGACGGTGCTCCTGAGCTGTTGCCAGGCCCAGGCCAGGGATCAGAGCAGGGCATCACCCAGCTCCAGGGCGGCGAGATCATCAGCGGCGGTGCCGCTGGCAGGGGCCTCCAAGGCTGTGGCCTGCTCGATCAGCTCCGCCTTGGTCTGGCTGCCATCGAGCTCCACGCCGTGCACGGCTGAGCAGTAATCGACGATCTGAGCCTTGGTCATCGCCTGGAAGTCGGGCGGCTCGGCAGCCAGCAGGGCTTCTCCGCTGGTGGCGTCGTCGCCAGTGACGGTTTCCGTGGGGGGCTCCGGTTCTGTGGTGCCGGGGAATTCCGGCTCAATGGGCAGCTCGAGGGCCGGCTCAGCCTTTGGTTCGCCAGCCGGGGCTGGTTCTGGATCGGGGTCTGGTTGCTCAGGCTCCGGTTCTGGCGCCGGCGCGGTTGCATCCGGCTGCAGCTCCCAGCCCAGGGCCTGCCAGCCGGCCAGGTGCACCGGCCAGATCGAGCGGGTCTGGCCGTCTTTGCTGATCAGGAGCTGGCTGGGCGGCAGCAGCGCGGCATCGCCCACGCCTGGATCCGGGGTGACAGTGAGGCGCTGCTCCGGGCCATTCAGCCCCGCCGGTGTGGAGACGGGGTTGGAGCCATCGAGAGGCTGGAGCAGCTCCAGCGGCAGGGCCTCAGAACCCGCCGCCAGGGTCAGTGACTCCAATGGGTTACTCATGGCACTCACCTCAAAGCCCCTGGTTGGCAGTCAGCGCCACGCACATCCCTACCGGTGTGCTCGGAGAGATCACAGCGCGGGCCAGCCGCAAGCAGGGCGGTGTAACCAGTTCGCTGTCGGCTGGATTCAGCAGCAGGGCAGCACCGCTGATGCTTGCCTCCACCTTGCCGCCAGCCGCAGGAATGGCGACGGCGGCGGCAGTTATCCAGCTGCCGGCGGTGCCGTCAGTCAGCAGCGGCGCTAGCTCCAGCGTCACGGTTACCGCGTCGCTGTGGCCGGGGTGAGAGGCCACCAGCACAAAGGAGCAGGAGGCATCGAGGTCGGTGCCGAGGTTGATGACATCGCCGCTGCTGCGGCTGTGTTCGTAGCAGTCGGTTGCCGAATGGTTGATCCAGCCGACGAGCACCGTCTGGGCATCGAGCAGCCGGGTGGCTTGGGTGGTCATGGATAGGGCTCCTATGGGGAATGAATGTGTGGTTCTGGGCAGTCCTCCGGGGTTGGGGCTGGCGCTTAGGGCAGCACCAGCGGCATGGGCGCCACGTTGTAAAGCCGTGCGGCTGCCTTGCGGTTGCAGACGGCAAAGCCCACGTACCAATCCACCCGCGTGCGGAACACCGGTGCGTCGTGCACCTCCCCGAAATCACGCACCGCAATGCCATACCTGCCCTCAAACGGACCCTGCAGACCGCAGACCGCCGCATCACCCAGCACGCAGCAATAGATCGAAGTGGTGCCAGCTGGTTCGTCGTAACCGAGTACGGCATGGCCCTCGGCGTCCTCCTCCACCAGCAGGATCTCGATCCCCTCGAAGTAGTGGCGGCCGTCGATCACCTCATACAGCTCGCCGCCGGCCTGACGGGAGGCGGTGCTGATCTGGCGGCGGGCGGCCTTACTGGCGATCAGCACCTTGTCGCCGCCGTAGCCGATCACGCTGTCGCTCAATGCCTCAAGCGCCAGCAGGTTGAGGGTGCTGCCACCGTTGTCGATTGTTTGCTCGTCTCCAGGTGCCAGGCGCTTGCTCAGCCCGTTGAAGGCGCGTGGATCAAAGGTGTCATCGCCATTGATGATCGCCGCCTCAAGAGTCAGACGCATGGAGCGCACCTTCATCTCGGTCTGGGCAGCTCTGGCCTCAGGGCCCTGCAGATCCACGATCGAGCGGTCCACATCCAGATCACCGCCAAAGAGGTGCACAAACTCCGAATCGGAGTTGATCACCCCATAGCTCTGGCGGTAGCCCTCATTCACTGCCCGGAAGCCAACGCGGGGCAGCTTGGTTTCTGCCGGGAAGCTCAAAGAGCCGCCGACAAGGTTGCGGAAGGGCAGGCGGCGCAGCAGCTCCCCCTCAGCAAAGGTCTTGAGCACCGCCAGCTGTTCAGCGCGGCGGGCATATTTCTGCGCCTCGATCAAGGTCAGGCCCAAGGGCACTCTCCCGGGGCCTTGCCCCAGTGACAACAGCAGCTGTTGCCAGGTCGCGGCTGGACCCTTGGATGGTGGAGTGATCAGCGGCCAAAGAAGCCGCTTAGCCTGATCCCATGGCGCCATCCCGCATCACCCACAACCCTGAGCAGTGCGGCGGTAAGCCCTGCATCCGCGGCATGCGCATTCGCGTGCGGGATGTCCTGGAGCTCTATGCCGCGGGGTTGAGCAGCGAGCAGATCCTTGCCGACTATCCGGATTTGGAGCCGGAGGACCTCAGCGCTGCACTGGATTACGCAGCCCGGGAGATCGACCATCCGGTGTTGGTGGGATGACGCTGTGGCTGGATGCCCAGCTGCCGCCTGCCCTGGCCCGCTGGATCGGTGAGCAGCCATGGGGTGTGGAGGCCGTCCCTGTGCGGGAGATCGGGTTGCGGGATGCCAGCGATCCGGAGATCTTCCGCCGGGCACGGGCCGCGAATGCGGTGGTGATGACCAAAGACCGGGACTTCATCCGCCTGCTGGATGAGCAAGGACCCCCTCCCCAGGTGATCTGGCTGCGGCTGGGGAACAGCAGTAATGCGGCGCTGCAGCAAGTGCTCACAACCACCCTTCCGCAGGCTCTGGAGCTATTGCGCAGCGGTGAACCCTGGGTGGAGATCAGGCCGCAGGCCAACTCCGGCAGCTGATTCCTCTCCCTCAGGCATGGCCCATCCATGCAGGGGTGG
Organism: Synechococcus sp. CS-1330; assembly: GCA_025128025.1. GTDB lineage: Bacteria > Cyanobacteriota > Cyanobacteriia > PCC-6307 > Cyanobiaceae > Cyanobium_A. The sequence continues at coordinate 66,141 of JAHLYR010000065.1, forward strand.
CAGGTCCTGATGGTTAAAGCCAGGCCACCAAAGCAGCGCCGATAGCCATCAGCACAACCCCGAGCCAGGCCTTGAGATCGAGCTGCTCACCTAGCAGCAGCAGCGCCAGCAGGGCAATCAGCACAACACTGAGCTTGTCGAGCGCCGCCACCCCAGCGACGGGCCCCAGCTGCAGGGCGCGGCTGTAGCAGAACCAAGACACCCCTGTTGCCAGAGCGGAGAGGGCGAGAGCGCCCAGGCTGAGAGCGGGCAGCTGGCGCAGCTCCTGCCAATCGAGCCGGCCACTTACCAGCAGCACCAGAGCCAGCACAATCGCCACGGCCAGGGTGCGGAACAGGGTGGCCATTCCCGCATCCACCCCCTGCACGCCCACCTTGACCAATAGAGCGGTTATGGCTGCAGAGAGCGCCGCCGCTACAGCCCACAGCTGCCAGTTCTGCACGGGGCGTCTTGCATTGGGAAGCTGCGAGCGAAGGCTATTCGCGCTGGCAAGCCTTCTGTGCACAAGCCCACTGAAAAGTGTTGGGGGCTAGGGGAGCCTTGCGTTGGCGGTGCGGTTCTGTCGCTGGCAAAGGCATTGGTCAGCACCACTCCCCATGACCACCCCGATGAGCGCCGAGCGGTTCAGTGACCGCTTCCGCTTCTACCGCGACCAGCCCCAGCAGCAGCGCGGCGTTCTGCTGCTGTTTGAGGCAATCAGCAGCAGCGACCAGGGCACAGAGATCCTTGATGAGCAGGCCCCTTGGGCCATCGCCTTCAGCGAGCAGCCTCCGCAGGCGCCTGTCCCTGCTGGTGGTCTCGATCCCCGCGGTTCAGAGGAAGCCGGCATGGCCGGGCCGCAGAAGGCAGCACCGGTCAAACCGGGTGATTCCTACCTGCTGGTGAATGACCGGGATGAGGACATGGAGGCCTACGACCACAGCGGCAAGTTCCTGTGGAAGCTCCCCTGCCTGGCCCGCGGCCAGGGCGCTGACACCGACTGGAGCCACACCAACACCGACACCCCGCCGGGGCTCTACAAATTGGGGCAGCTCTATGCGGACTACGAGCAGAACCCCAATCCGCCCTGCTCCGATACCGCCATGGCCTACGGCTGGTACTCGTTTGACCTGGAGGAGTTAGAAGGCCAGGAGGTCAAGGCCGGCCGGGCCGGGATCATGCTTCACGGCGGTGGATCAGCCTGCGGCTGGCCTGGGGCCTGGGCTCCGCAGCAGCCGCTACATCCCACCTTGGGTTGCATCCGCATTCACAACGCCGATCTACGCGACAGGGTGCTGCCCCTCTACCGCCAAGGCACGGTGTATGTGGGGGTGTTCCAGGAAAAAAAGTGACGGCGGGGCTTGTGCTGCCTCCCGCAGTGGGCTGATCAACCAGCAGCAGGAAAAAGAACCGTGACACCAGAACCAGCACCACGGCCACCCTTCGATCGGGAGCGGTTTGTGTTCAAGATGCTGGCGGTGGTGATCGGCACCCAGCTGCTGATCTATTCGTTGGCCGCTGGGGTCTGCGGCCAAAGGGCGCTCCAGGGCCGGCCTGTCGGTCAGATCTGCCCAGGCACGCTGGAGCAGCTACAGGGCGGCTTTGATTCCACCCTCAAGCTGCTGCTGGCACTGCTGGGCGGTGCAGCGCTGTCGCGGATGGCACCTCCCTCTTGAGCACGATCAAGCTCCTGCTCTCACTGCCTAGGCCGCAACACCAGCCAAACAATCAGCAGCATGCTGCCGGTGCTCACCAGCGTAAAAATCCAATCGGCGTAGGGAGTCCAGGGCATCCACCCAGCCTGCCTCCACCGGATACCCCTTACAGCCGAATCAAACAACCGAATTTCGGGTGTTTGATCGCTCCGAGCTTCCACCCGTTTGCTCCCGCTCTGGGATTCCAGTTCTGCGCTGAACAGGCCGCACATCCGGTCTTGCTCCACCCACTCGCGCCTGCTCAGGGATTCCGCTGCACCCCAATAAGGCCCAGGTCCAAAACTCTTGAGTTGCCCACCAGTGGCTTGCTCCGGGCTTCCTCAGTCTGAGGCATTCCTGCGTCATGCCTCCGCTTCGGGAAGTCCCGTCGCTGCGCCCAATGGCGCCGATTTCATGGCTATCCGCTCTGCTGCTGCCTCACCGTTCTGCAGGCCAGAGGAAGATCCGTTCCTGCTGCTCGAATCCACCCTCCGTTCCATCGAGGTGGTGCTGATGCTGCGGCGTGATCTGCCGCTGCGCCGCACCTGGAGCGAGCAGCCCTATGGAGAAGAGGAGATCACCCGCCTGGAAGAGGAGGTCCTGCCCGCCATCCGCAAGTGTCTGGCCCGCGTTGATGAGCTCGATCAGCGGCTGCTGGCCCAGCATGAGTTGCTGGTGCTGCGCTGTGAGCTCGAATCCAAGCGGCACGCTCTGGCCTAAGGCCCAGGAGCCCCAGGCTCAAGCCCTGCCGGGGGCCTAATCCCGGCTTTTTCACCCTGTTGGTTTGCTGGCGTTCAGGGTCAGCCGTGGTGCAGCGCAGGGGAGAGCACTTCCCCGATAGTTCGCCCAAGCGCCAGCAACCTGACGGGCTGGCAGCGCCGCAGCGTCAAGGCCAAGGCAAGCGCCCTGCTGGCGGCCTTGACCCGGCGGCTTGTTGGGCGCGAGTGGGGGCGTTTTTTCTCCTTCCTGCGATGCAAGCCACCTCCACCCTGCTCCGCTCCAGCAGCACCAGGCAGCGCAAGGCCGGCCCAGCCACCACAGCAGCTCGGCAGCTTGTGCTCTTCTCTTTGCCCGAGCCGATCGCCTGCTGCTGGGATCTGATCTGCCCAGAGGAAGCCTGGGAGCAGCCCCTGCGCTGGGCCGTCTAGGGCCGAGCCCTGCTCGAGGCCGTTGCGCTGCGCGGCGCACCGATCAGTGCGATCAACTGGCGGCCTTGCTCCACCCACTCGCGCCTGCTCGGGGATTGCGCGGCGGCCGCTGACCGACCCGCCTGGTTGGCCGGGATGTAGCCAAGGCCTATGCCGCTACGCCTCTCGCGCCTGCTCGGGCTACGCGGCTCCGGCCGGGGTGAGCACCAGGAGGGAAAGACTCACCGCCATGCCAGGCCATCAGGCAGGTAAGGCCCCAAGCAACAGACGAACGCTGGCCGGGGTGCAGCAGATCGGGCCGCAGGTTGCCGCTACACGGCAGGCCACATCAGCTCAAAACGGGCCGCTTGGCAGTCCTCGATCGCAGAAGGGCGAGCAGGTCTGTTCACCGGACGCGGTGAGGATGCAGCAAGGGTCTTTCAGCAGGACCACCGGGCGTTGGCTGGCTGGGCGTTGCGAAACCCCTCCGCAGCATGCCCCTGCGGCTCGCACTAGCAAGGGCTGACGCAAGGCTCGCGGTGCTCGCCCCTGGCTAGTGCGAGCCTTTGGGGCGCTTGGTCGGTGTTCTCCGCACCACCCCAGCCATGGCCACTCCCCAAGGCCCCGTCTGTGAAGTCCGCCTGCTTGTGGTTCACCGCTATCAGCCCGGCGTTCAGAAGCTCGGCTCCGCTCCCTGTGAGGTCGAGTTCTTTGGCCGCCGCGGTAAGCCCGTCAAAAAGATGCGGCTGATCCCTGCCCAGAAGGCATTTGCCTTTGCCCGCAAGCTGCAGGGCACACCCGGCTGCACCGTCTCGGTCTGCTGAGCCAGGGGGCTCAGGCCCGGCTGCCGCTTGGTGGCCGGGCCTCACAACCAATGCCTGTAGCTAGACCGCTGCCGCCGGGCCTTGGCCTTGGAGCGAGCACTACCGAACTGGGGGCTTGTGCCATCACGGCGGCGGCGCACCCAGGTCCCTTTGCTGATCAAGCCGGCGTCCTGGCTATTGGCGCGGCGTGCAGCAACGATCCCCCCGTAGCCCCGCTTTTGTTTGCGCTGGGCACGGGAGCGGGCCTGGCTGGCGCTGGCGGCCGGCACCACGGTTGAAGTGGAGCGGTTGCGCCAGAACACCAGATACCAGGCCATCAGCTTCTGCAGCAGGGGACAAGCGATGCACTCATCAGCGCCGCGGTGCCGGTGCTCTGGGGGTGGTGGCCTTGACCGCCTCTAGGTAGAGCTCGGCGGTGCTCAGGGTCTGCAGGTTTGGGGCGGCGCTGTGGTCATGGCCCGCCTCAGCAACCGTGCCCGCATACAAGCCGCTCCTCTGCTGGAACAGGAAGCTGAATACCGGGTGACGGCGCAGCTCTTCCATGTAATCGCCATCGGAGAGGGCGACCCCATCGGCAGTGAGGGGTTGGCCCTTGCCATCCACCGGCAGCAGCCGCTCGCGGCCATCCACATCCCCCAGCTGGAAGTGACCACCACACAGCGTCACGAAGGTGTCAAAGAAGGTCCCCCGTTCGTCGCCGCCGACGCGGCCCTCGGCTTCTGAAAACAGGCGCTCTAGCAAGCGCTCCTTGCGCAGGTTCTGCACTTGGGAGCGGGCTTCGTCCCTTTCTTTTTCAACGCTGCGCACTCGGCGGATGTTGGCCTCATTTAGCTGGCGTTCACGGTCGCCCACCTGGCGCTCAAACTCTTCTCGCTTGCGTTCAGCGTCTTGCAGACGGGCGTATTCATCGGGATTGATCTCCGAGAAGCGCGACAGCTGGGCTCGGGCCTTGCGCAGCTCTTTTTCGAGCTGGTTGCTGCGGCGGCGTTCAGCGCGCAAAGGCTCAGCACTGCTGGTGGTGGCAGCAGGGGGGTCGTCGTTGTCGCTGCTGCCGCTGCTCGTGTCCTGGGGAGGGACAGCGTCAAAGCTGTCGTCACCGATGCCGACGTCGTGGCCGCTGGACTCATCGTCGCCCTCATCGAGGGGGTCGAGTTCAGCAGCTAGTGGAGCCAGGGAGCCAGCAGGGCCCTGGTTGGGTTGCTGCTGCTGCTGCTGCTGGCGGTAGGTCTGCCAATGCACGGCAGGAGCAGGGGGCTGGGAAGCAGTGGTCGAAAAGGAGGAGGAGGACATCACCCATCACGGCTGTGGTGTTGCGGGCGCCCCGTCCGGGCTGCGCTCGCTCTCCCTGTTGCCAGGCCCTGAGAATGTGTATGCCTGGCCTAAGCTCTACACATCGCCTCTAGGGCCTGCATGCGCACCAACATCGTCATCGACGACACCCTGATGAAGCAGGCGATGCAGGCCAGTGGTGCCCGCAGTAAGCGGGAAGCCGTGGAGTTGGGGCTGCGCACCCTGGTCAAGCTGCAGCAGCAGACAGAAATTCGCGCTTTCCGCGGGCGCCTGGCCTGGGAAGGTGATCTGGAGGCCCAACGACTGGATGAGGAGCCTGCAGGCAAGCAGCCGTGATCGTTGTTGATTCCTCGGTCTGGATCGATTTTTTCAATGGGGTCAGCACACCCGAAGTGGATCGGTTGGATGCGCTGCTCGGGGTGACACCACTAGCGATCGGCGACCTCATCCTGGTGGAGGTGATGCAGGGATTCCGCAACGAGCGGGATGTTGCTACCGCCCGGCAGCTGTTCCGTTCCCTAGCTCTGCTGCCTCTGTTGGGGGGAAGCAACCCCTGGAAAGCGGCTGAGAACTACAGGCAGCTGCGCCGCAAAGGGATCACGGTGCGCAAGACGATCGATGGGATCATCGCCACTGCCTGCATCGAGGCCAACCTGCCGCTGCTGTTCAGCGACCGGGACTTCCAGCCCTACGTCGAGCACCTGGGCCTGGTGGCGGCATGAGCTACCGGTCGCGGCACCACCCCGTCTAAGCAGGCAGTTCCTCCAGCACAGGAGCAGAGCGCCTCGCCGGCAGGTAGATCCACTCCCCAGCAGGTAAGGGAGTGGAGGGCAGATAACCCGGCACCAGCAGTTGCATCCCGGCCGGGATCGGCGTGGTGGAGCGATAGACGGGCAGCAGCAGGGTTATGCCCGTCGGCAATGGTTCCTCGCTGGGCCAACTGGCCAGCTCGGGGTTGAACTCGCGCAGTAGAGAAACAGTGAGGTTTTGCTCAGCCGCCACGCTGCTCAAGGTCTCGCCATCGCCTGTGACATAGGACTCGCTCTGCTGCAGCACCGGGTTGAGGCTGCGCAGCTTGGCTTCCGTTGTGCCATGCCGGCCAGCCAGCACCGCCAACGAATCACCCTCGACTGCGGTGATCGTTTGGGTGCTTTCCAGCTGCGGGTTGCTCCGCCGCAAGGTGGCCACGGTGGTGCCGTAGCGCTCGGCGATCAGGTTCAAGGTGTCACCAGTTCTGAGCACCAAGACGCTGTGGGGCCTGAGCACCAGCTGGATCGCTTCCCCCAGCAGCGGCTGAACCAATAACCCGATGCCGCCCGGGCCGTAGTTCGCCCCGAAGTGCTGCACCAGGCAGCCGGCGAACTGGGCCCGCCCTCCTGATGGCAGTCCACCCTCGGACTGCAGCTGGGCTAGGTCCCCCAGCCACATCACCCCCTGACAGGGGGCCTGCACCGTGCCCAGCAGCGTTGGATCCCAGGGCAATGGCGCCTCATCACGAAAGCCTGGGGTGGCCCAATCGAGCTCGGCCGCCAGCCAGTCGAAGGTGTTGCTGGTGCTCACCGGCAGGATCGCTGAGCGGCAGAGGTAGCCCCGCAGCAGCACATCACCGGGGTCGGTGAGGGCGGTGTCGTTGTAGCCGCCCACGATGCCGGCTTGCTCGAGGAAGCAGTCGATCACATGCCGGCGGATAGGAACCGGATTGCGACTCTCGGGCCGGTCCACCTCAAACAGGCAGAGGCGGGCATTGGCGTAGGGCTGCAAGGCGAGCCATAGAGGCGCAGTCAGGGGCTGAGCCACCCGGCTGTCGATTGCGGGTGAGGCCGCTGGCAATCCCACCAGTTGGCCCCACTGCCCTGCGGCCCGCACGGGGTTAAGGCCCTGGTTCAGCGGCGAGATGAGCTGCTCCATCGCTCAGCCCCGCACCAGAGATCCCTGGAAGGGATCGGTGTTGCACTGGCGCCAGTTCTGCAGCCGCGGCAGCAGCAGCGCCAGCTGGCCGATGTGCTGGCTCCGCTGCCTACCCAGCACAAGCGCTGGCGACGGCCCCGCTGGATTCCACTCGCTCTCGGTTTCCTCCAGCAGCAGCTCGGTGGCGTACTCGACCACCGCCAACTTGCTCAACGGCAGCGGGTTGGGCACCACCCCACCGGCAACACCCTTGCGCCTGCTGCGGATTGGGCTGTTCACTTCCTCCGGGGTTAAGGCGGCCAGCTGCTGATTCAGGACCGCGATGGCATCGAGGTGGCCCTGGGCGGTACACACGCCCGTGGGGTAGTGGGTCTGCAGCAGGGCCATCTCCCGGTTCAGCGCCGAGAGAGAGGGTGCGCTGACAGGAATCGAGAGAGCAATGCGCAGGGCTTCTGCGTCGCCTGGGCGCCAAGTGCAGGTGGGTGGGGAGGACTGGGTCATGCCCTCGTTTGCCAGCTCAGCGTCATTGCGCTGATTCGTCCCTGGCATATATCCCTTAGATTGATCCCATCCAGTCATCCCCGGAGGGATGGGCCATGCATGCGGTGAGCGTGAGCGGGCTCAAGCACAACCCCGCTGAGGCACTACGTCAAGCAAAGAGCAGTCCGGTGGTGGTGCTCAACCGCGACCATCCCGATGCGGTGCTGATCGGTCTGGAGCAGGGGGGAGTGCTCCAGGCCCCGGGGGTGCGGGCGGCGCTGGCGACAGCCCTATTCCGCGATGGTGAGCTGTCGCTGGTGCGGGCCGCCCGCGTGGCCGAGCTGGATGTGGCCAGCTTCATCTCTCACCTCGGCCGCCTGGGCATCCCAGCGATCCGCCTGACCTCTGCCGAAACCAACGCCGATCTCGACACCCTGGAGCAGTGGCTGCAATCGTCATCACCGATGCCAGTCCGCTGATCGCTCTGGCCCGGGTGAACGGGCTGGGCTGGCTCCAGCAGCTGTTCACCGAGGTTGTGGTCACCGACGTGGTGCTCTCTGAGGTGCTTACGGGCCGCTACCCGGACACGGAAGCCCCGATCCAGCAGGCCCTCGCAGCTGGCTGGTTGCAGGCTGCTGCCATTGAAACCAGCGAACCGGCGCTGCCCGATCTCGATGAGGGAGAAGCCGCCAGCATCCGCCTGGCCCTGAGCAGCAGCGAGCCGGTGCTGCTACTGATTGATGAACGCGCCGGGCGGGCGGTGGCCCAAGAGCTTGGCCTCAGCGTGGCTGGCACTGCCGCAGTGATCGGCCTGGCCCACCAACGGGGCTTGATCGCTTCTGCCCGAGACGTGTTCGCGGCCCTGCATGCCAGCGATTTCCGCATCGCTCCGGCGGTGATCCAGGCCGTGCTGGATCGCTGTGGCGATTGAGCTGCAGCAGGCCTGGAAGGCGATGCCCCCGCCATGACGCACCTCTTGGCGGGGTCATCCCCCTAATGCCTACTCCTCGTTATCCACCAACACCCCCGCGAGCAGGTCGTCGTCCTCCGCCGCCATGGCCTCGGTGTAGAGCACGGGCTCTTGAGCGGCCTTCTGGCCCTGTGGGCTGAGGCCATCGAGGAACAGCCCGACGAACTTGTTGTTCTCCTCGTCACCGATCCGGTGATCCATCACCTTGCTCCAGGTTCACTGGATCTCAGGCTGCCTCGCCATCGAGCCCCAGCTGCTGCCGCAGCTCGGCCCCATCAATCACGCCCCGCTCATGCAGCACCAGCCACTCCTGCACTGAGGGCTGGGGTTTGCGCGGGGGCTGCGGCGGCACCAGCGGACAGATCTCCACGCTGCAGGCCGGCGTGTCGGAGAGCTTTTCGCCGGTGAGGCGGGTCCACTGGCGCAGCAAGGTGCTGAGCATCGAGCTTTTCTGGCCCGCAAGCGACTGCAGCACCGCAAAGCTCTGGCCGGCAGTGAGCGAGATCTCCAGCTCGGTGCGGGCTGGGCCGTGGCCACCGGCCGGGATCAGGGCGTCGCGACGCATGGCCTCCTCCAGCTGCTGCAGGTAGGCCCTGTGCTCCGCCAGTGAGCGGGCTTCTATCTCCACCCACTCGAACTTGGCTCCCTCCGGCAGGTCCATAAAGGAGGAGGTGGATAGCACCAGGCGCTGGGGTCGCTGGGCATCCCCGGCTCCGGCTCCTTGCGGAGATTCCAGGGCACCATCGCTGCGGCGGAAGCCGTAGGCATCCACCAAGCCCGTGCGCACGCCTACTGGCAAGGCGGTGCGTGACAACAGATCCTCGTAGTCACTGCGGCAGCGGTAGTGGTTGAGGTACTGGTGGGCTAGGCCCAGGTGAGGCAAGTCGCCTTCTCCAAAGGCGCTGCCATCTACTGAATACCAGAGGGCTGGCAGGTCAAAGCGCTGCGGCAGCAGCGAAGGCTCACCCACCGGCACCACGTCGTAGCCATCGACAGCGCCGGGGTTGGGGTTGGCCTGCCAGCTGCGCAACACAAGACCGTAATCAGTGACCGAAAGGCTGCGGTATAGCCAGGCCTGTGGATCAGGCACCAGGCCGCCGTGAGCATCGATCACCACCGTGGGTACAGCGACATTGCCGCTGGCGAACCGGGGCGGCAGGGCTTGGCGGCGTGGCTCCCGCCAGACGATCTCCGCCGGCCCCGATGCCGAAGCGGCACTGGCGGCATCGGTAGGCAGGCGCCAGTTGAGCAGGTCGCCCCGAGGAACCAGCTGCAGACGGGGCAGAGAGAGCCGGTCACCCTTGGCGAGGGCTTCCAGCCGGTCCCCTTCTGAGGGCCAACGGTGCTGGGGCGGCAGCTGCAGGATCAGGCAGCCGCCATCGCGGAGGGTGAGCAGGTCGGCCAGGAATAGAAACACGCCCAGGTCGGTGCCCTGACCATCGACATCTGTGGCCACCCGAGTGAGGGAGTCCGGTAGCTCCTGCCAGGCCAGCCGCGACAGCATCCCCGCGTAGGTGCGCAGAGCATCGCGGTAGAAGCCGGTGGGGCGGGCTGCCTCGAGTCGCTTGAGATAGCAGGTCTCGGGTTCCTCTATGCCGCGGGTTAGGTACAGCGGCCGGCGGCTGGTGCCGTCAGGGAGTTCCAGCAAAGTCCAGCAGTCGTAGACCAGTTGGAGTCGGTCGCGCAGGCCAGAGAGGGTGGGGTGCTCAAGCCAGGGGGGCTGACTAGGTGGGTGGGGCGCTGAAGAGGAAGTTGGGGTGCCTGCGGTGGTTGTGCTGCGGCGACGGCTGGTGGGCATTGACTGCTGCTTGTGGTCAAAGCTCTTGCCAGCAGCAGCAATGGGCGATATGAGAAGCCATGCAGGATTTGCAATGTTTCGGTCAGTGCAGAAGGGCTGGCTGGCCAGACCTATGGACAGGGGGTCTTACGTGGGTCCGCATAATAACCAGACTTGATGAGTTATCTGCTAGAGATTGGCTGCAAAGCAGCGGGTCTAGAATCCAATTTGGTAATGACTTCGATTTCTAATGCGGTCTACGAAGTCCCATGCCATCTCTAAGCGAGGGTCCACCCAATTAGCCTTAGCCGCCAGCCTGACAGCAAAGTCGGATGTAACATAAGGCACAGAATACGGCTTAAGATCAGGCTTGTCAGATACTACCTAAGAGCCCTACTCTTAGATTTCCATCTGTCGGATCCGTGGCACCCAGTCGAGCGCGTTGGGCCAGAAACACAAAAATGCAGAGAACCATAAATGCCCAATCACCGCTTAAGAATTTCCGGAAAGCCTGCAAATTTACACGGAGCGCTCGTAAATCCTAGCTTCAGGGCCTCACGTGTTCTATGCAGTGACCCCTGGGACTTCGTTTCTTTATGGCTCAAGCGTGAGCACAAGGATGAGGCATCTTTTTACTGGGAACAAGCTAGGTATTTTTATGAAGCCACTAAAATTCTTCCAGACCTCTCTTCTCCGCTTACTTCATATTATTGTTTTCTAAACGCGACTAAAGCCCTGCTATCGGCAAGCTCTCAGTCATTTTCGGAAAGCCATGGCGTGTGTGGTCGCACCCAGGGAAGTCGCAGAGCACTAGACAACGAGATCGTAGACTTTAAAGGTGGCGGTATTCTGCCAGCATTGTGCAAATTCTTGGGGGAGCCAGACAATGCCGGGAAGGACTTTACCCTTAAAGATATTTTTTGGCAAATTCCATTTGTTCATAGGGCTTTCTGTCTCACCTATAAGAGTGCCACAGAGCTGTTTATCCCTCTGGTTAGCACAAGTTTTATGCGGAAGGATGGATCCAAGGAGGCATGGTTCCAGGCTGCCATTGATAAGCGATATTTCAGCGCACACACGAAAAAGATTATTCAGCCAGGCTTTGAGCTCTTTGAATACGATGGCAATTACGAAGTCAGGAGAAAACGAAGATTTAAATGGTCAGGACGCGAAATTGAGGATAGCATTAAGAAGTTTGAGGCTTACCACAAACAAATACGCCGAAGAATCGTCCCGATCTACGCGTCAGAGAATAGGTGGTACCTAAAAAAGTCGGTGACAGGCCACGACAACATTAGGAACTCGCAACTAGTACTTGTCTTTGCTGCTATGCACCGGCTAAGCGAGTTAAGCAGATATGATCCAGTACTTTTCAATGGTCACTTCAAGGTCAATCATAACTGGCTGCTTTCAGAATTCATAAAAAGAGCTCCTAATCAGTTCATCTATGGAGTTGCATCTGAGATTACGGGACTAGAGTTCATTAAGCCGGATGCATTTTGAGTACTAGGTTATCTGTTGGCTGGGATATGCGTCCAACGAGCCCCTTGAGTGGACAGGCTGCCCCCAGAACCCTGCTGGAGCTCTACACTTATTGCCTACCAATCAGGGGCAGCACTAGAGGCACTGATAAACATGGATGACAGCCAAGAACGCCTCAACGAATACATAAACGCGTCCACATCAGCGTGTGCTGTCCTCAGACAGATTCATGGACTTGACTTAGATGCATCTGACATACAATCAGCCCTTATTGATCTGTTGGAAATCCAGGAGGATTCACTCTTTCGACTACTGGATTATCGTCTTACAGAGACGGAGATAATTGTGAAGTTAAAATGTTACGACTTTAAGCAGCATAAGCCAGAGATACTTGCTGAGTTCACAGAACGCGAGCCACTCATCCCCTCAGGCATTCCTCGTCTTCTTACTGAACGGACAGTAAAGGTCAAAGGTGAGATCTGGCGCGTTCACACAAATGATGCTGATGGCTTCCCGTCCATTCCGCACGCACACAACTACGAAACTGGAGTTGTTCTCGATCTTGGCAATGGTGCGATGTATGATCGAAATCGAAATCAGATTAGAAAGCTCAGCTGCAAAAAGCTTCTTCTAATCAGAGGAAAGTTAACCGGCATTCATCTCCCAGCTACGCCATGTGAGAGATCTCTGCAGGACCCTAGATTGGACAGGTCAACTTCGGCTTTCTGATGCAGGGCTCCAGCCTCTCTGTCTGCTATTGAGTGGCAGCCTTGAATGCCACCTCTGCACATATTCTATAGAGACACCATGCCCGAGGAGCCTTGCTTCCGGATCGATGCAATCAGCCCAGTTGGATACATTCCACTACCTCTCGATAATGATGAGCACACGAAGATCTTGAGAGCAAAGACCGCCTTGCGATTTGGAGTTGGCTTTGAGCAGAGATTTGATATCCTACTTGAAAACTACGCAACTCTAGAAAGATATATATTAGATCTTGCCTTGAGAAATGCAGTGTTCATGGGGGATTCGACTAGTCGTCTTAGGGAGGCTAAACACACTGTTAACCGGCACCTAAACAATCTGCTCTCAAGTGCAAAGCTATACATTGACCAAACGGCCCACGCAATATCTGATCAGTTTGGCAGTGCTTCAAGTCAATATCGGCGGTTCATAGAATCAACAAGAGACGAGTACGATAATTCTTTGGCATATCGAGCTCTCGAAGCATTGCGTGGATATGCTCAGCATCGAGGGCTACCGACTCATTCGGTCTCGTTCTCGTCGAGGCGCGATGAGACTGATCTCGAGAAAATCAAAGTCAGGCATATTGTGACATTCGGGATTGTACCTGAGATTATTCGCGAAGATGGCGGATTTAAGCCTAGCGTGCTACGCGAGCTTGACAGCATTGTTGATAAAGATGGAAGAATCGAGATCATGCCTCTAATACGCGAATATGTAAGCGGAATTGCTCGCATTCACAAGAGTGCATGCATGGCCATATCAGCAGAACTTGATATGGCTGACAGCTTTGTGGTAAGCCTCTTTGAGAGAGTGGCTTTGCTTACGGGCCATCGCTGCATTTCCGCCAGAATCTGGGGGACGACGACTGCCGAAGGAATGATTCCCTATGGAGTGATTAGTTCCGAATGGACAGAAGACAGAAGGTCTTATGCTAAAAAGAATTGTTACGCCGAGTACATATCAGGGCAGTACGTATCGTCACGGCAGGCAATCCAACATGAAGACACAATAGGCGCACCGATGATAGATTTTGATACCCCAAAATCCTCCCGCCGCGGATCTATAGAGTTCACTCAATTTGAAAGGCAACCACCCGTACCGAGCAGGCATCAACAATCTGAACCCACTGCTGCCGGCTGATCCCTAGCCGCACCAGCATCTCGCTCACGCCTACTCCTGAGGTCAGCAATCGCTGCCCCCGCGCATGCAGTTCCCGCCACGTCGGCGGCACCTTGAGCAGGAAGCCATTGTCCCGCAGGAAGTGCGTGATTTCCCCATTGGCGTAAGTGCGCCCGTAGGGCCGGAATGGTCCCCGTGAAGGGTCGTAGCGGCGCGCCGCCTTGATCAGCCCAATCATCGCTAACTGCAGCAAGTCCTCCTTGGGGTGAATAGTGCGCCGAGCGAAGTTACCGGCGATCTTCTCCGCCAGGTCCATATGCTCCAGCGCCATGGCATCGGCAGCGGCGTGGGGCCGCACTGGCCGTTGTCGCTTTGGCCTGCAGCGCACGGTTTGCTGACACTTAGGCCTCGGCGGCTGATGCACCGGCGTCTGCAGGTTGATCTCCAGCTGCTCTGCCCGCGCATGGCACGCCGGCTGGCGGTAGTGCCGTTGCTTGAGCATTTGCGCCGCCTCTGCGGCATCACCCACCAGCACGACTGTGATCGGCAGTACCAGCTGCACGGCAGCCGCAGTTGGCACGGCAGGGCGTGGGCTCTCCACCAGGGATGACGTGGAACCTTCCCGCACTGCGGACAGCAGCGGCTTGCTCACCGACTCACCAGCAGTGGCGTCACAACCGGCTGGATGCCTTGGGCCTTCCAGTAACGGCCTTCCAGCCAGAGGGCGCCGTGACAGAAGGCATCCACCAGGTCCTTGCTGCCCTTGGGAAAGCGGATTGCTTCCTCCACCAGCGGCTGGGCCCGGTGGTGAAAGCGGATCTGCCCTGCTTCCACCAAGGGGGCGACGGCATGGGCGCGGGTTTCTTTGCTGCCGCGAGCAGTGATTGGCAGCATCCCCGGCACGCGGCGCCGGAGGGTTTGCAGCACCGCCGGGCCGTTGGCGGCGTCCTCGATCAGCACGGCATTGGGCCGCAGGCCCTGCTGCTCCAGTGCCTCCAAGCAACCGAGGAGGAAGCGGATCACCTCCGGCAGGCCAAAGCGATGCCGTGCTGCCCAGAGCACCTCCATCTCCAAGGCTGTGATTTGAGACGGTCCCTCGTGTTCGCCTGTGCGCGGGTTGAGCGGTCTGGGTGGTGGCGCCAGTAGGCCCACCAGGCAGAAGCCGCAGTAGTCGCTCTCTGCCTCCCCCTTGAAGGACAGGTCACACGAGAGGGCCAGCAAGGCGTACTGACGCTGGGGTCCACTGGCCGCTCCTGTCGCCTCGCGCGGAAAGGGCGGCCGGATCCACTGCCTCAGGAAGATTGACCCAGACGCCGGGCTGGGCCGCTGCTGATACAGCGCCGCCCACCAGTAAGCGCCGAGGCGGGCGCGGATTTTGACCAGCTCGCTCAGCGGAAAACGCTCCGGGCACAGCGCCTCGCCCGGTTGGCGCCAGTCGGGGATCAAGTTGCAGGTGGGCGGCAGCTTGGGGCGTTCGGCAGGGTCTTCTGCAACAGCGGGTAGATCCAGCACGGTCCACTGCTGCGGCGCCTCGCCCAGCTCCTGCTCGTACAGCCAGCCGATCACGTCCTGGTGGTCCCAGCGGGTCAGCACCACCACCTGGGCTGAGAGGTTTGACTGCTCGCTGCCATCTGGTCCCAGCACCATGGCCGGTTCGGCCCGGGTGAGCCAAACCGAGCGCAGCCAGTCGATCAGCTTCTGCCGCAGCGCCGGGCTCGCGGCATCGCCCGGACCCTTGTAGGGGTCGTCAATGATCCCCAGGCTGTAGCCCTTGCCGGTGAAGGGGCCATCCACACCAGCAGCGATGCAGCCACCGCGCTGACGGGTAAGCCAGTTGCCCACCGCCGCCGAATCGCGAGCCAGCAGGTGACCCGTCACCCGGTAGAAGTGGCGGGCTTCTCTGGAATGGGCGTAAGCCAGCTCGGCTGAGTAGGAGGCGATCGCCGCAAAGAGGTGCGGGTAGCGCTGCAGGAAGTAGGCCGGAAACAGCTTGGAAACCAGGAGACTTTTGCCGAGCCGGGGAGGACAGGTGACGATCAGGCGGCTGAGCTGGCCATCGGCCACCTGCTGCAGCAGGTCGATCAGCACGTCAGCCCAGCGGTGGAAGCCATAGCGGGGGTAGGCCTCAGCGATGAAGCTGCGCAGGCTCTGGGGTTCCGATGGCTCGGCTGTGGTGGTTGTGGGCAGGTGCAGCAGGCCGGCATCACCCCAGGGGTCGAGCTCGCTCAGCAGCAGACCGCCTTCTGCAGGGGCATGTAGCGTGAGCCCAGATGCCGACAGGGCGATAGCAGGGGTGGACACCCTCATGCCCGTGGCTCCGGTGGTTTGATCGGTGCGCGCAGCAGGCCGCCGATCTCGGCGATCACCCGGAAGGCACCCACGGCAGCGCTGAACTGCTCGGAATCCATGGCCCGGCGGGCGCACTCATTGAGGGCAAAGATCTGCTCGGCCTGGTGGCGGCGGCGATCGGTGATCAGCTCCTCCACCATCCGCTCGCGGGCGAGGTTGAGGTAGCGGTTCACCGTCTGGGTGTTGTGCACCCCCCATTTCTCACCAGTGTTCTCCAGGATCTGGACCAACGGCAGGCGCTGGGCGATCCACAGCTGGGCTTCCGCCACTCGCCGCTCGATCTCCAGCCGACTGGGTCTGGGGGCTGCAGTGGTCCCGCGCCGCTGACGTGGCGGGTTGCCTGGTCCCACCGGCCGCCGGGGATCCACCCCCACCACTGCGCCCAACGGCTGACCGTCAGCATCTTCCGCAGTAGCTGCGCAGCGCAACACCTCAATCGGGTCCGTGCCGCACCCATCGCCGCCAGGGCGCAGCAGGCTGCTCACAGCGGCCCCTCCTGCAGCACCACCCGCACATAGGCGGCCCACTGCTCAGGGGTGAGCACCACCCGCCAGGTGCCGCCACGAAAGCGCACCAGGGTGGCGGCATAGGGCACGCCGGCATGGCAGGCCTGCTGCGCTGCCTCCTTGGGTTTCAGCCGAGCTGCCGCTGCCACATCCGCCCAGCTGGCCACCTGGATGGCATGGTCCGGAACCCCGTCCAGATCCCCTAGATCACCACCTGCAGCAGTGGTGCGGCCGGCCCCGAGGCGTCGACGCACCGTGAACTGCAGCAGGCGGCTGATCAGCTCGGCAGCCTGGCGTTCAGCCGCGTCCCCCTTGCGCTTGGCCGGATGCATCGCGGCTTGCCCTCAGTTGCGCGGCAGGCGGATCGTCCAAAACGGCCGCCCTGTTCTGGCGATGGCGGCACCACTGGCAATCGCGTCCTTCTGGGCGGCCTTGAGGGCCTGCTCTCGTTGCTTGATGACCTCGGGGTAGCCATAGGCAGTGCGACCAGCAGACCAGCAGAAGCTGGTGTCGTTGTGGCAGAAGGTGGGATCCACCATCCCCGCCTCAAAAGCCGCATCGAGCTGATCGAGCAGGGGTTCGAGCTCGGCCTCTAGCTGCTTGTGGGAGTTCTTGATCGCGGTGATGCGATCCAGCAGGGCATCAAGCACAGCCGAATCCAGCAGAGGGGAGGGCTCTACCGGTGGAGCGGGCGCTGGGGCAGAAAAACCACCCGGCAGGTTGATGGGCGCCGCAGCGATAGGTGCGCCCAGCGAATTGGATGCCATGACCGCAAACACCGAGCAAGAATTGGCCCGGAATTACGGGGCACCTTAGCGGCTCGTAAACGTGAGGCGCAAGTAATGACTTTCGCCTCTGGCGCGCTGGCGCTCAGAACGGACGGTGCGCTCCGGTGTAGTGACTCCAGGCCGCTGCCCAGGCCAGCAGGCACTCCCGCCTGGAATAGGGAGCGGAGAACTGAGTGCGCCCAGGCCGGCACCAGATGGTCTGGCCGTAGTCGAACCACTGCCCCTGGCTGCTCTCCAGGGCCATGTAGCCACCGATCTGGGCGCGGGTGCAGTAGGTGCTGCCGCCCTCCGCCAGGGTCTTCAGATCAGCCAGCACCCGCGCCGGTCCCGCCGCCCAGCTGGGCCGATCACACGGGATAGGCAGGGCGGGATCGAGGTAGGCGGTGTCGTAGGTGCCGGCCACATTGCGCACCAGGCAGCAGGTGGGGCGCTCAGAGGCGATCACCTGCACCTCCTGCCAGCGCCTGTGGCCGAGCAGCGGTTCAACCCAGTCGGCGTACTCGGCAAAGACCTCGCCGTGCTGAGGGTGTTCCAGCAACTGCACCTGCCGGTGTTGGCAGCGAGGTGTTGCGCGCTGTGTCTTGAGGCTGAGTTCCAGGGCCAGGTGGCAGGTGGTTCCCCGCGGTTGCCAGATCGCCTGGGTGGCGGCGATGCGGGCCATGGCGTAGCTCGATTTACCCGCCGCCAGCACGCCGGTGATCGAGACCGGAAAGAGGTGATCGCCCAGCCAGTAGCAGTGATCAGGATCACTGCGCGCCAAGCCAGGGATCGGCGCCAGCCAGCCGCCGGCCTCCATGCCGGTAAAGCACCGGCCGGGCAGATGGGCAGCAGCGTCGCTGGGGAATGTCATCGGCATCAATCCTGCTCCCTGCTGCTTGGCGCTTGCAGCGAGGGGCGTGTCATACCCCGATGCGGAGGAGGGAACAGGGGGACAGGGAGGGACAACCCTTGTCCCGCCAGCAGATCACCTGCGGTGCAAGCGATCTGAGCCTTAGGGGGGACGGGGGACAGCCGTAAGGGGAATTTCGCAAGGCTCGAGGCTGCAACCAGCAGACAACAAAAAAAGGGAGAAATACTGTCCCCCCTATTTTGCTTTTCTCTAAAACCCTTATCAGCACTGGGTTGTTCTGGGGGGACAGGCGGGTGTCCCGCCAATGTCCCCCCCTGTCCCCCCATCCAGAGAGAAAAGAGCAGTGGCGCCAAGGAACAGCAGGCCCTCATGGCAGGTCCATCACGGCGGAATACAGCAGTCCGCCGCGGGGGCCGGTATCCACCTGGCCATAGCCAGCGGTCGCCAGCGCCTGCAGGGCCTGCTCGGCGGAAACCACATTGAGGTGACGCTTCTCCCGCCAGGCCAGCCTGCTGCGCAGATCCTTCCAACTCACAGGTCCACCGATTCCTGCGGCGATGCGATGCAGCCGCTGCATCAGCTGACTGAGTTCTGGCCCATCAGCGTCAGCTGTGGCCAGCTCATGGAATCCCAGGGCCCAGCCATCGAGCGCCTCCACCACGGCGATGGCGGCCTGGAGCACATCCAAGCCGATCGGTGCCGCCGGCGGAAGCTGGCCGCAGACGCGATGAAGCACCTGGAGCAGGCCGGCAATGCGCAGCACCTTGCCTGCGGCCTTGCCATGAATCGCAGCCTGGGCGCCCAGCCGGGCCGCCAGGGCCTGCTCCTGCTTGCCGTGCTCGTAATGAGAGAAGAGCTCCAGCGCCGCCGGCGCCAGCGCGTAGGTCGCCGGCGGTAAGCAATGGACGGCACGGGCGACCGTGGCCAGGGTGTCGGCACCGTCACGCACGGCCAACTCCTGCTCCGGCGTGATCACCGTGGGCAGTGGTGCCGTGCGCCGGGGCAGGGGGGAAAACAAAAAGCGGGCCCACTTACCGGAGGGGTCACCCCCTTTCACCAGGGCACTGAGCACCTCCGGCTGGATGCCGCCATAGATCGAGACATGGCAGCGCTCAAAGGAGCGATCCGCCGCGGTGATCCGCAGCGAGGTGTAGCTGTGGCCGTCAAAGAGCTCCAGCAGCTGCTGCTCATCGGCGCCGCGCCCCTGGCGGTAGGCATTAAGGGAGCCAAAGAGCCCGGAGAGTTCATCGCGGCGCACCAGCACGGCCAGGCCACGGGCCTCCAGCGCCTGCAACTGAGCTGCCAGGGCTTCCCCCGTGTAGTCCTGCAGCTGCAGGTGAATGGGTACGGGCGCGGGCGGCCGCTCGTTGGGCTTGCAGCCGCGACACTGCTCCCTCCAGTCCTCCTGAGCGCGGCTGTTATCGCGCGCCTGATCACGGCGCAGCTCCGTGGTGGGCTCCACCACCAGTAACCGCTCCAGTGGTGTCTTCTTCTGGCCGCTGCGGGCAACGGTGCAGACGTAGAGATTGGTCGGCACCACATAGCGGGTAATCGGGTTACCGCAGACGGCGGTGCCGAGCTTGGTGAGACCGGAGATGCAGGCCAGCCAGGCCATCGCCACGGCGGTGTCGCTGTAGGGGAGCTGGGTAGTGAGGCTGGCCAAGGAGAGCGCCAGCTGAGGCGGGAACAGTTGCTCGAGGGTGATCGGCTGCTGGCGGCGGCGCTCGCGGTCCTGCAGCAGGGCCCCACCGGCTTCCTGGAGCACCTCCGCGAGCTGGGCCTGCTGCTGCAGCGCCTTGAGCAGGGCCCGCAGGCTCTGGGGCACCAGCTCGGAGCTGGCCGCAAGTTCATCAATCAACAGCTCCAGATCGACCTGGGCCAGGTCGTCAGCTATCGCCTGCTCCAGCCGCTGACAACATTCGTGGCGGCTGAGCAACCTGTGGGTCGCAGGGCCTGAGGGCGACTGGCCCGGGCCCGCCTCATCAAAGTAGGAGGTGCGCTCAGCAACAAGGCAGCTGGCCGTACGAGCGTCGTAGCCGTCGAGGGCGGCGTGGTGATGCAGGGTGCCGATGGTGACGCCCCGCCCCTTGAAGGAGCGCCACTTGAGCAGACACTCGGCCTCGTCGAAGTGGCTGGAGCCTCGCGACCACTCCACCCAGGCGGCCAGCAGGCCGGGGTCGACGGAATGGAGTGCCATCCCCACCTGCAGCCAGCTGGAGTAATCGTCGCGGGGCTTGATGTGAGCAAGCAGCTGCAGCGCACGCTCGCTGTCCTGGGCAGAGGGTTCGTAGTCGGCACTGACCGGCTCCTGCGGCTGCTTGAACAGCGGCTCCAGTAACCACTCGGGAGCATCGGCCACCTGCTGCTCTGCCGGTGAGCGGCCCTCCATCCAGCGATAGCCGCCGCTGCTCGGATGCACCCCGGCGATCACCGACTGATGACCGTCCCAGCGCAGCTCAAATACTGTCTCGCACCGGGAGGTGCGCTGGGCAGAACGGCTCCAGTAGCGGCGGCCACGCAGATAAGGCCAGAACTCAAGCGGCACGCGGTAAGCCAGCTGCCCCCGCTGCGGCAGTCCCGAGGTCCAGCCCACCGTCGCCGGCAAATCGCTAGGGGGCCGGCCGTAGATCCGCCGAAAACAGCCTGCTGAGCCAGGGCCATCGAAATCCACCGCCATCACACCGGAGGCCGGGCCCAGTACCAGTCCCACCGCCAGCACATAGGGGCTGGCGGTGACGGCTTGGAACTCCTCGAAGTTGAGGCCAGCGGCGGACCAGTTGCGCAGCAGTTCGCCGCTGACTGGGTCCACCGGACGTTTCTGGCCGTCGATCGGGATCAGGGCCCAGTCCGAGTCGATGTTGCTCAGGCTGTCCAGCACGGCAGGGGTGAGTGCCATCAGCCGCCGCTCAGCGCCCACTGGACTTGGCAGCACTCGGAGGCGACGCGCTGCACCACCCCGCCGTCCTCAAAGACAGCCATCAGGGTTGAGCGCAGCGGGGGCCAAGGGCGGCCGCAGGGCTGCGGCGGGCTGCGCCGGCTGGGAACAGCCACGGGCGCGGGATCTGGCGCGCGCCTCGGCGCGGCTGGCGGCCCTGGCCTGGCGTCGGATGTGCTCCCGCAGGATCGCGCGGATCAATACCACCCGCGGCTCACCACCTCGATGGGCATCAAGCCAGCGGAGCACCTCGTCGCTGAGGCGGATCACATAGGGCCGCAAGGCTCACGTTACCGGGGCAAAGGCAGTGTATTCGTTTCGACTCGCAGACGCAAGGGATACGAGTACGCTTTCCTCGGAATCTCGGGGCGGCCATGACTAGCAGTACAGGTGCAGCACTTTTCTCGCAAGGGGAGGCGGTGTTTGTGCGACCGATCGCCCATGCCTGGCGCCAGCAGTCGTTCACCGTGATCAAGCCGCTGTGGCGCAGGGGCAGGCTGCCCCACTACAAGCTGCAGGCACCCGATGGCGGCATCTGGCTGGTCAGCCAGCTCGAACTGGCCGCCAGTCCAATCTGGAGCTCCACAGAAGGTGACGAGGCACGCCCACGCCGCCGGCGCCGCCTCGCGCCTTCCGGTGCAGTCAGCAGCACTGCTTCCGTTAAGCAGTAGGCCGTGGCTTGGTGGCGCCGCCTGAACTCTCTGATCAGCAGGGGCAGCAAACCCGCACAAGCGCTGCCGAGATTCATGCGGCCATCGAGCGACTGCTGGCGGGGGAAGCGTTCCTGGCGAATCGTCCCTGGAGCGAGATCTGGTGGGGGCTAATGCATCTAGATCTGTTCAGCGGCTGGCGAATTGCGATCTGGATAGAGCGCGATGTCCTTGGTGTCGTCCAGTCCGCCACCGCTGCCGATGGTCGGAACTGGATCTACGGCTGCCAGAGGGATGACTGGACATTGGGCCCCGCCGCAAGGATTCTCGAGCCACTCGGTCTGCTCAGCGCCAGGCAGAGGCAGGCACTGGAAGCACGACTGCGCCGGGCCTGCTGCTGGCCGGCTCCAGAGCCAATTGATGGCAGCTGGATGCCACCGCTGCACGAGCTCCAGCGAGTGCGCCCGCGCGGCAGACAGAGCAGGCCTCACCTCAGTCCTCGCCGCACTGGCGCGGCAAGCAGGGCACTCTGCCCAGAGGCGATCGCTGGGGGCAAAGGCAGCATGGGCTGACCATCTGCAGCAGTCGTAGCGCCGTGACGATCACGATCACCTCCCCCTGCTCGCAGAGCACCATCAACGAGCTGGGAATCCGGCAGTGGCCGATCTGGTCCTGCGAGCCCAGCAGTTTCCTTTGGACCTACGACGAGCAGGAGGCCTGCCTGCTAGTGGAGGGCGATGTCACCGTCACCCCCGATGGCGGGGAGCCGGTGCGGTTTGGGGCCGGTGATCTGGTGGTCTTCCCCGCTGGACTGTCCTGCACCTGGGAGGTGCATCAGGCGGTGCGCAAGCACTACCGCTTTGGCTGAGCCGGCTCAGCATCCCTAGGCCTGATGGCGACAGCCACGGCCCCTGGATATCAGCGCAGCGGTGGCATGACCAGTGCCAGCCCGCCAAGCTGAGTTTTGACTAATCCCCCTGTGCTTCAGGGTGCTTGTGCCTTAGCGTGCTCCTAAGACCCCTCAGGCTCCCGAGGCATGGCCAATTGGTTCGCTGAGATGGAGGAGAAGCAGGCGGAAGCACGCCTCGTCTTCGGGCGCATGCTGCGGCTGTGGCGGGAGCGCAACGGCTGGACCCAGTACACAGTGGCTGACTGGGGCAAGGAGGCCGGCTTCCCGGCGATCAGCTACGGCAACCTCAGCGCGATCGAACAGGGCAAGGCCGGAGAGCTGCGTCGTCCGGCTTTTTTCCAGATCGCTGAGGCCAGCCAGCGCCTCCACGAAAGCCGCTACGGCACCATCCGCAACAAGGAGCTCCGCGACAAGATCAAAGCCGGCCGGCCGCTGCTGGGCAATGACGGCAAGCCCTGGGGCCCGCAGGAGCTCTGGGCTTGCTACGTCGGCCTGCAGGGCGTGCCCGAGGCCTACAAGGTCCAACCCAAGCCAGAAGCCCCAGCGCTCAGCGCCAAGGAAGCACGGGAACTGAGCAGCCGCTGGCGCGAATCGGTCGGCCAGGCCATCGATGCCCATGAGCTCGATTCCTTTCAGGCCTTGCAGGCCATCGCCCGGCTGGCACCGCTGGCCCACCGCAAGCAATTGCGCAAGGTGCTGACGTCCTTCGGTGACTACAGCCCGGCCGACCTGCGCGAGCTGTGGGATGGGGACTGGCTGCCGCAGCAGTGGATCCAGACCTGGCAGAGCGGCCTCAGCGGCAGCACCGAGACAGCAGAACCCGAACAGAGCCAGCCCATAAATCCATCAACGCTGGCCCCGAGTTCCTGAGGAGGGGTTGCGCCTCACGTTATCGAGCCCATAAGATCAACTCAACGGGCAACGGTCCCGCACGAGCCTTTATGGACAACCCTTTGCCCCAGGGCGCACAGGCAGTGGAGCTGCTCTCGCCGGAGACGCAGCACTGGCGAGCCGAGCGCGAGCTGGCAGATGCGCTCTCAACCTTCCAGGCCCAGGTCCAGCCCGCCACGGAGCTGACGCTGCTGGCGGTAGTGGAGGCGGCCAAGCCCGCGTTCCAGCTGGGCTTCTGCTTTTCGGTGCGCAGCACCGACGAGGGAACGGCCGTGCTGCTGATGCACCGCAGCGGGGCCCAGCAGAGCGCCGAGAGTGAGGCCTACGACGAGGACTTCCGGCTCAGCGCCCGACTGCTGGCCGGCCTACTGGGCATTCCCGTGGGCGCTTTACCCCGGCCCAGCAAGGCCGAGTCGGCGAACGGTTCTGAAGTCGGTGCCGCAGCAGCGGCAACTCCAGTTGCGGTATCTGCGCAGATCACCCCTGGCGGCTGCAACGAGGAGCCAGCCGATGGCTTGCTGGAGGCGGATCCTGCCGATGATCCAGGCCTCGAACCCCTCACTGCCGATCAGATCAGCACTCTGACCGCGATGCTCAAGGCGATGGCCCGCAGCGATAAGGAGGCCTGGAAGAGTTTCTCCATTGCCTTCCGCGACCACTTCCAGGTGCCGCGCACAGCGCGCACCATCACCGATCGCATCACCCAGCGGCGTCACTCCGACTTCATCGATCGCTTTGAGCAGGAGCTGATCAACACCACGCTGCCAGCAGCCCATCAGGGGCCCGGCAGCGTCGCACCGAGAGGTGCGCTTAGCGAATCGGCACCGAGAGGTGCGCTCAGCGAATCGGAGGCGATTTGATGGCGACCCCACAGCGACAGGAGCGGGGCCGGCGCATTGCCTACGGCCACCGCCAGCACGAGCAGCACCTGGCCCCGGACAGCGGCCATTACCTGCAGAGCAAGGTTCGCAGCGATGTCTGGGCGGTGTTGCAGCAGCTGCGCCAGCAGCACGCCCTATCGATCAGCGGCGCCGCCCATCACCTGATGCGGCTGGGCGCCGGCCTCGATCCCCTCCCACCCCTTGATCAACTCACCCGCACCGAACGGTGCGCGACTCACGATGGCCATTGAGCTCAACGACGGCGCCCGCATCAGCGCGCCGGTGATCCGTCAGCAACGGCTGGGCGAGATCGCCAACCTGGCGGTGGTACGCACCGAACAACGAGATCGCCTGCGCCGCAACCTCAGCAGCGGCGAGATGGAGACGATTCCCAATGGCACCGACCGCCAGGGGCGACCCAAGGTCAAGCAGGAGATGGTGCTCCATGCGGTAGCCATGCCCGGCACCACGATGGAGGCCCGCCTCGGCGAGGAGGGCGGCGTGCCCACGCCGGGTGATCGGGTGCGGCTGATCCTCAAGGCCAAGGGATTCGGCGACTGGATCGAAACCCGCCGCAGCCACCGCAAGGGGAAGCTCAATGTCGGTGATGTGCTGACGCTGGAAACCCGCTGGGCGCAGCAGTACGACCAGGACGGCAATCCCAAGGGCACCAAGATCGAAGACCAGGCCGCCGCCGATGCGGTGCCACGCAACGTCACCATCGGCTTCTACGGGCCCCTCTCCCTCAAGGAAGGCAGCGAGTCCCGCTGGATCGAGGCGGCGGAGCAGGCCTACCGCGATGACGAGGCGTCCGAGCGCCAGCAGCGCTCAATCCCGCTTGATGACGCCTCGGACTTTGCCAATGAGTTCGGCGATGAGGAGGTGCCGTTCTGATGGCACCTCTGCAAGACAGCCGCTTTGGGAGCGGCGCCCCCAGGTCCCAGCTACGCCAACCCCAGCTGCCAGCCTTCTGCCGCACTCGCCGGCCCACCAGCGTCGCGGTCAGCGTCAGCAGCCTCAACGCTCTGCGCCTGCTGGTGCTGCTGGGGCTTCTCTTTCAGCTCAGCACCCTGCTGCTCGTGCTCGCAGGGCCCGTGCCGCCGCAGCCGCTGACCAGCACTAATACCGTCTTTCGCCCCAATGCCGGCACTGATGCAGGAGAGGTTCTACCCGTCACACCACTTTTAGAGCGATGAACAGCAAAAACACGTCATCCCATTCAGCTGCACCTCTCGCCTCGATGGATCACCCCGCCCTGGTCTCCCGCAGCTGGAACGGCACGCCAATTTCTCGGCGCACAACCGACGGCTACGTCAACGCCACGGCCATGTGCAAGGCCAACGGCAAACAGTGGAATGACTACTGGCGCACCGACCGCGCGACGGCCTACCTGGAGGCCCTCTGCACCGAAACGGGAATTCCCGTTTCCAGCCTGTGTCTCAGTCTGAAAGGCGGTTCTCACCAGGGCACCTGGGTCCATCCCCAGGTCGCGGTTGATCTGGCTCGCTGGATCAGCGCACCGTTCGCGGTGTGGATGGACGGCTGGTTCCTGGAGAGCATCCAGCAAGCTCAGCCAACACCGGTGGAGACAACTGCACCTCGGCTCCGGGAAGTCGAGGTGATCGCCCTGGTGGAACGCAGCATCGGTCTCTTCGAGCGGCTCGGCGGCCTGGATCAACGCGACCAGCTCCTGTTCAAGGACATCGTGCGCAGCAACGTGCTGACCGCGAGCTCGGGGCTGCTGCCCGGCGCCCCGACTGACGAGGAGCTCACCTTGGGGGATGCCTGGCTGAAGGTGTTCCAGCAAGTGCTGCCGCGTAGCCAGTTCTGCGTAGCCGGCAAGCTCGTGGCGAGGGCTTACCGGGACGAGTTCGGAGAAGAACCCCCTCGTCGCCAACAGTTTGTGGATGGGGCACCGCGCCAGGTCAAGAGCTATCGCCGCTCCTGGTTAACCGACACCCTCCAGCGCTGCCGCGCCCAGCTGACAGGGGGCTGATGGAAACCGCCACAACACCAACCCGCCAGCGAGTCTGGGTCACGACGTCAGAAGCCTGCACTGCCCTGGGAATGAGCCGCGAAACCCTGCGCCAGCTGAGGCTGCGTGGGGTGCTCACCCCGGGCAAGCACTACAGGCGTTGGGGCTGCACCCAGGGCCGGGGACCACTGCAGTGGCACTTGGAAAACGTGGAGGCCACTATCACGGGCTGGAGCCGCAGGCATCTCCGCATCTGATGACGCTCTCACCCTGATGCCCAGGCGGCAGGGCACTGAAAGTGATAAACGACTCCCCCAGCTGTACTGCACAGCGTCAGGGGTTCAATCCGGGTCGATGGGAACGGCTTTGTGCAGTTCGGCCAGGGTCATTTCCTGCCGCAGCTGCTCTTTGCGCTGATCAATGCTCTCCCGACGCTCAGGGCTGAAGTGCTTGGTGAGTTCAGAGAAGGAGCGGATTTCTGGCATCAGAGAGGCCCCCTCACCGCGTAACCAACAATGGTTCCGATGATGCCAAATCCCCACTTCTTGTCATCCTGGCTCGATGCCGAAGTGACAATAGAGACCATTGCAATCAGGAGCGCCGCAATCAGCCCCATTCGGAACCAATGCTCTCTTGTTTCCTTCTTGTGACGGTGTGCTTCTTCCTCTGCTGATTCTTCCCTTTCAGTCTTGTATTTCGAGGTCTTCCCGCCAGGCCCTGGGACCGAAAGGTCGTCTTCCGTCTTGAGGTTAAGAGGATCAGCGTTTGGCATGGTGGAAGCCGGAGGTAGCTCTAGAGGGCGACGATTTGCCGACTCGCTCCCTCCGCAGACTGAAGAATGACAGCGCCACCTTGATTGACCTCAGCCCTGGCATGGGCGTAAAGAGCCATGGCGCGACGGATGATTTCGTTGCGCGTGGTTTCGTCTTCGCGCGCGAAGGCGTCCAAATCGCGCTGCAGATCTTCACTGACCCTGACCTCTAGGCGTGGCATGGCTTCGCTACTAAAGACTGCGTGGGTGGTGGCGGCAGGCCCCGCATGAGCCTGGCCTGCCCCGGAAGTCTACCGGGAGCCAGCCGGAAGGTGGCCGGGACCGCAGTGGAGATTAGGGCATGGCACTCACGGCGATCACCCCCCTCCAAGGAACCCGTAGGAGGGCACAGCAGGGGTACAAATCCGGCGAACTGCTCACACTTCTGCTCACACCTGGCAGATTTCGCGCCGACAAACGCAGTCAGGACATGGGTTTACGAGTCAACGACCGCAAGTCTTCTAAGCAGCCGGTCGTTGGTTCGAATCCAACAGGGGGCGTTTCAATCAGCTGCGGGGACGCAGCACCAGCCACACCACAAGCAGCAAGCTGGTGGTACTTACGGCCGTAAAAATCCAATCTGCGTAAGGAGTCCAGGGCATGGGCCCAGCCTGCCAGAGCCTCAGCGCTCCACCAGAGACCAGAAGCTCCATCGGCCGCCAAAGGCTTCCCGGACGCGACCCACGAAGCTCTCATGGCGCTCCACGCCCTTCCAGTCGTCGATGCGCGCTGCCAGCAGCTCACAGCTGCCCAGGTGCTCGGCGGCGTGCCGGTAGCGCTTGGTGCGGCCCGTCGACAGGGCAAAAACCAACATCGACCGCAGCAGCACCGTGGCGGCCAGCGGCTGCTCAGCGCTGAGCCGCTCAGCCGCTGGGGCAAGGATTTCGTAGGCCTCACCATCCCAGTCGGGCCCATGGGCGAGCACTAGGCGCCCAGCCCGCGCCACTGCCGGCCAGCGCACAAAGAAATCGAGGGCCAGCAGCCGCATGGGATGGTCCTCTGCCACCGCAAAGGCCCGCTCCTCCGCCTCTACGTCCTCGAAGGCAGCAAGCCGTTTGAGGTGTTGGCGCAAATGGCTAGCCGAAAGGGTTTTGGCAAAACAAGCCCAACGCAACTGCTGAGCCTCGTCGTTGCGGCCCAGGGCCTCAAGCACGGCGATGCGGGTGTCGTCCCACTCGGGGGAATGCCAGGCAGCCGCAGCTCTGGCCGCCCCATCCAGCACAGCCAGGGCCTGCTGGCTGCGGCCCGCCTGCAGCAAATGGCCTGCCACATCCGCGGCGGTGGGGGGCCAGGCCAGTTGCTTGGCATCAAACTGGGCCACATAGCCATCCACATCACCCAGGCATTCAGCGATCTGCAGCAGGGCTGGGTGACCATCGCAGGCACCCCGCTCGCGGCAGCCTTGCTCGAGAAGTCGCAGGCCGGGATCGCCAAGGGCATCAGCCACCGCCGGGATCAAGTCGTCAAATTGGCCGTGGCCGTTTTCAAACACCAGCTCCAGCAGCTGCTCAGCCAGCGCTTCGGCGGGCACGGCGGCCGCGCTGGCCAGCGGCCCGAGGTCAACCACGGCCCGCTGGAACAGGCCAATCACGGTGCCCGTGCTGTCGGAGCAGCGATCGAGCACACCATCTGCCAGCTCGAGAAAACGCAATAGCAACTCCAGAGCCAGCGGCGGATCCACTGCCGCCACCGGTCCAGCAATGGCCTGGTGCTGGGCCTCCAGCTCGAGCACCAAGGCTTTGCGCTTGCGCGAATCGACAAAGGTGGTGGCACGGGCCAGGGCTGCCAAGCGCTTGCGCACCTCCTGGGCCGCTCCGCCGGCACCCTCGGCCGCAGCTAGCGCTAGCCGCAAACGGCGCTGCATCACCGCACTGCCAGCGCTCACCTCAATCAGCAATTCGGCGAGGACGGCCGCGCCTAGCCCTTCGAGGTTTTTGGAATTAAGAGTGCGCTTGGCAGCCATTGCTCTTTAAAGGGCTGGTCGCTTGGAGTTGCACTTGGGTGCTCGACCCCGTCTAACACCACCAGCTCTGGAGCGGCGCCGGCGAGGCTCTGCAAACGCGAACGAAGTTCCGCCAGCAACTGCAGCGTTTGGGGCGCATGCTCGTATTGCCTGGGCACCAAGAGGGCATCGCCAACCTCTAAAGGCAGCTCTAGGGGCAGCACCCTGCAGCAATCGTCATTTAGAAGTAAGGAGAGGGGAGTTGCGAAGCCAACAAGGAGATCTTCACTATTAATTTGACCAAGCCAGGAAGGATTACGAATCGGTTCTGAGGTGCCGCCGTTCCACAAGCCACAGGCTGCCAGCACAGCCTGAAATTTAGGGAAAGCGCCATCAGGCAGGGGCATACAGGGATAGCCAGCCACATCAGCAAACGTCACCTGCTCACCAAGCTCCAGCAACGGGTGAGCTTGATCGACCACCAGCCAAATCGGCATTCGGCTCAAGCCAATGCAAGCAATGGTGGGGTCAGTGGCAGCTGGCACATCTGGATAGGAAGCGACCCAGGCATCGATCACCCCGTCCCTCAGCAGCTGCAGCGGCCTTTCGTATTCATAAAAGTGAAAACATCCGGCAATCCAACCTGCTGGAGCCGGCGAACAGAGCAACGGGCCAGACCAGTGCTGCGCCTCCAGACGCAAAGGCCTGCCACGGGTCCACCGCACCGCCTGGTGAACGCGGCGCTCAAGATTTAGCAGTGTCGTATCACCATTGAGGCGCCACTCGGAACCTCGCCTGGCCAGGGAGAGGCCAAAAACGTCGGCGCACTTGCGACTCAGGCGACTCACGCTGGACTGACCGATCTGAAGCTTTGCCTCAACCTGATGGCCCGTGCGAAGCCAAATCAGGCCGTCTAAAGCAGCTAGCGATTCAAGCTCGACCAATCCACCGCCCCCCCCGCAAATTCACTTAATTATGCCGCAAAAAAGCAAAAACACTAAATCGAGCGTAGCGAACTGAGCAAAATCTTGCAGTATCTGCATAATTAACCATTTACGGCCTGCTTGTGCAGCTGGATATCGCCGTGGCGCTCAGCTAAACCAGCGAGACGGGAAAGCAGCAAAGCCTGCAAGGAAAACAAACGGGGATGATCAATAAAATCTCGGCGGCATACAAGCACCTCCCCAGAGGAAAATGGCAACTCAAGGGGAAGCTTGACTAGATCACCCCCAGAAACTTCCATACTGAGCGAAGTGGCATAGCCGATAGTGAGCTCCGCCTCCGTTTTTCCCTCCCAATTTTCACGCTTATAGCGAAACATTCGCACGTGATCATTCCAGAAGCCGAGCTTCTTTAAGCAAGCCTCAACTTGGGGATAGCACCCTGGTGGCAGGCCAAGGGTTGGATATTGGGCAATATCAGCAAAGGACAGCTGGGCTTGATCAATCAAAGGATGACCCGGCCTAACGACAAAAAATACCGGCATCTTCGATAGCGCAATCGAAGTCAGCTCGGGGTCGCCGGCAGGGGGGCAATCAGGCAAGCCGGTGAGGCAGGCATCAACAATCCGCTCCCTAACCAGCTGAAAATTACGCGGCACTCCAACAATATTGGCAAGGCCAAGAATCCAACTATCTGGCACAGGAGTGCACAACAAGGGGCCTGACCAATAGGTAGCCTCCAGGCGCAGGGGCCGACGCCCCTGCCACCTCGCCACTTGATGAACGCAGCGCTCCAGCGCCAAGATCGTCGAATCGCCAACGGTGTTCCACTCGCCCTCGATGCGTTGGAAGTCAAGACCAAAAAGATCCAGACATTTTCGCGATTGCCTGCTGACGGTGGCCTGACTTAGGCCGAAGCGCTTAGAGACCTCTTCACACGTACGCAGCCACTGCAGGGCATCGAGCGCCGTAAGCGCATCAAGATCAACCAAGAAAGTAAAGTAGACAAGATAGCCTAAGCCAATTTGGTCCACTTTTAGGCCAAGCTGATCAGGTCAACTTTGACGCCTAAAATTGCTTCAAATATCCGAAGAATTAGTTAAATCCAATGCCCAGTAGCGGAATTCCCAGTGGCGACCAGGCACTGGCGCTCGAGCGGCTCAGCCGTCGCCAGGGCTCCGGGCTTACGGCAGAGCAACTGTTTGGCCGCTGGCGGCTCCAGCTGCTCTGGAGCAAGGGCAGGGCCCAACCCAACCCCGCCACGGCAGCCCTGCTTCGGGGCCTGCAGGCAAGTCTGAGCATCGCCACTCAAGATGCCCCTTCACTGGAAAGGGGTGATCTGACGGTGGTTAACAGCGTTCAGCTCGGGGCGTTGCAGCTGCGCTTCAGCGGTAGCGGCAAACTGCGGGGCCGCAGGCCGTTATTGGAGTTTTGGTTTGACCAGCTGGAATTGCGGCTCGGTCGCCAAAGCCTCTGGCGCCAAGCGATCAGCCGCCAGCCGGAGCCGCGACGGCGCCCATTTTTCGCCCTGATCGCTCGCTCAGGCGCCGCAGACAATGGCTGGCTGCTGGCCAGGGGGCGGGGCGGCGGATTAGCCCTGTGGGTTCTCGATACCCAGCTAGAAAAAGCCAGCGACGCCTAGAGGCCGGCGCTCAACTCCCGCTGCAGCAAGGCGAATAGATAATCGGGCTCGCGATATTGAGTCGGCAGGCAATTGTGCAGGATCTCCAGCCTCTGCCAGCAAACCGTACGGCGCACTTTGGCGATCGTCTTGCCCTCGCGAATCAACAGGCGCATTGCCTTGCAATAAAGCGGATAGTTCGCTTCCAATTCACCAATGGTGAGACTTGGTGCGGGGAGGGAGGTGGTCATGGCACTCAGGGCTGGGCGGCCGCAAAGAACCCGATAGGGCCCTGGATTGAGTGTGCGCTGCTGGGCAGGTTTACCGAGTCCCCCATACGGGGACAATATGTAAAGCGCTCAGAGCTGCACCATGCCGCAGCGCATGCCCTTGAGCACGGCCTGCAACCTGTTATTGACGTCGAGGGTCTTTAGCAGTCGCTTGGTGTAGGTCTTGGCGGTTTCCTCGCTCACCACCAGTCGCTCAGCAATTTCCCGATCGGTGAGGCCGCTGGCCAGCAGATCCAGCACTTCGTATTCGCGCTTAGTGAGCCGCGGGCAACTCAGGTAGGGCAGGGTGCCGGAACGCAGCGAAGGGCTGCGGTAGGAGTGCTGCCCCATCACCGCCAGCACCGCTGCCTGCAGGGGCCGCTGATCGCCGATGAAATCGGCTTCCGCCACTACGGCCTCCAGCCAGGAAGCCTCAACGTATTGGGCCGGAATCACATCCCCCAGGGCCAGCACTACCACCCGCAAGCCCTGATGGGCACTGCGCGCCTTGCGGGTGAGCTCGAAGCCATTGCCGTCCTCCAGGTAGTCGGTGCAGATCAGCAGCTCGTAGGGCTCCCGCGCCAGGTAGGCCAGGCAGGTGGCCTCATCGGTGACGGCACAGCCGATGCGGGTGCGATCTTGAAAGCTCTCGCACACTGATCGCAACAGGAAGCGGCCCTTCATGGCGATCGCCACCTTGCCGCTGACCGCCACTGACAACAGCACCTGGTCGAGGGTGGTGCCCTCCAGG
This sequence comes from Synechococcus sp. CS-1330, assembly GCA_025128025.1. Lineage (GTDB taxonomy): Bacteria > Cyanobacteriota > Cyanobacteriia > PCC-6307 > Cyanobiaceae > Cyanobium_A. Next base: position 98,608 of record JAHLYR010000065.1, read on the forward strand.
CTGCTCAGAAAAGGGGTGAGATCCATCGACCCACAACTCTTGGCAGGGGCGTTAGATCACACTAAGACAGCTGGCGGGCTCAGCAAATGCGGGGCAGCAGCTCGCCGCTGAGGGGCAGCAGCAGACGCTCGGTGCCAAAAGAAGTGGTGAGCAGCACCCGCGCTCCCCTGCTGGCCGCCCGGACACTGCCGATCCAGGCGCCGCCGCTGGCCTCCAGTAGGGCCTGAGCCTGATCGCGGGCCGATGGCGGCACCACCACCACAAAGCGACCCTCATTGGCCAGGTGCAAGGGTTCAAAGCCCAGCAGCTCACAGGTACGCGCCACGGGCTCCAGCACCGGTAGGCGCGCCTCCTCAATCGCCAGCTCCACCGCGGCCGCCTCCGCTAGCTCCTGGAGAGCACTGGCCAGGCCGCCGCGGGTGAGGTCGCGCAGGCAGTGAATCACCACGCCGGCCTCCAGCAGGGACCGCACCTGGGGCCAGAGGGGCGCGCAGTCGCTGAGCACGGGCGGCACCAGAGCCAGCCCATGGCGGGCGGCCAGGATTGCCACGCCATGGCGGCCAAGATCGCCGCTCAGCAGCAGCTGATCGCCCGGGCGAATCGCCGTGGGGTGTATTGGCGCCGGCGCCTGCACCACCCCGATGCCACTGGTGGTGATGAATATGCCGTCAGCCTTGCCCCGTTCCACCACCTTGGTGTCGCCGGTAACGATCGTGAGCTCGCAGGCCCGCGCAGCCGCAGCCATCGAGGCCACCAGGCGCCGCAGCAGCGCCAGCGGCAAGCCCTCCTCCAGCAGCAGCGCCACACTCAGATGCAGGGGCCGGGCCCCTGCCATCGCCAGATCATTGGCGGTGCCGATCACCGCCAGGCTGCCGATGTCGCCACCGGGAAATTCCAGCGGCTGCACCACATAGCCGTCGGTGCTGAAAGCGAGCGGGCCGGGTGGCAATTCGAGTCGGGCCGCATCGTGCAGCACCTGGGCCGGATCGGCGTAGAGGGCCCGCAGCTCCTGGTTGATCAGCTGCTGCATCAGGGTGCCGCCGCCGCCATGGGCCAGCTGGATGCAGTCGCTCATGGGGCCGGGCGCCGGTAGCGGTGATAGGCGGCGCAGGCCCCTTCGCTCGACACCATCGGTGCCCCCAGCGGCCGCTCCGGGGTGCAGGCCGAGCCGAAGGCCGGGCAGTCGGGAGGGAGGGCGCGGCCCTGCAGGATCAGACCGCTGATGCAGGGGCTGGCCAGGGGCTCCGGCGGCGGGGCAGCAGCCGCTGAGGGCAGGCCAAACCGCAGCAGCGCATCGAAGTCGCGGTAGGCAACAGCCAGCTCATAGCCACCAGCGGCGATGGGGCCCAAACCCCGCCAGGGCTGGTCCGCCACCGCAAACACCTCCTTCAGCAAGGCCTGGGCCGCGCCGTTTCCCTGCTGGCGCACCACCCTGCCGTAGGCATTGGCAAGCGCCGGGGTGCCCGCCTCGAGCAACTGCACCAGCCGCAGCAGGGCGGCCATCACATCGACAGGCTCAAAGCCCGTGACCACCACCGGCACCCGGTGGCGCTGCACCAACTGCCCGAGCTCGGCGGTGCCCATCACCGCCCCCACATGGCCCGCCGCCAAAAAGCCCTGCACCTGGTTGCCGGGCTCCTGCAACAACGCCGCCATCGCCGGCGCCACCCGCACGTGGGCCAGCAGCACCGTGAGGTTGCTGAGCCCCAGGGCCCGGGCCTGGCGCAGCAGCAGGGCGGTGGCCGGTGCCGTGGTTTCAAAGCCCACCGCCAAAAACACCACCTGGCGCTCAGGGCACGCCTGGGCCAGGGCAATGGCCTGTAGGGGCGAGGTGAGCAGGCGCACGTCGCCACCGGCAGCCCGCGCGCCGAGCAGATCGGCGCCGGCGGCGCTGCCTGGCACCCGCAGCATGTCTCCAAAGGAGCAGAGGATCACCTCGGGGCGCGCTGCCAGCTCCAGGGCTGCATCGAGGCGCTCAGCCGGAGTCACGCACACCGGGCAGCCGGGCCCGTGAATCAACCGCAGCCCCGGCGGCAGCAATTGATCAAGCCCCCAACGCAGGATGGCGTGGGTCTGGCCGCCGCACACCTCCATCAGGGTCCAGGGGCGGCTGGCAGTGGCAGCAAGCTGGGCCGCCAGCTCAGCAACCCGGCCATTGATTTGGCTTTGCAGGGCGGCACTCACCAGGGGCCAGGCGCCTGGCGGGCATCGGCGGGGCGGTAGCCCTGAATGGCGCGCATGTATTGGGCCCGCTCGTATTCGGCCGGATTGGGGCAGCGCTGCTGGCTCATGCAGCCCACCAGCTCGGCCACCGATGCCACCTCGTGCTCCATCAGCCAGGTGGCCAGCTCCTCCTCCAGGCCCGCCAAGCGCTCGGGGCCGTGGCGCAGCACCGCCCCCACCACCTGGGTAACCGAAGCCCCCGCCATCAACAGCCGCACCACGTCGGTGCCCCGGTGCACGCCGCCACTGGCGGCCAGATCCACCGGGTGGCGGCCATGCAGCAAGGCGATCCAGCGCAGCGGCAGGCGCAGGTCGTGGGGGGTGGAAAGCAGCAGGTTGGGCCGCACCTCCATGGTCTCGATGTCGATATCGGGCTGGTAGAAGCGGTTGAACAGCACCAGCCCATCGGCGCCCGCCGCGGCCAAGCGCCGGGCCATGGCGCTGAGGTTGGTGAAGAAGGGGCTGAGCTTCACGGCCAGGGGCAGGCGCACCTCGGCGCGCACCTGGCGCACGATCTCCTCCACCTCGGCTTCGATGGCGGCGCTGGAGAGCTCGGGGTCGGTGGGAATGGCGTAGATGTTGAGCTCCAGGGCCGAGGCGCCGGCCGCCTCAATCCGCCGCGCCGACTCCACCCAGCAGCCAGGGCTGGTGCCGTTGAGGCTGGCGATCAGAGGCACGGCCAGATGCTTGCGGGCCTGCTCCAGATGGCGCAGGTAGAGGTCTTCCCCGCCATGGAAAATCGATGGCTCCGGCACGTAGCTGAGCGCCTCGCCATAGCTATCGGCTCCGGCCATGGCATGGCGGTGCAGGTCGAGCTGCTCCTGCTCGATCTGCTCCTCAAAAAGCGAATGGAGCACGATCGCTGCCGCCCCGGCCCGCTCGAGGGCCTGCAGCTGGGCCAGCTCCTCGCTGAGGGGCGCGGCAGCGCCCACCACTAGGGGGCTGCGCAGGGCCAGGCCGAGATAGGTGGTGGAGAGGTCGGGGATCATGGCTTGGGGGCTGGCTGGGAGAGCGCCCGATAGGTGGCCCAGCGGCATTCGAGCTCCCGCTGGGCCTGGCGGACCAGGGCCTGGGCCCGCTCCGGCTGGCTGTAGCGCAGCATGCGGAAGCGGTTTTCCTGCTCCATCGCCTCCTTGAGCGAGCGCTTTGGCGCCGGGCTGTCGAGTTGCAGGGGAATCTCGCCGCGCTCGGCCCGGCGTGGGTCGTAGCGATAGAGAAGCCAGCGGCCCGAATCCACCGCCAGCTTCTGGTGCGCCATGCCCTGGGCCATGTCGATGCCGTGGGCGATGCAGTGGGAGTAGGCAATGATCAGCGAGGGCCCCGGGTAGCTCTCGGCCTCCAGAAATACGCGGATGGTGTGCTCGTCGCGGGCCCCCATCGCCACACTCGCCACATAGACGGTGCCGTATGTCATCGCCATCAGGCCCAGATCTTTTTTAGGGGCCGCCTTACCGGCAGAGGCAAACTTGGCCACCGCCCCCCGGGGTGTGCTTTTGGAGGCCTGGCCACCGGTGTTGGAATACACCTCGGTGTCGAGCACCAAGGCGTTGACGTCGCGGCCACTGGCGAGCACGTGGTCGAGCCCGCCGAAGCCGATGTCGTAGGCCCAACCATCGCCGCCCACCAGCCAGACGCTGGTTTTCACCAGGGCATCGGCCAGCTCCAGCAGCTGGCGGGCCTCGGGCTGCTCCATATCGGCCAAGCGCGCCTTGAGCTCGGCCAGCCGCTGGCGCTGCTCAACGATGCCGGCCTCATCGCTCTGGTCGGCGTTGCGCAGGGCCTCCAGCAAGGGGGGCGGCAGCTCGGCAGGCTCAAGCTGGCCCGCCAACCGCTCCAGCAGATCGAGCGCCATCTGGCGCTGCTGGTCGCGCGCCACCCGCATCCCATAGCCGAACTCGGCGTTGTCTTCAAACAGGGAATTGCTCCAGGCAGGGCCCCGCCCCTCGGCGTTGGCGCTCCAGGGGGTGGTGGGCAGGTTGCCGCCGTAGATCGAACTGCAACCGGTGGCGTTAGCGATCAGCATCCGATCGCCGAATAGCTGGGAGGCGAGCTTGAGGTATGGCGTTTCGCCGCAGCCGCCGCAGGCGCCGGAAAACTCAAACAGCGGCTGCTGCAGCTGCTGCTGGCCGATCTTGTGCAGGTTGAGCTCGGCGCGGGGCACCTCGGGAAGCTGCAGGAAGAAGTCCCAGTTGCCGCGGGCCTGGTCACGCAACGGCCGCTGCGGCGCCATGTTGATCGCCTTGCGCTTGGGCTCGCTGCGGTCGCGGGCGGGGCACACCTCCACGCACAGGGCGCAGCCGGTGCAGTCTTCGGCGGCCACCTGGATGGTGAAGGTTTGGCCGGCAAAGGCGGGGTCGCGGGCGGGGGCGGTGCGGAAGCCCTCGGGGGCTGCGGCGAAGAGATCAGGGGCGCCCACCTTGGCGCGGATCACCGCATGGGGACACACCAGCACGCACTTGCCGCACTGCACGCACAGGTCCGTCTCCCACACCGGCACCGCATCGGCGATGTTGCGCTTCTCCCAGCGGGCCGTGCCCACCGGCCAGGTGCCGTCGCAGGGCAGGGCGCTCACCGGCAGGGCGTCGCCGCGGCGCTCCAGCATCGGCCCGATCACCTCGCGCACGAAGGCAGGGGCCGCGTGGAGACGGTCTTCAGGCGCTGGCAGGAAGGCGGGCCCGTCGAGGCTCGTCCAATCGAGGGGCACCAGGTGCTCGAGGCTGGCATCGAGGGCCGCCAGATTCATCGCCACCACGGCCTCACCCTTACGGCGGTAGCTGGTTTCGATCGAGTGGCGAATGCGGGCGAGGGCCTCCTCGCGCGGCAGCACGCCGCTGAGGGCAAAGAAGCAGGCCTGCATCACCGTGTTGATGTGGGGCCCCATGCCCGCCTGGCGCGCCACTTGGTAGGCATTGATCTGCTGCACCTGAATCCCCTTGCTGCGGATCTGAGCGCGCAGGGCTTCGGGCAGCCGCGCCCAGGTGTCTGCTGGCGCAAAGGGACTATTGAGCAGAAACACGCCACCCGGCTCGATCCCGGCCAACAGATCGAAGCGCTCCACGAAGTCCCACTGGTGGCAGGCCACAAAGGTGGGGCGCTGGATCAGGTAAGTGGAGCGGATCGACTGAGGCCCGAAGCGCAGGTGCGACACCGTGACCGAACCCGACTTTTTGGAGTCGTAAACGAAATAGCCCTGGGCATATAAATCTGTGCCCTCGCCAATGATCTTGATCGCCGCCTTGTTGGCCCCCACCGTGCCATCGGAGCCCAGGCCGTAAAACACGGCGCGCACCTCAGCCTGGTCGGCGTGGAAGCCGTGTTCGACGTCAGCGTCGAGGGGCAGGGAGCGGTGGGTGAGGTTGTCGTCGATGCCCACCGTGAAGTGGTTGAGCGGGCGGGGCTGGCCAGGCACCAGCAGGGGCCGCAAATGATCAAACACCGCCTTCACCATCGCCGGGGTGAACTCCTTCGACGACAGCCCGTAGCGACCGCCCAACACCGCCGGGAGCGCAGTGGCGCCGTGCACTGCCGCCCACTCCTCCGCCAGAGCCGCAACCACATCGAGGTAGAGGGGCTCGCCGGGGGCACCGGGCTCCTTGCAGCGATCGAGCACGGCGATCGCCCGGGTGCTGGCCGGCAGGGCCTCCACCAGCAGCCGGGCCGCAAAGGGCCGAAACAGGCGCACCTTCAGCACCCCCACCCGCTCACCCGCAGCCTGCAGCGCCTCAGCCGTTTCCACAGCGGTCTCGCAGCCGGAACCCATCAGCACCAGCACCCGCTCGGCAGCGGCGGGGCCGACGTAGTCGTAGGGGCGGTAGTGGCGACCAGTGAGCTCGCCAAAGCGCGCCATCGCCTCGATCAGATGATCCGGGGCTGCGTCGTAGAAGCGATTTACCGATTCGCGCGCCTGGAAGTAAACGTCGGGGTTTTGGCTGGTGCCGCGGATCACCGGCCGATTGGGGCTGAGGGCGCGGGCGCGGTGGGCGCTGATCTCCGCCGCGGGCATGAGCTCGAGCAGCTGGGCGTCGCTGAGCGGCTCGATCTTCTGGATCTCGTGGGAGGTGCGAAAGCCATCGAACACATGCAGGAACGGCAGCCGGCTGCGCAGGCTGAGCCGGGCGGCAATGGCGGCAAAGTCGCCCGCCTCCTGCACCGACGCCGAGCAGAGAATCCCGCAACCGCTGCCGCGGGTGGCCATCACATCGCTGTGATCGCCAAAGATCGACAAGCCCTGGGCCGCCAGCGAGCGGGCCGCCACGTGCAGCACTGCCGGGGTGAGCTCCCCCGCCAGCTTGTAGAGGTTGGGGATCATCAACAGCAGCCCCTGGCTGGCCGTGAAGGTGGTGGTGAGCGCCCCGGCCTGCAGGGCGCCATGCACCGTGCCGGCAGCACCCGCCTCGCTCTGCAGCTCCACCACCGAAGGCACGCTGCCCCAGAGGTTGGGCCGCCCTTCTGCCGCCCAGGCATCAGCCCACTCCCCCATCGGCGAGGCCGGCGTGATCGGGTAGATGGCGATCACCTCGTTGAGGCGGTAGGACACCCGCGCCACGGCCTCGTTGCCATCAATAGTGAGCTGGGGTCTGCTCATGGCTCCTCGGCGGGATCGTCAGCAAGCACGACGCTCAGGGCCATGCCCACGTGCACCAACACCCGATCGCCCACCTCCGCCTCCGGCAAGCAGGCCAGGCTCACAACCTGGCGCACGCCACCGAAATCCACCTCGGCCTGGCGCCAAAGGGCCCCATCGCCGGCGCCTGCCTCTGGGGCCGAGTCAGTGATCACCAGGATCACCCCAGGGGTCGCAAGGCACATCAGCAGACCGCCACGCTTTCCTTTGTTATAGGGAGATCAGCCATAGCTGCCCAAAGCTGGCCTAGGGCCAGGCCGCCGTCGTTGCTGGGCAGCTGCTCGGCCCAGCGGGGCACCAGGCCGGCCGCGCGCAGGGCAGCGGCGCTGCGCTCCAGCAGCAGGCGGTTCTGGAAGCAGCCGCCCGCCAGCAGCACGGTGGTGGCACCAAGGCGCCCAGCCGCCTGAGCCGCGGCGCTGGCCAAGCCGGCCGCCAGGGAAGCGTGCAAGCAGGCAGCGCTCTCCTGCGGCGCCACGCCCGCGTTCAACAAGCTGAGCAACAGGGGCTGCCAGTCGAGCCAGCCAAGCTCCAGCGCAGCAGCCGGCAGCAGCGGCATGGGCGCCACCTGCGGAGGCGGGGCCTGCAGGGCTAGGCCCTCCAGCAGCAGCCCCGCCTCCCCCTCAAAGCTGCTGCGCTGGCAAAGATCCAGCAGGGAGGCCGCCGCATCAAACAGGCGGCCGGTGCTGGAGCAAAGCGGGCTATTACAGCCGCTGGCGATGGCCTGCAGCAGCAGCTGCCAGTCGCCGGGGCTGAAAGCGGCCCGGCAGGCAGCGGCCCCGGGATGGCCCAGGGCCTCCGGGCCGGCCGCGGCCAGCAGCCCCAGGGCGGCCCGGCGTGGTTCAGCCATGGCCCGCTCGCCGCCGGGCAGGGGAAAGGGGCGCAGGCAGGCCCAACGCTCAGCGCCAGCTGCCGTGAGCCACAGCAGCTCGCCGCCCCAGAGCCGATGGCCGCTCGCCTCGGCCGGCTCGCCATAGCCGAGGCCATCGCAGGCCCACACCAGCAGGGGCAGCTGCAGGCCGTGCTCCGCCGCCACCGCCAGGCCATGGGCGCGGTGGTGCTGCACCAGCTGCAACGGCAGCCCCAGCCGCCGGGCCGCCACCGCCGCCAGCTGGTGGCTGGCGTAGCCGGGATGGCCATCGCAGGCCAGGGCAGCGAGCCCGGGGCCAGGGCGCTCCAGCAACTGCTCGAGCCCCTCGCCCAGCAGCTGCTGGGGCAGGGGCCCGGCCAGATCACCCAGCAGCGGCGCCAGCCACACCCGACCGCCATGCGCCAGGGCCGGCGCACTTTTGAGATCACCGCCAAGGGCCAGGGCGGTGCCGGGCGGGGCCTGCAGAGCTAGGGCCTGGGGGGCGTAGCCCCGGGCCCGGCGCAGCAGCACCGGCCGCCCTTCGATCAGCTGCAGCACCGAGTCGTCGAGGCGGCGGGCGATCGGGCGGTTGTGCAGCAGGAAGCCATCGGCGATACCGGCGAGGCGATCGAGGGCCTCGGCCGGATCGAGGCAGAGGGGCTCGCCGCTGCGGTTGCCGCTGGTGGCCACCAGGGGGCGGCCAAAACCCGCCGCCAGCAGCTGGTGCAGGGGAGAAGCGGGCAACATCACCCCCAAAGCAGCGCTGCCGGGGGCCACCCCGGCGAAGGGCTGGCGCTGGCCTGACCGCAACCGCAGCAGCACGATCGGCGCTGCCGGGTGCTGCAGCTGGAGCCGTTCTGCTGCAGACAACTCCACGGCAGTAGGGATCTGTTCCAAATCGGCCACCAGCAGGGCCAGGGGCTTGGCGGGCCGCTGCTTGCGCTGGCGCAGCCGGGCCACTGCCTCCGGATCGCCGGCAGCCACCAGCAACTGGAAACCGCCCACCCCATGCAGGGCCAGGATCCCGCCCGCCGCCAGCAGGGCGAGGGCCGCCGCCAGCGGATCCCCGCCGCCGTACCCGGCCCCCTGCCACTGCAACTGGGGCCCGCAGGCGGGGCAGCCGATCGTTTCGGCGTGGAAGCGGCGGTCGCCGGGGTCGTCGAACTCGCGCTGGCAGGCAGGGCAGAGCGGAAAGTCGGCCAGGCTGGTGTGGGCGCGGGCGTAGGGCTCGGCGGTGGCGATCGAGTAGCGCGGCCCGCAACAGCTACAGCTGATGAAGGGGTAGCGGTGGCGGCGGTTGGCAGGGTCGTGGAGCTCAGCCAGACAGGTGGGGCAGGGGGCCAGATCAGCGGCGAGGGACGGGGCGATCAGGCCGGCGCCGAGGGGTTGGCCCGATGCGGCGGCGATGCGCAGGCCAGGCGGCGCCGGAACGAGGGGCGGGAGCCACTCGGGCGCCAGTGGCTCAAGAGCGCCGGGGGGCTGCAACGCCTCGGGCAACCGCCGCACCAGCAGCTCGAGCGAGCGGCGCTCCCCCTGCAACTCCAGCCTTACGGCGCCAGCGACGTTCTCCACCTCGCCCACCAGCTGCAGCTCGGCGGCCAGGCGATGCACCAGCGGCCGAAAACCCACCCCCTGCACCACGCCACGGCACCACAGGCGCAGCCGCGCCTCGCTCATCGCGCCAGGGCGTTGATCAGGGCGTCGAGGCCGGCGCCGCTGCGGGCCGAGGTTTCCAGCACGCGGGCGTGGGGGGCCACCCGGGCGATGGCGGCATGGGCGGCGGCGCGATCGAAACCCACCGCCTCGGCCAGGTCGATCTTGGTGATCAGCACCAGATCGGCGCCGTGAAAGATCGGCGCATATTTGAGCGGCTTGTCCTCGCCCTCGGTGGTGGAGAGCAGCACCACCCGCAGGCTCTCGCCCAGGTCGTAGGCGCCGGGGCACACCAGGTTGCCCACGTTCTCGATCACCAGCAGTTCAAGCTGCTCAAGGCTGATGCCCTGGTGGTGGAGGAGATGCAGCCCCTCCGCCACCATTGGCGCCTCCAGGTGGCAAGCCTGGCCGGTGGTGATCTGGACCGCCGTAAGCCCGGCAGCCTGCAGGCGGCGGGCGTCGTTGTCGGTGGCCAGATCGCCAACGATCACTGCCAAGCCGGTGGGATCGAGGCGCTGGGCCAGGGCTTCGAGTAGGGCGGTTTTGCCCGAGCCGGGGGAGGAGAGCAGGTTCACCACCGTGACGCCTGCGGCTTCAAAGCGCTGGCGCAGGCCGGCGGCCTGGGCGTCGTTGCGCTGCAGCAGGGCCGTGTGCAGGGGTAGCTGGCGGGTTGGTTGTGGGAGCGGCTCAGGCGCCGGCTGTCCGCAGGAGCAGTCGCGGCACATGACAGCAAACGGCAGAGGCCAGTTCCAGGCTAGGCACCACGCGGAACCCTTCCGAAACGACGGCCATGGCCCTCCGTCCCTGCAAGGTTCAAAGCACCACAGGTGATAACAGTCATCAGGTCATCTGAATGCGAACCAGGCTGTCCCACAGTCGCGTTGGCAGGATTCGGCTGGCGATCACTGAGGCTGACTGGTGACCGCAGAGGTAACGAGCTGATGGGGTGGGGTCGGTGAGGGCTCGCTCGATTGTTAGTGCCACCTCTAGCGGCGGAGAGGCACCCCGGTAGACGGCAGCCCAGCTCTTGCGAACGGCACGCATCATGTTGCCGTAGGTGCTGCAAGACAAGGATCCCTCCATCGAAGGGGAGGCCACATTGGGGAAATCGGTAGCGATCACGCCCGGCTCAACCACCACCACGCTGACACCGAAGGCCTTGAGCTCGAGTCGCAAGGCATCACTCAGGGCCTCCAGCGCAAACTTGCTGGCCCCGTACCACCCCGATCCGGGTGAAACCCAGCGACCGGCAATCGAGGAGATATTGACGATGCGACCGCGACCTCGCTCGCGCATGGCGGGTAACAACTGCTGGGTGAGCCCCATCAGCCCAAAGACGTTGACTTCGAAAATCGCCCGGGCTCGATCCAGGGCCAATGTCTCGAGCGGACCCACTTCACCGAAGCCGGCATTGTTGACCAGCGCATCGAGGGCACCCACCTTGCTTGTGAGCTGCTCAGCGAGCTCGCGGCGTGAGTGGTCATCGCTTAGATCCAATGCCATCACCTCGGCACCCAAGGCGGCCAGGGGCTCCATTGCCTCCAGCCGTCGAGCAGCTGCAAACACACGCCAGCCGCGCTCCAGCAATAGGCGAGCTGTCGCCGCACCAATTCCGCTGGAGGCTCCGGTTACAAGAACGGTTGGGGCTGACATTAAAAGCTCTGAAATGGATTCATAAAACGAAAATCCCGATGAAACGAAGTACCAGCAAACTAATTGCTCCGCCAATTGGGCTTGCTACTAGGTGCTGTCGTCCCCCTTGGCATCGATGAAGTTTGAAGCCGAAAAAATGCCAATGCTGCTTTCAACTGAGCTCCAGCGAGGTCAGCTCCAACTCGCGGCCTTGCAGCAGCCGGCTGCTGAAGCTACCGCAGCGGAAACAAAGACAATCGCCCTGTTCGCTATCGAAGCCCTGCTGACAGGACTCACAAAAAAAGCGGGCGATCACAACCTCAATGCGCAGCTCGGCGCCCGCGGCGATCGTGCCGGCCATCACCACCGTGTGCGCGAAGCGCAACGCCTCCGGTTCCACCCCCGCCAGGCTGCCGATGCGCAGGCTGATCGCCGTGATGCGGCTGGCACCCTCAGCGCGGGCGGCCGCCAACGCCTGATCGCGCACCGCCTCCATCAAGCTGAGCTCATGCATGGCGCGCCAGCCAGCCCTGCATGAGCGCCTGGGCACGAGGCAGGGCTGCCTTGATTTCAACCGAAAGAGCGTTGCCGTGCTCAAAGAGCGTCGCTGGCACCTGGAGTAGGTGGGCTGCAGGGGCGCATCCGTAGAGCGCCTGGCTGATCGCCAGCAGCTGGGCGGGCTCGAGCCGGTGGCTGTCCGGCGCTCCGGCCCCGGCCGGGATCACCTCCACCAGCTGGGGAGCCGCGCCTACCGGCGCCAGCCAGGCATCGATAAACAGCACCTCCTCCAGCTCGGCCAGCTCCGCAGCCAGCTCCGGGGTGAGCTGCTGGACGCTGCGGCCTCCCACCTGTTCGGCCAGCAACGCCCCAACCCCGTCGTCACCGCGCAGGCTGTTGCCGATGCCGATCACCAGGCGGCTGCCCTGGGGGTGCTGCTCCATGGCAAACCAAGAGAGGGGGGAGGCGAGCTCCTAATTGTTGGCGGCGATGACCTGATCCGCAGCGAGGCGTTGCTTGTCCAGCACCAAGTTGATCCTGCGGACAGCTTCTGCAGCCCCTCCAGCAGCAGCCATTTGAGCCGCCAGCTCCTCGGCTGCGGCCCGATAGGACGGGTCGGTGAGCACCTCCTGCACCGCAGCACGGATAGCGGTGGGCTGGGGGTGAGCGGTGCCGAGATCCAAGGAAGCTCCGGTGCGCCGGAGGCGAGCACAGACCTCCGGCTTGTCCTCACCGGCACCGGCCGTCACTAGGGGCACCCCGAAGCTCAAGGCGGCCTGCACGCCCTGGTAGCCACCGTTGGTGATCATCAGGGCCACCTTGGGCAGCAAGAACCCGTAAGGGAGATAACCAGCCGCTCGCACGTTCGCAGGCAACGCGCCAAGCGCCTCGATGGATCCATCTGACCGGCCGGTGGTGACCACCAGCAACAGCGGTTGATCCGCCAAGGCCTCAATCGTGGGTCGCAGCAACATCGAAGGATCGGTGTTAATAGTGCCCTGACTCACATGAACCACCGTGACGCCATCGAGGTCACCCCACCAGGAGGGGGGAGTGAAGGCCTCCTGCTCTTCCTCCAGCAGCGGACCCACGAAGCTGACCTGAGCTGGCAGATCAGGCCGGGGATACTCAAATGCAGCCACGGTGCCACTGAGCACCAGATCGGCAGACACCTGATCGAACAGCCAGGGCCGTCGAGGTGGCAAGCAGAGCCCGGCACGGGCCTGGTCAGCGCTGCTGCGCAGCGAGCGGAACAGCAGGCTGCATGTCAACAGCCGCAGGACCCTATTTCGCCACCGCCCAAGCAGAGAGTCATCGGGCGGCAAGGCCAGGCCGAACGGTGCCACCGCGCGACTGGGGCACGTGAGCACAGTGCAGCACAACTGCACCCAGGGCCGCCCGGTGCGCTCACTCCACCAGGCACCGGCCATTAAAAAACTGTCGCAAACCACGAGGTCGGCAGCTTGCTCATCGTGGAGAGCGAGCAAATCCAGGCAGAACCCCTGGGAAGGCTGAATGAAAAAGACATCAAGATCGAAGCGCAGCTGGGCCAAACCGCGCAAAGCCTGTCGTCGCTGCTGCAGGGTCTGCGGCACCTTCTCAGGCAGGGAGTAATCAAAACCCTGCCGCATGGCACAGAACACCGCCCCGGTGCTCTCCACCCGCGCTCGAAACGCCTCCCCCGCCAGCCAACGCACCCGATGGCCCTCACCCACCAGAGCACGGGCCAGGGCCAGCATCGGCTTGACATGGCCGAACACCGGAACCGACAGCAGCAGCACATCAGCCATGGGGATCGGGGAGACCAGCGAGGGCTTCTAGAGCTGACATCTTGATCCTGAAGAGCCTGGAGATCGGACCCATGGCCCTGGGGTTGCCCCCTTAATCCCGCACCCGCTCCGCCAACCGCCGCCCAGTGGCATCCACCAGCTCTATCCGCAGCGGCATCTGGCCGGCCGCGTGGGTGGAGCAGGAGAGGCAGGGATCAAAGCAGCGGATACCGGCCTCCACCCGGTTGAGCAGGGCCTCAGGGATTTCGGCGCCCTCGGCCAGTGGCGCGGGGCCGAGGTAGTAGCGGGCGATCTGGGCCACGGTGCGGTTCATCGCCAGGTTGTTTTGACCGGTGGCGATGATCAGGTTCACCCGGGTAATTAGGCCGTCGTCATCTACCCGGTAGTGGTGAAACAGGGTGCCCCGGGGCGCTTCGCTCACCCCCACCGCTTCGTTGGCGTTGAGGCTGGCATGGCTGCGCACGTGGGGGGATTGCAGCTCGGGATCCTGCGCCAGCTGGCCGATCGCCTCCAGACAGGCCACGATCTCCACCAGGCGGGCATGGTGATAGGCAAACGACGAGTTAGCAATCCGGCCGCCGCTGGCAGTTGTGCCGTTGCGGGCGCGGTAGGCCGCCAGCTCGGCATCGGCCCAGGGGGTGCCGATCCGCTCGCACACATTCAGGCGCGCCAGGGGGCCCACTCGATACATCCCCTCCGGATAGCCCAGGGGCTTGTAGTAGGGAAATTTCAGGTAGCTCCAGCTCTCCACCGCCTCCCCCAAGAAGCTGGCGTAGTCGTCCTCTGACAGGCCATCGGCCACCACGGCGCCGCTGCTGTCCACCAGCCGCAACAGGCCATCGATGCACGACCACTGACCCTGGTCATCCACCAGACCCATGAACAGGGAGTCGAAGGTGCCAAACACTCGCTGCTCTTCGGCCAGCTGTTGATCCAGCAGCCGCTGAAACACCTCCAAGGCCAGCCTCACCGTGGCTTCGGCTTCGGGCAAGCGCTGCCGGATCCAGGCCGCCGTCTCAGGCGTCATCGGCGTCCGAACGCCCCCGGGCACCGCCCAGGCCGCATGGATTTTGCGGCCCGCCAGCTGCTCGATGAGCTGCTGGCCAAATTGGCGCAGGCGGATGCCGGCGCGGGCGAGTTCGGGATCGGCCGCCATCAGGCCAAACACGTTGCGCTTGGCCGGATCGCTATCCCAACCCAGCAGGAAATCTGGGCTGCTGAGGTGAAAAAACGAGAGGGCGTGGCTCTGGCAAATCTGGGCCATGTTCAGCAGACGCCGCAGCTTGCGGGCCGCAGGCGGCGGCTGCACCGCCAGCAATTTGTCGCCGGTTTTCGCCGCGGCCAGCAGGTGGCTCACCGGGCAGATGCCGCAGATACGCGCCGTGATGCCGGCCATTTCCGTGAAGGGCCTGCCCTCACAAAAGGTTTCGAAGCCGCGATACTCCACCACGTGGAAGCGGGCATCAGCGATCCGGCCCGACTCATCCAAGTGGAGTGTGATCTTGGCGTGGCCCTCGATGCGGGTCACCGGATCGATCGTGATCGTGCGGGGGGTGAATTCAGAGCTCACAGCGATCTGCCTCAGCCGAAACTTGGTTGTATCTAGTCATGGTCACCGCGATGCTCAGCTGCACCGGCAACCCCAGGCCAACTCCAGGGGCCCGGGGTTGCCTGCCCTGGCCAAAACCTGGCAATGCCGCTGCCAGTAAGCCAATGACAACAACGACAGCGAATCTGAGCTGGCGCTGTAGCGAGCTGATTCGCACCATCAAGCTGGCTCGGCACGAGAGAGCTCAGGCAAGGGCAGCCCGAGCCAGCGCGCTTCTTCACGAGCAGCCGGCAAAAGCCTTTGCAACTGCTGAGCTGTAGCGGCAGGATCTGCCTTGAGTTGATTATAGCGACGCAGGGAACTATTAGGGAACAGCAGCAGCCCGATCGCAAGGGCAAGGCCACACCCCATCAGGTAGTCGATCCAGCGATTGGGGATGTACCAGGCCACCATAGATCCGTAACCAACGAAAGCCACACCACTGGAGATCAACGCCGTGCGCAGGTAATTCGTGCTGTTTAGTGCCAGCGCCAAAGCGGTTGTCCCGCCCAGCACCAAGCCAGTTTGTAGCGACCCGATACCCAAAGTATTAAATACCAATAAAGGCATCAAAATTCCCAATGTGACACCAACCATCCGATCGCGTACTCGAGCAAGGGTGTCGCCAATGCTGTCGTTGAGCAACAACACAACACCGAAGTAGAGATACTTAGGGAGGGTCTGGATAACCCAGGAAATCGCCCACTGCTGGGACTGAGACTTATGCCCCTGTCTTAACGGCGATTTCTCAACAGCAGGTTATCCAGACCTTCCTTAGGTGTAACAGCTCCCACTCCCTGGCCGATGGCCAGGGCAAGGCTGGCAAACACGAGCTTGCGCCAGAAGAAAGGTGATTGCAGGCCTGCTTTAACCCGCTCGGCCAGAGGAAGCTCGTCTGAATCAGGGGGAGCGCTCTCCGCAGGCGGGATCACCGCAGGAGAGAAAGCCAGCTGCAACGTCGTGCCGATGGCCAAACCAAGGGCAATGGCAAGCAACTCCTGGCCCCAGTCACTCCAGCTTGGTGAACTGCTCAGCAGTGGCAGCACTCCAGCCACTGCTGCAACGCCGGAGAGCAGCCGTAACTTTCCTGGCAGCAGCAAAATCAACAGCTGCATCAGCGCCGCCACCAGCCCAAAGACGAACACCTGGGGCACCGAGGCGAGGGCAAGCCCCAGGGCAACGCCAATCGCCATGCAAAAACCGACCACCACCAGCAACACCGGATAGATCGCCAGGGGCCAGCGGCTGAAATCGGGGCGAACCACCAGAGCTGCGATCACCGCGCCATAGGCGACAGCCCCACTGCTTAGGCCGATGCCGTCGCACACCGCACCTGCCAAACCGGCCGCCAGAGCGATCACCCAAGCCGCGCGCAGCTGCACCATTCAGGAGCGCGGGGGGCGCAAAGCCTGGGCCCAACCCACCAGCAACACCACCAGTAGCAAGCTGATCCAAAACCACAGCCGCGGCGGCGAGCTAATGGCCCCTATCACCAGCAGCAGCAGCGCGATCCAGGGGGCCGGCTGCCGCCAAGGGCTCAACCAACGACCACGGTTATTCATCGCTCCGCACCACCAAGCCAGCGCAGGAACGGCAACACAAAGCTCACCAGGGAGCGCCGTTCCACCTCCACCTTCGCCCGGGCAGGAGTGCCATTTTCCAAAGGCAGATCGGGCCCCCGACCGCTACTCCAGCGGAGCCCACTGGGATTGTTGGCAGGCTCAAATTCCACAGTCACCAGTTGCACCGGTGAGCTGATCTTGTCGGCGGCGGTGGCCAGGGGGTCACCGCCCTCACCAAAGGCCGCCTGGCGGCTGCGGGCAATCAGACTCATCGCCACCTCCGGATCCCCTACCACCCGGCTCACCTCGGCCAGATCGGCGGTGGCGGGGGAGATGGCCACAATTTTTCCCTCCACAGAGCCGTAGCGTTCGGCCGTGCCGCCATAGCGCTCGCGGGTCTGCAGCAGGGGATCCAGCTGGATCGACTCGCCGAGCCGCAGGCGCACCGCATCGGCATCACTGAACAGCGCCGTGGCCAGCCGCGGACGCCTCGACTGCAGCGGCCCGGGGCCCAAAGTGCCCAGCCGCTGGCCCGGCAGCACCGCCTGGCCAGGGCTGACGGCCAGGCTCAACAGCAAGCCAGAGCGCGGCGCGAGCACAGCCTGGGCATCCTCCTGACCCTCCAGTTCGGCTCGGTTGGCATCGAGCTGGGCCAGCTGGCCCTCCAGGGCTTTGATCTGGCTCTGGTTGCGCAAGTAGAGGTCCTGGGCTCCCACCCACAGCGGGCTGTAACGGGGGATCACCTCATCGCGGCGCAGGGTTTCGAGCGCCTGCAACTGCTTCTGCACCGGCTGGTTGGTGGTGCGCAGGGTAGAGATCTGGGCCAGGATCGCCTGCTGCTGCCGGTCGATGGCCTCCCCCTGCCGCACCAGGGCATTGGGGTTCGCACCCACAGCGCCAGCACCCGCAGCCGCCTGATCCACCCGATTCAAGGTGGCCAGCAATTCGCCTTGACGCACGGCATCGCCAACCCGCCTGGGCAAAGCCTGCACCTGACCTGCCGATCGCGCGTAAAACCCAACGCGGCTGTCGGGCTGCAGCAGCACGGCACTGCCTTCCACCTTCACGGCCACGCCCGGCGAGAGGGCCCAGGCTCCACTGATGGCAGTAACGAGAGCCATCGGCAGCAGGCTCAGCGCCCGGTCCATTGCTGCCATGCCGACCTGCTGCCCTGCCACTGAGGAAGTGGCCTTACCGTACCGGCAATTCTTCCCGTTGAAGCTTTGGGTCAGCGATCCCGCTGGATGAGTGCGCTCGCAGCGGTGATCCTGGCTATTGCTGATGGCAGGGCAGCGCAGGCCGCCACCCCTCCCCTGGTGCTCAGCCGTCAGCAGGCTCTCGAGCTTGGCTTGGGCGGCTCCCTGAGCCTGCGCGCTCAGGTGCTGACGGTGGAGGAAAACCAGGCCTTGGTTGGCATGGCCCGCTCCCGTTTTCTACCCAAACTCGACCTGATCGCCCTGGGCACCTTTGCCCAGGTGAATACAGACATCGGCTTCATTTCCAACCTGCCCACCATCGGTGATCTGAACCTCAATCTCGGTGGTGACAGTTCGGCCCTAATCAACAACACCTTTGTGAATCTGGGCCTAATCCTGACCATGCCCCTGCTGGATTTCGGCCGGGGCCCGCTGCAGCAGGCGGCCCAGGCCGATCTACAGGCGGCCCGCGCCGCGCAGGAGGAGCAGCAGCGGCGCACCCGCTTTGAAATCCTGAGCCGCTACTTTTCAGCCCAGCTAAGTGCTGCCCAGATTCCCGTCTGGGAAAGCTCCCTGGGGATATCACAGAGGTTATTGCGCGACGTCAATGCCATCCGGCGTGTAGGTCTGGCACCTCGCATTGACACATTTCAGGCGGAAGCCCTGCAGCAGGCCGACCTACAGGGGTTGGCAGAGGCTCAGGCGCAACACGAAATCGCCCTGAGTGGTTTGGCCCGTGTGCTGAATCTTCCCGCCGAAACCCGCGTTGAAACAGGTGATCCGCTGCAGAAGGATCCAGCCTGGAGCTACAGCTTGGGCGACAGCATCAGCCAGGCCCTAGAGCAGCGCCCCGCCCTGGAAAGCCTGATCCAACTGCAGCTGGCACAACGCGCCAAAGTTCAGCTGGCCCGTGCCGGCCGACTACCCAGCGTGGGGTTACTGGTGGGAGGGGGAATCAGCGGTAACTGGCTAGATATTCCAAATCAGAGCGCCACCCCCAACGTCAGCGCCAGCAATGGCGCGAACGTGGCTTTGTCAACGATCAGCACGAATGGCAGTGCCTCCGGCAGCTTCACCGACTGGGGCGCCGCCATCGCCGTGCGCCAGCCCCTTTACGACGGAGGCCTCACCCGCGAGTCGATTGCCCTGGCCCAGCGCCGAGCTGCTCAGGCGGAGATCACCATCCAGCAGGCCCAGCAAGCCATCATCCAAAGCGTGGAAACCTGGTTTGCAACGCACCGGGCTGCGGCCCCCCAGAGCACTGCCGCCCGCGCGGCCATCGTTGTAGGGGAGCGATCTGTGCAGGATGGCTTGTTGCGCTACCGCGCTGGCCTTACCCCGCTCACGGAGCTTCTCGTAGCCCAGCGAAACCTTCAAATTGCCCGCGCCGCCGAAGCCAGCGCCATCTATCGCTGGAACCTCAGCCGGGCAGCACTGGAATTAGAAACCGGTCTTGTGCGGTAGTCGCGACGCAGTTCAACCAAAACCCAGCATGCCCCGACCCTCCATCACCGGCCGCTCGCCGCGCAGTAGGGCTTCCAGAAACTCCCGGATCCGCTCCGCCGAGGGCGGGCAGCCGGGCAGGAAGTGATCCACCGCGATCACCTCGTGCAGCGGCAGCACCCGCTCCAGCAGCTCCGGCACGATGCCGGGGGCGTGGGGGTGCTGGGCGCCACGATCGGCCAGCTCCACATAACCGCGCTCCAGCACGCTCTGACGGCTACCGCCAGCCACTCCGGCCCAGAGGTTGCGCAGGCCCGGCACGTTGGCGCTCACGGCGCAATCACCGAAGGACACCACCAACTTGCTGCGGGCCCGCAGCTGCAGGGCCAACTCGAGGTTGTCGGCGTTAGCCACCGCCCCCTCCACCAGGCACAGATCCACCCCCTCGGGAAACACCTTGATGTCGCTCGCAACCGGTGAGTAGACGATCTCCACCGCTGCGGCGAGCTCAAAGAGCCATTCATCAAGGTCGAGAAACGACATGTGGCAGCCGCTGCAGCCGGCCAGCCACACCGTGGCGAACCGCAGCTTGGGGGGTGGGGCGAGGGTCATTGGTTGCGCCAGCGGTGCTCGTGGCGCGCTTCAGCTAGCTGCTGGGCCCGCTCGGGGTGGGGCTGCTTCTCGGCGGTGGCGTCCTGCTTACGGAACAGGGCGCCGGTGGGGCAAGCATCCACGCACTTGCCGCAGGAGGTGCAGGCTTCCACCTCGCCCCAGGGCTGGTCGAGGCCGGCAATGATCGAACAGGCACTGCCGCGGTAGCCCACATCCCATACATGCGCCCCCTCGATCTCATCGCACATCCGCACGCAACGGGTGCAAAGGATGCAGCGGTGGTGATCCAGCCCGAATAGGGCATGGGAAGCATCGACATGGCGCTGGGGGTACTGGTAGGGGAAACGGGAGTGGTCCATACCCACCTCCACCGCCACGTCCTGCAGCTCGCAGGCGCCATTGGCCACGCAGAAGGCGCAAACATGATTGCCCTCTGCGAAGAACAGCTCCACCGCCATGCGCCGGTAGCCCTCCAGCTCGGGCGTGTGGGTATGAACCACCATCCCTTCAGCCACGGTGGTGACACAGGCCGGTTCGAGTTTGGGGTGGCCCTCAAGGGCCACCAAACAAAGCCGGCAGGCCCCCACGGGAGTGAGGCCATCGAGGTGGCAGAGGGTGGGCACCTGCAGTCCGGCGCTGCGGATCGCCTGCAGCAGCGTTGCATCGGCCGCCACCGTGCAGGGTTGGCCGTTGATCTGCAGGCTGACGCTGGGTGACGCTTGGGTCATGGCCGAGCCCCGGCGATGGCCGCCTCATATTCAGCGCGAAAAAAGCGCAGGGTGCTCAGCACCGGGTTGGGAGCCGACTGGCCCAGCCCGCAAAGGCTGGTGGCCTTGACCATGCCGCAAAGCTGCTCGAGCTGCACTAAATCCGCGCCGCTGGCGCGCCGCTCCACGAAGCGATCAAGCAGCTGCTCCAGCTGCACCGTGCCGGCCCGGCAGGGCAGGCACTTACCGCAGCTCTCGGCCACGCAGAAGCCCATGAAGTAGCGAGCCAACTCCGGCATCGCCAGCGACTCGTCGATCACCACCATGCCGCCCGAACCCATGATTGATCCCAGCGCCTGCAGGCTCTCGTAGTCGACCGGGGTATCGAGCAGCTCCGCCGGCACACATCCCCCTGAGGGGCCGCCGGTTTGCACCGCCTTCACCACGCCGGGGCTGCCGTTGGGGTTGGCAGGCACCCCTCCTCCCATCGTTTCAACGATGGTGCGCAGGCTGGTGCCCATCTCCACCTCGATCAAGCCGGTGTGGGTGATCGCACCAGAGAGGGCAAACACCTTGGTGCCCTTGCTGGTGGCGGTGCCCATGGCGCCATACCAGGCGCCGCCCTGCCGCAAGATCGCCGGCACCGCGGCAAAGGTTTCAACGTTGTTGATCAAGGTGGGCAGGCCCCACAAGCCCGACACCGCCGGATAGGGCGGCCGAGGCCGCGGCGTACCCCGCCCCCCCTCGATCGAATGCAGCAGGGCCGTTTCCTCGCCGCACACGTAGGCCCCGGCACCGATGCGCAGCTGCATGGCAAACCCCGCCAGCAACCCCCTGGCCTCAGCAGCGGCGATGGCGGCGCGCAACCGCTCAATGGCCAAGGGGTATTCGGCTCGCACGTAAATAAAACCCTCGCTGGCCCCCACGGCATGGGCTGCGATCGCCATGCCCTCCAGTAGCCGGTGGGGATCGCCCTCCAGCACGGCCCGGTCCATGAAGGCACCCGGGTCGCCCTCATCGGCGTTACACACCACCACCTTGCTGCTGCCCGGTTGAGCCGCCACCAACTGCCATTTGCGGCCTGTGGGATAGCCGGCCCCGCCGCGGCCCCGCAGCCCGCTGCGCTCCAGTTCCTCCACCACGGCTTTCGGTGCCAGCTGGCGGCAGGCGGCGAGGGCGGCGTAGGCGCCTTGGGCAAGGGCATCTTCGAGGCAGCCCGGATCCACCTGGCCACAGCGCTCCAGCACCACGGATCGCTGCAGGGCGAAGAAGGGATGCTCCGGATCCAGCTGGCGCTCAGCGGCCACGCCGCCAAACAACTCGACGCGGCCATCGTCGTGGTCGGCGGCGGCTAGGGGACCTTGACCACACAGCCGCAGGCAGCCCACCGACTTCACCCGCTCCGCCCCGTGCTGGGCCACCAAGCTCTGCCGCAGGGCCGCGGCCCCCGCCGCCCGGCAGGAGGTGGCATCACAACAGCGCCAGGAGATGGCCGCCTTCATGGTTGTGGCAGCGCAGCGGGGTCGCCGCGACCAACAGCGCCATCGAGCACCAGCACCGGCGCCTGGCCGCAGGCCCCCACACAACTGGCGGTCTCGAACGCCACCCCCCGCCGCCGTAGGCCCGCCTCCAGCCGCTCCGCCCCGCGCACAAAGCAGGCAGTGCCACGACACACCACACAGCGGTGCAATGGCGGGGGAACAAGCCGAAACAGGTGATAGAAACTGGCCACCCCCATCACATCGCTAAGGGGTCGCTGCATGGCAACCGCCAGCTGCTGCAGCTCAGCCCGCGGCAGGTAGCCATGCCGCTGCTGCACAGCATGCAGCCGTTCAATCAGCGAGGCGTCCAGGGCATGGCCGCCGGGGCGATCAGGTGTCGTTGCCACCGAGGTCGTCCTCAAAGCCCTGATCGGGATCGAACTCGCTCCAGCCGGGGCTGGCGTCGTTAAAGAGTCCATAGCGGGCCGCCTCGTCATCCATCTGGGTATTGCCGGTGGGACGGGTGTCGCAGCTGATGCCGCCATCGGCGGTGGGCTGGCAGTTGTCAAACTCCACCCCGGCCCGGCCTGGCTGCCCCACGAGCAAAGCAGTGCTGATGGCCCCCACTGCAAGGGCTGATCGAAATATCAGAGCCATGGGAAATATCCGTGCCATGGGGATCGGCAACCAGAACGGCTTACTGGGATGATGACTCCGGTTTGGCCTCTGAGCGATGTACACGGACTGGACTGCCGTGATTTTGCTGCTGTTAACTGCGGCGCCCCTAGCCGTGGTGGTGGCTACCGCAGCCTTTTTCATCTGGCGGAAGAAGAAGCAGAAAGGCTGACCTGAAGGCCAGCCCTTCCTTGAAGAATGGCGGCGACGGTGGTAGCACCCATTGCCTGCAGCACCTTGCCCTGACCTAAGCAATCAAGGCAGGTGCGGTAGCGCTGATCGTCCAGACGCAGCATGCCGCTGCCTCCGCATTGCTGACAGCGGCAGGAATTTGCGTGGCTTGACCGCTGCAGGGGCCCATCGGAGTAGGTCATCGAAATGTCCCCATTCGGGGACTTAGCGCTTTCCGCCAGTGTGATGCGCTTTTCCCCACTTGATCCCGAAACCTTCCTTAAGCCTGGGCGCCCCGGAGGACCTGGTCCAGCCGCTCTGAGCTGAGTTGCTGCAGTAATTCAGCGGCTGAAAGGCGGCTGCCAGCTGGCACCAAAGCCGCACTGGCTGCCAGTTCGCCCACCACTGCCGCTGCGTCCATACCGAGCTGGTGGTAGCCCGCGAGCCCCTCGGCCCCCTCTCGCTTGCTGAGCCGCCGCCCGCCGCTATCGCACCAAAGCGACACATGGCCGTAGCGGGGCGGGGCCGCGCCCAGGGCCGCCATCACGGCCACCTGGGCGCCAGTGGCACTCCAGAGGTCGTCACCGCGCACCACATCGCTGATTCCCAAAACCAGCTCATCCACCGCCGTGGCCAGGTGATAAGCGAGGTAACCATCAGCCCGGCGCAACACCACATCACCAACAGCCGCAGGCCCATCGAGCTCCCCAGGAGCGCCATAGCTCTCCAGCCAATGCAGGCGCCCGGGCCCCAGCCGCAAGCGCCAGCTGGGCAGCCGCCCCTGCACCGGCCCCCAGCCGCCACTGGCAGCCCGGCAGGTGCCCGGATACACCGCAGTAGCGCCGTGGGGCGCAGAGATATGGGCCAGCAGGCGGCGGCTGCAGCGACAGGGATAGAGCAAGCCATGGCGCCGCAGGGCTGACAGGGCCGTGGCGTAGAGCCCGCGCCGCTCGCTCTGGCGCAGCACCGGACCGTCCCAATTGAGGCCCAGCCAGGCGAGATCGGCCAGGATCGAAGTCTCAGCACCGGCCCGATTGCGGGGCGTGTCGAGGTCGTCGAGGCGCAGCAACCAGGCGCCCCCCCGCAGCCGGGCGTGCAGCCAACTCAGCAGGGCCGTGCGCAGGTTGCCGCAGTGCAGAGCGCCGGTGGGGGATGGGGCGAAACGGCCGCGATACCCCCGCTGGCGCTGGGCCAGGCCGGCCTCAAGCAGGGCCTGCAGGTGGGATGGCAGCGGCGCAGCAGCCAGCAGAGGGGAGGCATCTCTCAAGGGGCCACTCTGCCGTGGGCACAAAAAAAGCGGCCCCTGGGGGCCGCAGTGGCAGGAATTACCTGAAACCAGATCAGCCCTGGACGCGGTCTTTGAACATCTTGCCGGCGGTGAAGGCAGGCACCCGCTTGGCGGGGATCTTGATCTTCTCGCCGGTCTTGGGGTTAAGACCCTGGCGGGCAGAGCGCTCACGGGGCTCGAAGGAGCCGAAGCCCAGGATTGACACCTTCTTGCCTTCCACGACCGAATCGATGATGGTTTCGATGGCGGCGTCGACGACTTGGGAGACGTCGGTCTTAGTGAGCTCGGTGCGGGCGGCAACGAGGTTGACGAGATCAGCTTTGTTCATGGGAATAGGAAGCCTCGGGGGTGGCGGTCGGGTTGCGACGAAAGATGGCGAGTCGGAAAACCCCGACCGGCCCTGAGATGAGCGCGCCAATGGTATGGGGCTCTGGACGCTGCTGCAACACAGAAGTGCTCCGCCGCAACGGTTTTCCTGACAATTTCCCCACATGGGGGCTCTTGAGGGGCCCCAAATGGCTCAAAAGACGAGCCCAGCTAGCAGCTCCGCACCTCCATGGACGAGCTTGTCGCCCCGCAGGGCACCAAGCCCACCACCACTGGCGATCCAGTCGGGAGAGCCGGCCGGCAACCAGCTGCGCAGCCGCTCCAAACTGGCCAGCTGGCGGGGCCAATGGAAGGTGCGCGCCGTGCGCAAGGGCGCCAGCGCAGCTGGTCCGGTTGGTAACAGCAAGCGCCCACAAAACAGGCCATCGACTGCTCCAGCACGCACCAGCAGCACGCAGGAGCCGGGCGTGGGCCCTGGTGTCCAGAGCAGCTGGACCCCGGGAGCCAGGGTCAGCTGCTCGCCAAAGGTGCTGCACCCCTGCACACCCGGCAGCAGGTAGGCCTCCTGCTCCTGCACAAGCACAGACCAGCCCAGGGCCTCCTGCAAGCGCCGGCAGCGGCCGTGGCCCTCGCGGCTAGTGAGCACGATTCGGCCTGGCCCCACCAGCTCCGCGCGCTGGCGCAACATCGCCAGATTTGCCTCAGTGAATCCCGGACAATCCACCAGCAGATCTCCGCTACCCCCATAGGCAGACGCCTCCAGCAGCCAGCTGCTGCCCCCCTGGCTATCGCGACTGGGGGCGAACAGCCACAGACCAGGGCGCACCAGCTGGGGCGGCCGGCCGGATTCGGGGGGTTGGGTCAACTGGATCAACTTGATTAAGCAGGTGGCGCGGGCAAAGGCAAGGCAAGGGGTGGAGCGCGATCCGTCCGGAGACGGGCACCGCAGACAACTGCCTGCTGCCCCAGACCAGATTCGCGCCTAGCGTCATCGCAGCAGGCTCGGCCCCTTGACGGTCCAATTCAACAGTCCTGAGCTAGCTCCACCTCCGAATCACCACCTAGGGATTCATATCGGCCACCCCTGGCCGCTGGGTGCAAGCCTCACCAGCCGCGGTGTCAACTTTTCGGTGGTGGCCCCTCTGGCCACCCGGATCGAGCTGCTGCTGTTCGCCGACGGCGATGCAAGCGAACCAGCGCGGGTGGTGGAACTGGACCAGCGGCACCGCTCTGCTGATCACTGGCATGTGGAGGTGGAGGGTCTGGGCCTGGGCAGCTGTTACGGCTACCGGGCATTTGGGCCGCTACAGCCTGGCGGCCATGGCTTCAACCCGTCCAAGGTGCTGCTCGACCCCTGTGCCCGAGCGATAGCCGGCTGGCAGAGCTATAGGCGTGGCGGTGCCGTTGGAGCGGCACCAAACACCGGCCACTGCCTCAAGGGAGTGGTAACGGAGCGCGACCGCTTTGATTTCAGCCACGCCCCCCGGCCGCGCCACAGCTGGCAAAAGAGCGTCATCTATGAACTGCATGTGGGTGGCTTCACCCAGGGACCGGGTTGTCCCGTGCCGGCGCAGCTGAACGGCAGCTTGCTTGGGCTGATCCCCACCATTCCCTACCTGAAGGATCTGGGCATCACCACCATCGAGCTGCTGCCGGTGATGGCCTTCGATCCCAACGACGCCCCGGCCGGACGCCACAACTATTGGGGCTACAGCCCATTGAGCTGGATGGCGCCCCATCCCGACTATCTGGTGGGCGATGACCCGCTCAGCGGCCGCGACCAGGTGCGGCAACTGGTGACCGCCTGCCACCGGGCCGGCATCGAAGTACTGCTGGATGTGGTCTACAACCACACCACCGAGGGCAATCAAGATGGGCCCACCCTGAGCTGGCGCGGCTTCTGCGACCGCCTTTACTACCAGCAGAGCGCCAAAGGCGATTACCAGGATGTGAGCGGCTGCGGCAACACCATTGCGGCCAATCGGCCGCTGGTGCGGCGGCTGATCCTGGAATCGCTGCGCTGCTGGGCCACGGAGCTGGGCATTGATGGCTTCCGCTTCGACCTGGGCATCGCCCTCAGTCGCGGCGACAACCTGGCCCCCCTGGACTCGCCGCCCTTATTCGAGGACATGGAGGCCGACCCGGACCTCAGCGACCTGAAACTGATCAGCGAACCCTGGGACTGCGGTGGCCTTTATCGCCTCGCCGACTTCCCCGCCCGCCGGGTGGCCACCTGGAACGGTCGCTTCCGCGACGACCTGCGTCGCTTCTGGAAGGGTGATGAAAAAACCTGCTGGACCATGGCCCAGCGCCTCAGTGGCAGCCCAGACCTTTTCACCAACACGCCGGTGCATCCAGGTCAGTGCATCACCTTCCTGACCGCCCACGACGGCTTCACCCTGGCCGATCTGGTGAGCTTCAACGGCAAGCACAACCTGGCCAACGGCGAGGACAACCGCGACGGCGACAACCACAACAACACCTGGAACCACGGTGTGGAGGGCCCCAGCTCCGATTCCGCCATCACGGCCCTGCGCGAGCGTCAGCTGCGCAATCTGCTCACAAGCCTGCTGCTCGCACCGGGAGTGCCAATGCTGTTGATGGGCGATGAGGTGCGCCGCAGCCAGGGCGGCAACAACAACACCTGGTGCCAGAACAACCCCCTCGGCTGGATGCACTGGCAACCAGATACTGGCGACCTGGCCCTGCGCCTGTTTCTGCAACGCCTGCTGCAATTGCGGGCCCATCTGGCCGGGCTGTTCAACCCCGAGCTGCCCCTTGATGACAAACCCCAAAGGCGCAGCGGCGATCGCGGCCACCTCTGGCGCCAGTGGCACGGTGTCGAATTAGCAAGCCAGGACTGGGCGAGCTGGTCCCACACCCTGGCCTGGAGCCTCAATGACAGTCACCAGGGCCCCTTGGTTTGGTGCGGCATGAACGCCTACAGCAAGGCGATGCACTTTGAGCTGCCCAGCTGCCGCCAGGGCTGGCTGCGGGTGATTGACACGGCCCTACCCCCCGGCGAAGACCTGCCTTCCCAGCCTGAGGCGTGGCTACCCGCCGGCGCACCCCTGCAGAGCCGCAGCCTGATGCTGCTGGTGGCGGCCCCGCTGCTGGAAGGCAGAAAGCTTTAAAGAGCGGGCGGCGGGAATCGAACCCGCATCATCAGCTTGGAAGGCTGAGGTTTTACCACTAAACTACGCCCGCGGCAGTACACGTGTACGAGTCACATGCCCTGATGCTGTTACCGAAGTAACTCAGCTCAGACATTATGGCTTGCCCACCCCAAGCCCCAAGCGGCCCCGATGATTACAGCTGAAGAACCAAGCTTGGGGCAGGCAGCCCGGCGTCGCCTGCTGTGGAGCTATGGCCTCGGCGACATCGGCACCGGCATGGCTGCCACCCAGCTGGGCTTCTACCTATTTGTCTTTTACACCGGTGTGGCCGGGCTGCCGGCCTGGATGGCGGGCCTAGTGCTGATGGTTCTGAAGGTGTGGGATGGCATCAACGACCCCCTAGTGGGCTGGCTCAGCGACCACACCAAGCACCCCTGGGGCCCGCGGCTGCCCTGGATGGCTGGCAGCGCCCTTCCCCTAGGCCTTGCGCTGGTTGCGATGTGGTGGGTGCCGCCGGGGGGAAACTGGCAGAAGTTCTCAATTTTGGTGGCGATTCAGCTGGTGGCCATGGGGCTGTACACCTGCGTCAACCTGCCCTACTCGGCCCTGGCCTCCGAGCTCACCAGCTCCACCCAACTGCGCACCCAGCTGAATGCCAGCCGCTTCACCGGATCGATCCTGGCTGGATTAGCCGGCTTGGTGCTGGGGGCCCTGCTGGTGGGCCAGGGCGCGGAGGGCTACCTCCGTATGGGCTGGGTGTCCGGAATTGTCCTCACGTTGTTCACCCTGCTGTGCTGCTGGGGCTTAGCTCCCTTCGCCCGCAACTGCCAGCGCCCTACGGGCCACCCGGAACCGATCAGGCGCCAGCTGCAGCGCATCGCCGCCAACCCTCGCTTTCTCAAGGTGGTGGGGCTTTACCTGCTGCTCTGGTGTGCCCTGCAGCTGATGCAGCCGGTATCGCTGATTTTCCTGGCCGTGGTGATGCAGCTGCCGGAGAGCTGGAGCACCTGGATCCTGATTCCCTTCCAGCTCAGTGCCCTGGCGGGGCTGCAGCTGTGGAGCCGGGTGGCAGGGCGCCACGGCCGCGTCTGCGCCCTGCGCTGGGGCACGGGGCTGTGGATTGCCGGCTGCCTGGGAGCCAGCCTGCTGGTGCCCCTCGATGGCAGCACTGACCCACTGGGCAGCTTCAGCAATGGCATCTCCCTGGGCCTACTAGTGCTCACGATCATGGTTACGGGCCTGGGGGCCTCCACCGCCTACCTGATCCCCTGGGCCCTATTGCCCGATGCAATCGATGCCGACCCCGACAAACCGGCCGGGCTCTACACCGCCTGGATGGTGATCACCCAGAAACTGGGCATCGGTGTGGCCGTGTTTGCCCTTGGCAACGGCTTGAGCCTCAGCGGCTATCAGGCCGCCCAGGGACTGGCCCAGCCCACTACTGCCCTCACCACCATCCGCCTATGCATGGGCTTGATTCCGGCCGTGCTGATCACCGCTGGCCTGCTGGTGATGCGACGCTGGCCGGAGAAAGGCCTGCACCGCCAGCCATGAAGCGCCCCGCCTGGCTGACAACACCGCGCTGGCTGCGGCGCCTAGGAGCCAGCCTGCTGGTTGGCGGCCAGGCGGTGAGCGCCATCGCCAAGGGGCGCATCGGCTTCAACGATCTGATGCAAGAGCTGATGGAAGCCGGCCCCGGCAGCTTCCTGATCGTGCTGATCACGGCCTTGGCTGCAGGCACCGTGTTCAACATCCAGGTGGCTGCGGAACTCTCCAAACAGGGCGCCAGCGCCACGGTGGGCGGTCTATTGGCCCTGGGGCTATCACGGGAGATCGCGCCACTGCTCACCGCCACCCTGCTCACCGGCAAGGTGGCCACTGCCTATGCGGCCCAGATCGGCACCATGAAGGTGACTGAGCAGATCGACGCGATCACGATGCTGCGCACCGACCCCGTGGAGTACTTGGTGGTGCCCCGGGTAGTAGCGATGGTGATCATGGCGCCGGTGCAATGCCTGCTGTTCTTCTGGGTGGGGATCTGGTCGGGCCAGGTGAGCAGCACGCTGCTCTACAACATCCCCCCGGCGGTGTTCTGGAGCTCGGTGCGCACCTGGATGGAGCCCGACGACCTGCCCTCGATGCTGCTCAAAGCCCTGGTATTCGGGCTGCAGATAGCTGTGATCGCCTGCGGCTGGGGACTAACCACCCGGGGTGGTCCCAAGGAGGTGGGCACCAGCACCACCGGCGCCGTGGTCATGATTCTGGTCACAGTCGCCCTGATGGACGCCCTGCTCACCTCGCTGCTATTCACCTGATGACCTCCCCTGCCCCCGGCACTAGCGGCGTAGTGCTCGAACCCGCCTACGGAGTAGCCCTTGGCGTGATTGGCCTGGGACTGGCAGCTCTGGCCCTAACGCCGCTGTGGGCTGGGGCCATCTGGCTCAGCCTGGTCGTAGCGGTGTTCGGTTTGTTTCTGCTGCTACAAACCCGCCTGCTGCGGCTGGAATTTGGCGGCGATGCCCTGCTGGTGTGGCGTCAGCAGACCCTGCTGCGCCGCTTCCCCTACCAAGAATGGCTGAGCTGGACGATCTTTTGGCCGGGGCTGCCGGTGCTGTTTTATTTCCGTGAACAGGCCAGCATCCACTTCCTGCCCGTGCTCTTTGATGCAACCAGCCTGCGCCAGCAGCTGGAGCAGCACCTGAGCCAACTCCCCCCCGCAGCACCTCCCGATTCCCCAAGCGATGTCTGACGACCCCAGCCAGGCTTCCCCCACACCTGACAGCCCGGAGATGCCCTCAGCCGCACCCTGGCAGGAGCTGGCCCTTACGGAGCTGCAGCAGCAGCGCACGGCCCTGCTTGAGGAGATCCGCCAGCTGGAAGCTCGCCGCGGCCAGATCCAAAAGGAGATCGAAGCGAGCTTTGCAGGTCAGGCCGATGGGGTGGCCAGGCGGCTCAAGGGCTTCCAGGACTACCTGGTGGGAGCCCTGCAGGATCTCGCCGTGGCCGCCGAGCAGGTGGAACTGGTGCCCCAGCAGGTGCTGGTGCAGCCCTCCCCCCTCGACCAGATCAGCAGCACCCCCGTAGCCAGCCAACCCCTAGCGGCTGTAGCGGCCGCGGGGCTGTTCGGCCCAGACGAAGTCCTGATTCGCGAGCGCCTTGCGCGCTTTGGCGGCCAGCCCGACTTCTACGCCGATCCCTGGCAGCTGCGCCGCAGCCTGGATGCCAGCGGAGCCGCCCTGCTCGACGACTGGTTCCTGGGCCAGGGGGGCCGGGGCGCCCAGCCCAGCTGCGGCAGCCGCAGCCGCAATGCCCTGGTGGCCGCCGCCGCCATCGCCATCCTCGGCGAGCTCTATGGCGAGCGCTTCCAAACCCTGGTGCTGGCGAGCCAACCGGAGCGTCTGGGGGAGTGGCGCCGCGGCCTGCAGGACTGCCTGGGCCTTTCCCGCGAGGATTTCGGACCCAGCAGCGGCATCGTCCTGTTTGAGCGGGCCGATGCCCTGGTGGAGCGGGCCGACCGCCTCGAAGAGCGGGGCGAGCTGCCCTTCATCGTGGTGGATGCGGGCGAGCCGGTAATCGAGATCCCAATCCTGCAGTTTCCGCTCTGGTTGGTCTTCGCTGCCGGCCCCGGCGAACTTATGGCCGACGAAACCTACTGAGCCCAGCCACCATGACCCTGCCTGCAGCCGTGACCCTGCTCACCCTGGCCATGCTGATCGCCGGCTACCTGCTCGGCTCAATCCCCAGCGGTTACCTGGCGGGGCGCTGGCTGGCTGGCCTCGACATCCGCCACGAGGGTTCCGGCTCCACCGGTGCCACCAACGTGCTGCGGGTGGTCGGCAAGGGGCCAGCCCTAGCGGTGTTCTTGGTGGATGTGCTCAAAGGAGCTGCCGCCGTGCTGCTGGCCAAGACCCTGCTCGACCCCTTTGGCGTTGGCGTAGTGCTGGCTGGCCTGGCGGCGCTGGCTGGCCACATTTGGCCGGTGTGGCTGGGTTGGAAGGGTGGCAAGGCGGTGGCCACCGGCCTGGGCATGTTGCTGGGGCTCACCTGGCCGGTGGGGCTGGCCTGCTTCGGCATCTTCTTGGCCGTGCTCAGCCTCAGCCGCATCGTGTCCCTATCCAGCGTCGTGGCGGCGCTGGCCCTGCCGCTGCTGATGCTGGGTTGGTTTGCTGACCAGGGGCTGGGGCTGCGCTGGCCATACCTGGGCCTGGCCCTGCTCACCACCGTGCTGGTGCTGTGGCGCCACCGCAGCAACATCAAACGGCTGCTAGCCGGCACCGAACCCCGCCTGGGGGCCCCCAAGGACTAATCGAAACCCAAACGCTCATTCAGGCCAGCTCGCGGCTGCGCTGGGCAGCAGCCAGCACGGCCTCGATCAAGGCCGAGCGCAGGCCAGCTTTTTCCAGCTGACGCAGCCCGGCGATGGTGGTACCAGCCGGGGAGCTCACCATGTCCTTGAGCTGGCCGGGATGGAGATCGCGCTCCTCCAGCAGGGCGGCGCTGCCAGCCAGGGTGCGATGAGCCAGCCGCTGGGCCAGGAGCCGCGGCAAACCGGCAGCCACAGCGCCATCGGCCAAGGCTTCGGCTACCACCGCCACAAAGGCGGGCCCAGATGAAGTGAGGGCCAGAAAGGCATCGAGCTGGACTTCAGGCAGCTCGTGCACCTCGCCCACCTGGGCGAAGAGCTGCTGCACCCAGCGGCGCTGGTCTGAGAGCACGTCGGCGCCAAAGGCCAGGCCCGTGAGCCCCGCCCGTACCAGGGCCGGGGTATTCGGCACAGCGCGCACGCACTGCCAGCCAGGAAACAAACGCTGCAGCCGCGACAGGGTGACACCGGCAAGCACGGAGATCAGCAGCCCGCCAGAACCACCAGACGCCGCCGGTGCCACGGCCTCGAGCTGCTGGGGCTTAACCGCCAGCAACACCACCGGCGCAGACCAGGCCGCAGCTGCATCGGTAGCCACAGCCAGACCGTGGGTTTTGGCCAGGCAGGCGGCCGATGCTTGGCTGGCAACAACGGCCCGCACCCCCTCGCGCTGCACGAGGCCTGCTTCCAGCAGGGGAAACAGCAAAGCCTGGGCCATATGGCCCAGGCCCACTACGCCGAAGGTAGGCGTCACAGCCGGCCTAAATGGCGGAGTCCTGGCGGCCCCAGGCCGGGCTGGGGGCAGCCTCCTGCTGGGGCTCGCTGATCTCCCGGCTCACGATCGTGGGCGAAGAAGCCTCATCGCCAGCAGCGGTGGTAACCGTTACGCAGCTAGGCGCAAACAGAAAAATACTTTCACCTACCCGCTCCTGGTGGCCGTCGATAGCGAAGGTGCCGCCTGCGACAAAATCCACGGCGCGCTGGGCCTGATCCGGCTCCATCATCGTGAGGTTGAGGATCACGGTCTTGCGCTCGCGCAGGGCCTGAATGGCGCGGGGCATTTCATCGAAGCTGCGCGGCTCCATCAGGGTCACCTCAGCAACGGCCGTGGATAGACCGGGCATGCCGATCACGTTGGTGCCGGCAAAAGGATCGTCAGCGCCGAAATCGGAGCTCAGGGCTAGGGCGCTAGAGCGACTGGTGTAACTCGGCTCAGGCTGCGCGCCGCCGTCGTAATCGAGCTCATCGTCGTAGTCGCCATCGAGATAGTCGTCTCCTGAGACAACGGCACGCAGGCGGGAAAACAACGACACGAACTGAACCTCACGGGATGCTTGCCATATGAATAGCGTCCCACACCAATCGCGGCAAGGCTTTCAAGCGGAGATTGGCACCTTGTGGGGAAATTATTGAATTTGGCGCGGCCCAAAAAGGCCGCTACCAATGCGCACCCAGGTGCTGCCGGCCGCAGCCGCCTCGGGCCAGTCGCCACTCATGCCCATCGAGCGCTCCGGCAGGCCCAGCTGCGTCGCCAGGGCGTCGCACTCGCCAAACAGGGCCCGGCGCTCGGCCTCGCCCAGACCCAGGGGGGCCAGGGTCATCAAGCCCAAGGGCTGCAGGGGGGCTAAGCCAGCCAGCTCGGGCCAGTGCTGGCAGAGCTCAGCGGGCTCAAAGCCGGTCTTGGCAGGATCGGGGCGAAATTTCACTTGAAAAAACACCGCCGGCTGGCGCTGCTCCTCGGCGGCGATGCGGGCCAGGCGCCTAGCCAGCTCAAGGCTGTCGAGGGAGTGGATGGTGCCGAAGTGGCGCACCACACCCCGGGCCTTATTGGCCTGCAGCCGGCCGATGAAATGCCAGTCGAGGGGCGCCAGATCGGCCAGCTCGGCCTGCTTGAGCACCGCCTCCTGCAGGCGACTTTCACCAAAGCTGCGCTGGCCTGCGGCCACCGCTTCGCGGATCCGATCAGCGGGCTGACCCTTGCTCACCGCCAGCAGGCGGCAGCCTGGCGGCAGCTCGGCCTGGAGGGCGGCCAGTCGCCCGGCCAAGGATTCAGATGAAGGTCTGGTCAAACAACTGACGCCAATGGGCGTGGGCCTCGGGACCATCGCGGCGGGAGCGCACCAGATTTTGCTCTGCAAAGTGACGAGCATCCATCAGCGGCACCACCTCAAAGGTGGCGCCACGGGGCTGCAGGGTGACAACGAAAAAAATGCGCTGGGCGTAGAGGGTGGCGAACAGATCCCGGCCTTCGGACACCGCCGCCACCCGATAGAGCATCCCGAAGGTGGGATGGTTTAGGTAGCGCTCCTGACTCACAAATGCGCTGCTCGTCAAGGCGCTGCTCACCGATGCGGTCGAACTTGGCCATTAAAGGTCACCGACTTTCCAACGCAGCAGGAGCATCAGCATCAGCAATCCCGCCGCCGTGGCGTTGAGCAGGCCCAGTCCCCGCCCCGCAACTGCTGGTCGCAGCAGCTGGTCGGGCGGCAGCCAGACCCCGCCGCGGGCCAGCAGCGCCTCAGCTCCCTGCTCGGCGCGCAGCAACACATTGGCCAGCAGCCGCTCGCCCAGGGCCAGCACCAAAGCCAAGCCCCCCTTCCAGCCCAGCCGCTTGAAATTCACCGCCCGGGTTGCAATAGATCGCAACAGGTTTTGCAGCTCCTCCTGCACCAGGGGCAGGAAGCGCAGGGAAAGCAGCAGGGTGAAGCCAAGCCGCTCCACCGGCAGGCCCAGCCGGGCCAGGGGCGCCAGCAGCCAGCTGATCGCCCACACCAACTGTTCGGGGGAGGTGCTTAGCAGCAGCAGGTTGGCGCTGTGCACCAGGGTGAATAGCAGCGTGGCGCCGTTGAGCCCCAGCTCAGCTGAACGGCGGGTCACCACTAGGGGGCCAGCGCGCAGCAGCACCCAGGGGGTGCCTGAGCGCTCTGGCGGCGGGCTGCCAGGGGGGCCGGGCTGGAGCCGCAACTCCGCCGGCGGGCGCTGCAGGGCTGCGGGTGCCGCCGTGCCCGCCGGCAGCAGGGCCGCTAGGGCACCCACCAATAGGGCCAGGGCCAGTAGCAGCGGCACGCTGCGGCGCCATAGCCGCCAGCTGAGCCCGCTAGCGGCGGTGATCAGCAGCAACAAGCCCACCAGGCTGAGACGCCAGAGCGGTCCTGCCAGGATCGGGGTTACTAGAAAAATCAGACTCCAGGCCAGCTTCAGGCGCGGATCAAGGCGGCGCAACCAGCTGCCACCCGTGGCCGCCTCCGCCGGATCCGGGGCGGCAAATTGGCCGATGGGGATCTGGCGTAAAAAATCCACCTAAGCGCAGGCCCTAGCGCCCACGAGTCTGGCTGCGGGCCAGCTCCTTCTCAGCATCGCGCTGCTGCTTGCCCCGCCAGAAAAGCTTGATCGGCGTGCCTTCAAAGCCCAGGCCCTCGCGGATCTGACGCTCCACATAGCGGCGATAGGTTTCACCGAAAAGCCTCGGCTCATTGACAAACAACGTGAAGCTGGGGGGCCGCACCGCCACCTGGGTGCCGTAGTAGAGGCGGCCCTGGCGGCCACCGCGGCTGGTGGGCGGCGTACGCCAGCTGAGCGCTTCGGTGAGCACCTCGTTCACCACCGAAGTGGTGACGCGGCGGCGGTGCTGCTCCACCGCCAGCAGGGCTAAGGGGAAGATCGCCTGCACCCGCTGGCCGCTGAGGGCCGAGGTGAATAGCATCGGCGCCCAATCGAGGAAATAGAGCTTGGCGCGGAGCTCCTTCTCCATCGCCGGCATGGTGTGGCTGTCTTTTTCAATGGCATCCCATTTATTCACCACCACCACGCAGGCGCGGCCGTCCTCTTCGATGCGGCCAGCCAGGCGCTGGTCTTGCTCGGTGACGCCATCGAGGGCGTCAATCACCAGCACGCACACATCGGAGCGCTCGATCGCCTTGAAGCTGCGGCTGATGCCGAAGTATTCGGGGCCGTAGCTCACCGAACGGCGGCGGCGGATGCCGGCCGTATCGAGCAGCTTCCAGGTTTTGCCCTCCCGCTCGATCGTGGTGTCAATCGTGTCGCGGGTGGTGCCCCGAATCGGGCTGACGATCGCCCGGTTTTCACCGCACACCGCATTGAGCAGGCTTGATTTACCCACGTTGGGCCGGCCGATGATCGCCAGCTGAATCGGCTCTTCGCCCTCGTCTTCTTCGGTGGGGGGCAGGTAACTCACCACCTTGTCGAGCAGGTCGCCGGTGCCGGCACCGTGAATCGCCGAAATCGGGAAGGGCTCGCCCAGGCCCAGGCCCCAAAACTCGGCCGCCATGGCCAGGCCCGCATCGGGCGACTCGCACTTATTCACCGCGAGCATGGTGGGAACCCCCTGGCCCCGCAGCCACTCGGCAATCGACTGGTCGGCGGCGGTGCAACCCTGCTGACCATCAACAACAACCAGGGCCACGGCCGCCTCGGCCAGGGCCAGGTTTGCCTGCTCGCGAATCTCCGGCAGAAACTCGCTGTCGTCGTCAAACACCAGACCGCCGGTGTCTACTACCCGGAAGGTGCGATCAGCCCAGTAACCCTCTTGATAGGTGCGATCCCGCGTCACGCCGGGCGTGTCGTGCACGATCGCTTCGCGGCTGCGGCAGAGCCGGTTCACCAGGGTGGATTTGCCCACGTTGGGGCGACCAATAATGGCAACGACCGGTAAGGCCAAGGGAGGTATTCCTACGTCTGTCCTGTATTGACCCTAACGTCCGCCCCGGCTTGACCCAAAAGAGAGACCCAAACCCAAGCTTTTAGCTGATGGGCAGGTCGCCCGGATGGCCCAGCACCGGATCAGCAGGCGCTGCCAGCAGCTGGGGCAGGGGCCCGCTCTGCGGCAACGGTTCGCCCCGCTCGGCCAGGAGGGCCAGCAACCAGTTCACGGCGGTGGCGCGGCGGGTGCGGCGCGGGTAGAGCTCGCCGATCGTGTAGCCCGCAAAACCCAGCTGCTCCTTCAGTAATTGCTTGTGCGCCTTGGCGATCGAGCGGGTGAGGGCCACGGCCGGGGGGCGCTCGGAGATGAACTGGGGTTCGATCGGGAACTGCTCCCGCCAGGCAGCGCCGGTAGCCGGGCCGGCGCTCCAGGTGCCGGATCCATTCAGCTCGTATCCCAGGCGCGGCCAGATCAGCTCACACACGAAGCGATCGCTGGTGCGGTCGGCCAGCACCGCCTCCAGCAACTCTCGGCTCAAGGGGTAGGGCACGGCAGCGGGGGCGGCCTGAGCGGAAGCCATCGGCCTGAAGCATCACAATCGAATCACCATGATTAACGCTTTGCCCCTGCAGCTCTCTGGCAACGGCACTCCCCGTGCCCTGCGCTGCCGCGCGCTGCAGTCGCCCCTGGCGGGGGTGAGCGATCGCATCTTCCGGGCTTTGGTGCGGCGCTGGGCGCCCGATGCCCTCCTGTTCACCGAGATGGTGAACGCCACCAGCCTGGAGCTGGGCTTCGGGCTGCAGAAGGTGGAGGAGCTGGGCAGCGAGGCCGGCCCGATCGGTGTGCAGCTGTTTGATTACCGGCCCGCCGCCATGGCCGAGGCGGCCAAGCGTGCCGAGGCCGCCGGCGCCTTTCTGATCGACATCAATATGGGCTGCCCGGTGAAGAAGATCGCTAAGAAAGGCGGCGGTAGCGGCCTGATCCGCGATCCCGAGCTGGCGGCCCGCCTAGTGGCAAGCGTGGCCGCGGCCGTAGCTCTCCCGGTGACGGTGAAAACGCGGCTGGGCTGGTGCGATGGCAGCGATGCGGTGAGCTGGTGCCAGCGGCTCGAAAATGCCGGCGCCCAGCTGCTCACCCTGCACGGCCGCAGCCGAGAACAGGGCTTCAAGGGTCAGGCCGACTGGGCCGCGATCGCTGCGGTCAAGGCGGCGCTGACGATCCCGGTGATCGCCAATGGTGATGTCAATAGTCCGGCCGCTGCCAGGCGCTGCCTGGCCCAGACGGGCGCCGATGGGGTGATGGTGGGCCGGGGCAGCATGGGCTCCCCCTGGCTAGTGGGCCAGATCGATGCGGAGCTCAGCGGCCGGCCGATCCCAGCTACCCCCGGCGCCCTCGAGCGCCTCGCCCTGGCGGCGGAGCAGCTGCAGGCCCTGGTGGCGGCCAAGGGCGACCACGGCCTGCTGATCGCCCGCAAGCACATGGGCTGGACCTGCCAGGGCTTCGCCGGCGCCCCCCAACTGCGCCATGCGCTGATGCGGGCGCCCACCGCCGGCGCAGCCCTGGAGCTGCTGCTGCGAGCGGAGGCGGCTGTTCAGGGCAGCACCTCTGGCCAGCTCTGACGAATAAGCAACAGCGAAAAGTAAGGCTGTTCATCGGCGGGCACCTCGGTCGCCGGCGCCAGTAGCTGGTCGGGCCAGCCCACCCGCTGGGCAAACAGGGCCCCTGCCAACAGGTTGCGCTGCGCCAGCAGGGGCCGCACCCAGGCCCAGCGGTGGCCGAGCTTGAGCAGGGCCAGCACCGTGGCCGATGCCGCCGCCTCAGCCAGCAGCACCTCGAGCTGGGCGGGATCGTCGGGAGTGGGGCGAATCAGCAGGGCGTCCTGCTGCAGGGCGAGCGGCCAGGGCAACCCCTGGGAGGAGGCAGCGGCGGCGGCCGCGGCCACCGCCGTGATGCCGGGAATCACCGCCACCGGACAGCTGGGATGGCGCTCCGCCAGGGCCAACAGGGCGTAGGAGGCGCTGGCATAGAGGGAGGCGTCCCCCTCGCACAGCAACACCACTGCCTGGCCAGCAGCCACTTCTGCGGCCAGGGCAGCGGCTGCGGCATGCCAGGCCTGGCGGCGCGGCTCCGCCTCGCTCACCATCGGAAACAGCAGCGGTAGGCGCCGTTGCTCGGGGCCCATCCAGGGGGCAGCGATCTGGGCCGCCATTCCCTCCGCCTCGAGCCGGGCCACCGGGTAGGCGACCACCGCCGCGGCCCCAATTGCCCGCACCGCCGCCACGGTGAGCAGCTGCGGATCACCGGGGCCAACCCCTACCAGGGTGAGGCCTGCCACCGGTGTGGCACCGTCGGTCGTCAGATTCGAATCCTCCTAGGAATCCTTTTTTCTAGACTGGCGTCAAACCAGCCAACCTTGTGAGCCGCGACGGCCAAGCGATCCAGACAAGTTGCGCCATGACGAGCTCTCCTCCAGGCTGCTTCGCAGCTGAGCGCCACGAATGAGCAAGCTGCGGGTGGGCGTGGCCGGTCCCATGTCAACTGCAGTGCCAATGGCAGTTGCAGTGGCAGCCAGCCTCTCGCTGGTGGCCTGCGGTGGCGGCGAGCAGGCCTCCGATGATTTTGCTGGCGACGTGAAGGTGGGCATCCTTCACTCCCGCTCCGGCACCATGGCTATCTCCGAAAACACGGTAGCCGAAGCCGAACTGCTAGCCATCGATGAGATCAACGCCAAAGGTGGCGTGAAAATCGATGGCAAGAAGCTGAGGATCGTTGCCATTGAGGAAGACGGAGCTTCCGATTGGCCCACCTTCGCCGAGAAGGCCACCAAGCTGATCGATCAGGATCATGTGGCGGTGGTGTTCGGCGGTTGGACCTCCGCCAGCCGCAAGGCGATGCTGCCTATTTT
The DNA here is from genome assembly GCA_025128025.1 of Synechococcus sp. CS-1330. Lineage (GTDB taxonomy): Bacteria > Cyanobacteriota > Cyanobacteriia > PCC-6307 > Cyanobiaceae > Cyanobium_A. Next base: position 137,969 of record JAHLYR010000065.1, read on the forward strand.
CGAGGCCAAAGACCACTTTCTTTTCTACCCGATTCAGTACGAGGGGCAGGAGTGTTCCAAAAACATCTTCTACAGCGGCGCTGCTCCCAATCAACAAGCTGAGCCTGCCGTCGACTGGCTACTCAAGAACAAGGGCAAGGACTTCTTCCTAGTGGGCTCTGATTATGTGTATCCGCGCACCGCAAATACGATCGTGAAGGCACAGCTCAGGGTGTCTGGCGGCAGGGTCGCGGGGGAGGACTACGTGCCCCTGGGTAACACCGAGGTGGCTCCGATCATCGCCAAGATCAAGCAAGCTCTACCCAAGGGGGGAGTGATCGTCAACACCCTCAACGGCGACAGTAATGTGGCCTTCTTCAAGCAGATGAAGGAGGCTGGAATCACGCCAGGCAACGGTTACTGGATCATGAGCTTCTCAATCGCCGAAGAGGAAATCGCCGCGATTGGCCCTAAATATCTCGAGGGCACCTATGCCGCCTGGAACTACTTCCAAACCCTTAGCACCACAGCCTCCAAAGAGTTCACCAGAAACTTCAAAGCCAAATACGGAGAAAATCGGGTCACAAATGACCCTGCAGAAGCTGCATACACGATGGTGTACCTATGGGCGGCGGCCGCCGAAAAGGCAAACAGCATCAACGACAACAAGGTGCGCGAGACCCTTATCGGCATGAGCTTCGATGCACCTGAAGGCAAGGTGACCGTGCAGCCCAATCACCACCTCGAAAAGCTTGTGCTGATCGGCGAGATACAGAAAGACGGTATGTTCAAAATCCTCAAGAACAAGGGCTTCGTGAAGCCCTTGGCATGGAACCAATTCGTGCCCGAAACCAAGGGCTACACGTGTGACTGGACCCAGAAACGTCGCGATGCAGGCAAGTTCAAAATATGAGCCCTAAGGGCCGCCACCAACTGAAGGCCGCGACCAGAGCAAAGGCCAACAGCGAACACCACTGGAAGCGACGATCGACACGATTGATCCGCTCCATCACCACCATTTTCTGATCCTCAGCAGTGACGGAGTAGAGATTCGTACCCCAAACGAACAAGCCGAACAGGGTCATCGCAATCAGATAACTACAAGCAAACAAATCATCAAGAAGGGTGGAATAGGGTAGCCTTGGCAAACCACTGTGATACGACTGTTGCAGAAAGATCAAGGTCAGCAGTGCTGTTGAGGGGATGGCCAGGCGCACGTCGCCAAGCGAGCCTTCGACGGAGGGCGCCATCAACACGATCGAGTTGATGATCATCAAAGGCAGAACCCAATTGATCAAAGCGGACCACACATTGGTTCGGTACACCATCTCCAGACGCATCTGGGCCATCACGGGTTGGAACCAACCGCCAAAGCGGGTCGTGGCGCGGGATAGATAGGGCATGAAACTGGCTCCCCCCCGTTCATAGCCACTGAGGTCGCCAGACTCCCCAACCAGGGCCCCCATCGGCCGTTCCGGAATCATCCGGATATCGGCATATTTATTGGCCATCCAAGGCTGGCCTGCCTGCAGGATGATCGGCAGGCTGAGAGAGTCAAATGGATCACGCCGAAAACTGATGCTGTCGTCGTAAAAGCGGCTGGAAAAGGTATAAAGCTGATAGTTGCGGCCGCCGGAAAGAGCGACGGGGGAGGGTGTGGCCACCTCGAAGGTCGAATCCCAGGTTTCAATCCGGTTGAGCATTCGCACCAGATCCAGCGGAGTGGTGGCATTAGCCGTCATCAACTCCTGCACGGCGGCAGGCCACACCAGCCAGAAATGACCATCCGCTGTGAACGTGCGGGAGTTGAGATTCAACTCATAAATCTGATCCACATGAATGCCGCAGCTGATGGTGGGGTGCTCGAGCACGAGCCGCTCGCTCACCACCACCGGCTGCAAATTGGAAGCATCCCTGCGAGCCCCGGGAGCCAACAGACTGATCAATCCGATCAGCCCCAGCACCAGCGCAATCCCCCAGACCCAACGCCAACGAACACAACGGATCAAACTCGGCGAGATCCGATGGATCCCGAAGCGCTGCTGCCAGTCTGGCAACGGTCCATCAGATTGCATCCCCAGCCGAATGCATGGGCAGCTGGCCCACTGCTGCAGCCTTTCTAAGCTGGGAGAAGCCCGTGATTTGGCCCAATGACTCTTCTGCAGGTATTTGGCACCGGCCCAGCCGCATCAGCCTCACCAAACCTCAGCAGCAGTGATCCGGCCGCAATCGCCGCTACCCTGGCGCCAATGGGCATTGGCTTTGAGCGCTGGCAAGTCCAGGGCGGCTTGGCCCCGGAGGCCGATCCGGCCGCGATCCTGGCCGTCTACGCCACCGAAATCGCTCGAGTGCAGGCCGGTGGCTCGTACCCCACGGTGGATGCGATTCGCCTCACACCAAACCATCCAGACCGCCAGGCCCTGCGCCAGAAGTTTCTGGCCGAGCACACCCACAGCGAAGACGAGGTGCGCTTTTTCGTAGAGGGATGCGGTCTCTTCTGTCTGCACATTAACGATGTGGTGCTGCAGCTGCTCTGCGAAGCGGGCGACTGGATTTCCGTGCCGGCTGGCACGAAGCACTGGTTTGACATGGGTCCAGAACCCCATTTCTGCGCCCTGCGCTTCTTCGACAACCCCGCAGGCTGGGTGGCCGAATTTACCGGCGATCAAATCGCCGACCACTACCCACGCCTCGACGAATTAGGCGCTTAGAGTTTGGATTGAAGCTTAAAAGAAAAAGTTAGGGTTTTCTCTCGAAATGACATTTCCGGCCAGCCATCTCGCCCCAACTGAGCCCGAGAGGAACAAGGAAGCTGCCAGCCTGATCCGCCAAGTTGGCGATGACCTCAATTTCAGGCTGCGCCAGCTGCACGAGCAATTGTTGGAGCAGGTTCCTGATGTAGATCGCATCGCCTGCGCTCTCTACGAACCCAGCGATGACATGCTCAAAACCTTTGTGCATAGCACTCGCCAAGGCGTAGCCATCAAGGGATATGAGTTTCGCCTTTCCGAAAGTGCCTCCCTCAGCGCCTTAGCAGCTAGCCGTAATATTCGGATTCTGGATGAAATCGCCGATGTCGTAAATCCTGCCAATCCTCACTCCCAATGGCTCCTAAACGAGGGCTACCGCTCCTCCTTCACGGTGCCCCTATACGAGAGGCAGGAGTTTATCGGCTTCCTTTTCTACGACTCATTGAAGCCAGCTGCTTTTAGCAAAAAAGTTCAGCGCAGCCTTGAGGTTTATAACACCCTGATCAGCCTGACAATCTCAAACGAATTAAATTTAGTTCGCTCGATTACCACATCAGCTCAGGTTGCTCGCGAATTTGCCAACCTCCGCGACTTTGAAACCGGCAATCATCTTGAGCGCATGGCTCATTACTCATGCCTAATCGCCAGGGAGCTAGCCCCTCGCCACGACTTAAGCGATGAATACATTGAGCACCTTTATTTATTTGCGCCATTGCATGACATTGGCAAAATCGGCATTCCCGACAGTATTTTGCTTAAGTCCGGCGGTCTAAACCCCGAAGAGCGAGCCCTGATGAATACCCATGTTCAAAAGGGTATTGACGTGCTGGAGCGCATGATCGGCGAATTCGGACTAGACGCTTTGCCCGACTCCCAGGTGATGCGCAACGTGGTGGCCGGGCACCACGAGTGTCTCGATGGCAGCGGCTACCCCAATGGGCTTAAAGGCGCCGAGATCGCCCTAGAGGCCAGGATCATCGCCGTCGCCGACATTCTCGACGCCCTCACCAGTCACCGGCCTTATAAAGAACCCTGGTCTGTGGAGGCGGCCATTGGTGAGCTGGAGCGCTTAGTGGAAAGGGGCAAGATCGATGGCGATTGCGTTCAGGCCTTGAAGTCCCATCTCCCGGAGGTCAACACCATCCGCGACCGGTTCAAAGACAGCTGAGCTAATGCTCCGGACTTAATGAAGATGGTCAGGCTCTAGCGGCAGGGGCTCTAACTGGAGGGGCTCAAGCTGCAGGGTCGAATGGTCGATGCCCAGCTGGGCCAACTCAGCTTTTGCTCTATGCAGCAGGGCCATGTCGTCTACCTGCTGGGGATCGCGCAGGAGGTGCGCCGTCAGCGCCGTTTGGGAGGTGCTCATGCCCCAAATATGAATGTGATGCACCGCCGCCACCCCTGGCAGCGCAGCCAAGGTGCGTTCCACCGCATCTCGATCGATGCCTGGCGGGATCCCGTCGAGGCTCACCAGCACCGATTGACGCAGCAGGGTCCAACCGGTCCAGGCCACGGCCACACCCACGCCTATACCGGTGAATGGATCGAGCCAGTGGATGCCGGTGAACTGAATCAACAGGGCGCTGACCAGCACCGCCGCACTCACCGCCGCATCGGTGAGCAGGTGCACCACCGCAGCTCGGCGGTTGAGATCGTGGCTGTGGTTGTGGCCAAACAAACGAGCCGAGCCCAGGTTCACCGCAATGCCCAACAGGGCCGCCACCGCCACCGGGCCAGGGGTTAGCTCCACCGGCTTGGCCAGTCTTTGCACGCCCTCAACGATCACAACGGCGGATGCCATCAAGATCAAGGCCGCGTTGATCATCGAAGCCAGCTGGGTGCTACGGCCAAATCCGTAGGTGAATTGCCTGCTGGCGGGCATGGCGCTGAGGCGCTCAGCTCCCCAGCCCAGCAGCAACCCCGCCACATCGCCGAGGTTGTGCAGGGCATCGCCGATCAGGGCCAAAGAGCCAAAGCCGATGCCAATGGCCAGCTGCAAAGCGGAGAGGCCGCTGTTGAGCAGCACACTCCAGCGAAAGGCCGCCGGATTGCCATCTCGATGTTCGTGCTGGATGTGACGTGGCAGCCGCTGGCGGCCCACCGCTGGATGGCTCATGGGCTTTTTTAAGGTCGGTTTTGTTGTGCCGTCTGCCGAAACTCTTGGCCAAGATCCCATGCCACGCGGGGCCATTCCCTTCAGAATTGGGCAGCCTATTTACTGGGCTTTTGCCTTGAGGGATCCCCGTTCTGGCCTGGTTGTGGCACTGGGCAGTTGGCCGGCAGTGGGCAGCTGGCTGGTGCTGGGCCTGCTATTCGGGTTGGCGATGGGGCCATACCAGGCGCTCTCAGAACTCGGTTTCCGGATACAAGCCGCCCTTTGGCTCTCGGATGACCCCCAATCGCTGCTCGGCTGCTTGCTGGTATTTGGGGCCACCAGCCTGCTGGTTCTTCTGGCCTGGGGGCCGCTGGCTGGCGGCCGCGGGGGCGGCACCGCGTCGTTGCTCGCTCTCGATCGCGCCTCCCAGTCCGAAGACAAGGCGGTTGAGCTGCACTGGCTGCAGCAACTCAACCTGGCCACCCAGCTGCGGCGACTGCCCTTGATGTTGCTCACCCATCTGGGGGGCCTTTCAGTGGGAGTGGAATCGCCATCAGTGGCTCTGGGTGCCAGCTTGCTGCTGGGGATTCGCCGGCGCTGGCCCCGGTTGCGGCCCCTGGCCTCTCTTTCGCCCCAGCTATTGGCCGTGATCGGCGGCGCGGCCGGATTGGGGGCAGCGTTTCGCTCGCCCCTGCTGGCCGTTGCCTACGGATTGGAAGAGCTGGGCCAGCGCAGTGGTCTGCCACTGGTAATGCCGGCCCTGCTGCTGGCAGGTAGCGGCACCCTGGTGGCCACCACCATGGGGCAGCCCGCTCGCCTGCCTGGCCTGGCGCTGGGTTCCCTGGCAACGGGGGTCTGGGGCTGGGCCGTGCTGCTCACCCTGGTGGGCGCTGCTGCCGGCGCCCTATTCATGCGTTTGTTGCTGCCGGCGGCGGCTGTGGTGAAGCAATTGCTGGGGCGGCGGCGGCTCCTCGGCGCCTTTGTCCTGGCGGGCTCGCTCAGCGTGCTGGCGCTCGTCAGTGGCGGCCTGAGTCTCAACGACGGTTCCCTATCGCTGGCTGCTGCGCTTTCTGGCGAAACGGTGGGCTCCCCAGCCATCTGGCTTTGGCGTTTGCTCTCCAGTGTGCTCAGCCTGGCGCTAGGGGCTCCTGGCGGGCTGATGCACAGCAGCATGACCCTGGGCGCCCTGTTAATCAGTCCGCTACAGGAGCTGCCAGAACTCAGCAGCAGCGACCTGGCCCAGTTGGCTGCGGTAGGGGCCACGGCTCTGTTCGCCGCTGCCCATGGGGCGCCGCTCTTCTGCGCTGCCTTCGTGTTCACCCTGCAGGGTGATCTGGCTCTGCTGCCGTTGCTTTTGCTAGTGGCCGCGGTGGCCGCGGCCCTCGGCGAGCGCTGGCGGGGTGAGGGCTGGAACGAACACCAGGTGCGGATGCTGCTGGAGCAGCAGCCAAGCAGCCCTCAGAACCCCAGCGCGACCCCATCGAGCCGGTGATCCACGCCAGCCTCGAGGCTGGTGCAGCGGCCTGAGCTATCGCGATTTATGCGCACCATCTGGGCGCCCCCCTTGAAGCTCGCGAAGCCGTAGCAATCACCAAGTTGATGGCCGCAGGCCACCAGCGCATGGCCCACTTCGGGATTGAACTGCGGATCAATGTGCACCGCACCGCTCTGCATGATCAGCTTGAAGCGGGGGGCATCCACGGCCTGCTGGGGGTTCATACCTAAATCCAGCGCGTTCACCAGGATCTGCGTTAGCCCCTGGGGATGGGCGTTGCCGCCGATCACACCCATCAGGAATTCAGGCAGCCCATCGCGCAGCACCATCGCCGGCAGGATCGAATGGCGCGGGCGGTGTCCGGCTGCCAGGGCATTGGGATGGCCCGGTTGGCTGGAAAACTGGGCAGCCCGGTTGTTGAGCAGCACCCCCGTGTCGCCTGCCACTAGCCCCGAACCGAACGGACCGCAGATGCTGGTCATCAGCGACACGGCGTTACCCTCCCCATCAATGGCGCACACGTAGCTGGTGTCGCCTGCATTGGCGCCCTGGGGGCGGGTGGCTTGCCGGGCTAGCGCGCCGATGCGGTTGCGGGCAGCGGCCAGACCGTCCGAGCTGAGGGCCTGCCCCACCTGCTCCAGCATTGCGGGGGTGGGCTCGCCCACCACATCGATTGCCAGCTCAAAGCCCAGGCGGATCGCTTCAATCTGGTGGTGCAGGCGCTCTGCTTCATCCATTGAGGCGAGCGGCAGGCCATCGAGGATGCCGAGGGCATGGAGAGCCACCACCCCCTGGCAATTTGGTGGCATGCCCAACACCTCTCGGCCGCGGTAACCCACGCTGAGGGGCTCCACCCACTCGGCGTGGTGCTGCTGGGCAGCCACGTCGGCCATGGTGGTGGGTACCCCGCCTGCGCTGATCGTGGTGGCGATCGCCTCGGCCACGGGGCCTTCGTAGAGGCCCTGGCGCCCCTCCCGGGCAACACGCTCCAGGGTGGCCGCCAGTTGCGGCAGGCGCATCAGCTGGCCGGGCTGCGGGGCGCTGCGATCGGGCATCAGCAGCTCTCCCAGCTGCATGGGTCCGCTGGGGCCCAGCAATGCGGCGCCAAGGTCCCAGAAGCCTGCGATCGATTCGCCCACCGGATAGCCCTCCCGGGCGTATGCGATCACCGGTTCCCACAGCTGCTGCAAAGACCAAGAGCCGAAGCGCTCCAGCAGCGCGCACCAGCCATCCACAGCGCCTGGGATCGTGACGGTGGCGGCACCGTGCTCCGGCATCACCGGCACGGAGCCAATGCGATCGAGGCTGGCGCCGCTCGGGGCCCGACCGCTGCCATTCAGCCCCAGCACTTTCTGGTCTCTGGCAGACCACACCAAAACCATGGTGTCGCCGCCCAGACCGCTCATCATCGGCTCGGCCAGTGCCAGCATCCCCGCCATCGCCACGGCTGCATCGGCCGCATTGCCGCCCTGCTCCAGCACCCCCAGGCCCACCCGGGTAACCAGCGGCGAGCTGGAGCTGGCCATGGCACGCCCGGCAAATACGGGCGAACGCCGATGCAGAAAAGCAGGGCTGACCATGGCTGAACAAATGGTGGAGAAACTTTGACAGGCCCGCCAATCAGCAAAGACAGATGTACTGAAATGCTCTGTTGTTTTGGGCAGCGGGGGGTTCGGCTACCAAGAGTTAGGCGAGTTCCTGGGAACGCCTAGTGAACATATTTAGGGTCATAGATCACCCCCGCCGAGTGCATACGCACCTGGTCAGGGCTGGCCAACTCCCCTTGCAGCGCCTGCGCTTCGGCCAGTGCCAGCTGCTCCAGCCGCTCCACCGTGGCCTGGCGGCCGTAGCGCTCTTCGCAGAGCAGCCAGTAGAGACCGAAATGGCGCGCTTCGCTGGCCAGCAGCTCGCCATACAGCGCCCGCAGCTCGGCATCGGGGCTATGGGCCGCCAGCAGGGCCATGCGCTCATGGCTGCGGGCCTCAATCAAGCCAGCCACCAAAAAAGAATCGAGCATGCGCTGGGGTTCGCCCTTGCGCACCTGGGCCGTGAGGGCCGAGCCGTAGGCCGGGGCCGGCAGGGGGCGCAGAGCTGCGCCGCGCCGTTGCAGCAGCTGCAGCACCTGCTCGAAGTGCTCCAACTCCTCCCGTGCCAGAGGACTTAGGGCGGCCGCCAAGCCAACCTCGCTTGGGTAACGGAACATCAACTGCAGGGCTACGCCGGCAGCCTTGCGCTCGCAGTGGGCGTGGTCAATCAACAGCAGCTCTGGCTGGGCAATCGCCTGCTCCAGCCAAGCGAGGCTGGTGGGGGCCGCCAGCCACTTCACCCGGGCCATCAAGGCTGAGCTCGCAGGTGGGCCACCAGGCCCTCCAGGGCCAGGGTGTAGCTGAGCGGCCCAAAGCCACAGATCACGCCCACAGCCTTATCCGCCAGGGTGGAATGGTGCCGAAACGGCTCGCGGGCGTGGGTGTTGCTCAAGTGCAATTCCACGAAGGGAATCGCCACCCCCAGCAGGGCATCGCGCAGGGCAATTGAGCTGTGGGTGTAAGCGCCTGCATTGATCAAAATGCCATCCACGCTGCCGCGGCCCTCGTGGATGCGATCCACCAGGGCGCCTTCGTGGTTGCTCTGAAAGCAGCTGAAAGTCGCCCCGAGGGCCTGGGCGCGACTCTCCAGCTCAGCGTTGACCTGATCAAGGGTCTGACTGCCATAAACACCCGGCTCACGGGTGCCCAGCAGGTTGAGATTGGGACCGTGTAGAGCGAGCAGCTGCATGGAGAAGGTCGGCTGGTAAGTTCTTCGGGTGTGGTTCGGGTCGGTGCCCGAGTGGTTAATGGGGGCGGACTGTAAATCCGCTGGCTCTGCCTACGTTGGTTCAAATCCAACCCGGCCCACCTTCCACATGCCCTTGTAGCTCAGTGGTAGAGCACTCCCTTGGTAAGGGAGAGGTCACGAGTTCAAATCTCGTCAAGGGCTTACAAAGAGAGGGGCTGGCACCGCCCCTCAAGCAAGGTGGTACACCAGCTACATCCTGGTTGACCCTTCGCTGCCTGATCGTGGAAGACCAGGTCATGTTCCTGCAGCTGCTTTGCAAAATGCTGCAGGGTCTGCCCGGCTTGGAGGTGGTGGGTACGGCCACTAATTGCCACGACGGCTTTGAAGCCTGTCGCAAACTTCGCCCAGATGCCCTGATCCTCGATCTGGCCCTGCCCGACGGCGATGGCCTGGGGGTGGCCCGCTTCCTGCGGCTGCTTCAACCCGAGGCGAAGGCGCTGGTGCTCTCGGCCCAGGCCAGCAGCTTTGTGTGCCCGGAGGAGCTCGAAGCGATGCTGGTGGGAGTGGTGGATAAAACCTCCACCTACGAAACCCTGCGGGATGTGATCGAGGCCGCCCTGCTGCAAGAGACGCCCCAGGCCGCCGAATCAAACGGGCCAGTGGCCGCTCTCACCCCACGCCAGCGACAGATCTTCAGCCTGATCGGCCAGGGCCTCAGCAACAAGGCGATCGCCCAAGCCACCGGGCTGGCAGTTGCCACGGTGGAAACCCACCGCAAGGCCATTGCTCGCCGCCTCAACTGCAGCGGAGCTGAGTTGGTGCGCAGGGCAGCTCTGGATCTGGGCCCGGTGCCATGAGGGCCAGGGGACTGCGCAAGCGCATCGTCTGGGCGACGAGTTTGCAGCTGCTGCTGGTGAGCGGGGCGGTGGGCGGCCTGGCCTATTTCAGCGGCCAAAGGAGTGGCTTTGGCCTGGCCGAGGCCTACCGCCAGCAAGACGCCATCACCGATCTTTCGGAGCAGCTCTCGGGCCGCCTGGCGGCACCGCAGCTGATCAACAGCCTCAACGTGCTCGCCATCCAGCAGGGCCAGCTCTCCTTAAACGACTTCGACGCCATGGGGCAGCGCTTCTGGAGTCAGATGCAGCTCTTCCCCGTGGGCTACATCAACTACGGCAGCGTTCGAGGGGAATTCCTCGGGGTGGAAAGGCTCGACAGCGGCGCCTTTGTGATCAACGAAGACGCGTTCACCAGCCCCCTCGGCAAGGGCACGATGGGCGTCTACGCCATGGGAGCAAAGGGACAACGGGGCGCCCTGCTGGAGTCAATTCCTGGCATGACCGACAGCCACGAGGAGGCCTGGTACGTGGAAACGGTGAAGGCCGGCCAGCCCACCTGGAGCTCGATCTACCAGTGGGAAGACAAGCCCGAGGTGCTGGCGATTGCCTTCAATCAACCCCTCTACGGCCCTGGGCGCCAACTGCTAGGCGTCATCGGCGTCGACTTCGTACTCAGCCAGCTCAACACCTGGCTTGCGGAGGTTTGGAAAGACAGGAACGGCTTCGCCCTGATCGTGGAACGAAATGGCATGGTCGTGGCCAGCTCCCGGCCTGGCCTGACCAGCACAGGCACGGGCCCCACAACCAAGCGAGTGCGACTGGAGCAACTGCCCGATCCCCTGGTGCAGGCCACCAACCGCCGCCTGCAGGAGCTGGGTGGCCTCAATGCCCCCAGATCCGCTCCCAGCACCCAGACCTTGCAATACAAAGGCCACATCTACCTGGTAGGCCTCCACTCGTGGGGCCAGGCGGAGAAGCTCGACTGGCTGCTGATCACAGCCCTGCGCTCAGATCAGATCGTGCAGACCAGTCAGCGCCATGCCCTGATTGCCCTACTGCTGAGCCTGGGGGCCGTAGCCACCGCGGTAGTGGTAACGATCCGGGTGAGCGACTGGCTGCTAGCGCCGCTGGAGCTGCTGCGCCAGCGCTGCCAGAGCGCCTCCGAGCAGGTGGGCCAGGGGGACGCAAATCTTGTTTTTGAAGCGGGGCTGTCCAAGGGCAGCGCCAGAGAAATCGAGGCTGTTTCCCAGGCGTTCGGAGCCCTGGTGGAGCGGCTGACCCAGGCCCGGCGACAACTCGCTGAAGCCATCGAACGGGAGCGACTCAAGGATGCCCAGATCGTGTTGGTGCTCGAAGACAAGCTCAAAAGCAGCCTGCAGGCCGCAGCCGTTGCCCACGAAATCAACCTGCCCCTCAGCACCCTGCTACTGAACAGCAAATTGCTGCTGCACCAGCAAGAAGCTCCCCTGCCCACCGACCTGAACGAGCACCTCCAGGCGATCGCCAGCAACGCCGATGAGGTCGTAACGACGATTGAAAAGATGCGCAGCCTGCTGCGCAATCTGCAGACCCACCAGCGGCGCCTCAACCTGGCCAACGTGGCCCGCAGCGCCCTGCTCTACGCAGGCCCGAGCCTCAAGGCCGCAGGCATCACGGTGCAGCGCGAGGGGCTCGAAGCCAACCTGGCGGTGCTGGGGGACGCGGCCCAGATCCAGATCGCAGTGGTCAATCTGCTGCGCAATGCCCTTGAAGCGCTGGAAACAGCCGGCCCTGCTGCAGCCAGCCCCGCCACCATTGCGGTGCGGCTGCAAAGCGAAGGCGACACCGTTGTGCTCAGCGTGGCCGACAACGGCCCGGGGTTCCAGGCACCGCAAACGGCCCTTGCACCCCTGGAAACCAGCAAGGCCAATGGCAGTGGCCTGGGATTGTTTGTGGTGCAGACCACCATGGAAAACCATCGCGGCTCCCTGGCCATTGGCCGCTCCAGCCTGGGCGGTGCCGAGGTGCGCCTGATTTTTCCCGCGCTCGGGGCCTGCCTATTTACTCAATAGGGGGCAGGAGGTTACCCAATAGGGGGTAGGAGGCTATCGGTGGGCAGGCACAAATTCATAAGGTCGCCACTCTGCGCAGCAGAAGGATGCGCGACGTCCTGCTAGACGGATTGCCAGTTCTGGATCTGCTGGAGATCACTGCCAGCACTTCGGCTGTGGCGGCCCTGACCAACTGCGACCAAAGCTCCGTTTCGCGCCTGCACCGCCGCGTCAGCGATCAGCTGGGCCTGGATTTCCACAAAACCAACGGCCACTACCGGGCCCACGCCAACCACGCCGTTTTGGCCTCCCTGCGGCAAGCCTCCCAGCTGCTGCGCCTCGGCAGGGGCCAGCTGCAGCTGCAGTGGCAGGGCAACCCCCGGAATGTCCAGGCTCTCCAATCGATCGGAGGCCGCGCCCTGGAGCTGGTGCGCGAGCGGGTGCTGGATCTGGCCGTGGTCAATGGCCTCGATACCCTGCCGCCAGGCTGGGAGGACAGCCGCAAACCCTTTGCCTTCTTCGATCTGGTAGCCATTGGTCTGGTGCGTTACCCAATCCAGCTCAGCGGCAGCGGCACCAACCTCGATGCTGTGGTGCTGCGCCGGGAGCATTTGGAGCAGCCAGCCATGCAGGCATTGATCAGCCAAATCCGCGCCGTTTACCTGCGGGAGTACGCGCAATTGCCAGAGCTGGCCTGGCTCTGAGCAGCCGAAGCCTCAATCAATTTGCCAGCTTGGGCTGACACGCAGCCCGCCCCTTGAGCTCCGCCCCAACCGCAACCCCGCTCCTGGCCACGCCGATCGCGGCGATGCGTGCACCCGTCAGCACGGGCCTCACCCGCAGCCTGGCCTGGCGGCTGGAGCAGCTAGATCGCCTGGAAGGCCTGTTGCGCGATCAGGAGGCGGCAGTGCTCGAAGCCTTGGCGGCCGACTTAGGCAAACCGCCCCTCGAGGCCACCTTTGAGCTGATAGCGGTGCGTCAGGAGCTGACCCTCACCCGGCGCCAGCTGAAGCGCTGGATGGCACCGCGGCCGATCGGGCTGGATCTGGCCCTGCGGCCCGGCCAGGCCTGGGTGCAAACAGAGCCTCTGGGCTGCGTGTTGATCATCGGCCCCTGGAACTACCCATTCCATCTCTGCCTGCACCCGCTCGTGAGCGCCCTGGCGGCGGGCAACACGGCCGTGCTCAAGCCCTCAGAACATGCGCCCCACATCTCCGCACTCCTGGCCAGCTGCCTACCCCTGGCCTTTCCAGCCGAGGTGGTGCAGGTGGTCACCGGCGATGGGGCCGTGGCAGCCGAGCTGCTGGAGCAGCAGTTTGACCACATCTTTTTCACCGGCGGCGGCCGGGTGGGCCGGCTGGTGATGGCCGCCGCCGCCCGCCATCTCACCCCCGTGACCCTGGAGCTGGGCGGCAAGAGTCCGGCGATCGTGCTTGCCGATGCCGACATCGCCACCAGCGCAAAGCGCCTGGCCTGGGGCAAGGGTCTCAATGCTGGTCAAACCTGCATCGCTCCCGACCACCTGCTGGTGCAACCAGCCGTGCGGGAAGCGCTAGTTGCAGCTATCGCCGCCGAATGGCAGCGCTTCTATGGCAGCGATCCCCTCGCCAGCGAGGACATGGGCTGCATCGTCAATGAAGCCCAGTTCCAGCGCCTGGAGGCCCTGCTGGCGGGGGCCCGCAGCCGCGGCCACGTGCTGGCGGGGGGGCGCAGCGATCCCAGCCGCCGGCGCATCGAACCCACCTTGGTAGCGATCGAATCCGGCGAAGATCCGCTGATGCAGGAGGAGCTGTTTGGCCCAATCCTGCCCGTGCTGGCAGTAGCCAACCTGGAAGCGGCCCTGGCCGAAGTGAGGTCGAGGCCCAAGCCCCTTGCCCTCTATTTGTTTAGCCACGATCGAGCTGCCCAGCAGCGCACCCTGGACACCACAAGCTCAGGTGGCGTCTGCTTCAACGATGTGGTGATGCAGGCGGGTGCGGCGGCCCTGCCGTTAGGCGGCGTCGGCGAAAGCGGCATGGGCAGCTACCACGGCGAGGCTGGCTTTCTAACCTTTTCGCACCGGCGCACCGTGCTGCGGCGCCCCTTCTGGCTTGATCTGCCCTTCCGCTACCCCCCCTATGCGGGCAAGTTGGCCCTGGTGAAGCGGCTGCTGGGCTAACTCTGGGGCACAGCGATGGGGGGGCGAAGGCAGGGCGATCAGAAGCTTTGATGCGCCGAAGGCGATCAAGGGACTGGATGGGACTAGGCAACTCCCTTAACGTTCCAGTACCTATACGTGGTGCCGATGCGTCGCTCCCTTGCCGCCCTGGCCCTAGCTGTGGTGTTGCCCTTACCGGGTCTGGCCCCTGCCGCAGCTCTGGCAAACGTGGTGGTCAAACCTGGCGAAACCCTCTCGGAAATTGCCGACCGCCACGGCGTCAGCCTCACGCGACTGATGCAGGCCAATGGCATCAGCAACCCAAACGTGATTTCAGCGGGCCAGAGCTTGCGGCTGCCAGGCAGTAGCGCCGCTGCCGCAGGGAGTTCCAGGGGCGGCAGTGTCATCGTCCAGCCCGGAGACACCCTCTCCGACATCGCCGATCGCCAGGGGGTCAGCCTCAACCAGTTGATGCAGGCCAACGGCATCACCAACCCCAACATGGTGGTGGCAGGCCAAAAGCTGGTGCTGCCTGGATCTCGCCGGGCAACGGCGGCGGCCGCTTCCAGAGCGCTGCCCACCGCCCCTTATACGGTGAAAAGCGGTGAAACCCTTTCAGAAATCGCCGATCGCTTCGGCACCAGCACCGAACGGCTGATCAAGCTAAATGGGATCAGCAATCCAAATCTGGTGGTGGCGGGAACACGCCTGGCCATTCCTGGGCGTCCGTCCTCATCGGCCGCCCCCCGCAACGCCAAGGAACACGTGGTGCGCAGCGGCGAGAACCTCTCCACCATCGCCGGCAGCTACGGGCTGCCGGTTGAGCGGCTGGTTGCCATCAACAAAATTGATGACCCCGATCTGGTGGTGTCTGGCACCCGCCTGAAGCTGCAGGCCCCTCCTCCGGTTAAGGCCACTCCAAAGCCAGCCGCCCAGGCAAAGCCCAAGCCCAAACCCAAGCCTGCGGCAACGCCAGCCCCTAAACCCACCGTGACCACAGCTGCGACCACAACCGTGACTCCCGCTGTAGCCACAGCCGTGCCAGCCCCCAAACCCACTCCCCGCCCCACACCCAGCGTTCCACAGGCCATACAACAACCTGTTCAACAATCCGTTCAACAGCCCGTTCAACAAACTGTTCAACAAAGCGTGCAACCCGCCGCAAAACCAGTGATTACAGCGGCGGTCCAGCCAAAAATCCAACCCACTCCCAAGCCCTCACCTGTCGTTGCCACGCCGATCGCCAAAGCCTCAACCACTCCGACTACAGCAACCACCTCCCCCGCCAGCCGGCCAAGCACTGGCAGCCAGCCCAGCAGCAGCAAGCCTCAAGGGCCCGACTGGCGCAGCTACGGCCCGCTGCAGGTGGACTGGGCCAACTGGCAACCCATGGGGGGCAGTTTTGTAGCCCCAACCCTCAATGGCGATGGCAAGCCCGTTTATCTGGCGGTCAACTGCGGAGCCCGCAAGCTCAATGCCACCAGCCAATCAGGCCAATGGAAGAGCTGGGATGCACCCCAGAGCGACTTTGAGGAGCAGCTAATCAGCGATATCTGCAAGGCCCGGGCCAGCTAATCCAACCGGCTAGCCAAGCACCACCAAGTCAGGCAGCCCAGTGAAGTGGCCAGGGCTGGCGCACATAGCGCCGGCCCGAGGCGCGCAGATAGAGCCTCTGGGCGCCGTCATCGCTTTCGCTGAGCAATTCCTCCTGGGCCAGCCGCCGCAGCAGCCACCCCCAGCTCGCTTCTTGCTGCTGTCGCTGCTCTGCCGACACAGCGGATGCGAGCTCCTCAGCCAGGTTGCGTAGATCGCGGCCGGGACGAAGCTCCAGTACCTCCAGCGCCTGGTGCGCCTCAACAGACCAATCCCGACTTTCACGGGGACTGCGGCAGTTGTCGCAACGGCCGCAGGCAGCCGCCAATTCACCTACGGCCAGCAGCAGCGCCTGCTCCCGGCAGCCCTCGCCCTCCGCCACCGCTTCCATCCGCCGCAATTGCTGCTGGGCCAGCTCCAGCCGTTGCTGGTCCTGCTGGCGCTGGGCCCCCACGCCCCGAATTGCCCAGCCCAAACTGGTGCGATCAGCCGGGTCGTAGAGCACTAGGCAGCGCGCCAGTTCCCCATCCCGGCCGGCCCGGCCCGATTCCTGCAGATACCCCTCCGGACTGGCCGGCAGGTCCAGGTGCAGCACTAGTCCCACATCCGATCGATCCACTCCCATGCCGAAGGCCACGGTGGCCACCAGCACCGGCCGCGGCTGCAGCTGGAAATGCTCCAGGGCCAGCTGGCGGCTTTCGGGGTCCATGCCGGCGTGATAAGCGATCGCCTCCACCCCGACCCCGGTCAAGCGAGCCGCCCATTGCTCCACCGAGCGGCGAGTGCGCGCATAAATCAGCACGGCGCCCCGGGATGCTCCCAGCTCCGCCAGCACCAGGGGCAGGGGATCGGGCGGGCGCACCTGCATGCCGTACACCAGGTTGCTGCGGCGGGCCGAACGCACCTGGATCAGCGGTCGCCGCAGCTGCAGCAGGCGAATGATGTCGGCCCGCACCTGGGGGGCTGCGGTGGCGCTGAGCGCCACTAGGGGCACCCCGGGACACTGAGCCCGCAATTGGCCTAGGCGGCGGTAGTCGGGGCGGAAATCATGGCCCCAGGCGCTGATGCAGTGGGCCTCGTCCACCGCCAGCGCCACCAGCTGGCCGCTCTCCAGCACGTCGTCAAGCAGCTGGCGGGTGGCTTCCCCCTGCAGCCGCTCCGGGGCCAAATAAAGCAGCCGCAGCCTGTGATCGCGCAGCCGCTGCAGCAGCTGGCGCCGCTCCGGCAAGGCCAGGCCGCCATGCAGGCAGGCCGCCGGGATGCCTCGGCGTTGCAGCTGACTCACCTGGTCCTGCATCAGGGCAACCAGCGGTGAAATCACCAGCACCAGCCCACCACGCACCAAGGCGGGCAGCTGATAGCAAAGCGACTTACCGCCGCCGGTGGGCAGCACCGCCAGGCAGTCCTGGCCGGCCAGCAGGGCCTCCACCACCGGCCGCTGACCGGGACGGAACTCGGACCAGCCGAAATGGCGCTCCAGGGCCAGCGCCAGGGGATCAGCGGGGCCAGAAGGCAATTGGGCCCTACCCGTAGTGCTCACCGACCATAGCGACCACCAGATGCGGTATTAGTGGCCGGTCATGGCAGGGGTGGTGGGGGCAGCTGCTCCGGCGACTCCTCCACTAGCTGCAAGCGCACCCGCTTGCCACCTGCCAGCTCCCCCAGGGACACCCGCAGGGTGCTGCCGCTGAGCGATTGCAAGGCAGTGAGCAGTTCGCGCAGGTGGGGCGTGCTGCTGCCGCTCTCCACCCAAAGGCGCTCCTGCAGGCCCCCGAGCCGCCGCCAGCTCGTGTGCAGCTTCAGAACGGCACTCTCCAGGGCCTGGGCCTGGCCCACCGCATCGGCCAGCAAGCCCAGGGCATCGAGTCGCTGAGCCTCCTGAAGCGCCTTCTCGAAATCCAGGTCCCCCTGCTGAAAAGCCCGCACCGCCAGAGCTGCCTCCGCCGCCTTGCTCAACCAACGGGCCGTGCAGGTCACCTCCTTGACTCGCTCCAGCTCCGGCTCCTCGCGCAACACCCTGCGCAGGTCCTCCTGCTGATCTTCTGGCAGCTTGGCCAGCTCCTTCACCAGGGGAGCCACAGCCCGCGGTGGCAGGAGATTGTCGGCTGTGCGCTTGCGGATCTCCTCGGGCAAAAGGGGGCTGGTGGCGGCTGTGAACTCATCACTAAGACGACGGACCTGCTTGCGGGTGATCTGCTGACCCTCATTGGCCGCCTCGCTGATCATCTGCTGCACCTCTGGATCGGCCTGGGCCGTCTCCAGAAAGGCCCGCTTCGAAAAGTTGTTGACGCTGGTCTCCTCAAGCAGGCCGCCACCCACCAAGCTCTCAGCCGACTCAGACAGCTGGATCAAGGTGTAGGCCCGGGTCTTGCTGATCTCCCGCTCCCGCAGCCACTGCAGGAATCCCGTACCTCGCCCTTCGCCGCCGCGCTTTTCCCGGTCCCGCACCGCCGCCAAAATCCGCCCGCGCCAGATTTCGGTCTGCAGGTCGAAGCGATCACACACGGCCCAGGCTTCTTCAAGCCTGGCCAGAAATTCCATCGTGCTGATGGTGTCGCTTTCGGGGTCGGGCAGCTCGAGGTTGAGCACCGGCGGCGCCGGGACCTCCATCGGGTCCATGGCCATGGGAAGGGACGCTCTGCTGTGCTGTCGATGGTGCCATGGGCAGCCGACCTCTCCCCAAGGGCGACGAATCGTGACGCCCTTGGGGAAGCCCACCTCCTGCGCGGGTATCTTCGCTCTGGCAGCCACCCGATCTACAGCGCAGCGATGGCAATCTCCCGCGGCGACAAGGTACGCATCAAGCGCCCCGAGTCTTATTGGTTCAACGAAGTCGGCACCGTCGCTTCGATCGACACTTCCGGCATCCGCTACCCCGTGGTAGTTCGCTTTGAAAAGGTGAACTACAACGGCTACAGCGGCTCTGAAGGCGGCATCAACACCAACAACTTCGCCGAGAGCGAACTCCAAAAAGCCTGAAGCTCTTCAGCCTCTTGGGATCCAAGTTCCGGGTGGCTTTCCAGGCCGGTCTAAAGCCCGTGCAACTTTTGGTTGCGCGGGCATTTTGCTGGGCTAGCGCCTAAGCCAATGCCGGAATTACCCGAAGTTGAAACCGTGCGGCGGGGTCTCGAGCAACAGACCCAGGGCTTTGAGATCAGCAAGGTTGAGGTGCACCGGGCTAGGGCCATAGCCAGCCCGGTCGACCCCGCTGCATTCGCTGCGGCCTTGTGCGGGTGCCGAGTTGGCGCCTGGTCGCGACGTGGCAAATATCTGATGAGCCAGCTCAGTCGAGGGGGTGAAGAGGCTGGCAGCTGGGGCGTGCATCTGCGCATGACCGGGCAATTCCTTTGGCTGGAAACCCCGAAACCGGCCTGCTCACACACCCGCGTGCAACTGTTTGCTGCCAGCAATCAGGAGCTGCGGTTCGTAGACACCCGCAGCTTCGGCCAGATGTGGTGGGTACCGCCAGGCCAACCGTTGGACTCGGTAATCACGGGCCTGGGGCGGCTAGGCCCCGAGCCCTTCAGCCCAGCCTTCAACGCGGCCTACCTGGCCGAGCGGCTGCGGGGCTCGAGGCGGCCAATCAAAAATGCCCTGCTGGATCAAGCGCTGGTGGCGGGGGTAGGCAACATCTACGCCGATGAGTCGCTGTTTGCTGCAGGAATTCGGCCCGCCACCGCCAGCGGCAGCCTTGGCGTCTCGCAGCTGGAGCGCCTGCGCCAGGCCCTGGTGGAGGTGCTGGAAACCAGCATCGGCGCCGGCGGCACAACCTTCAGCGACTTCCGTGACCTCAAGGGCAACAATGGCAACTACGGCGGCGTGGCCTGGGTCTACAGGCGTGGTGGCGAACCCTGCCGCCGCTGCCACACACCAATTCAACGCGAGAAACTCGGCGGGCGCAGCAGCCACTGGTGCCCGAGCTGCCAGCATTGAACCAACCGCAAGCTTGCGTGGATACCGCCGCATCACAAACTCCCGAATTAGCACGACAGCTCAGCGCGACGATGGCCGCTATTCATCGCCGCGGTTGGTGCGATGGCACAGGAGGCAACTTCAGCTGCGTTCTGCAGTGGCAGCCGCTGGAGTTACTGATGGCCCCTAGTGGGGTGGATAAGGGCAGCGTTGCCCCAGAGCAGCTGATCGTGGTCAATGCGGCTGGGGCAGTGCTGAAAGGCACCGGGCGGGCCAGCGCCGAAACCGCCCTGCACATCGCCCTTGTGGAGACCTGTGAAGCCGGTGCGGTACTGCACACCCATTCCCAAGCGGGAACCCTGCTGTCCCAGCACTACGCAGCCACCAAAACAGGGGTTGCCTTCCTAGTGCTCCAAGACCTGGAGATGCTTAAAGGACTTGAAGGTGTCACCACCCACGCCACCAGCGTCTCAATTCCAGTACTGGGTAACGATCAGGATCTGGCACGACTGCGCGGCAACGCAGAACCCCACCTCGCCGCAGCGCCCTATGGCCTACTGATTGCGGGCCATGGCCTCTATGCCTGGGGCAAGGATCTAACAACAGCGCGAAGACATCTCGAGATTCTTGAGTTCCTGCTGGAGCAACACTGGCGCAAACTATTGCTTAACGGGCTAAGCGGCAGGCAGCAAGGCAGGGCAGTTGTGCAACGGCATGGCGTGAGCCATGTTCTGCTTGACATTGAGGGCACCACCTGCCCGGTGAGTTTTGTATCAGACACCCTTTTCCCCTATGCGGCTGAACATCTCGGCAGCTTTTTGAACGAGCACCACAAGGACCCGCAGGTTCAAGAGTTGCTAGCAGAAGTAGAAAAAGCTTGGGCGGAAGATCCAGAGCCCGAAGCTCAGTCAATGCGGCAGCAGGCCCTATCAGGGTGGAGTGATGGTGTTTTGAAGTATCTGCATTGGCTGATCAACAAGGATCGCAAGCTCCCACCACTCAAAGAGCTGCAAGGAATGATCTGGGAAATTGGCTACCAAAACGGCAAGCTTCAGGGTCCGCTTTTTAAAGATGTACCAAGCGCCCTGCGGCAGTGGCATGCAGCCGGACTCCAGTTGGCGGTCTATTCATCTGGATCAGTTGTAGCCCAGCAGCTGATCTACGGATACAGCAGTGGCGGGGATTTAAGAGCGATCTTTGGCCACTGGTTTGACACCCGCGTTGGCGGCAAGCGTGATCAGAGCAGCTACACAAAAATTACGGGGTCACTTGATGTTCCCAGCCACCAAGTTTTGTTTATAAGCGACACCCTGGCCGAATGCGAGGCGGCGGCGGCCAGCGGCATGCAGGTGCTGCTCAGTATCCGCCCAGGCAATTCGGAGCAAGCGGTGGGTCGATTTGAGAGAATCAGCTCATTCCAAGACCTGGAGCTAAACCCATGAACCAAAGCATTCAGGATATTGATGCCAAAGCTGGGGCGCCGCAGACAAACGAGCAGCAGTTGATCTGCCTCAACCAAACCCTGCTTGAAAGCGTAGTAAGCGGTGATTGGCTCACCTATTCCAACCACTGCAGCGTTGACCTCACCTGCTTCGAAGCAGAGACGAATGGGGTCCTCGCAGAGGGGCTTGACTTCCATCAATTCTATTTCGACCTACCAGCAGCAGCGCCAAGCAGCCCTCCAGCCCCCATACAGGTAAGCATGGCTAGACCACATATTCGCTGGATCAGTCCCGACGCTGCCGTATTGAGCTACACCCGTCTCACCCAGAAGATGGTCGACGGAGCAGCTGTTACCGCTAGCTGCTGCGAGACGCGTATTTGGCAAAGAATCGATGGGGCATGGAAACACGTCCATGTGCATCGTTCCTGAATGTCATTGCCCAAGCAAGAAGTTTAACCAACAAAAAAGCCACCCCTAGGGGTGGCTTTTAAGTCAAATGGCACACACTCTTTCAAGAGAATGCTGCAGTTGATTGGGATGAATTTTTTACCTGGCATCGAGCTATTTTCTCAGGGGGCTGCCCCCCAAATATC
>JAHLYR010000066.1 GCA_025128025.1 Synechococcus sp. CS-1330
GCCTAAAAAACCAGCCCAAAGTGGCTGAACATGAGACCAAAAGTCCTCAGAAAATGGCCTCAGAGGCAATTCTCGGTCAAAGGCACTCTTTCCTGCTCACTGCCTCCGCTCAAGCCCCGTTTGTCCAGAGATTCCCTAAGCTAATCAGTAAAAATATGCTCAAGGAGGCTCGAGCCGGGCTGCCGGGGCCGGGCTGGTGGCGATGAGCAGCAGGCGAATTAACCAAAGTCAGAAGTCCCTGGGCTTGCAGCTGGTGCTTGCTCTGATGTGGCTGCCTGGCCGAGGAGGTAGAGAGAGCCAGCAACTACCACGCGCTGCGAACCACTTCCCGCTTGCGCCAGGCCTGCCTCGAGGCTGGGGGCGCTATTGAGCTGGCTAGCGAGTCTGGGACAGGCGGCGGCAAGGGCCTCAAGGCTCCAGCAGGCGTGCCCCGGCACGGGCACGATCCAGGCCCGGTCGTCCGGGGCCAGCAAGGCGGCGGCTATCTCCGGCCCCTGCTTATTGGCCAGCATGCCTAGCAGCCAGTGGCGCGGGCCGGAGGCCAGGCCGTGGCGCTGCGGATTGGCGTCGAGCTCAGACCGCAGGGCGAGGGCGGCCGGCAGGTTGTGGGCGCCATCGAGCAGCAGGGGCTGGCCGCCCCAGCTCAGTTGTTGCAGGCGGCCTGGCCAGCGGGCTGCTGCGAAACCGCGGCGTATGGCTGGGTCGTTGATCGGCCAGCCCCGCTCCCCTAAGGCCCGCAGCAGGCCCAGGGCGACGGCGCCATTGGCGGCCTGCACGGCTCCCGAAAGCCCCAGGGTCCACTGGTTGAGATCCAGCGGCTCCACCCAGCGCAGTTCGGCTCCCATCGCGGCGGCGCGATCGCTCAGCACCGCCGCCACCTCCGGGCTCTGGGGAGCGCTAATTGCCACGGCCCCCGGTTGGAGCACGCCGGCTTTTTCGGCGGCAATCGTGGCTGGATCCGGCCCGAGGAACTCTGCGTGGTCGAGCCCCACAGAGGCAAAGCCGATCACGGGCCGGTGGGGATGGCAGGTGGTGGCGTCGAGCCTGCCCCCCAGGCCCACCTCCAGCACCACCAGCTCACAGTTCGCCTCCGCGAAGGCCAGAAAGGCCGCGGCGGTGACCAGCTCAAACGGCGTTAGCTGGTGGCGTTGGGCGATCGGCGTGGCGGTTTCCAGGTGGCGGCGCAGGCATGGCGCGGCGATTGGGTCATGGCCAAGCCGGATGCGCTCGGTCCAGCTCACCAGGTGCGGCGATGTGTAGAGGCCGGCGTGGATGCCGCTGGCCAGCAGGGCTTGGTGCACCAGGGTGCAGATCGAGCCCTTGCCGTTGGTGCCCGCCACCTGCACGGCGGCAAAGCGGCGCTCTGGGTTGCCAAGCTCGGCTAGGGCCGCCTGGAGGCGATCGAGGCCCAAGTCGACGCCGCGGCGGCTGAAGGGCTCGATCAGGTCGGCGAAATTGTCGGGCTCAGCTCTCAAGGCTGTTTCAGCGACCAAGGCTGACTAGGGCTCGCTCGAGGCGGTCGACAGCCAGGCGCAGATGGCGGGGCTGGATCACCAGCGGGGGCACGAAGCGCACCACCCCTGGGCCGGCGGGCACCAGCAGCAGCCCCTGCTCCATGGCCGCCTTGACGATGTCCGGAGCGCTTGGGGCCTCTTCGCGCAGCACCAGGCCTTGCAGCAGCCCCCAGCCCCGCACCCCCTCCAGCAGGGTGGGATGACGGCTCACCAGCTGGGCTAGGAGCTCCTGCAGCAGTCCGCCCATCCGCTGCACGTGGCTGAGCAGGTCGCGCCGCTCCAGTTCGGCTAGCACGGTGAGGCCGGCGCGGCAGGCGAAGGGGTTGCCGCCGAAGGTGCTGGCGTGTTCGCCGGGGCGGAAGTGATCCACTGAGGCTTTCACCGCCAGGGCACCGATGGGGATGCCGCCGCCGAGGCCCTTGGCCAGGGTGATGGCATCTGGCTCGACGCCCAGCTGCTCGTAGCCCCATAGCTGGCCGCTGCGGCCGACGCCAATCTGCACTTCATCGAAGATCAGCAGGATGTTGTGGGCATCGCAGAGCTCGCGCACCCGCTGAAAAAAGGCCCTGTTGCCTGGATGGACGCCGCCCTCGCCCTGGATTGGTTCGAGCAGCACGGCGGCCACCCGTGGACCCTGCACTTCGCAGGTGGCGAGCAGGGCTTCAAAGGCGGCAGTGTCGTTGTAAGGGAAGTAGTGGAAGCCCTGCACCATCGGCTCAAAGCCCTGGTGGTACTTTGGCTGGCCCGTGGCCGTAACCGCAGCCAGGGTGCGGCCGTGGAAGCTGGCCTGGGCGGTGAGGATTAGGGGCGCCTTGCCGTCGCCAGTGGCGATGCCCCTCACCGTGTGGCCGTGCTTTCGGGCCAGCTTGATGGCGGCCTCATTGGCCTCAGCGCCGGAGTTGCAGAAGAAAACCCGATCCAGGCAGCTGCTGGCGGTGATCGCAGCGGCGAGTTCCTCCTGTTCGGGGATTCGATACAGATTGGATACGTGCTGCAGCTTGCCAAGCTGGCGGCATAAGGCCCGCTTCAGCCGCCCGTCGCTGTGGCCGAGGGTGCAGACGGCAATGCCTGCCACGCAGTCGAGATAGCGCTTGCCATTGCTATCCCAAACCCAGACTCCCCGGCCCCGGGTGAGGCTGATCGGGAAGCGGGCGTAGGTGTCCATCACGGCTGAGGCAGACATGCCTGAGGAGGTGATGGGCGAGATGGGAGCGGTGGGACTCGAACCCACAAACCCGAAGGCGCTCGATTTTGAGTCGAGTCCGTCTACCAATTCCGGCACGCTCCCGCCTGAGTCAGCTTACGCCGCCGAGCTAACACGCTTAATGCTGGCACCGGCTGCGTTGAGCTTGCCCTCAAGATTTGCGTAGCCACGGTCTAGGAATTCCAGGCCGCGCACGCTGGTGATGCCGTCGGCAGCTAGGCCGGCCAGCACCATGGCTGCAGAGGCGCGCAGGTCGCTGCCTTGCACTGGCGCACCGCTGAGGTTGGCTACCCCTTCCACAAAGGCGGTGTTGCCCTGCATGCGGATTGCGGCACCCATGCGTTGCAGTTCGCCCACGTGTTGCAGGCGATTTTCAAAGATGTTTTCGGTGATCACGCTGGTGCCCCTGGCCGTGGCCAGCAGACTCATAAAAGGGGCTTGCAGATCGGTGGGGAAGCCGGGGAATGGCTGGGTGCGCAGATCCACTGCATTGATCTGGTCGGCCTTGATGGTGATCCCGACGCCGTCCAGCTCCAAGGTGCAGCCAGCTTGCTCGAGCTTGGTGAGCACGGCGCCAAGGTGATCGGGGATCACCGGGGTTACCCGCAAATGGGAGCGGGTGATGGCGGCTGCCAGCAGAAAGGTGCCCGCTTCTATGCGATCTGGGATCACGGCGTAGTCGGCGCCATGCAGGCGATCAACTCCCACGATCGTGATGGTGGAAGTGCCGGCGCCGCGCACCCTGGCGCCCATGGCGATCAGCAGGCCTGCCAGATCAACCACCTCTGGCTCAAGGGCGGCGTTGTCGATCACCGTCTCGCCATCGGCAAGGGCTGCCGCCATCATCAATGTTTCGGTGGCGCCAACGCTGGGGCAGTCCATATGGATGCGGCCGCCGGTGAGGCGATGGCCGCGGCCCGGCACCACGGCGGTGACGACCCCATGCTCGATGGTGACCTGTGCGCCCATGGCCTTGAGACCTTTGACATGCTCAACAACGGGCCGGGTGCCGATCTGGCAGCCGCCTGGCAGGGGCACCTTGGCCATGCCAGTGCGGGCCAGCAGGGGGCCGATGCAGAAGAAGCTGGCCCTCAGGCTGTTCACCAGCTCATAGGGGGCTGTAGAGGTATTTATTGAGTCGCCGTTTAATTCCAGCGCGTCGTCATCACGGTGGACCTGACCGCCGAGGCTGCTGAGCATTTCGCTCATGGCGGCGATGTCGGTGAGCGGAGGGACGTTTCTCAGTCGGATGGTGTCCCTGGTCAACAGACAGGCAGCCATCAGCACCAAGGCTGAATTCTTGGCACCACTCACCTGGAGCTCACCGGAGAGGCGCCGGCCGCCACGGATCTCCAGCTGAGGATTTTGAAGAGAACGGGTATTGATAGGTGACTGGACAGCGATCAGACCCATGGAACGACTGCCCGGCTCACGTCGAAGCATATTGACAATAAAAGGTGAGACCGTCTAGAAGGCCGCCACCGGAACTGGCTCCAGCCGTTGGTCCGGGTTTCCGATGACGTATGTTTTCTCCGTTGCAGCGAGCTCCGCTCCAGCGACAGCCATGCGGATGTGGCGGAATTGGTAGACGCGCTAGTTTCAGGTACTAGTGGCAGCAATGTCGTGGGAGTTCAAGTCTCCCCATCCGCACTTTTCCCAATGATCGTTCTCAAGATCTCAAACGCTTCCGAGGTGATGGCTTCGAAGCTAGGCAAATTCCTTGAGAGCCTTACCCCAGACAGTCTTGATCAATCAACGATCGAGGACATTGTCGTAAAGAAGTTGGTTGAAAACCTGCATGCTGAAGGTCTTAAGGGTGAGGTCGCTTCCGTCCGTGGTCTCGATTTAGACGGCAAGGAGCTTGTAGTGCATGACGGTTTGAGTGTGCGCCGTCACCAGGCTTTCTGAAGTGATCCCTAGCGATGGCTTGGGTGCTGCCGAGCCGCTCACTAGCCGCCGCAACCCGCTGGTTAAGCAGCTGCGTCTTCTGCAGGAGTCTCGCGGTCGCCGCGAGCAGGGTTTGCTGCTGCTGGAAGGCACCCACCTTTTGCAAGAGGCGGTGCGGCTAGGGCTTCAGCCCCAGGACGTGCTGGCTACCGCCGCTTGGCTGGCCAACCATGGCGAGCTGGTGGCAGCTTTGCCTCCAGGTTGCAGATGGCGACTGGTGAGTGGCGAGGTGCTCGAGGCCATAGCCACTACCCAGCATCCCGACGGAGTGGTGGCCAGCCTGCTGCCTCCGACGGCAGCGGCTCCAGGCGCAGCCAGCTTTGTGCTGGCCCTCGATGGGATCCAGGATCCCGGCAACCTCGGCACCTTGATGCGCACTGCCTTGGCGGCGGGGGTTGGGGCCCTGTGGTTGGCCGATGGGGCTGACCCTTTTCAACCCAAGGTGTTGCGCGCCTCGGCGGGGGCTGCCTTGGCCCTGCCCCTGGTGCGTGCGAGCAGGCAGGAGTTGGCTGAGCGGTTGCAGGCGGCAACGGCCGCCGGCCTGCAGCTGGTGGTTGCGCTGCGCCCCGAGGCCGAATCGGTGGCTGCTACTGCGGCACCTATGCCCTATTGGCAGCTCGATTGGACCCGGCCCACGGTGTTGCTGCTTGGCAATGAGGGAGCTGGGGTGTCAGCGGAGCTGCAGGCCCTGGCCAGCCAGCGCGTCACCATTCCCCACAGCCCAGAGGTGGAATCTCTCAATGTGGCCGTGGCGGCAGCTCCGCTACTGCTCGAGCGCCTGCGCCAGCAGGCTGGAGCTTGACGGGGGAGAATGCCTGTCAACAACCGCAGTGCTGCCCGGTGAGCGACGCCCCCCTCCACGGATCGCGTTTTGACGGATTGCGTTTTGATGGTTCTAGCTTCGATTACGACGTGGTCGTGATCGGTGCCGGCTATGGCGGCTTCGATGCGGCGAAGCACGCTGCCGACCATGGCCTGCGGGTCGCCATTGTTGAGTCGCGTGATATGGGCGGCACCTGTGTGAACAGGGGCTGTGTGCCCTCCAAGGCCCTGCTGGCGGCCAGTGGCCGGGTGCGGGAGCTGGCCGACTCCGAGCATCTGGCGGGCTTCGGCATCCACGCCGCCCCAGTGCGCTTTGAGCGCCAAAAGATCGCCGACCATGCCAACCAGCTGGTGGCAACTATCCGCAGCAATCTCACCAAAACCCTGGAGCGCGCCGGTGCCACGATCCTGCGGGGCCAGGGCCGCCTGGCCGGCCATCAGCAGGTAACGGTGCGCGAGAGCGGCAGTGGCATCGAGCGCACCATCAGCGCCCGCGATGTGATTCTGGCTACTGGTTCCGAGCCTTTCGTGCCCCGCGGCATCGAGACCGATGGGCGCACCGTCTTCACCAGCGATGAGGCGGTGAATCTCGAGTGGCTGCCCCGCTGGCTGGCGATCATCGGCAGCGGCTACATCGGCCTGGAATTTGCCGATGTGTACACGGCCCTGGGCTGCGAGGTCACGATGATCGAGGCCCTCGATCGGGTCATGCCCACCTTCGATCCCGACATCGCCAAGCTCGCCGCCCGCAAGCTGATCGACGGTCGCGACATCGATGCCCGCGCCGGCCTGCTGGCCCGCAAGGTGACCCCAGGCTGCCCGGTGAAGATCGAGCTGGCAGACATGGCCACCAAGGAGCTTGTGGAAACCCTGGAGGTGGATGCGGTGCTGGTGGCCACTGGGCGGGTGCCCTCTAGCGCCGAGCTCAACCTGGCTGCCGTTGGTGTGGAAACCGAGCGGGGCTTCGTGCCAGTCGACGAGCGGATGCGCGTGTTGGTGGGAGGTGAGCCGGTGCCGCACCTTTGGGCCGTTGGCGATGTGACTGGCAAGATGATGCTGGCCCACACCGCTGCCGCCCAAGGCACCGTGGCGGTAGACAACATTCTTGGCCACAGCCGCCAGATCGACTACCGCTCAATCCCAGCGGCCACCTTCACCCACCCGGAGATCAGCTCGGTGGGCCTGAGCGAGGCCGACGCCAAAGTCTTGGCTGAGCAAGAGGGCTTTGAGCTGGGCCTGGTGCGCAGCTACTTCAAGGCCAATTCCAAGGCCCTGGCTGAACTCGAGGGCGAAGGCCTGATGAAATTGCTGTTCAACAAAGCCAGTGGTGAGGTGCTGGGCGCCCATATCTTTGGCTTGCATGCGGCCGACCTGATCCAGGAGATCGCTAACGCCGTGGCTCGTCGCCAGAGCGTGTTGCAACTGGCCACGGAGGTGCACACCCATCCGACCTTGAGCGAGGTGGTGGAAGTGGCCTACAAGCAAGCAGCCATGGCGGTGGCAGGCTGAGCACCATGGAGATCCGTCGCCGGCCGCCCAACCCCAAGGTGAAGGTGGCCTTTCTTGAATACGCCATCCGTCACGAGGACAGCGAGCCACGTCACATTCTTGAGCAGATCCTCTGGGAGAAGGATCGGGAGATAACGGCCGCCCGGGAGAGGGTGCCCTTGGAGAAGCTCAAACAGCAGGTGGCTGAGCTGCCGGCGACCAGGGATTTTTTGGCGGCTCTGCGGGCCTCCTGCCGCAAGCCGGCGGTGATCGCCGAGGTGAAAAAGGCCAGCCCCAGCAAGGGCGTGATCCGCGAGGATTTCGATCCCGAAGCGATTGCCAAGGGCTACGCCGCCGGTGGCGCTAGCTGCCTCTCGGTGCTCACCGATAAGCAGTTTTTCCAGGGTGGCTTTGAGGTGCTGGTGCAGGTGCGCCAGGCGGTGGATCTGCCCCTGCTCTGCAAGGACTTCATCCTGAGCCCATATCAGCTCTATCAGGCCCGCGCCGCCGGGGCCGATGCTGCCCTGCTGATCGCCGCGATTCTCAGCGACCAGGATTTGGCTTACCTGCTCAAGGTGGCCAGGGCTCTAGGCCTGGCCGTGCTGGTGGAGGTGCACGACGTCGAGGAACTAGAGCGGGTGCTGGCCCTTGATGGCGTGCAACTTATCGGTATCAACAACCGCGATTTGGCCAGTTTCCATACGGATCTGGCCACCACCGAGCAGCTCACTGCCGTTTATGGCGAACGCATCCGCGCCAAGGGCTGTCTGCTGGTGAGCGAGTCGGGCCTGTTCACCCGCGACGACCTCGACCGGGTACTGGGTGCTGGCGCCGATGCGGTGCTGGTGGGCGAAGCGCTGATGCGTCAAGCCGATGTGACTGCCGCCCTCGAGACCTTGATCGGCAGCGGCTGATGTTTGTGTTTGCAAGGCTTAGCTAAGTCTTGGTTTAGCTAAGAAGCGCGCAGGTTGGGCTCTGCCGCCACGCCAGTTGCCCCAAAAATGAATGCAACAAAAAGCCCCCGCCATAGGGCGAGGGCTTGGGGAGTGCGGGGCTGCCGCAGCAGCCAGGCGCTCACACCTTGCGGGAGTAAAACTCAACCACCAGCAGTTCATTGATCTCAAGGGCGACCCATTCGCGCTCGCACTTGCTGATCACCTTGGCGACGAGCTTGTTCTTATCGAGCTCCAGGTGGGGCGGGATGTTGGCCAGACCCGGGAAGGCCAAATTGCCTTCAGCCAGTTGCTTGCTCTGCTTGCGCTCGCGCACGGCGACCACATCGCCGGCCTTGCACTGGTAGCTGGGGATGTCCACGACGCGGCCGTTCACGGTCAGGTGGCCATGGTTCACCAGCTGGCGGGCACCGGGGACGGTGGGGCCAAAACCTAGACGGAAGCAAACATTGTCGAGACGGTTCTCGAGCAGTTTCAGCAGGTTGGTACCCGTGGAACCCTCTTGGGCCCGGGCTTTCTTGACGTAGCGAACCAGCTGACGTTCGGAGATGCCGTAGTTGAAGCGAAGCTTCTGCTTCTCTTCGAGGCGGATTGCGTATTCGGAGCGCTTGCGACGGGCTTGGCCGTGCTGACCGGGGGGATAAGACCGCTTGGCGGACTTACGGGTGAGACCGGGAAGGTCTCCCAAGCGCCGCGTGATCCTCAGACGAGGGCCGCGGTAGCGAGACATGAAAACAAATTCAAAGGACGAAGTACCTCCCTGGGGAGGCAAGGCGCTGCGGTATCGAGCATGCTGGGATGATCCCGCTAACTCGAGCTGTGCCGCGCCAACGATCGATCCTATCGGTTGGGCCGCGCAGCCTTGATCTCCAGCCAGAGCCGGGCCTAGCCTCGCTGCAAGAGGCCGGGCTTGGGGGTTCACCCCAACTAGAGATCAAACAGTCAATCCAACTGCCGACCCGTTTGCTGGCGGCACTGTTGCTCGCTTTGATCAGCTTTTATCGCCAGTGGATTTCGCCCTTGCTGGGGCCCCGCTGCCGTTTCATTCCCAGTTGCAGCGCCTACGGCCTCGAGGCGATCAGCCGCCATGGGCCCTGGCGGGGCAGCTGGCTCACCCTGCGCCGGCTGCTGCGTTGTCATCCCTTCAGTGCCTGCGGTTGCGATCCGGTGCCCGATTGATGCTCTCCTCCTCCTCCTCCTCCTCTTCCTCTTCCTCTTCCTCCTCTTTGCCGTCCCCCTCCCCCGGGCGCCCGATTTTGCTGCTGCTAACCCGCAAGGGGTGCTGTCTGTGCGAGGGACTGGAGCAGAAGTTGCGCGCCCTCGATCCTCCGTTGGCGCTGGAGTTGATCGATGTGGATGGTGATCCGGCCCTGCAGGCCCGCTTTGGGCTGGAGGTGCCGGTGCTGCAGGTTCGCTGCGCCCAGGGAGATCGGCAGCTGCCCAGGGTGCCGCCCCGGCTGGCTGGCGCCAGCTTGCAGGTTTGGTTGCAGAAGCACGGTTTTTCCAGCCAGGACGCTTAGAAAGGCGCCAACTGTCCCGCCGGTGCCATGACCCAGCTGCTCCACCCAGTCCTGCAGCAGGTGGGTTTGGAGGTGCCGGTGGGCGTGCCCAACGGGGAGCTGAGCGGCATCAGTTGTGATTCCCGCCGCATCGGGCGGGGCACTTTGTTTGTGGGGCTGCCTGGCACCCAGGTGGATGGGGGCTGCTTCTGGCCCCAGGCCCTGCAGGCCGGTGCGGTAGCTGCGGTGATTAGCGAGGCCGCAGCGGCCCTTCAGCCGCCTGGGCCAGGCGATGCTGTGCTGGTAGCGCCTGAGCCGCTGACCCGCTGGGCCGGAGAGCTAGCAGCTGCATTCTGGTGCCAGCCAAGTCGCCGGCTGGCCCTGATTGGGGTCACCGGCACCAATGGCAAAACCACCACCACCCATTTAATTGAGCATTTGGCTGTTTCGTCAGGCAGGCATTCGGCCCTGTTTGGCACCTTGGTGAATCGCTGGCCCGGTCACAGCGTGACGGCTCAGCACACCACGGCCTTCGCCGATCTGCTCCAGGCCCAGCTGGCCCAGGCCGTTGAGGCGGGTGCCCAGATCGGTGCCATGGAGGTGAGCTCCCATGCCCTGGATCAGCAGCGGGTAGCTGGCTGCCACTTCTCCGGCGCCGTGTTTACCAACCTCACCCAGGACCACCTCGACTATCACCCGTCGATGCAGGCCTATTTCGAAGCCAAAGCGCGGTTGTTTGCGGAGCCGCTGCTGGCGGGTGGGGCGGTGGTTAATGGCGACGACCCCTGGGGCGCCCAGCTGGTGAGTCGTCTAGGGAAGGCCTGCTGGCGCAGCTCCCTGGAGGACCCCAGCGCCGAGCTGTTTATCCGCGATTTGCAGCTGGGGGCAGGCGGCGTGCGCGGGGTGCTGCAGACGCCGGCGGGGGAGGGGGCATTCCACTCACCCCTGCTGGGTCGCTTCAACCTGATGAACCTGCTGCAGGCGGTTGGTGCCCTGGTACAGCAGGGCGTCCCCCTGCCCCAGTTGCTGGAGGGGCTGGCCAATTTCCGCGGGGTGCCTGGTCGCATGGAGCGGGTGGTGGTGGGCGACGGGGTCGGTGATCCTGCCGTGCTGGTGGATTACGCCCACACCCCCGATGGCTTGGCCAACGCACTGGCTGCTTGCCGACCCTTCACGGCGGGGCGTCTGATCTGCGTGTTTGGCTGCGGCGGCGACCGCGACCGCAGCAAGCGGCCCCAGATGGGAGCGATCGCCGCCCAGCTGGCTGACCAGCTCTATGTGACTTCCGACAACCCCCGCACCGAGGATGCCCAGCAAATCCTGGCCGATGTGACTGCTGGCATTCCTCCTGGAGGATCCATGCAGGTGGAGGCCGACCGGGCGGTAGCTATTGCTGCCGCCATCGCCGAGGCCGAACCTGGGGATTTGGTGCTGATCGCCGGTAAGGGACATGAGGACTACCAGATCCTCGGCACCACCAAGGTTCATTTCGACGACCGGGAAGAGGCGGAGAAAGCCCTGCGCCGCCGCCGGGGCACTTAGAGGCTGAATGCTCCCAGTGTCTTGTTTCCGTAAGAAGCTCCCGATAAATTTAGATAGTCCTATCAATCACCTTTGTGACAGCCTCTATTCCAATGGGCAAGAAGCTTCTTGCTGAAGGCTTCGGTACTTTTTGGCTGGTGTTGGGAGGGTGCGGTAGTGCCGCAATCGCCGCTAATTTCCCGTATCTCACTGGAGCCGATATTGCTCCGGGCAATCCCTTTGGACTTGGCTTCCTTGGCGTGTCGCTTGCCTTTGGCCTCACGGTGGTAACAATGGCCTATGCAATTGGGCACATCTCTGGGTGTCATCTAAACCCGGCGGTGAGCTTCGGTCTTTGGGCTAGCGGACGAATGAAGGGTTCGGAGTTGCTGCCTTACATCGCAGCTCAAGTGATCGGCGGCGTGTTGGCCGGAGGCTTCATCAAGCTGGTGGTGGCAGGTGGCCCGGCTTTTGATTTGGTGATGGCTGGTAGTAATCCCCTGGCTACAAATGGTTGGGGCACCCATTCACCGGGTGGTTATGGCTTCTGGGCAGCCTTGATCGTGGAGCTAGTGCTCACCTTCTTCTTCCTGTTGGTGATTATTGGTGCCACTGATCGCCTGGCGCCATCTGGCTTTGCTGGCCTTGCTATTGGACTCACCCTGGCGCTGATTCACATGATCAGCATCCCGGTGACTAATACATCGGTTAACCCTGCGCGTAGCACCGCAGTAGCTGTTTGGGCCGGAGTGGAAGCGATGGGGCAGCTCTGGTTGTTCTGGGTAGCGCCGATCGTGGGGGCCTTGCTGGCTGGTTGGGTTTATCGCAATGTGTTCAGCGACCAGGCTTCCTGATCGCGATTACATTTAGCCAAACTTGATCTAGAGAAGGGGCGTAAGCCCCTTCTTTTTGTTTGGAGTTGGGATTACTCAGAAGGCTTGCAGAGCTTCAAGTAGCTGCTCAATTTCGGCTTCGGTGGTGGTGATGTGGGTGGAGGCCCGCAGGCAGTGGGGATCGTCGATGCTGCGCAGCCAGATGCCTTGCTCCCCCAGGCGCTTCACCACGCTCTCTGGATCTTCCCCGCTGATCTCAAAGCTGACCAGCCCCGCTGGTGGTGGCACCTCCAGCAGTGTGCGGGCGCGCGGGTTTGCCTGCAGTCCTTGCCAGAGATAGCCGCTGCGCCGCTGAATCAGGGCCAGGCGCTCTTCGGATGTGCCTTCCGCCTCCAGCAGGTGCAGGGATTGCTCAAGGCCAGCGCAAAGGGGTATGCAGGAGGTGGCTACTTCAAAGCGGCGGCTGTCGGTGTGAAATTCGCTCTGGCCGCTGGCTTCGTGGCTGAGACTGCGCCAGCCGATCAGGGTTGGTCTGGCCTCTCGCACCACCCGCTCCGATAGGGCTACTGCTCCCAATCCCTCGGGGCCACAACACCATTTGTGGCCGGTGCAGCCGTAGATGTCGGCGGCCGCGGCCGCAGTTTCGATGGGAATGGCCCCAAGGGATTGGGCCCCGTCCACCAGCAGCCAGGGATGCTTGGGGTGTGAGCTGAGTTGGTCGGCTACCGCTGCAATCGGCATCACCTGGCCCGTGTTCCAGAGCAGGTGTGAAAGCACAACCAATCGGGTGGCGGGGCTGAGCTGGCGATCCAATCGCTGCAGCACTTGCTCGTTTGTGTCATCGGCAGTGCCGCGCAGATCCGCCACCGGCAAGGTGGTGAGCACAAGCCCTTGGCGGTGGGCCAGTTCGCGGCAGGCGGCCACCACCCCCGGATGCTCGCAGTCGCTGATCAGGAGTTCGTCGCCTGCCTGCCAGGGCAGGCCCCAGAGTGGCAGTACGCAGCCACTGGTCACGTTTTCGCTGAAGGCCAGCCGGTGCGCCGGCACGCCAAACCAGCTAGCCAGGTGCTGACGCAGCTGGCTGGTGGTCTGTTCCACAAAAGGCCAGACGGCGCCGGTAAACGGGCCCAGCTCCTGGATAGTGCGCCAGGCGGCCGTTATGGCCTCGAGGGAGGAGCTCGGCAGGGGGCCCTGGCCGCCGTAGTTGAAGTAGGTCTTGTTGGCCAGTGCGGGTAGCTGGGCGCGGAAATCAGTTGGCATCAGGAGCGTTTATTTGCTCGGATCCTGGCATTGCATTGACGATCGGTCGATTGATCCGTGAAGATTTAGTTAGTTCAATCTATGAATTGTTGGCCATGCCAATTCCAGATCTGTCAGCGCTCGTGGTCTCCACGATTGTTCCCTTTGTTTTGAAGTTGGTGGGGGCAGTAGCCCTCTGGATCGTTGGTGGCTGGCTGATTCAGCTGGCTATGCGCATTATGCGCAAAAGTTTGCGCCATGGCAGCCTCGATGTGACGGTTGTTGGCTATCTGATTAACATCCTCGCTGCTGTTTTGCGAGTGATATTGGTGGTAGCGATACTCGGCTTCTTTGGTATTCAGACAGCCAGCTTTGCTGCGTTGCTTGCGGGTGCCGGCGTAGCCATCGGGGCTGCCTGGAGTGGCATGCTCGGCAACTTTGCAGCTGGGGTTTTTCTACAGATTTTCCGTCCCTTCAGTGTTGGTGACTTCATCACAGCTGCTGGAATCACCGGCACAGTGGAGGAAATCGGCATGTTTGTCACCTCGCTCCTGGCCCCAGATAACGTGCGCAACATCGTGCCCAATGGCAAGTTGTTTGGCGACACCATCCAGAACTATTCGGTCCATGGTTACCGTCGTGTTGAGCTAGTGGCCCAGCTCGATAATTCCGCTGATGTAGCGCGAGCCATTGCCCTGCTTAAAGAAGGCATTAAGCAGGTGCCTAATCAGTTTGCAGGCATGGAAGCAGACGTCGAGGTGCTCGAGTTCAGTGAGCGTGGTCCCCGGCTGGCGGTGCGTCCCTACACCCACACCAGCAACTACTGGCAGGTTTATTTCGACACCAATCGCATGATCATCGATGTGCTCGGCGCCAATGGCTTCCCCGTGCCCAGGATCCCGCTGGCGATGGGCGCTAACTAGAGCACCTGGCCAACCATTACGGCGGCGATCGCAGAAAACAGCGTGATGCCTAAGGCGGTGAGAGGATTCTGTCCCTGAGCCACCGCCACGGTGGTCACGATCCCTGCACCAAGACAGGCCACCGCCAGTTGGCTAAGCACTTCAGGGCGGCTTTTTGGGGTGGGGCTCACGGATACTCGGGCGGCTTGGGCCAGAACGTAGAGGTGATTTCCTTTTGATTCCTGGCCTGGCGCCGAGCTTGTTACCAGACGTCGGAGTTCGTTACGCGTCGACATCAACGCCAGCTTTCCCTAGCCGCGGGAAGCGGGCCTGGCCCGGCCGCCGCTGGCCCAGGCCTGCAGCGCCTCCAGTTGCTCCCGGGCGGTGCGCGAAAGGGGCACCACCTGGCTAGCGGCTGTGATGAGGTCGGCTTCGCCGAATTCCCGCTGGTCGGCGAAGGCCAGGTGCATGGCCTCTATCACGGTCTGCTCCAGTTCGGCGCCTGAGAATCCCGCAGTGCGATCTACCAGCACCTCCAGGGTGATGCTGTGCTTTGGCCGGCGGCGACGCAGCTGCAGATCGAGAATGGAGCGGCGCTCGTCAGCGCTGGGCAGATCCAGCAGGAAAATCTCGTCGAAGCGCCCCTTGCGCAGTAGTTCGCCTGGCAGCTTGTCGACGCCATTGGCAGTGGCCACCACAAACACGGCGCTGGTTTTCTCCGCCATCCAGGTGAGCACAGTGCCCAGTACGCGCTGGCTGGTGCCACCGTCGCTGCGGGAATCGCCCCCAAATCCTTTGTCGATCTCATCGATCCAGAGCACGCAGGGCGCCATCGCCTCCGCTCGCTGGATCATGTCGCGGGTGCGGGCCTCTGAAGCCCCCACCAAGCCGGCGAATAGCCTGCCCACATCGAGGCGCAGCAAGGGCATGCTCCAGCTGTGGGCAATCGCCTTGGCGGTGAGCGATTTGCCGGTGCCCTGGGGGCCCACCAGCAGCACGCCCCGGGGTAGGGGCAGGCCGTAGCGCATCGCTTCTTCGCTGAAGGCCATGTGGCGCTGCTCCAGCCAGTGCTTGAGGGCTTCGTGGCCTCCGATATCGGCGGGGCTGGCCTCACTCGGGCAGTACTCCAGCAGCTCGCTCTTGGCGATCGCCTGACGTTTCTCCTCCAGCACCTCGGCTAAATCCGCCTCGCCGAGTTGGCCGCGCCGGGCCAGGGCCCGGGCAGCCAGCTGGCGCACTCGCTGCTCGCTGAGGCCGTGGCAGGCGGCGGTGAGCTGTTCGCACACGGCCGGTGCCATCGGGTAGCCACTGGCGCCAGCGATCGTGCTGAGCAGTTGACGGATCTCTTCAGCATCAGGCAGTGGTAGGTCCAGCAGGGTGATGCTGTCTTCCAATTCCCGGGGAATGGCCCAGTCGGGGGCGGTGATCACCAGGGTGCGGGGTGCCTGGCGCAGGCTCGAGGCCAGGTTGCGTAGCCGGCGGCAGACGCCGGCGTCTTCGCAGTAGCGGTGAAAATCTCGCAGCACCAGCAGGGCTCCCTGCTCGGGCGGCAGGGTGTCGAGACAGGCCAGGGCCGCCATCGGGTTGCGGGTGGCCTCGCCGCTGCGGTTTGGGGCACCGCTCAAGCCATCAATGAAGTCCCAGCGCAGCAGGGTGCGGCCGCCCAGTCGCTGGGCAGCTTGCTCCAGCAGGCCATCAACCCGTTCCTCCTCCAGGCTGCGGATCCACAGAATCGGCGTGCGGGCCCGGATCAGTAGATCGAGTTGGTCGGCCCAGTTGTCGGTCACGGAGGGATGATCAGGGGTTCAGGCCCTGCAGGGCGCTCCAGCGGGAATCGATGCCGTCGCTGTCGCTGCTCCAGGTGGCCGGACCGGGGCAGTCCTTGCCGCAGTGGTTAACGATCGGTAGCAACAGATTTAGTTGCTCAAATACCCAATGCTCAGGATCGAAATTGCCCCTGGGATCGAGCTGCTCCATCAGGCCGCTGTCGTCAGCCTCGCCCTCGATTGCCATCGAGTCGGATTGGATGGGGGCGGGTTCGCCTATCCAAAGCAGTTCCTGGTTGCTGGCGCACAGGGGATGGTTGAAGTGCTGGAGGCAGCGGTCGCAGCAGAGGGTGACGATCGTTTCAGCTTTGCCTACCACCTCCAGGACGTTGCCCCGATGGTTGACTTGCAGTTGGCCGCGCACCGGTGTCAGGCTGGCTAGCCCCTCGATTGTTTGGTCTATTTGCCAATGCCGCCCAGCTTCCAGGTGCCGCAGATCCGAAAGGGGAACCGGCCGAAGCCGCTCTCCGACAATCGGCTCAGATTGCTCTGGCTGGGATGAATTGGACACGGGTCACTTCTTGCCCTTGGGTTCGAAGGGCAGGCGACCGCCACTGGCTGACACAGTCACGGGTTGCTGGGCCATTTGCTGGTCAAGGATCGCCTGCAGGTTGTCAGGCAAGGCTTCGCGGCTGAGCAGGAAGGTCTGCAGGGCTTGGAAGATGTTGGCAACCACCATGTAGAGCAGCACCCCAGCCGGTAGGGGGAAAAACAGGAACATGCCAGTGATCATCACCGGGGTGATCTTGTTGGCGGTGGATTGCTGAGGATTGGCGGGCATGCCCATGCCAGAAAGGATCTGGGAGGCAAACAGGCTGGCGCCAAAACCTGCCACCAAGATGGCGATGTCCCAGTTCACGGCGCCATCGGTCATAAAGCCCACCTGGCCGAGAGCCTTGATGAACAGGAAGCCGCTGCGGGCTGCCAGACCAGGGATCTTCGCCTCCACGGTGGCGTCGCCGGTGCCTAGGGCAGTGATCGTGCCATCAGCTGCCACGCTCACGACGCCTTCTCCCTTGGTCACGCTCCAGGCGGGCGTGTAGGCGTCGCCGTGGTCGATGCCCTGCAGCACCGAAGCAAAGCTCGAGCCGTCTTTGGTGTGCAGCTTCACCTGGGCCGAATCACCCACCCCCAGCTTGGTGCCGCCTTCGAGGCTGGCGATCACCGGCACGTGGGTGGTTTCGGTAACGAAGATCGAGTGGCTGGCGCTGTTGAAGGGTTTGGGTTCGACTGCGGCGATTTGTTCAGCAGGCAGCACCTTGAGGTTGAGGGTGTAGGGCACATCCGCGAAAGGTGAGCCCCGCAGGGTGGCGAATAGGGCAAACAGGATCGGCATCTGCACTAGCAGGGGCAGGCAGCCAGCCAGGGGGCTGCCGAACTCCTTCATCAGTTGGCCCAGTTCCTCCTGCTGCTTCTGAGGGTTGCTGGCGTATTTAGCCTTGATCTCGGCCTGCCGCTTCTGCATGGCGGGCTGGGCGATCCGCATGCGGCGGGCGTTGCGGATCGAGCCGGCGCTGAGCGGGAATAAGGCCAGGCGGATCACCACGGTGAGGGCGATGATTGCCAGGCCATAGCTGGGCACCAATCCGTAGAAGAAATCGAGGATTGGGAGCAGCAGGTTGTCGGAGATGTAGCCGATCACGGCAGAGGGGCTCTCTGGGTAGGGGGGAGCGTGGGCTCAGTGTGACTGATGGTCTAGGCGGCCATGCCCTTGGGTGTGGAGCTTTTGGCTTGGCGGCGCTCCTCGATGTAGGCCTCGAGCTCCCGGAACCGAGGCACTGCGCGCATCTCGAGCTTGGAGCCGTCGTTTAGCACCAGCACCATGTCGCCCCAGAGGCCGAAGCCGCGGGGCACACTGCGTACCTCCCTGATTTGGCTGTACACAACCTGGGTGCGGTCTCGTCCCAGCCAGCCCCCATTCACCTCAATGCGGCGACTGGTGATCCTGAAACGCAGCCATACAGCCCGCACGATCGCTCCAACGGCGAAAGGAATGCCGATGAGGGTGAGCCCGAGCACCAAATTGAAGATCAGGTCTCCCTTGGCGGGCCCGCCTTCGTAGAAAACGCTTTCCTGAATGGAGGTGGCGGAGGCAGTGCTCATCGCGTCAGGCCTGCTTGGTGAAGAAGTTGACTGCATTCTCCCAGCAAGGCCTGGGGGCATTGCTCAGCGCTACCGGGTTTGAGGCTGAGTAGCAGCCAGAGGCAGCGCTGGCCATCGCCGATTGGCTGGGCAAGTAGGTGCTCGTGCAGTAGGCGGCGCAGGCGATTGCGGCGCACGGATCGTTTGTGCACCTTGCTGCTGATCACAATCCCGCAGCGCCAGCTGCTGGGTGGACTTGCCTGCTGCTTGGCAGGCAGGAGTTGGGGCAGGGCGTCCAAAACGCGGAGCAACAAAAAAGGGCCGTGCGTTTTGCGGCCCTTCTGATACACCCGGTCAAACACCCGTTGCCCCTTGAGCCGGTGGCACTGGGGCAGGGCCAAGGCTTTTAAACGGCGAGGCGGGCCCGCCCGCGGCGACGGCGGGTGCGGATCACGCGGCGGCCTGTGTGGCTGCGCATGCGCACTCGGAAGCCAGATACGCGCTTGCGCTTACGACTCGTTCCTTCCAGGGTGCGCTTGGTCATGGCTGGCTCTTCGCTGCGCTTATTGCGTCGGTAATGGGCGTAAGGGCCAACCTATCAGGCGGGGTTGGCGCCTCCCCCACTCAGTACCTCCCCTACTCAGTACCGGCCCTGCTCAGTTGTTAGGCGGATCGATCTGAATCAGCCAGCTGCCCAGGTAGCCGGCCATCGGCACGTCGCCGGGGGCTTGGGCTAGGGCATTGAACTGATACATGCCGATGTTGAAGGGATTGAAGATGTTCATGTACACCCCGATGGTGCCGGTGTCAGGCACGGGCGTGTCTGGGAAAATCTCAATAGCACCGCCATTGGCAGCCACTTCGATCGTGGCTGGGATGATCTCCTGGCACTTGGTGCGAGACATCATTCCACCTTCACTCATCTTGCATAGCTTGACTCGCTTGGGGTCAATTTTGGCGTCGAAATAGCTTGGGATGCTGATGCTTAGTTTGAGAATTGCGGTCTTGCGATCTTTTGGTCTGAGTATTAAGTAGTACTCCGAGCGCTTGAGGCGCTGGGTGTCGGTCATGAAGAAGTAGAGCTTGCGGTAGTCCTTGGTGTTATCCCAGCGGAACTCCATCAGGCTGGGCGTGCCCTGGGCCAGGCTCGGCTGGGAACTGGTGCTCAGCGCAACTGCTCCCGAAAAGAGTGCGGCGCTGGCGGCCAGGGCCGGTAGGGCGAGTTGGTGGCGAAGGCGAGGGAAACCCATCAGGGCTGCACCAATAAGTGATTTGATTCTCAGCAGGGAGCTGCTGCCCCGGTGCCTCAGGTGGCCGGCCCCAAAGGTGGCGGCGGGCCTATGGCTGAGCCCGATCTGGTCGCAGGCCAGCTGCCTCGCGCAGGTAGGGGTGCACCGGGGTCTGCTGCGGTTGTAGCCAGGCATGGGCCAGTAGGCGGATGCAGCGAGGCAGATCGCCTGCTACTTCCATTTGCTGGCAATCGAGCAAGGCCACCTGGTCCCAGCCTGGTTGGCGTCTGGCGATGGCCGCCGGGAAACAGGCATCCAGATCCCGGGTTACTGAAAAGGTCACCGACACCAGCTGCTCTCCCTGGAGCCCATTGCGCTCCATCAGGGCATCCACAAGCTCCTTGACGCAGGCCTGAATCGCCTCGGCGCTGTTCAGCTCGGCGGTGGTGGCCCCGCGCAGGGCCCGCAACACAAAACCAGCGTTCATGGCCTGTATAGCCACAGGGGTTGACCGCTCCAGGCCAGTTCCAGGCTGAAGCTCTCGATCAGCTGGCGCAGTTGGCTGCGGCCCGGCAGCACACCGCCAAAGCGTTTGGGCGGGGTGCCAAAGGTGGTTGGGCGGGTTTTCTCAGGGTCGAGGCCAGC
The DNA here is from genome assembly GCA_025128025.1 of Synechococcus sp. CS-1330. Taxonomy (GTDB): domain Bacteria; phylum Cyanobacteriota; class Cyanobacteriia; order PCC-6307; family Cyanobiaceae; genus Cyanobium_A. The sequence continues at coordinate 19,705 of JAHLYR010000066.1, forward strand.
CAGCTCGGCGGCTAGGCGCCTGGCCGTCTCCTCGTCACCGAGCACATCTACTAAACCCAGCTCCAGGGCTTGGGCGCCGCTGAACACCCGGCCATCGGCGAAGCCGCGCACCGTTTCTTGGTTCAGACCCCTTCCCGTTGCTACGGCCTCCACAAATTGGTGGTAGCTCGAATCAATCAGGCTCTGCAGCAGCTTGCGTTCTCCTTCGCTGAGGGCGCGATCCGGCGAAAGAATGTCTTTGTAGAGGCCGCTCTTGACGGTCTCAAAGCTCACGCCCAGCCGCTCCAGCAGCTTGGAGAGGTTGTTGCCCCGCAGAATCACGCCGATCGAGCCGGTGATCGTGCCTGGGTTGGCCACAATTTTTTCGGCGGCAACTCCGATGTAAACCCCGCCTGAGGCGGAAATGTTGCCGAAGCTGGCCACCACCTTGCAGCCCTTCTCGCGTAGGCGCAGCAGGGCGCTGTAGATCTCCTGGCTGTCGCCCACGGTGCCGCCGGGGCTATCGATGCGCAGCAACAGAGCAGGACACTCCCGTTGCTCCACCTGGCGCAGGGCCTTGAGCACCCGGCTGCGGGTGGGGCCGGCGATTGGTCCTTCGATGGCAATGCGCGCCAGGGTGCGACGGGTCTTGCGGCGCCAGGGCCAGGGCATTTGGGATAGGTGAAGTGGTTGGATCTTAAAAACAAAGCCTTCGCCGGCCAGGAAGCCCATGCCCCAGGCCCTGCGATGGCCCTTGATGTTGCTCCCTTTTGCCCTGTGGGGCACGGCGATGGCGGCGATGCGGCCCCTACTGGAATCAGGCAGTCCTCTGCAGGTGGCAAGCCTGCGGCTGCTGCCCGCCGGGGTTTTGGTGCTGCTGGCCGCCCTGTTGCTGGGCCGCTCGCTGCGGGTGGCAGCCGTTGATTGGCCCTGGTTGCTGGCCTTTGCCCTGGTTGACGGCAGCCTCTTCCAGGGTCTACTGGCTCGGGGCCTAGGCCAGACCGGAGCCGGCCTGGGTTCGGTACTTATCGATTCTCAGCCCCTGCTGGTGGCCCTGCTGGCCCGCAGTCTGTTTGGGGAGGCGATCAATCCGGTGGGCTGGGTGGGCCTGCTGCTGGGGCTGCTCGGCATCCTTTGCCTGGGTTTGCCGGCACCGGTGCTGCGCCACTGGTGGCTCGATGGTCCGGTCGCCCTCGGCGAACAGGCCTGGAGCCATGGGGAGCTGTGGATGCTGGCGGCGGCGGCGGCGATGGCCATCGGCACGGTGCTGAGTCGCTATGCCAGCCGCCAAAGCGATCCGGTGGCAATTACCGGCTGGCACCTTCTGCTTGGTGGCCTGCCGCTGCTGGGAGGGGTCGCCTCGGAGGGAGACCTACTGCCCAGTTGGAGCCTGGGAGAATGGGGATTAATGGCTTACGCCACCGTGCTCGGCAGCGCCCTGGCCTATGGCCTTTTTTTCTGGTTTGCCAACAGTGGTGACCTCACAGGTTTCACCGCTCTCACCTTCTTAACTCCCGTCTTCGCCCTGCTCTGCGGGGTTTGGCTGCTTGGTGAGCAGTTGCAGCCGCTGCAGTGGCTCGGGGCCCTGCTGGCCCTGGTGTCGGTGCTTTTGATCAACCGGCGCCAGCAGCTCTGGCGCGGCACCTCCTTGCTGGAGCAGCCCTGATGCGGATCCTGGTGGTGAGTACTCCGGTGGGAGCCCTGGGTAGTGGCCGCGGCGGTGGTGTGGAGCTCACGGCCTGTGCCCTAGTGGCGGGGTTGTTGGGGCGGGGCCACCGGGTGACGGTGCTGGCGGCCGAGGGATCCGTGCTGCCCCCTCCATGCCTTGCCGCCGAACTTTGGACCTGTAGCGGCAGCTCTCAGACCAGCGCCCAGCACCAGCAGCGCAGTGCCGCGATCACGATGCCGGCCGATGGCCTGCTGCAGGCCTTCTGGCGGAGGGCGCTGTTGGAGGGGCCTGGGGCTGGCTTTGAGGCGGTGATCAACCTGGCCTACGACTGGCTGCCTCTCTGGTTGACCCCCCTAGCGCCCCTGCCCCTGTTTCACCTGGTGAGCATGGGTTCGGTGAGTGAGGCGATGGATTTGGCGATTGCCGAGCTGGCGGCTTGGGACCAGCGGCGCCTCGCTTTTCATACCCGTGTGCAGGCGGCGGATTTTTGTTTGCCCCAGGCGCCGGTGGTGCTGGGTAACGGCTTTGACCTAGAGGCTTATGGCTTCTGCGCCGAGCCTGAGCCGCTGCTGGGCTGGGCCGGCCGGGTGGCACCGGAGAAGGGGCTGGAGGACGCGGCGGCGGCGGCGGCCCAGCTGGGTTTGCCCCTAGCGGTGTGGGGTTTGGTGGAAGACCAGGCCTATGCGGCAGCGGTGGAGGCGTCGGTGCCGGCTGGCACCCTGCAGTGGCGGGGTTTCTTGCCCACCGATCAGCTGCAGCAGCAGCTCGGCCATTGCCAGGCTTTGCTGAATACCCCCAAGTGGAATGAGGCCTACGGCAACGTTGTGGTGGAGGCGCTGGCCTGCGGTGTCCCGGTGGTGGCCTATCGCCGCGGCGGCCCCGGCGAGCTGGTGCAGCCGGGTCTCACTGGACTGCTGGTGGAGCCGGACGACGTGACGGCCCTGGCGGCGGCGGTGGCGCAGGTGGTCACGATCGAGCGTCGCGCCTGCCGGGCCTGGGTGGAAGCCAATGCCTCGCGTGCCGTTCTGGCGCAGCGGGTGGAGGCGTGGTTGGTGGCGGGTTTGGGTTTGTGAAAGGCGATATGGTTTCTTAGTCGACTAAGCTGGTTTAATCTGGGAGGTGGATTACAGCCATGCGGCAGGTGAACATGCACGAGGCCAAGACCCACCTATCGCGGCTGGTTGATGAGGCAGCAGCAGGGGAGCCGTTTGTGATTTGCAAGGCCGGCCGGCCCATGGTGCGCGTCACCCCCCTCAGCGAAGCAGGCTCTGCTGCGGCACCACTGCGGCGCCTGGGCCTGCTGGCCGGCCAGTGCCAGGTGCCCGACGACTTTGATCAGCTGGGCGCCGCCGAGATCGCCGATCTGTTTGAAGGCGCCTGAGGCCAGCGATGCGCATATTGCTCGACACTCATCTTCTGGTGTGGGCGATGGGCTCGCCCGAGCGGCTGTCAGCGGCCCTAGCGGCGATGCTGCAGGATCCCGCCAATACGCCTGTGTTCAGTGTGGCCAGCCTGTGGGAGCTGGTGATCAAACAGGCGCTGGGGCGGCCGGATTTCCGGGTGGAGCCAGCCTTGCTGCGCCGAGCCCTGCTTGATGGCGGTTGGCAGGAACTGCCGATCCAGGCCCATCACGCCCTGGCTGTGGCCGCACTGCCGCTCCTGCATCGCGATCCCTTTGACCGGCTGTTGCTGGCCCAGGCCAGCGCTGATGGCCTGCTTTTGATCACTGCCGATCAGCAACTGGCGGCCTATCCGGGGCCGGTGCGGCTGATGGGCTGAATGGGCACGAACTGCCAGGTCCGGCTTGCCAGCCAGCGGTTGCACGTCGCTTCGGTACGTTGAATGCTTCGGCAAAACGCCCTCTGCCACAGCTCAAGCTGACCCGCCACCGCCTGGTCTTGCTCTGCACCCTGGCGATCGGGCTTGTGCTGTTTGTGTGGCAGCTCGGCAGCACGGGGCTAGTAGATGAAACACCGCCGCTGTTCGCCGCCTCGGCGCGGGCGATGGCTGAAACGGGCGACTGGTTGATTCCCCGCGTCAACGGCCTGCCCCGCTACGACAAGCCGCCGCTTGTGTATTGGCTGATGGGGGTCCTCTATGCCCTGCCGGGGCAGCAGGCTTGGAACCCCCTGGGCACCTGGGCGGCGCGGCTGCCCTCGGCCCTGGCCAGCGTGGCGCTGATGCTGGGCCTGGCCCACACGCTCCTGCGCTGGCCCCAACGCTCCCGGGCCCCAGGGGCCACGGCGTTGGCGGCCGCCTTGGCCTATGGCCTCTCGCCGCTGGCGCTGGTGTGGGGCCGCATCTCCGTGAGTGATGCTCTGCTGGCGGGGTGTCTGGGGTTCAGCCTGCTGCTGAGCTGGCGCTGCTACGCCGCAGGCGGGCGCCGCTGGTGGCAGGCCTGGCTGGTGCTGGGGCTGGCGGTGCTGGCCAAGGGGCCGGTGGCGGTGCTTTTGCTCGGGCTCACCCTCCTTTTATTTGGCTGGCTGCAGGCGGATCTGGGCGGGCTGTGGGCACGGCTGCGGCCCCTGCCCGGACTGGCACTCACCGCCCTGGTGGCGCTGCCCTGGTATGGCCTGGCCCTGCTGGTGGAGGGGGAGCCCTTCTGGCAGAGCTTTTTTGGTTACCACAATCTGCAGCGCTTCACCGCGGTGGTGAACAACCACCTGGCGCCCTGGTGGTTCTTCGGGCCGGTGCTGGTGATTGCCAGCTTGCCAGTCACGCCTTTGTTGCTGCTGGGCCTGGCCCAGGGCTTGGGGCGCCTGCGCGAGCCGCTGGCGCCCGAGCTCTCCCTGCAGCGCTTCGCCGCCTGCTGGCTGCTGGCGGTGTTGCTTTTTTTCACGGCGGCTTCCACCAAGCTGCCCAGCTACTGGCTACCGGCCACGCCGGCGGCGGGCCTGCTGGTCGCCTTGGCGGCCCAGCGGAGCGGTCGCTGGGCCTGGGGGCTCAGCCTGCTGCTCACGGCGGTGGTGGCCGGGGGCTTCGCGACAGGACCCCTTTGGCTGCCGCTGATTGAGGCCCCCGAGATGCCCACTCTGGGGGCTGAGCTGTTGGCGGCGCCCTGGGTGCCCCTGGCAGTGGCCTTCTGGGCCCTGGCCCTGCTGCTGGGGGCCTGGGTGGGCTGGCGCAAGGACGCTCTGTCGGGCCTGCTGGCCCTGCAGCTGCCGCTGGCAGCGTTTGTGCCGGGGGTGTTGCTGCCGCTGGTGGAGTTGGGGGATCGGCTGCGGGCCGCTCCGGTGCGGGAGCTCGCGGCTGAGGCTCGCTCCGCCCGCCGGCCCAGCGAGCCCCTGGCGATGCTCGGCATGCTCAAGCCTTCGCTGCATTACTACAGCCGCCGGGTAGTGATCTTTGAGGGTGATGAGCCCCAGCATCTGGTGAACCTGGCCGATCGGCTGCGACATGAGAGCCGCCCGGGCCAGCCCGCCAGCAAGCCGGCGCAGCAGCCAACCGTGCTGGTGGTGATTGATTCCGGCACCGCCGCCCAGCCCCATTGGCAGGGACTTAAACCCCAGCTGCTGAATCGCCGCGGTATCTACGCTCTCTGGCGCCTGGAGCGCAGTCGCCTTGAGCAGCGGGCGGCCCAGCTGCAGCGGCAGGGGGTGGCCGCCGACTGGCGGCTGAAGCGCCCCGAGCGCTACTGAGGCTGCGCTCCTTCTAAAGACTGGGTCAGCTCCTTTTGCCGGCAGAAACTGCAATGGCCCCAGCGGGCCATTTCGCCGGCGGGGGCCGGGCTGGTGCAGCGGGGACAGGTGGCCATGCCGTGGACGTCTACCCGGCTGGGATGGACGCTCCACACTTCTTCCTCCTGCTGGCGGCCGGGGGCTACGGCGGCGCTGGGGTGGTGCTGCTCCAGGCGTATGTCGCGCACTGTGAAGCCGTTGGCGCGCAGGGCCCCCAGCAGTTGGTGACGGTTGTATTGGAGCGCCTGCAGCCAGGGGCCAGGGGCGGCGCCCACGGTGAGCAGGCCGCTGTGCAGCCGCAGGGGCCGGCAGTGGGGTGCCAGCTGGGCGCCGGCGATGCGGGGCCAGGCCTGCCATAGGGCTGCCAGGTGTCCCCCTTGCTGCCAGCTTTGCTCCAATTCCCGCAGGCAGCTGGCCAGGGCGCTGGCGGGCTGCCGGGGTGGCGGCATCAGCAGGCTCAGATTGCCGAGTTGGCGGGTTTGCTGCCGGGGGGCCTTGGCCATGGCTTGACCCTATCGGCGGTGCGGCAATCCCGCTGCTGAACCAAGCCAAACCCTGGCTAACCTCAAGCCTTGCCCCTGCAGCCTCCGATGGGCTTCTTTGACCGCCTAAGCCGCCTGATCCGCGCCAACGCCAATGCGGCGGTAGGCGCGATGGAGGATCCCTCCAAAATTTTGGATCAATCGGTGGCCGACATGCAGTCGGACCTGATCAAGCTGCGCCAGGCGGTGGCTACGGCGATCGCTAGCCAAAAGCGCATCCAGAACCAGGCGGAGCAGGCCGATTCCCAGGCCAAAACCTGGTATGAGCGCGCTGAACTGGCCCTCAAGAAGGGCGAGGAAGACCTGGCCCGCGAAGCCCTAGGGCGTCGCAAAACCTGCCAGGACACTGCCACTGCCCTCAACACCCAGCTCCAGAGCCAGGCGGGTCAGGTGGAGCAGCTCAAAAAGAGCTTGATCTCTCTTGAGAGCAGGATCGCCGAGGCCAAAACCAAAAAGGACATGCTCAAGGCCCGGGCCCAGGCGGCCCAGGCCCAGGAGCAGCTGCAGAGCGCCGTGGGCAGCTTGGGCACCAACAGCTCCATGGCCGCCTTTGAGCGTATGGAGGAAAAGGTGCAGACCCTGGAGGCTCGCAGCCAGGCCGCCGCTGAACTGGCTGGAGCAGATCTGGAGAGTCAGTTTGCGGCGCTTGAAGGGGCCCCGGAGGTTGACGATGAATTGGCGGCTCTAAAAAATCGCCTGGCCGGTGGGACACCGGTATCCCTGCCCCTGGGCACCCCAGCCGCTCCCCAGCTCGAGCCGGTAAAGGTGAGCGAGGTAGACCCGGAGCTCGAGGAGCTCAAGCGTTCGATCGACAAGCTCTGAGCGGCTTGGCAGTTCGTCTCCGGCCGGCTGCCCCGCTCCATACAATCGCTGTACGCATACGTTTTTAAGGGCTGCTGTCGTGTCTGTCGCTCATCTCACCGATGCCAATTTCCAAGCTGAGGTGACCGATTGTTCTACGCCCGTGCTTGTGGATGTGTGGGCCGAATGGTGCGGTCCCTGCCGGCTGATGGCTCCAATGATGGAGTGGCTGGCTGCTGAATATGCGGGTCGTCTGGTGGTGGGCAAGCTCGAGGCAGACGCCAACCCGGTGATTCGCGATGGCCTGCAGATCCAGGGACTGCCCGCCCTGATCTTGTTTCGAGATGGCAAGGAACTGGCTCGTCACGAGGGTGCTATGGCCAAACCGCAGCTACAGGCTTTTGTGGATGCCCATCTCTGAGCGCCTGTCCCGTCTTGGCAGCGGCATTTTCGCCCGCAATGACCAGCGCAAATCGGCCTACGCATCCCGTGCCGCCAGTCGGGGCCTGCCCCCACTGCTCGATCTTTCACTCGGCTCCACCGATCTGCAGCCGCCGGAGGCGGCCATCGAGGCGATCGCTGCCCAGCTTGGTCAACCCGCCAGCGCCTCTTACTGCCTTCACGCAGCGACCCTGCCGTTTCGCTCAGCAGTGGCCGACTGGGCCCAGCGTCGCTTTGGGGTCAAGGTGGATGCGGAGACTGAGGTGCTGTTGCTGGTGGGTTCCCAGGAGGGCACGGCCCACCTGCCCCTGGCGGTGCTCAACCCGGGTGATCGGGCCCTGCTGCTCGACCCCTGCTATCCCTCCCACCTGGGTGGTTTGCACCTGGCTTCCGCTGAGCCGGTGTTGTTGCCGCTTGATCCCGAAGCGGGTTGGCGACCCGATTTTGATGCCCTCAGCCCAGAGCAGTGGGACGATTTGAAGTTGATGGTGCTCGGCTACCCTCACAACCCCACCGTCACTACGGGCCAGCACTCCTGGCTCGATGAAGCCGCCGCGCGGGCGGTGCGCCATGGGCTGGTGCTGGCCCACGACAACCCTTACGTGGATCTGGCCCTCGATGGCGAGGCACCGGCCCTGTTGCGTTCCCCCCATTGGCGCGACTGCGGCATTGAGTTTTTCTCCTTTTCCAAGGGCTGGTGTTTGGGGGGCTACCGGCTGGCTTTCGCCATCGGTGCCGAGTGGTTGATCAGCGCCTTGCGCCAGCTCAAGGGGGTTGTGGATTTCAATCAGTCCCTTGCCCTGCAGGCAGGGGCGATTGCGGCGCTTGAGCAGGCTCCGCATTGGCCTGAGCAGTTGCGGCAGGAATACCGGCAGCGACGCGATCGCATGGCTGATGCCCTGGAGGCGGTGGGCTGGCCGGTGCGGCGGCCCTCAATGGCGCTTTATTTGTGGTTGGAGTTGCCGCCCCAGGCGCGTGAGCGCAGCTGGGGCAGCGAAGCTTTTTGCGCTGCCCTGCTCGAGGCCACCGGTGTGGCCCTGACGCCCGGCAATGGCTTTGGCCCCGGAGGCGAGGGCTGGCTGCGCCTTGCCCTGGTGCATCCGGTGGCTGACCTCGAGGCTGGTGCGGCCCGCATTGGCTCCTGGCTGGCCACCCTTTGAGCTGGCAGCTGCGCCGCCTGCCGGTGTGTGCCAGCACCGAGATCGAACTTGCTCGCTGGCTGCAGCGGCGCCAGGTCGCCGGCTTGCCGCTGCAGCGGCTGGCGGTAACAGCTCGGCGCCAGCGCTTTGGCCACGGTCAGCAGGGGCGGCCCTGGTTGTCTCCGGCGGGCGGGCTTTGGCTAAGTGCGGCCATCCCTTGGGCTGGGGCTTTGCCTGGAACGGCCTCCCTGGGCCTTGCGGTAGCGGTGGGGCTGGCCCAGCAGCTAGAGGCCCTGGGGCTTGCGGTACAGCTCAAGTGGCCCAACGATCTGCTCGTGGGGGATCGCAAAATCGCGGGGTTGTTGCCCCGGATGCGCTTGCGGGGCCAGGGGATCCGCGCTGCCCAGGTTGGGGTTGGGCTCAATGGTTGCAACCGGGTGCCGCCTGGGGCCCTGTCGGTGGCAGAGGCCCTCGGCTGCCGACAGGGCCACCCCCTGGCGCGGCCAGAGCGCTTGTTGCCCAGGGTGCTTGCCGGCCTGGAATGGGCTGCGGCCCATGCCCAGCAGCCTTGCCAGGTGCGCGCCGCCGCTGAAGCCCGGCTTTGGCGCCCACCGGCGGGCTGGTTGCACGAAGGTGAGCTTTGGCAGGTGCTGGGTCTGCATGCCGATGGCCGCCTGCGCCTCGGCCGGCAGGGGCGGGAGTTGGCCCTGCAGCGCCACTTCTGATGCCGTTCCTCTTAACGGGACCCGTTAGCCCGGATTTTTACAATGGCAGCTATGCGCGATCGCCAGCCATCGGGGCAAGCCCCCCTGCACCCTGTAGCTCCAAGCCCTTGTGGCCGGGTGCTGCTGGCGATGCTGCCCCTTATTGCCGCCCCCTTGCTAGGAGTCGGTCTGGCCTGGGGGCAAGACCAACTGAGCCCTAGCCTTGCCCCCTCGCCACCACCCGTGCCCCTGGCTCAGCCGCTGCGTCCTGATCCGGCTGCCCTGCCGAGTCGGCCGCCAGCCCGTTTTGAGGCCTCCCTCGATGAGCTGGTGCGCGATGGGGTGGTTAGTCCGGTGGAGCGGGCCCGGATTCGTTCGGGCTCTGGCATGACCCCCTTCAACGTGCCGGCACACCAGCGGGCCTGCAGCAGCGGCGCCCTTTCCCAGCAGGAGTGCAGCAGGGGCTTGGTGGTGCGCTGGCGCGGCCGGACCAAAAACGGCGTAATTAACGGCGTAGCAAGCGCTGAATCTTTTGGCCGTTACGACGGCGAAGGTCGCTTGCTGCCGCCGCTCACGGTGCCGGTTTCGGCGCTGCTGGCCGGAGCTGGCGGTAGTTTCCGCCTTGCCGATGTCTTTGGGGTCACACCCCGCCCGGCTCCGATCGGTGGCAACGGCAACCGCAAGCTGCTGTTCCCTCTTATTGGCTCGGCAATCACCAGCAGCAACTTCGGCTACCGGCTGCACCCGATCCTGGGTAGCTGGCTGATGCATGCCGGCCGAGATCTGGCGGCGCCGGAGGGCACGCCGGTGGTGGCAGCCCTGGCCGGCCTGGTGGTGAGCAGTGGTCTGGCGGGTGGCTACGGCTTGGCGGTTGAGGTCGAACACGACCGGCCGCGGCGCCGCACCCTCTATGGCCATCTCAGCGAGCTCTACGTCAAGGAGGGCGACCGGGTGCGCCAGGGCGAGGTAATCGGCCGGGTCGGCAGCACGGGCTTGAGCAGCGGCCCCCATCTGCACTTCGAGCTGCGCCTGCCAGGCGACGGCGGCTGGGTGGCGGTTGATCCCGGTGATCTAGACCCGGGCAAGGGAGCCGCCGGCAGCGATGCCATCGCCCTGCTGATGGGGCAGCTATTGGAGAGGTTGGAGCGGCCCCGCGCCCTGGGCTGAGGATCCCTCAGCCCAGGATCCGGCCGTCACGGAAGTGCACGATCTTCTCGGCTCGGGCAGCTACGTCGTCTTCGTGGGTCACCATCACCACGGTCATGCCGCCGCGATGCAGGGCATCGAAGATGTCGAGTACTTCGGCGGTGGTTTGGGAATCGAGGGCGCCGGTTGGCTCGTCGGCCAGCAGTAGGGCGGGCTGGTTGATGATCGCCCTGGCTATGGCTACCCGTTGCTGCTGGCCGCCCGAGAGCTGATTGGGCTTGTTATTTAGCCGCTGACCCAGCCCCACCCGCTCGAGGGCCGCCTGGGCCCGTTGGCGCCGCTCAGCCGCAGGCACCCCCGCGTAGATCATCGGCATGATCACATTATCGAGGGCGCTCAACTGGGGCAGCAGATGGAACTGTTGAAACACAAAGCCAAGGTCGCGGTTGCGCAAATCAGCGAGCTGGTCATCGCTGAGTTCTTCCACCGGAGTGTTGTTGAGCCGGTAGCTGCCACTGGACGGGCGGTCGAGGCAGCCGAGAATATTCATCGCCGTGCTCTTGCCGGAGCCGGACGCTCCCATCACGGCTAAGTAATCCCCTCTATTGACGGTGAGATCCACACCATCGAGGGCCTTAACGGCCATCTCGCCGCTGCCATAAACCTTGTCTACGCCCTGGAGTTGGGCAACGGGATCGCCCATTAAATCTTTGCCCTGTTCTTAACAAATGACCTGTGCTCAACCAATGGCCTGAACCAGCATCGGCGTGCCGGTAACAGCCTGGCTAGCCCAGGTGAATAGGGGGTTGGAGAGAATGCCACCCACGGCGGTGACAATTACGCAGCCCACCAGGGCAGTGCGCAGGGCGGGTAGGCCAGCCACAGACCAATTAATGGCCGGGTAGGCCTTCACCACATCTGAGGCTTCCTGAGGTTCTTTTACCACCATCATCTTGATCACTGAGATGTAGTAGTAGATCGATACCACCGAGGTGACCAGGCCCACCACCACCAGCAGGTATTGGTGATCGGCCCAGCCGGCAAAAAATAAATAAATCTTGCCGAAGAAGCCAAGCATCGGCGGTATGCCACCTAGGGAAAGCAGGCAGAGACTTAAGCCCAGGGTGATCAGCGGATCCTTTTGATAAAGGCCGGCGTAATCAGCGATGCGGTCGGAGCCGGTGCGCAGCGAGAACAGGATGATGCAGGCGAAGGCGCCCAGATTCATGAACAGGTAGGCCGCCATGTAGAGCACCATCGCGGCGAAGCCGTCTTCGGTGCCGCACACCAGGCCGATCATCACGAAGCCGGCCTGGCCGATGGAGCTGTAAGCCAGCATCCGTTTCATCGAGGTTTGGGCCAGGGCCACCACGTTGCCCAGCACCATGCTCAGCACCGCCAGCACGGTGAACAGCAACTTCCACTGGGCATCAAAGCTCTCGAAGCAGCCCACCAGGATGCGCAGGGCCAGGGCAAAGCCGGCGGCCTTGGAGCCCACCGAAAGGAAGGCAACCACCGGTGTTGGCGAGCCCTCGTAGACATCGGGAGTCCACTGGTGGAAGGGCACCGCCGCGATCTTGAAGGCCACCGTGGCCAGCACGAAAACCAGGGCCAAGGCGGTAACGGGTGAGGCGCTGGTGCGCAGGGCCAGGGCTACGGCGTCGAGGCCGGTGGCACCGCCGGTGAGGCCATAAAGCAGGGAAGCGCCGTAGAGAAATACAGCCGCGGCTGCCGAGCCCACCAGCAAATATTTGAGTGCTGCCTCCGAGCTGCGGGCATCTCGCTTCATGTAGCCCGCCAGCAAGTAGCTCGACACCGACAGGGTTTCCAGCGACACGAAAATTGTCACCAGATCGGTGGCGCCACACAGGAACATGGCGCCGAGGGTGGCAGCCAGCAGGATGCCGGCGTATTCACCCACCGGCGTGCCGCTCTGCTCCACGTAGCGCCAGCTGAGCAGCAATGAAATCAAGGTGGAGGCCGCCACCACGGCCCGGAAGGCAATCGCCAGGTTGTCCGCCAGGAAGGAGCCCACGAAGGCGGGCTGCAGGTCGGGGGTGTTCCACTGCAGGGCAAGCAGCACAAGGGCGCTGCCCAGGCCGGCATAACAAATCGGTGGCACCCAGCGGCTGGCCGCCTTCTCGCCAGCGAGATCCACCAGCAGGCAGGTGAGCAGCGCGATCAGCACCGCCGCCTCCGGGGCGATGGCACCAGCGTTGAGCTGGAGATTTAAACCTCCCGTTCCGGCACCACTGCCGATCGCATCGGCCACGGAGGAGAGGGCGCCCAGCAGGAACATCAGCGAGGGGACCGCGAGGTGGGAGCTGTGATGTGGAGGACTGTAGCGGCGCCTGGCTGTCGACTTGGGCGCTTGATGCGATAAAGAGGGAAGCGGTAAGGCGCTGGTCTGTGGGTCACACCCTGGTCATTGTTGAAAGTCCGACGAAGGCCCGCACCATCCGCGGCTTCCTTCCCAAGGACTTCAAGGTGGAAGCCTCGATGGGGCACGTCCGCGACTTGCCCAATAACGCCAGTGAGATTCCGGCGGCCCACAAAGGTGAGAAGTGGGCCAATCTCGGCGTCAACACCGCCGCCAACTTCGAGCCCCTCTACGTGGTTCCGAAGGACAAGAAAAAGGTGGTCAAGGAGCTCAAGGATGCCCTCAAGGGCGCCGACCAGCTGCTGCTGGCCACTGACGAAGATCGGGAGGGGGAATCGATCAGTTGGCACCTGCTGCAGCTGCTTAGCCCCAAGGTGCCGGTGAAGCGCATGGTGTTTCACGAGATCACCAAAGAGGCCATCAGCCGGGCTCTCGAGGACACCCGCGACCTCGATATGGAGCTGGTGCATGCCCAGGAAACCCGGCGCATTCTCGACCGGTTGGTGGGATACACCCTTTCGCCCCTGCTGTGGAAAAAGGTGGCGTGGGGGCTGAGCGCCGGCCGGGTTCAATCGGTGGCAGTGCGCCTGCTCGTGCAGCGCGAGCGGGCCCGCCGGGCTTTCCGCAGCGGCAGCTACTGGGACCTCAAAGCCCGGCTGGAGCAGGGCGAAGCTGGCTTTGAGGCCAAGCTCAGCCATTTGAAAGGGGAGCGGATCGCCGGAGGCTCCGACTTCGATGAGAGCACCGGCGCCCTTAAGGCCGGCAGCAAGGTGAGGCTGCTGAGCGAGGCCGAGGCCCGCCAGCTCCAGGTCCAGGTGCAGGCCAACCCCTGGCAGGTGACCTCCGTAGAGGAGAAGCCCACGGTGCGAAAGCCCGTGCCGCCTTTCACCACCAGCACCCTGCAGCAGGAGTCCAACCGCAAGCTGCGGCTCTCGGCCCGGGAAACCATGCGCACGGCCCAGGGCCTCTACGAGCGCGGTTTCATCACCTACATGCGCACCGACTCGGTGCACCTCAGCGACCAGGCGATCAACGCCGCCCGCAGCTGCGTCAGCGAGAAGTACGGCAAGGACTACCTCAGCCCCAGCCCCCGCCAGTTTTCCACCAAGGCCCGCAACGCCCAGGAGGCCCACGAGGCGATTCGCCCAGCCGGTGAGGCCTTCCGCACCCCAAACGCCACAGGTCTTGATGGCAAGGATCTGGCCCTCTATGAGCTGATCTGGAAGCGCACCGTGGCCAGCCAGATGGCTGATGCCCGCCTCACCATGCTCGCGGTGGAACTGCAGGCCGATGGCGGCTCCCTGGGCCCAGCCCAGTTCCGGGCCTCGGGTAAGCGCATCGACTTCGCCGGTTTCTTTCGCGCCTACGTCGAGGGCAGCGACGATCCCGACGCGGCTCTTGAAGGTCAGGAGCTGCTGCTGCCGGCCTTGAAATTGGGTGACTGCCCCGTCTGCAAGGCGGTGGAGGCCCTCGGCCACCAAACCCAGCCCCCCGCTCGCTACAGCGAGGCTGCCCTGGTGAAAATGCTTGAGAAGGAGGGCATCGGTCGCCCCTCCACCTATGCCTCGATCATCGGCACGATCGTCGATCGCGGCTACGCTACCCTCGCCAACAACTCCCTCACCCCCAGCTTCACGGCTTTTGCCGTGACGGCCCTGCTGGAGGAGCACTTCCCGGATCTGGTGGACACCAGCTTCACCGCCCGGATGGAGAACACCCTCGATGAGATCTCCCACGGTCAGGTGCAGTGGCTTCCTTACCTGGAGAGCTTCTTTAAGGGAGAAAAGGGTCTGGAAACCCAGGTGCAGCAGCGGGAGGGCGATATCGACCCCGGCGTGTCCCGCACTGTTGAGCTGGAGGGCCTGCCCTGCGTGGTGCGCATCGGCCGCTTCGGCGCCTACCTGGAAACCAAGCGCGTCGCTGAAGACGGCACCGAAGAGCTGCTCAAGGCCACCCTGCCCCAGGAGATCACCCCTGCCGATCTCGATGCCGAAAAGGCGGAACTGATCCTGAGGCAAAAGGCCGATGGGCCTGAGTCGCTTGGTGATGACCCGGAAAGTGGTGAGCAGGTGTATCTGCTGTTTGGCCAGTACGGCCCCTACGTTCAGCGGGGCCAGGTGAGTGACGAGAACCCCAAACCGAAGAGAGCTTCGCTGCCCAAAGGCGCCAAGCCCGAGGAGCTGACCCTGGAGGATGCCCTCGCCCTGTTGCGGCTACCCCGCCAACTTGGTGACCACCCCGAGGGCGGTCGGGTGGAGGCGGGTCTGGGTCGCTTTGGCCCCTACGTGGTGCACCACAAGGGCAAAGGCGAGAAGGACTACCGCTCGCTCAAGGCTGAGGACGACGTACTGGTGGTTTGCCTTGACCGAGCCCTGGAGCTGTTCGCCATGCCCAAGAAGGGCCGTGGCGGCCGCACGGCCCTCAAGGACATCGGTATCCCCGAGGGCGACGACGAGGCGATCCAACTGTTTGACGGTCCCTACGGCCTTTATGTCAAGCAGGGCAAGGTGAATGCTTCGCTGCCGGAGGGCACCACCGCCGACACCATCACCCTGGAGCAGGCGGTTGAGCTGCTGGCCGCTAAGGCAGCTACTGGCAAAGCTGCAGCCAGGAAGCCGGGAGCCAAAAAGCCAGCAGCCAAAAAACCGGCAGCTAAGGCACCTGCGGCAAAGAAAGCTCCCAGCACCACCAAGACCGGCCGGCTGCGCGCCAGCGCGGTGCGGGTGATCAGGGCGGCGGACAGCTGATGGCAGGCGCTGGCCGCACCCTTGGGTCGCTGCTTTGCGCCCTAGCGCTGGCTGGCTGCAGTGGCACCCCCTTCGGCGACCAGCTGGCCCGCAGCTTCTCAGCGCCCCCGGCCCAGCCCGCTCAGCCGGTCTCGCCTGCCCCTAATCCAGCTACCGCCACTCCCGCCTCCAAAGCTGCTTCCCCCACGGCTGCTTCCCCCACGGCTGCCTCCCCCAAAAAGGCTGAGCCCAAGCCGGTGCAAGCCAAGCCGGCAGCCGTCAATCCCAGTAAGCCAGCCCCCTATCGCATCACGATCCAGCTTCCCTCCGCCGATCCCTCTGCCCCTGCTGAAGCGGTCACAGAAGCCTTGCGGGCGGCGGGGGTGAGCTTTGAGGTGGAGATGATCGAGCGGGTCGGAGCCGCCGCTACGCCCTCAGCAGCTCCAACAGTGACACCGGCGCCGGCACCGCGCTGATGTCGTCCCGGCGCCAACTCAATCGCGGCCAGGCCCGCCAGTTGATGGATACGGCCTATCTCGCCGCCGCCACCGCCCTGCTGTGGGTGGCGCTCTACTACTTGCCGGTGGGCAGCCCCCTATTTCGGCTGGCCCTGCCCCTACCCCTGGCCCTGTTGCAGTTGCGCCATGGCTGGCGCTGTGCTGTGGAGGGGCTGGTTGTGACCGCCCTATTGCTGGTCGCCCTGATGGGTCCGATCCGGGGGCCGTTGGTGGTTTTCCCCTATGGCTTGCTGGCGCTGTGGCTGGGCTGGTGCTGGCGGGCCAGGGTCGGTTGGCGCTCCAGTTGGTGGCTGAGCTGGGGCGTTGGCAGCCTTATCGGTGCAGCCGGCTTCCTGGTGCGGGTGGCGGTGCTTTCGGTTTTGGTGGGTGAGAACCTTTGGGTGCTGATCACCACGGCGGCTGCGGGTTTATTGGAGAAGCTGGCTGGCTGGCTGGGCCTGGCGGCGTCGATCGAGCTGGCCCAGGTGCAGCTGGCTGCGCTGGCAATGGTGTGGGTGCAGAACGTGATCGTGGTGCTGGCCCTGCATGCGGTGGCCTACTGGATCTTTCCGCGCCTGCGTTCCCCCATCCCAGAGCCACCGGATGCCCTTCGGGCCCTGGTGGCCCTTGACCCCCTCTGAGCGGCCTGATGGCCCCAGATTCTGATTCCTGGACCCAGGCCCTGGAGCAGGGCTGGCGCCGCAGCCGCACCCTGCTGCTGCTCGCCGCCACCGATACGGCTGCAGTGCCTGGAATTTCCGCTGCCGGGGCCTCGCCCCAGGCCCGGCTGGGCACGGCCGCCGCCGATGCCGAACTGCTGCTGCTGGGCCCCGGTGGCCGCCGCTGCCATGCCCTGCCGCCCCTGCCGGCGGGGGTGAGCCCGGCCTTGATCAGCCATGTGGTGTTGAGTCAGCTGGGGCTGTTGGAGCGCACCCGGGTGCTCGATCTGGGCTGTGCGATCGCGGCGGCGGTGCCGCACCTGCGCCTGCCGGGGCTGGAGAGTGCCGGCCCGGCTCGCTGTCTCAGCACGGGCCGGGCCCTTGCCCCAGCCAGGGTGGCGGCCCTGGTGCAGCGCGGCCGCACCTGGGGCAGGTGCTGGGATCCGGCCGAGCCGTTGCTGCTGGCCGAATGCGTGCCTGGAGGCACCACCACGGCCCTGGCGGTGCTCGAGGGCCTGGGGGTGGCGGCGGCGGGTCTAGTCAGCGGCAGCTTGCGCCAACCGGCCCACGGGCTCAAATCGGCCCTCGTGGCTCAGGGTTTGGCTGTGGCAGGTTTTGAGGCGGCAGAGCTGACGGGAGTTGCGGACCCCCTGAGCGTGTTGGCGGCGTTGGGGGATCCCATGCAGGCCTTCGCTGCAGGGCTGGTGGGGGCGGCGGCGGCCCGCGGTACGCCGGTGCTGCTGGCCGGTGGCAGCCAGATGGCGGCGGTGCTGGCCCTGGCCCTAGCCCTGGCCGAACCCCAGCTGCGGCCAGCCCTGGCGGAGCGCTTGGTGGTGGCCACCACCGCCTGGGTGGCCGAGGAAGCTGGCAGCAACCTGGCCCTGCTGCTGGAGCGCATAGGTGCCCGCTGGCAGGTGCGGCCGCGGCTGGAGGTGGCGGCCCTGCGCTTCCATGGCTGCAGCAGCGCTGCCCTACGCGACTACGAGCGCGGCTACGTCAAGGAGGGGGTGGGGGCCGGCGGCCTGGCCCTGCTCTGGCAGCTGGCAGGCCGGCAGCCAGAGGCCCTGGCGGAGGCCTGCGACGCAGCCTGCCGCTTGGAGCTCGGTGCCTAGGGTCGCTGCCATGGCATTCACTCCCGCTGTGCTCTCCCGTCGCCGGCTGCTGCAGCTAGGGGTGGGGGCTGGCGCTGGCCTGCTGGCCGCCTGCCGCTCCGCCGCTGGCCCCGAGCTGCTGCTGGCAGAAGCAGACCTGCCCGCCGCCTGGCTGAAGCAACTGCCCGCCCCCTGGCGGACACGCCAAGTAGCTGATGCAGCTGCTGTGCAAAAAGCCGTGCGTGAGCTTGGCCAACGGCCGGCCCCTGGCTTGGTTGCCCTGAGTGACGGCTGGGCCAGTGGCCTGAGCCGGCAGCAGCTTCAGCCCTTTGAGGCGCCGCGGCTGTGGGCTCGCCTGGCCGCCTTCAGTGCCCCGGTGGCCCGTCTTTATGCTCCGCCGGCTGCTGGGCAGCTGGCCTTCCCTTGGGCCTACAGCCCCTGGGTGATCGCCCTGCGCAGCCGCCCCGACCTGGCGGCCCGTCGCCAGGAGGGCTGGCAGTTGCTGCTTGATCCCAGCCTGCGCGGCCGGTTGGTGCTGCCCTCCAGCCCCCGCATCAGCCTGGAGATCATGGGCGGCGATTTTGAGCGGCTGGAGCGCTTGCGGGCCCAGGCCCTCGCCTACGACGACCGTGACGGCCTCAATCTGCTGCTCAGCGGTGATGCTGAGGCGGCGGTGCTGCCCCTGCAGCGCCTGATCCCCCTGCTACGCCGCGACCAGCGCCTGGCGGTGATCTGGCCCGACAGCGGCGCGCCGCTCAGCTGGCAGCTGCTGCTGCGATCGGCCGCACCTAAGAACTTGCAGCCGGCTCCACCTCCGCTGGAGTGGCTCGGGGCGATCCTGGAGCCACCGCTGCTGGAAGCCCTGCTGGCGAAGGGCTGGGTGCCTCCCCTACCCCAGGCGGTGCTGGCGCCAGTGGCCCGGCGTTTCCCCGCGTCGATGGCGGCGTTGCTGCTGCCGGGAGATGGCCTGCTGCAGCGCTGCTGGAGCCTGCCACCCCTTTCCGTGCCCCAGCAGCTGGCCCAGCAAAACCTCTGGGATGCGGCCGCCCCCAGGCCCTAGCCCCAAAGGCGGCGGCGGGGGGCGGCGCTCAGGCGCCGGTGGGTGTCGGCCAGCAGCTCGGGGATGGGTAGCTCGTGGGGGCAGCGGGGCAGGCAGGCGCCACAGGCGCGGCAGGCCTCGGCGTTGAGCTCCTCCCACCAGTGGCCGGCGCGGCCGATCAGGTTGTAGCGCTCCTGGGCAAAGGCCTCCATGCCGTGGCCCACGGCCAGGTTGCGCAGGCGCAGGAGTTCGGGGATCGGCACGCCGTTGGGGCAGGGCAGGCAGGCGCGGCACTGGCCGCAGCGCTCCGCCCCCAGGCGCTCGCGGCCGGCTGCATCCAGGTGCTGCAGGGCTGAGCGTTGTGCGGCACTCAGCCAGGGCGAGGGCCCGACGATGGCAGCGGCCCAGGCCAGGTCTGCCGGCTGCTCAGCCCCCAGGCTCAAGGTGGAGATCCCCTGATCGAGCAGGAAGCGATAGGCCAGCTCCAGGGGGTGAAACGGGGCGCAGTCGGCCAGCAGCTCAGCTGGTGGGTCGTAGAGGCGGCCGCCCTTATCGGCTGGGGAGATGGCCAGCACGCCGATCCCCTGGCTCAGGGCGGCGCGGGCGATGGCCAGGCGGGTCTGGTCAAACAGGTGCACATGCAGGCTGCAGAACGTGAAGCTCCCCGAGCTCAGGGCGGCCTCGATCAGCTCGGGCGTGCCGTGGCTGCTGAAGCCCACCTGACCCACCAGCCCTTCATCTTTGGCCCAGGCCAGCAGGTTGGCGCCGGGCCCCTTAAGCGCCCACTCCAGATGCTCGGGTCGGTTGAGGCCATGCACGGCCAGGTTGGTGAGTTGGGCCACGCCAAGGCGCTCCAGGATCGAGCGCAGTTGCCCCTGGCCGGTGGCGAGGTCGGAGCCGGGCAGAAGTTTGCTGGTGATGCGCCAGCCGTCTGAGGGGCCCAGGTTGTCCCGTTGCAGGGCCGCCAGGGCCTGGCCCAGGAAGGTTTCGGCGGGCCCGTAGGCAGGGGCTGTTTCCAGGTGGTTGATGCCGGCGGCCAGGGCGGCCCTAAGCACCGCTTCCATCTGGGCGGGGCTGCCCAGGGCCCGCATGGTGCCCAAGCTGAAGGTCGACACCGCCGGCCCGGCGCCGTAGGGGCGCTGCAGCTGGTTTTCAGGCTGTTGGTTCATCCCCAGGTTGGTCGGCTTCGGGACGGGCCTGTTTGAGGTGGCGCACCAGGTCGGCGGGGCTGGTGCTGTCTAGGAAGCGGCGGAAATTGTCCTGCTCCTGGGCGTCGGCCTCCGCATCCACTGGGATGGAGGCATCAGCCACAACCTCTTCGAGCATCCAGATGCTGCTGCCGGTGCGCAGGGCGAGGGCGATGGCATCGCTAGGCCTGGCGTCGAGCTCGATGCTGGAGGCTGCCGTTTCCTCGCCAGGAGCCGCCCCTTCACCATCGCTAGCGGGGCTGAGTTTCAGCACGGCGCGGAAGGTGCTGTCTTCGATCGTGTGAATTACAACCCGGTCGAGCTGCAAGCCACCAGCATCGATCAGGTCGGCCATCAGGTCGTGGCTGAGGGGGCGGGTCGGCGGTTCTTCGCTGAGGCCCGCCAGGATATTTTGGGCTTGGGCCTGGTCGATCCAGATCGGCACCTGGCGCCGGCCCGATGGATCGCGTAGAAGCACGATCGGGCTGCGACTGGCCGCATCGAGGGCAATTCCGGCAACGCGCATTTCAACCATGGCCCGGCGCTGCCTTTTGTCCGATTATGGCGAGGATGGATCGCCCTGGGCTGGACAGCAGATGTTTACCGGGCTGGTGCAGGCCACAGGCGTGATTCGCCGCTCGCCCCACGGGGTTCAGCTGCAGTGGGCTGCAGCCCCGGGAGCTAGCTGGACCCCAGCGGACCTGGCCCTGGGCGACAGCGTGGCGGTGGATGGGGTTTGTCTCACCGTGGCGGGGCGGCTGGCCGATGGCTTTCGCGCTGATGTGAGTGAGGAAACCCTGGGCCGCACCACCTTGGCCGCCAAGGCAGACCGGGGCGGCAGGGTGAATCTTGAGCCGGCCCTGCGCCTGGCTGACCGGCTTGGTGGCCACCTGGTGAGCGGCCATGTGGATGGGCTGGGGGTGGTGCGAGCGATCGCCCGCCAGGCCGCCTCCTGGCGCCTGGAGCTGGCCTGGCAGAACCCCGCCTACGGCCGCTATGTGTGCGAAAAAGCCAGCGTGGCGGTGGATGGCATCAGCCTGACAGTGGCCGGCTGCGACCCCGATGGCGCTGGCTTCTGGATTGCCGTGATTCCCCACACCTGGGCCAGCACCACCCTGGCGCAGCTGGCGGTGGGGGATGGGGTCAACCTGGAGGCCGACCTACTGGCCAAATACACCGAGCGTCTGCTGGCTGCCACCGGCCCCAGCGGCGCGGCCGAGCCGATCAATGCCCCCTGGCTGGCTGATCACGGCTGGATCTGACGTCTGCGCTTGGCGTGCCTACGGTCGGGGTGATGTTGCTGCCATAGCGATGGGCTCAGGTCTGTTTTCGTCTAAAGGCGAGGGATTGAAGGCCTTCACCCTGTTTGAGGGGGTGTTGATGCTGGTACTTGGGGTGCTGGCCCTGATCTTCCCGGTGCTGGCTTCAGCCTGGATCACCGTGATCGTGGCGGTGGGCTTTCTGGTGGGCGGCATCGTGGGTTGGGTAAGCAACCTGGCCCGCTCCCGCCAGTTGGGACGCTGGTATTGCTTTTCGCGGCTGGTGATTTCCACCCTCTTCA
This sequence comes from Synechococcus sp. CS-1330, assembly GCA_025128025.1. Classification (GTDB taxonomy): domain Bacteria; phylum Cyanobacteriota; class Cyanobacteriia; order PCC-6307; family Cyanobiaceae; genus Cyanobium_A. Next base: position 40,943 of record JAHLYR010000066.1, read on the forward strand.
TCGTGGTGGGGGCCTGGATGATTCAGCAGTTCCGCGGCGGTCCGCTCGAGGGCGGCGTGGTGGTGGCCAGTCTGGCCTTTGCCATCGGCATCGTTTTCATCCTTGAAGGCGTGGTTTCGATGCTGGTGGCCCTTGGTCACACACGGGTGAGCGGTTGGGGTTGGGGCTTGCTCAACGGCATCGTCACCCTGATTCTCGGCGTGCTGATCGTGACCATGCAGGCTTGGGGTCTGCTCTGGGTGATTGGGGTGCTGGTGGGAATCAGCTTCCTGTTTAGCGGTATCGACCTGCTCGCCTTCAGCGCCAGCTTCCATTGCGACGACTGAGCGGGAGCGCCATGGGAGAGGGGTCTAGTGGTAAAGGCCTAGGGATCAAGTGGTTCGAGCGGCAGCAGGCTGATCGAACCGTTGTCTGGGTTGATTTCGATCCGAAATTCCTGGCCCGGCTCCAAGCCCAGCTTGCGGGTGTATGCCTGGCCGATCAGCAGGTTGCCGTTGCCATGCACCCGGGTGCGGAAATCAGCTTGCCGTCCCTTGCCTTGGCCACTGCTGGCGGTTCGGCTAACGCTGCTTGGTATCGGGTAGCCCTTGGCGGCCACCAAAGCTCGATAAAAACTTTTTTTGAGGACGCGGCCGCTAGGACCCACGTAGCCGCAGCCTCGGGCAATTTCATCCTCTGGGCGGTTGCTCAGGGCGCGGGCCCGATCAAGAAGGGCCTTGCCTTCCAGCATGTCCGCGGGGCTGTCGCCGCTCCTGGCCGCCATGGAAAACGCCTGCACTAGGCAGAAATATCAACTAATTGTGCCCGGTGTGCACGGAAACCGCCATCCGTGCCAGCGGTTGACGACTTGGCGCCTCAAAGCAGGTAGAGGATTCCGTAAAGCACAACCCAGATGCCATCGACGAAATGCCAGTAGAGCTCAGCTGCTTCAAGACCGAAATGGTCGCTGGCGCTGATGCGTCCTCCCGGGCGAGTTTGCAGAGCAACGATGGCGATACAGATCACCCCAAGAGTCACGTGCAGGCCGTGAAAGCCTGTGAGCGCATAGAAGGTGCTGGCAAAAAGGTTGTCGGTGAGGCTGAAGGGCAGGTTGAAATACTCGACCATCTGACCGGCCAGGAAAATCGCACCCAGGCCGCCAGTGATTGCCAGCCAGAGGCGGCTGGCCCCCAGCTGTCCGGCCCGGCATTCCTTGCCGGCGCGGTGAAAGGTGAAGCTGCTGATGATCAAAACCACCGTGTTGATGGTGGGTAGCAGCAATTCGAGCTCATAGATTCCGCCTTCCGGCAGTGGATTCACTGCCCGGAAAGTGAGATAGGCAGCAAAAAAACCGGCGAAGGTCATGCCATCTGCCACCAAGAAGGTGGCCAGGCCAAATAGGCGGAAATCTCCGTGCCCCTCGCCAGCTGGGCCGTGGCCAGCCTCAATGGCGACTGAATCCTGTAGGGGTGTGGTGCTGGTCACGCTTTTTCCTCCGGGTGCTGGCCGTAGCCGTAGGGCTCGGTCACTAGTGGTGCCTCGCCATGCCAGTTTTCAACCGGTGGCGGCGAACTAGTGAGCCACTCAGATGTAAGGGCATTCCAGGGGTTGTCACCAGCCTCTTTGCCGTTTATCGCCGTAACCACCACATTGATAAGCAGTGGCAGGGTACTGATCGCCATCAACAGGGCGCCGACGCTGCTCACCTGATTGAGGGTGGTGAAGGCGGGGTCGTATTCGGCAACTCGACGGGGCATGCCATTCAAGCCGAGCCAGTGCTGGGGGGCGAAGCAGAGATTGAAGCCAACAAAGGTGAGCAGGAAGTGGAGCCGCCCCAGGTCCTCGTTGAGCAGACGACCAGTGAATTTCGGATGCCAGTGATACAAAGATCCGAAAATAACAAACACCGTGCCCCCGTAAACGATGTAGTGGAAGTGGCCCACCACGAAGTAGGTGTCGTGAACGTGAATATCAAAAGGCACTTGGGCTAGGGCTACGCCAGTGATGCCGCCAAATACAAAATTAACAATAAAGGCGCATGAAAACAACATCGCCGAATTAAGGGCAATCTTTCCGCCCCACAAAGTTGCCAACCAGTTAAAGAATTTTATGCCAGTTGGAACGGCGATAAAGGAGGTGGCAATCGTGAAAAACAGGCGCATCCAGGGGGGCGTGCCACTGGTGAACATGTGGTGAGCCCAAACGATCAGGCCTAGGAAAACGATCGCCATGATCGAATACACCATCGTGGTGTAACCAAACAGAGGTTTGCGGGCGTGGATGGGCAGGATTTCGCTGACCAGCCCGAAGGCTGGCAGTACCATGATGTATACAGCTGGGTGGGAATAGAACCAAAAAAGGTGTTGATAAACCACTACGTTTCCGCCCATCGTTGGATTGAAAAATCCAGTGTGGGCAATGATGTCGAAGCTGAGCAAAATTAGGGTGCCTGCCAGAACTGGAGTTGACAGCACAACTAAAATACTGGTGCCAAGCATCGCCCAGCAATACATGGGCAGCATCATCAGCTTCAGGCCTGGACGCCGCAGCTTGAGGATGGTGGCAATGAAGTTTATGCCGCCAAAAATCGAGCTGCCACCAAGCAGAAGCACGCTCAATATCCACACCACTTGGCCTGCGGCTGGCGTGGTGAGACTTAGGGGTGGATAGGCGGTCCAGCCAGATTGGGCAGCTGCTCCGGCGATAAAATAACTACTAATAAGCAGAATGCCCGCGGGGGGGATCAGCCAGAAGGCCACAGCGTTGAGACGCGGAAAAGCCATGTCTCTGGCGCCCACATAAAATGGAATCAGATAATTGCCGAAGGCGCCATTTACCACTGGCACGATCCAAAGAAAGATCATCACCGTGCCATGCAGGGTGAGCACCTCGTTGTAGGTCTCACGGCTGACGAAATCGGAGATTGGACTAATCAGTTCCGTGCGGATAACTCCAGCTAGGGCGCCGCCGATCAAATAGAAGATGAAGCCACAAACCAAATATTGCAGGCCAATCACCTTGTGATCGAGGCTGAAACTGAGGTAGCGCAGCCAGCCCTGGGGTTGCAGGTTGCCGTCGAAATCGCTTGGGTTGGCGAGAGTCATGGCGTGTCGTCAGGTGGTGGTGCGGTTGGGAGTGTTCTGCTGCAACCAGTTGTCGTAGGCATCGGGCTCGTGCACTACAACGTTTGAGCGCATGCCGCCGTGGTAGGGCCCGCAGAGCTCGGCGCAGATGATCGGATAGGTCCCCGCCCTAGTGGCGGTAAAGGAGAGCACGGTTGGCTGGCCTGGAATTACGTCCTGCTTGAGACGGAACTGGGGCACCCAGAAAGCATGGATCACATCACGGGCTTCCATGCGCAACTCAACCTGTTGACCGGCGGGCACATGCAGTTCGCCGCTGGTTATGTCTGAGCCTGGATAGTGAAAAATGAAGGCAAATTGCATAGCGGTTACCTCAACAGGTAAAACCGGGCCAGCAGGGGCTGCGTCAATGCCGGCTACGCCAATACCACCCCAAACCCGGCCAGCTGAATCCCCTTCCTTGACGCTGACCTGTTGCATGGCCCCGTGATCCATAGCCATATGATCGTTGAGCGTGGCCATACCGCCCATCCGCTCATAAATGTCGTAGCTATATAGCCCAACAAACAAAACAACAACGGCAGGGATCGCAGTCCAGACGATCTCCAGTGGCAGATTTCCCTCTATTGCCAGACCATCACTGACATCGCCGCTGCGGCGCCTAAATCGAAACAAGCTGTAAACCAGCAGGATCACGATGCCGAGAAACAGCACGGTGCCAATGCTGAACAAAACCTTAAATAGGTCGTCGTAGGTGGAGGCGTTGCTGCTGGCGCCCAGGGGCAGCATGTTGACGTTGTTGCCAACCCAAAGCCCTGTCAGCACAAGGGCTGTGGTGGCCGTGAGCACAGCTAGGGCGGTGCGAATTGGCACGGTGCTGTTTGAGCTTCAAGCCAGCCTATGGGCACTGGCTGCGATGTGCGGGTCGATCCTTGCCTTGGTTGGCAAATCAACGCCTCAGCAGCTTGCAAGCAGGGCTGATGTTTTCACTTCGTGATCTGGGCAATTAAGAGTCCCTCGTTTTGAACAACTTGGTTAGCTTCTCTGGACTCCGGGATGGTCGTTTCCGTGACGACAAATCTCCAGCCACCCCTAGCCCCAAGCGCTCGCAGCAGGCCAGACCCTGTTCTGATCCAAAAGCTCGCCCTACTTGCTTCCCATCTAGTGGTGGCATTGGTGGCCTTGGTTGGCATCGGCGGTGCCACCAGGGTGATGGAGGCAGGTCTGGCCTGTCCTGACTGGCCCCTTTGCTACGGCCGCCTCCTGCCAGGTCGTCAGATGAACTTGCAGGTGTTTTTGGAGTGGTTTCACCGCCTTGACGCTTTCGTAGTGGGAGTGGCCCTGCTGGTGCTTACGGCAGCCAGTTTTTTCTGGCGGCGCCGCCTGCCCGCTTGGTTGCCCTGGCTGGCTGCTGGGGCGCTTTTTCTGGTGTTGGTTCAAGGGGCCCTGGGGGCTCTCACCGTCACCCAGCTTCTGGCGGCGCCCTTAGTTACGGCCCATCTCTCTACGGCCTTGCTGCTGGTTGCGCTCACAAGCGGCCTCTATCAGCGCCTGGCAATGGCGAATAGGGCCTCGATCAGCCCTCCGCTTTGGTGGCAGCTGCTGGCGAGCTTGGCCCTGGTGCTGGTGTTCGCCCAGTGCCTGCTGGGTGGAACCATGGCCAGCCAATGGGCGGCAGACCAATGTTTTAGTGCCGGCAATGGCTGCCGCTGGCTGCTTGCTCACCGCCAGCTCGCCATGCCAGCAGCTCTCGCCGTGCTGGCCCTAGCAGCAGCAACCCTGCTGTTGCCCCCAGGTCAGGGGCTATTGCCCGGCCTCGCCCAGGGGGCGGCCGTTTTGGTGCTGGCCCAGGTGAGCTTGGGCATTTGGACCTTGAAGCTCCAGCTGCAGGCGCCGCTGGTGACGATCGGCCACCAACTCTTGGCAGCGCTGCTGGTCGCTCTGCTTGCAGCGGTGCTTGCCCGCTCCCTTGGCAACTCTGGCCAGACCTTGCCCATGTCTCCAATGTCTTCCGAGGTGGCTCATGGTTAGTGCAACGATCACAGCTCCAATCGCCGTTGCCCCGGCGATCCGTCCCTCGGTGAAATTGCCGGCCTGGCTTGAAGTTGCCAAGCCCCGCCTCATACCGCTGCTGCTCGCCACCACCCTCGGTGGCATGGCCCTCAGCTCTGGCGATGCACCCTCTGCCAGCACGATCATCTGCACCCTGGTGGGGGGCAGCCTGGCTTCGGCTGCGGCTGGTGTGCTCAATTGCCTTTGGGAACAGGATCTCGATGGGCGCATGCAGCGCACCAGCCGCCGTGCCCTGCCCTCTGGTCGCCTGGCCCAGCGTCAGGCCTTTGCCCTAGCCATTGGCCTCACCATCCTGTCGGTGGCAGTGCTGGTGGTCGGCGTTAATCCGCTAGCTGCCAGCCTCTCCCTGCTGGGGCTCTGCAGCTATGTGCTGCTCTACACAGCCCTGCTCAAGCCGCGCACCAGTCAGAACATCGTGGTTGGCGGGGTGGCTGGCGCTATTCCGCCCTTGGTGGGAGCTGCCGCTGCCACAGGCTCCCTTGGCTGGGCTTCCTGGTGGTTGTTTGCCCTGGTGATGTTGTGGACCCCAGCCCACTTCTGGGCCCTTGCCCTGCTGCTCAAGGACGACTACCGATCCGTGGGCATACCAATGCTGCCGGTGGTCAAGGGCGTGGCGGTTACGACCCGGGCAATCAGCCATTACGCCTGGGCCACCGTTGGCTTGAGCCTGCTTGGGATCGTGGCGCTGCCAACGGGTGGCTTGCTGTATGGCTTGATGGTGCTGCCCTTTAACGCCCGCCTGCTGCAGCTGAGCTCCCAGCTACGCAGCCAGCCGGACGAACCCCAACGGGCCAAGGCCATGTTCCGCTGGTCGATTTTCTATTTATTCGGCATCTGTGCGTTGCTTTTGTTGGCCCGTCTACCGCAGGCAGCCCTGCTGGGCCCCCAACTGTTCAACGTCCCCTTTGCTGCCTTGCCTACATTGGTCGGCTGATTGGAGCGGCTTGAGTCGGTGATCGAACTGCAGCAGCTCTGCAAGCGCTACGGGGGCAAAAAGGCGGCAACTGCCGTCGTTGCCCTCGACAACCTTTCCCTGCAAGTGCCGGCCGGCAGCCTCTATGGCCTGCTGGGTCCTAACGGTGCCGGTAAGACGACCGCCTTGCGCATCCTTTGCACTCTGCTGGCTCCTGACAGCGGCAGCGTGCGGGTAGGTGGCGTTGATGCCCTGGCCGAGCCCCGGGCGGTGCGCCGCTTGTTGGGCTACGTGGCCCAGGAGGTGGCGATCGACAAGATCCTTACCGGCCGCGAACTGCTGCAGCTGCAGGGCGATCTCTATCACCTGGTCCCAGCTGCGCGGAACCGGCGCATGGACGAGCTGATCGAGCTGCTCGGCATGGCCGACTGGATTGATCGGCGTTGCGGTAGCTACTCGGGTGGGATGCGGCGCCGGCTCGATCTGGCCGCTGGCCTGCTGCACAGCCCCCAGGTGCTGGTGCTCGATGAGCCCACCGTTGGTCTTGATATCGAGAGTCGCGCTGCGATCTGGTCCGTATTGCGCCAGCTGCGGGATGGCGGCACAACCGTGCTGCTTAGCAGCCACTACTTAGAGGAGGTTGATGCCCTGGCTGACCATCTGGCGATCATCGAGGCTGGCAAGGTCATCGCCGAGGGCGCTCCTGCTGTGCTCAAGGCCGCCTTGGGTGGCGATCGGGTGACCTTGAGGGTGCGCGAATTCAGTGATGCCGAGGAAGCTGAGCGGGTGCGCAGCCTGCTGCACGATTGCGCCGGGGTACGCCAGGTGGTGGTGAACCGGGCCCAGGGCTACTCCCTCAATCTGGTGATTGAGCACGACGGCGTTGTCGAGCAGCTGCGCCGCCAATTGGCGGCAGCCGACCTGCCGGTTTTCGCCCTCGCCCAGAGCCGCCCCAGCCTCGATGATGTCTATCTCCAGGCCACCGGCCGCACCCTGATGGACGCGGAGCTGGCGGTGGCCGGCAGCCGTGATCCCAAGGCTGAACGCAAAGCGAGCATGTGATGACCACAACCCTTCCAGGCCCCCAACCCGAGGCATCCGCCTTGGCCGAGATCAGTCAAGAAACCCTGGCCCTCACTCGTCGTTTGTTCGTACAGCTGCAGCGCCGGCCTTCCACCTTGGTGGCGGGGGTGCTGCAGCCCCTGATCTGGCTGGTTTTGTTTGGCGCCCTGTTTGCCAAGGCTCCGGCGGGCCTGCTGCCTGGCGGCATCAGCTACGGCCGCTTCCTTGGCGCCGGTGTGATCGTGTTCACGGCCTTCAGTGCGGCCCTGAACGCCGGCCTGCCGTTGATGTTTGACCGCGAATTCGGTTTCCTCAACCGGTTGCTGGTGGCGCCGCTGCGCTCGCGCAGCTCGATCGTGTTTGCTTCGGTGCTCTACATCACCACGCTGAGCTTGGTGCAGAGCCTGGCGATCATGGGCACTGCCGCTTTGCTGGGTTACGGCTGGCCTGGTGGCGCTGGGTTGCTGCTGGTATTGGTCACCTTGCTGTTGTTGGTTTTTGCAGTCACGGCCCTGAGTTTGGGGCTTGCTTTTGCACTACCAGGCCACATTGAGCTGATTGCGGTGATCTTTGTGGCCAACCTGCCCCTGCTGTTTGCCAGCACCGCTTTGGCTCCCTTGTCGTTCATGCCGGCCTGGCTGGGCTGGCTAGCGGCCCTGAATCCCCTTACCTTCGCGATAGAACCGATTCGTGCCGCCTATGCGGGACAGGTCTCTCTCACCGCAGTGGTGCTGGAGGCCCCCTATGGCCAGCTCAGCAGCGCCACCTGCCTAGGGGTGCTCGCCTTACTGGCCGCCGGGTTGTTCCTGCTGATTCGGCCGCTTTTGGACCGCAAGCTCACCTAGCAAGTCCTTCCGTGACGCAGCCCTCCAGATTCCCACCGTCTGATCGTCCCGATTTAGGGGACCGCTTGCTGGCGGCGGTTGCAGAGCGGGATCAGGCCATGGCCCAGCGTCTGGTGCAGCAGTGGGCGCACCGCCGGGGGCTGGCGGCCCTCGAAGCCCTGATCGCCGGACCACTGTGCGTGGGCCAAGGAGTAGGGGCGGCTGAATGGCTGCGCTCCCAGGCTGGCCTGGAAACCAACCTTCAGCCCAGCATGCAACCAGCTGTGCTGGCCCTTGTGCAGGATGCCCTGGCTCCGGCAGCGAGCAATGCCGCTCCTGCTCCCTTCGCCCACGCTTCCCTACGGGCCTGGCTGCCGGATTCTGAAGAGCTCGATGACTTTGCCCTACCCCTGGCCAGCTGAGTGAAACCCTCCGGTTTGATTGTGTCGGTGCAGGCCCCCGAGGGCTCACCGATGCGCGATCCCGATGTGATCGCAGCCATGGCTGATGCCAGTTTGCGCAATGGTGCATCTGGGGTGCGTCTGGAAAGCCCAGAGCACATCGGCGCTGTTCGTCAGCGCTGCCCAACAGCCCTGATCGTGGGCCTATGGAAGCGCAGTTACCCAGACAGCTCGGTGTACATCACCCCTGGTTGGGAGGAGATTCGTGCCGTTTGGGCTGCTGGTGCCGATGTGGTGGCGATTGATGCCACCGAGCGCTATCGCCCCGGGGGTGAAAATTTGGAGGGTCTGATCGCCCGCGCCCAGCGGGAGCTTGGTGCTGCGCTGATGGCGGATGTGGACAGCGTTGCCAATGGCCTGCGTGCCGCCGAGCTGGGTTGCACCTGGGTCGGCACGACTCTTTATGGCTACACGGAGTCAACTTCAGGCCAGAAGCCACCAGCCTGGGATCTATTGCCCACGTTGCGGCAGCAATTACCCGCCGAGGTGAGCCTGATTTGCGAGGGGGGCATATCAAGCCCCCAGCAGGCCCGGCAAGCCCTCGACCTCGGCGCTGATGCCGTGGTTGTGGGCACGGCAATCACCGGGGTCGATTTGCAGGTTGCTGCCTATGTACGCAATGTGCTGGCCGGCTGAGCAGCCTGGGATCACATCATCCCGGGCATGCCCATTCCACCCATTCCACCCATTCCACCCATACCGCCCATTCCACCCATGCCTCCCATGTCGCCGCCGGGGGCTGCTTCGGGTTCGGGCTTGTCGGCGATCACAACCTCGGTGGTGATCAGCATGGAGGAGATCGAGACCGCATCTTGAAGGGCTAGGCGCACCACCTTGGCTGCATCGAGAATTCCTGCAGCTAGCAGGTCTTCGTAGACGCCGGTGAGGGCGTTGTAGCCCTTGCCCAGCCGCAGGATCTCAGCTGCCACCACGGCGCCATCGGCACCGGAGTTGTGGGCAATCTGGCGCACGGGCTCGGCTAGGGACCGCTTGACGATCTCGACGCCGGTGCGCTCATCGCCCTGGCAGCTAGCCGCCAGGCTGGTCAGCCCTTCGGCCAGCTCCAACAGGGTGCAGCCGCCACCAGCAATGATTCCCTCCTCCACCGCAGCGCGGGTGGCGTTGAGGGCGTCTTCGATGCGCAGTTTGCGGTTCTTGAGCTCGGTTTCGGTGGGAGCACCCACCTTGATCACGGCAACTCCTCCGGCCAGTTTGGCGATTCGCTCCTGCAGTTTTTCGCGGTCGTAGTCGGAGTCGGTGTTGTCGAGCTCGCGCTTGATCGAGGCCACCCGATCAGCTACCGCTGCCTGGTGCTCACCGCTGGCCACGATCGTGGTGCTGTCCTTGGTGATGGTGATGCGGCGAGCCTGACCGAGCTCGGCTAGGCCGGTCTTGTCCAGGGTCATGGCCTGGTCTTCGCTCACGACTGTGGCGCCAGTGAGTACGGCGATGTCGCCAAGCATGGCCTTGCGGCGATCCCCGAAGCCAGGGGCCCGCACTGCTGCAACCTGCAATACGCCCCGGTTTTTGTTGACCACCAGGGTGGCGAGAGCTTCGCCCTCCACTTCTTCAGCCAGGATCAGCAGGGGCCTGCCCCCCTTGGAAACCGCCTCCAGCACGGGCACCAGGTCAGTGATGGTGCTGATTTTGCGGTCGGTGATCAGGATCAGGGCATTTTCAAAGACGCATTCGCGCCTCTCCTGGTCGGTGACGAAGTAGGGGGAGCTGTAGCCACGGTCGAAGGCCATGCCCTCGGTGATCTCCAGTTCGGTGGCCAAGGAGGTGGACTCCTCCACGGTGATGACGCCGTCAGCGCTCACCTTGTCCATGGCTTCGGCGATCATCCGGCCGATCTCTTCATCGTTGCCGGAGCTGACCTCGGCCACCTGGCGAATCGCTTCACCGGCGACGGGCTGGGCCCTCTCGGCGATGCCCGCCACGATCTGGGCTGTGGCCTTTTCCATGCCGCGGCGTAACACGACCGGGCTGGCGCCTGCAGCCACGTTTCTGAGGCCTTCGCGGACCAGTGCCTGGGCCAGCAGGGTGGCAGTGGTGGTGCCGTCGCCGGCGGTGTCCTTGGTCTTGCTGGCCACCTGCTGCATCAGCTTGGCGCCAACGTTTTCGAAGGGATCTTCGAGTTCGATCTCCCGGGCGATGGTTACGCCGTCATTAACGATCTCGGGCGCGCCGAATTTCTTTTCCAGCACCACGTTGCGGCCGCGGGGCCCAATGGTGACCTTCACCGCGTTGGCCAGGGCATTTACACCCCGTTCAAGGGCGCCACGGGAGGCATCCGAAAAGCTGATCAGCTTGGCCATGAAAACGTTTGACACTCAGTGATGCCAGGGTCCCATAGCGGACCACCGCCAGGCCAACGGAGCGGGGTGGGGAAAGCCGAATCAAGCTGCTGCTTGGGGCTACTGATTCGCTCCGGGCTCGATAGGGTTCAGCAATGGAGGATTTGCTGCAAACAGCACTGCAAAGCGCGGACGAAGCCATTTCGCTGGATCCGGGCTCCACTGCGAACGCCATGGTGTTTGTGCTCGTGGCGGCTGCCGGGGTATTGATGGCCTTGGTTTATGTGCCGGTGAGGCTGTTCCTGACAATCACCGCCCGCAGTCGCCGCCTGCGCTTGCTGCAGCGGATTCGCCGGCTGCGCGAGGAGTTGGCTCAGCCGCTCACAAGCTCTTAACGCATCACCATGCCGCCATCCACCTGCAGCACCTGGCCGGTGATGTAGGCAGCAGCTGGGTCGGCGGCCAAAAAGCGCACTGCACCGGCCACCTCGGCGGCGCTGCCCATCCTCCCCAGGGGAATCGCCCCCAGGATCGGTTCTTTGTCGAGTTCGGCGGTCATGTCGCTCTCGATGAAGCCCGGGGCAACGGCATTGACGGTGACCCCCCGAGCTGCAAATTCAGCCGCATTACTGCGGGTGAGGCCGATCACTCCGGCCTTGGCGGCGCTGTAGTTGGCCTGACCTGGATTTCCCATCAGGGCCACCACTGAGGTGATGTTGATGATGCGGCCGCTGCGGGCCTTGAGCATGGCCCGGCTCACAGCGCGGGTGCAGAGAAACACGCCGGTGAGATTGAGGTTAATAACGCTCTGCCAGTCGGCGGTTTTCATTCGCATCAGCAGGCCATCGCGGGTGATGCCGGCGTTGTTAACCAGCACGTCGAGCCGGCCGCCCCTAGCGAGCACCGCTTTGACCATGGCATCGACCTGCTCTTCATCGGCTACATCGGCCCGATGGCTCCAGGCTTCGCCTCCGGCAGCAGTGATCTCAGCTACGACCGCTTCGGCTGCATCTGGGGAGCTGGCGTAATTAACCACTACTTGGGCGCCGGCCGCTGCCAGATCAAGGGCTATGGCGCGGCCGATACCTCTGCTGGCACCGGTAACCAGGGCCACTTGGCCGGCCAGGGGGGCGGGGCTGGACATCACTGCACTGGACATCGCGGCACTGGGGTTTGTGGCGCTGATCGTATGGCCTGACTATCCCCCGAACCCCAATTATCCCAGTCCCAGGGCGGCAAGCACCTCGGCGTCGCCTAGTTGGCTGAGCTTGGCGGCGCTGCCGAGGCCCTGCACCCCAGCACGGCTGGGCAGACTGGCTTCATCCCGGCCCAGGGCCACCAGCGGTAGACCGAGCAGTAGGGCCAATTCGATCGTTACGGGGTCGCTGGCTAGCACCACATCGGCACTGGCGATCTGGGCGGCGCGCTTACGCATATCTCCACCCCGAGTGCCCGCCAAGGCCCGCAGGTTGGGCAGCTTGCTGCGGATCTTGGCGGGTAGGTCTTGCCATTGCTGGGCTGGCCAGTCGCCGCCAGCACCGGAGGGGGCCAGCAGCAGGGCCGGGCCATCGCCACTGGGTAGGGCCGCGCTGGCGGCCTCCAGGTCGGCCGGGGCGATCGGCAACCGGAATGACTCAGCCTCAAGCCGCACCCCGATGGGCCGAAGGAAGGCCTCAAAGGCCTGGTTAGCCCAGCCGCCCTCGATGGGGGTGATCCGCTCGGTGGCGGAGAAGCCACCGCTGGCCACCCGGGTGGGGATGTGGCTCATAGACAGCATCAAATCCATCTGGCGGCTGGGCGCCAGGTTGAGGCTCACCTGAAAATCAGGCTCCCGCACCGAACCCATCAAGTTGGCCCAATCGGCAAGGGTTGCCTGCTCGTAGGTGAAGGGCATGGCCCGTTCCACGGCTGGATGCAGGGACCAAAGGGGCACCGCCGCTAACGGACAGACCACCTGGACGTCGGCATGGAGTTGGTCGGCAACGGCGGCAACGGCGGCAAAACTCTGCAGCTGCTGGCTGCTGCCGCCCGGAATCAGAAACAGGGCGCGCATCGCAGAGGACACAGGTTCGGCGGCCTGATTGTATGGATCAGATTCGGTTTGACCCGTCTCGCGGGAGTCGCTTGTGCATTTGCTGATCGCCGCAGCCGGCAGCGGCCGCCGCATGGGGGCTACTGGCAACAAGCTGCTCTTGCCAGTGGCGGGGCGGTCGGTGCTGGCCTGGACCCTCGATGCGGCCCTCGCCTGCCCCGCCATCAGCTGGATCGGCATCGTGGGCCAGCCCGTTGATGCCGGCGCGATCGCGGCGATTGTGGCTGAAGCTCAGCCAGACCGGCCGGTGCAGTGGATTGAGGGTGGTGACACCCGTCAGGAGTCGGTGAGCCGGGGGCTGGCGGCCCTGCCGGCAGCTGCTGGTGGGGTGCTGATCCACGACGGGGCTCGCTGTCTTGTCGAGCCGGAGCTGCTGGCCCGCTGTGCCGCTGCGGTGCAGCAAGGCGCAGCTGTGATCGCCGCCACCCCCGTAACCGACACGATCAAGCAGGTGGATGGAGCTGGCACCATCACGGCCACCCCAGATCGCAGCTGGTTGTGGGCCGCCCAAACTCCCCAGGGCTTCCCGGTGCAGCAGCTGCGGGCTGCCCATGCAACCGCCACGGAGCAGGGCTGGAGCGTCACCGACGATGCGGCCCTGTTTGAGCGGCTGGGTTTGGCGGTGCAGGTGTTGGAGGCGCCTGCCTCCAACATCAAGCTCACCACCCCCTTCGATCTCACCGTGGCAGAGGCGGTGCTTGCTTCGCGCTGCTGATCCGCAGCTGGCCGCTGCTGCCATCGAGCTCGGCCCAGGCACCTAGGGGTAGGGCCGCATTGCCGACCCCATGACCAACGGGCAAGTTGCTCACCACGGGGATGCCGAGATCGCTTGTGCGCTCGCGCAGCACCTGCTCGAGGCTGAACCGATCTGCCTCGTCCGTGCTGTCATCGCAGTCTGTGAACTGCCCCAGGCCGATGCCGGCCAGCTGCTGCAGCCCACCGCCCAGCCGCCAGTGGGTGAGCATGCGCTCGATTCGGTAAGGCGCTTCGCCCACGTCTTCGAGCACCAAGATGGCGCCGCGTAAATCCGGCAAATAGGGCGTACCCAGCAGGTGGGTGGCCACGGTGAGGTTGGCGGCCAGCAGGGGGCCTGCGGCGCTGCCGCCACACCAGCCCTCGCCCTGCAGGTCGAGCAGGGGTTCACCAAACAACAGGCACCGCAGCCGCTCCTGGCTCCAGGCGGGTTCGGCGGCCAGGGTGGTGAGCAGCGGCCCGTGGATGGCGCCTCCCTGCCCCTGGGCTACTTGGGCCCAGAGCAGGGAGGTGACGTCGGAGAAACCAAGCAGCCAGCGAGTTGGCAGGGCCAGGGGGGCTTCTAGCAACCGGGCCGCACCCCAGCCACCCCGCACACAGGCCAGCAGCTCGGCGCCCCGCCTGGCGGCCGCTTCCAGGTCGCCGCGGCGCTGTTTGTCTTGGCCGGCCAGATAGCCCCACTGGCGCCCGTGCAGAGACGTGCGCTCCACCTCCAGCCCCCAGCCCTCGAGTATGGCGATGCCCGCCTCCAGTCGCGCTAAGGCGTCGTCGCCCAGCAGGGCCGAGCTTGCCGCCACCAGCTGCACCCGATCCCCTGGCTGCAGCGGTGAGGGCTGACGTGTGACCTGGCTCATGGCAGCTGCCCCAGCACCAGGGCAAGCAGCAGCAGCCCTCCCAGCTGCACCTGGCGGCTGAAGTGGCGGCCGTAGGCGGAGCGGGGCAGGTTGGGGCGGCGCAGCAGGGCGGCTTCGCGCTGCATGCCGGCGGTTGCCAGCAGACCCAATGGCCAGCTGATCCAGCCGCAACCCTGCAGGCCGGCGGCTAACCCCAGGGCCAGGGCGGCTAGTCCGTAGCTGATCGCCACCGCCAGGGGGGCCCGGCTGCCCAGGCTGAGGGCACTGCTGCGCACGCCGATGGCCCGGTCGTCATCCCGGTCTGCCATGGCGTACACCGTGTCGAAGCCGAAGGTCCAAAGCAAGGTGGCCAGCCACACCAGGGCCAGGGGCCAGCCGCCGGCCAGGGAGCCGGTGGCAGCGGCCCAGGGGATCAGCACCGCAAAGCCCCAGCAGAGGGCCAGCACCAGTTGGGGGTAACCAAACCAGCGTTTAGCAGAGGGGTAGAGCAGTACTGGCGGCAGGGCCGCGATTGCCAGCAGCAGGCAGAGGTTGCGACTGGAGGTGGGCAACCCCCACATCAGCACCAGCAGCACGGCCAAGGCGATGACCAGGCTGATCAGCAGCAGCCCTATCGCCTCGCCAACGCCAACGCGGCCATCGGCTAGGGGACGGCTGCGGGTGCGCTCCACTAAGGGGTCGATGCGGCGGTCCCAGAGGTCGTTGGCGATGCAGCCGGCCGCGCTCACCGCCAGTCCTCCCAGCACGATCAATCCCACCAACAGCGGCGCCGGTGGGGCGTTTGGGGTGAGCCAGAGGCTCCAGCCAGCTGGAATCAGCAGGATCAGGCGGCCACTGGGCTTGTGCCAGCGCACCAGCTCCAGCCATGCGGCTAGACGGGTGCCGCGCTTCGAGTTGGCCATGCCCCCTTTTCGTCGTGCCGCACCCTAGGTGTGCCGGTGGGATGGGCCGTGGGTGGCAAAGTAGCGCCCCAGCGGCAGTTGCCGAGCTCGATGGTTCAGGCACCCAACCTTCAGCAGGCCGGTCGCCGTCGGGTGGCCGCGATCGACATCGGCACCAACTCGATTCACCTGCTGGTGGCAGAGGTGGATCCGGAGCTGAGCAGTTTCAGTGTGGTGCTGGCTGAGAAGGCCACCACCCGGCTCGGCGAAAGGGATCCCCATAGCGGTGACCTCAGTGCCGAGGCGATCGAGCGGGCTTTCCGCACCCTGCGCCACGATCGCGATCTGGCCCTTAGCCACGGGGTGGAGCAGATCGTCACGGCGGCCACCAGCGCCGTGCGGGAGGCCCCCAACGGCCGGGATTTTTTGGTGGCGCTGCAGGAGCAACTGGGCCTGGAGGTGGATCTGGTAAGCGGGCCCGAGGAGGCGCGACTGATCTATTTGGGTGTGCTTTCGGGCATGGCTTTCGGCGACCAGCCCCACTTGATTATTGATATCGGTGGCGGCTCCACCGAATTGGTGCTGGCCGATGGCCGCGATGGCCGCTCCTTCAGCAGCACCCGCATCGGCGCGGTACGTCTGCAACGGGAGTTTTGTCAGCAGGAACCCCTACCGATTGAACGACGCTCCTTCCTGCAGGCCTACATCCAGGGCGCCCTCGACCCTGCCGTAGCTGAGGTGAAAGCGGCGCTGCGGCGGGGCGAACAGCCACTGATGGTGGGCACCAGTGGCACGGCCATGGCCCTAGCTGCCCTGGCGGCGGCGGAAGATCCCAAGCCGCCGCTGAAGCTGCAGGGCTACCGGCTCAGCCGCGAGCGCATCGACCAGCTCACCGCCCGGCTCCTGGCGATGACGCCGGAGCAGCGCCGCGCCCTGCCCGCTATCAATGACCGCCGGGCCGAAATCATCGTGCCCGGCGCCCTGATTTTGCAGACGGCGATGGCGATGCTCGGTGTGGGGGAGCTGGTGGTTTGTGATCGGGCCCTGCGGGAGGGCCTGATCGTGGACTGGATGCTGCGCAACGGCCTGCTGGGTGATCGCTTCGCCTTCCAGAGCACTATTCGCCAGCGCACCGTGCTGCACCTGGCCCAGCGCTTTGGTGTCGATCGGGCCCGGGCCGATCGGGTGGCCTCCCACGCCCTCAGCCTCTACGACCAGTCGCGGGGGCTGCTGCACCACGACGAGGGGCCGGGCCGGGAGCTGCTTTGGGCCGCCGCCCAGTTGCACACCTGTGGCAAGAGCATCAATATCTCCGCCTATCACAAGCACAGCTGGTATTTGATCCGCCACGGCGAGCTGCTGGGCTACTCCGAATCCGAGCACCTGATGGTGGCGGCGATTGGCCGCTATCACCGCCGCAGCCTGCCGAAGAAGCGCCATGAGTCGTGGCAGCTGATCGAAGACCGCGACCAGCGCCGCACCGTTACGTCGATGTCCTTGCTGTTGCGCCTGGCGGCGGCCCTAGATCGCCGGCCCGCTGCGGTGATTGCGACCCTGCAGGTGACATCAAGGCAAAATGCGGTTTGCGTTGACCTGGAGCCCTTGGCGGCAGCCCCCGGCGAGCCAGCTCCTGATCTCAGCCTGGAGCGCTGGAGCCTGCGATCTTGCGCCGAAGTGGTGCAGGAATCCTGCGGCCTTGGTCTCAGGGTGCCGGAGCCTTGAAGCTGCGCCAACGCACCTGATCAATTCGTCCAAGGGGTTGAGCAGCACCACCTCCCACTTGGGCGCGCACTAGGTCGGGGCGCCCTGCCAGCACCTCAAGCCCTTGGCCTAGAGGGAAGCTGCGCTCACCAGTGAAGGTGCCACGGAACAGGCTGGTGCCGGTTTTTGTTTTTATCTCCAGCCAGCTGGGCTGGCTGCTCGTCAGTTGAAGCTGATTGAGCTCGGGGCTGCCTTTGTCGCTTTCTCTGCCTCTATTTGCTGGGGGATTCTCAGTCAGCAGCTGGGGCTGGGCTTGCGGCTGGCTTGGGCGCGCCTGGTGACGCTGCCACTGCTGCCAGCCCGCGAAGCCGGCGGCGCTGAGGGCGGCAAGGATTGCTGCTGTGATGGCCACTTGGCGGCTGGTATGTGCCGTTTTGCTTGGGGCACGCTGGGTTAGTTCGGTCACCTTGATCGGCTTGGCCTGAAACTGGCCGCTAGCGCGCATGGTTTGCAGGGGCCCATCGATGTTGATGGCCAGGCTGTTGGCAATTCGGCGGGCCTGGGCGATCACAAAAACCGGTTCCGGCAAGCGATTGGCGTCGGCTTCTTCCAGGGCCTGAAGTTGTTCGGCTCCCATGTTTAAACGGGCTGCCAGTACGGCAAGTTCAATACCTTGCTCTTCACGCCCCTGGCGCAGCGTCTGGCCGAGGCAGCGAAGGGCGGATAAGGCTTCGGGGCTGGGAGAGTCCGACACCAGAACAGCTAGCTCAGCAGATTTAGACATTCTGCAGGCAAATTTGATATGGGCCAGTCGTTGAAATGGGCGATACTGGATTCGAACCAGTGACCCCTTCCGTGTGAAGGAAGTGCGCTACCGCTGTGCTAATCGCCCGCACCTCCAGAGCTTAAAACACCACAGGCAGTCGATCGGTCACCATGGGAGGCAGAGCCAGCCGCATTGCGTGAGCGCCAACCCCGAAGCAGCCGATCCCAAGCCAGCATCTTTAGACGTGTTGATCGTGGGAGGTGGGGTGTGCGGCACTGCGCTGCTGTTCGAGCTGGCCCGCTACACCGATTTGGGCAGCATCCTGCTGGTGGAGCGCTACGACGCCCTAGCCCGGGTGAACTCCAAGGCCACCAACAACAGCCAGACGATTCACTGCGGCGACATCGAGACCAATTACACGCTCGAGAAGGCGGTGCGGGTCAAGCGCACTGCCGAGATGATCGTGAACTACGCCGAGCTGCTTGATCCAGCCAGCCGCGACCGCTGCGTTTTTCGCACTCCCAAAATGGTGCTGGGGGTGGGCGAGCGCGAGTGCACCTTCCTGCGGGAGCGGTTTGAGCGCTTTTCTCCCCACTTCCCGGCGATGGAGCTGCTCGAGAAGCCGCAGATCGCCGAGTGGGAGCCCCAGGTGGGACTGGTGCAGGGGGAGTTGCGCCCGGAGGAGCTGGTGGCGATCGGTATCCGCCGCGCCTACACCGCTGTGGATTACGAGGAGCTCTCGGCCTCGTTCGTGGCCCAGGCCCAGATGGCTGTCGACGGCAGCGAGCGCCAGCTCACGGTGCAGCTAGGCACCAGCGTGGTCGCTATTACGCCGGAGGGCGATGGCTACCGGGTGGAACTGGCCCCCACCCCAGGCTGCTCCAGCGCCGCCGGGGAGGCTCCCCGCTCGGTGCGAGCCCGGCACGTGGTGGTGAATGCCGGAGCCCACAGCCTGCTGATGGCCCAGCGCATGGGCTACGGACTCGAGTATTCCTGCCTGCCGGTGGCCGGCAGCTTCTACTTCACGCCGGATCTGCTCCGGGGCAAGGTTTACACCGTGCAGAACGACAAGCTGCCCTTTGCCGCCATCCATGGCGACCCGGACGTGCGCGCCCCTGGCAAAACCCGCTTTGGCCCCACCGCCCTGCTGCTGCCGCTGCTGGAGCGCTACAAGCCGGCTTCGTTCTGGGAGTTTCTGAAGGTGCTACGGCTCGATTGGGCCGTGCTGGCCGTGTTCTGGCAGCTCTTTCGCATCGCCGATATCCGCAATTACATCTTTAAAAATCTGCTGTTCGAGGTGCCCTGGCTGCGGCGGCGATTGTTTTTGGCGGATGCACGCAAGATCGTGCCCGACATGGGCCTCGAGGATCTCAGCTTCGCTGAGGGCTATGGCGGCGTGCGCCCCCAGTTGATCGATAAGACCAATCGCAAGCTGATGCTGGGCGAGGCCAGCATCGCGGCCCGGCCTGGCCTTGTGTTCAACGTCACCCCTTCCCCTGGAGGCACCTGCTGCCTGGGTAATGCCGCCAGAGACCTGGAGGCGATCGTCGAGCGGCTGGGCTGTGGCTTCGATCGGCAGCGCTTGGCCAGGGAGCTTTATGGCGAGGCGGGCTGAACGTTTTCAGCTAGCGCCGCCGCGGAACAAATGATTGTGGCTAGCTGAGTAGAGGCGAGAACGGGCCTCCGCCGGCGCCGCCAGCGCCGGGCTCACCACGTAGAGGGTGGTGCGGATCAACTGCCGTTCCTGGCTCACCCGGGCCATGTCAGCTAGGGGCACCACTTTTATCCACTCATCGGGCCAGCTCACCCGGTAGCCAATGGCTACGGGAGTGTCGGCGGGGTAGTGGCGCAGCAGCTCGGTTTGCACCTCTTCGACGTGGCGAGCACTGAGGTAGAGGCAAAGGGAAGCGCGCAGGGCGGCCAGCCGCTCCAGGGACTCTCGCTCCGGCACGCCGGTGCGTCCGCCAGCGCGGCTCAGCACGATCGTCTGCACTAGGCCTGGAATGGTGAGCTCGCTCTGCAGGGCCGATGCGGTGGCCTGGTAGGCACTCAATCCGGGCACCACCTCCACGCCGATACCGGCATCGGCCAGGCGGCAAATTTGCTCGGCGATGGCGCCATAGAGGCAGGGATCCCCATCGTGGAGCCGCACCACGGTTTTGCCGGCACGGGCCCGATCCAGCACCACCTCCATCACCTGCTCCAGCGTGAGGGTGCTAGTGCGCACCTGCTCACAGCCCGCTGGCGCTAGGGCTGCTATCTGAGGATTGATTAGGGAGTCGGTCCACACCAACACCTCCGCCTGCTCCAGCAGGCGGGCGGCGCGCAGGGTGAGCAGGTCGGGTGCGCCGGGACCGGCACCAACTATCCAAACAGGCTTGTTATTCAAGTGGGTACTCCACTGGGGTCGGGCAGGGGGCGGTGGCGGCGGTAGAGCCACCAGAGGCCCAGGCCGCCAAGGGAAATCAACAGCAGACTGACCAGCTGGGCCATGCGCAGGCCTCCATCACAGAAGGGCGGCTCGGAGAGCAGGCAGAGGGGGTCGAGGCGCAGCCCTTCAATCCACACCCTGCCGCTGCTGTAGGCCATCAAATACACGCAGCTGAGTGCTCCAGGCAGCAGCTGAATACGGCCGCGACTGGCGGCCCGAAATAGCACCAGCAGTAGGGCGCAGACCCCGAGATTCCAGATCGATTCGTAGAGGAAGGTGGGGTGAAAGTAGAGCTGGTCAATAAATTCAACTGGGCGGCTGGCCGCGGGGATCTGCAGTTTCCAGGGAAGATCCGTAGGCAAGCCGAAGGCCTCGGAATTAAAGAAATTTCCCCAGCGGCCAATCGCCTGGCCAAGGGCCACGGCGGGCATTAGTACATCGAGCAGCTGCCAGAAGGGCTGCCGGCGCCAGCGGCAGAACAGCATCGTGGTCAAGGCGCCGCCCAGCAGGGCGCCGTGGATGGCGATGCCTCCGCGCCAAATCGCGATCGCTTCTAGCCAGTTGCCGGAATACTGGCGCCACTCGAGGGCGACGTAGTAGATGCGGGCCCCGATCACGGCCCCCAGCACCATCAGGGGCAGGAGATCGGCAATCAGGGATGGCTCAATGCCTCGAGCCAGGCCGAGCCGGGTGGCCAGGCTGAGGCCCAGCAACACGGCCACGGCGATGAGCAGGCCGTACCAGCGCAAGGCAAAGGGGCCCAGCTGGAAAACCAGGGGCCCCGGGGAGGTGAAGGAAGCAAGCACGCTGCTCAGATCAAGCCTTCAGCAGCCTGAACCTTTTCAACCTGGCGCTTCTTGAGCACCAGCAAGATCTGGGCCAGGGCGATGGCGGCAAAGAAGGCGAGCAAACCGTAGATGCGAACAGGGTTTTGCAGAACAACCTCGGCATCAATCTGTCCGAAGCCACCCACGTTGGGGTCGTTGGTGATCGGTGAACCGGCAACTACTGCATCACCAACAGCCGCCAGGATGGTGGGGCCAGCCGGCACGGTTTCAGTGGCTGTAGTGCCATCTGCGGCGGTGATCTCCACCAGGGAAGCGCCGTTATCACCGGCAGTGATTGCTGACACCGTGCCGGTTACGGGGGCGTTGAAGACGCCGTTGTTGCTCTTCTCGCCGGTGGGGTACACCTGGCCGCGGCCACGGTTGCCGCCCACATGCAGCTGATATTTACCGAAGTGGATGCTGCTGTCGGTGGCGGGATCAGGAGAAAGAATCGGGAAAACGATCTCTTGGTGCTCATCACCGGAGATGGGTCCCACCAACAGGATGTTGGGTTGGTCGTCGGAATACTGGGTGTAGTAGATGCCGGCCGTTTCCTCCTTCAGCTCCTCGCTGAGACGATCTTGCGGCGCAAGGGTGAAGCCATCGGGAAGCATCACCACGGCGCCGACGTTGAGACCGGCACGGCTGCCATCGCCGGCCACCTGCTGAACGCTGGCGTCGTAGGGGATTTCCACCACGGCCTTAAACACAGTGTCAGGGAAAATGGCCTGGGGCACTTCCACCCGGGTGGCTTTTTTGGCCAGGTGGCAGTTGGCGCAGACGATTTTGCCGGTGGCCTCCCGGGGGCTGGCGTAGTTCTGCTGGGCCCAGAAGGGATAGGCCCAGCTGGGGCTGGCGCCGGTCAAAAGCACGGCAAAGGCGATTAGGGAGCCGAGCAGCAGGGAAAGGGAACGACGCATTACGAGATCAGGCGACAGACAGGGAGAAGAAAAGCTGGATCGGGGTAATCAGGCCCACCAGGGCTTGTCGCCGGTGCGGAAGTCGGTTTCGCTCCACTGGCTAAGGAAGACGTTGTCGTTGTCTACAGAAACGTGAGCCAGGGCCAAGGAGAGGGGCGCTGGGCCGCGCACCACTTTGCCGGTGGCGTCGTACTGGGAGCCATGACAGGGGCACATGAACTTATTGGCGCCGCTGTTCCAGGGCACTACGCAGCCCAGGTGGGTGCAGATGGCATTTATGCCGTAGCTGCCGATGGCGTCATTGCCCTCAACGAGCAAGTAGGTGGGATCTCCCTTGAGGCCCTGCACCAGGCTGCGATCGCCCTCCTTGTGGCTGCTGAGCCAGCCGCTGGCAGTGACGCTGTTGCCGAGCTCGTCTTTAGCGGTGGTGCCGCCGCCGCCACCTGCAGCCTTGGGGGGGATGAAATAACGAGCCACTGGATAGAGGGCTCCCAGGGCCACACCGGTCACAGACCCGAAGGTCAGCAGGTTCATGAACTGCCGGCGGCCCATTCCGGGCACATCACCGTTGGAGGCGCTATTTGAAGCGCTCGCTGGCATCTGGGTCATGAAGACGCGCCGGGACAATGTGGCGCCCATTATGAACCTTGCCTGTGCGGCTCCGGGGCGGTGCAGCCGGCCTGCCGCTGGGCCTGCAACATGCTGTTGTGCAATCCGTCGCGTGAGCTCGGGCGTGTCCCTGCCCTCCAGTGCCCTCCCCGCCGCCCCTGAGCCAGGTTCGCCCCTGTCTGCGCAAGAGGTTTGGGATCTGCTGCAAACCCGTTGGCAGGTTTCATACGACTTGCAGCTGGTGCAGCGTCGCGGCCGGCTCTATCTACAGGTGATGTGGGCCTACTTAGAGCAGCAATCCTTTCCGCTCACGGAGGAGGGCTACCGCAGCAAGCTCGAGGAACTGGTGGGTTTGCTGAACGGCCTAGGGGTGGCCGATCAGGTGCGCAGCTGGCTGGGCACCACCTCCGATAAGCCCAGACAGGGAAAGGCCATGGGTCTGGCCTTAGAGATCCCGGCCGGCCGGGCCAGCGAATTTTTGCTCTAGGCAGGCCGCAGCCGTTCGGTGCAGGCCACCAGGCCAACACCGATTAGGTAGAGGGCCGTGATCGCCCCGGAGAGCAGCAGCATCGTTACGGGGTCGGTGGAGGGGGTCAACACGGCCCCCGCCAGGGCACTTGCCAACACCACCCAGCGCCAGCCCGCCAGCATGGGCTTGGCTTTCACCAAGCCAAGGGCGCCGAGCAACAACTGCAGTACCGGCAACTGGAAGGCCAGCGCGGTGGCCACCATCAACAGCAGCACGAAGTCGAGGTAGCGCTCGATCGACCAGCTCGGTTCGACCACATCGGCGCCGTAGCTCACCAGGAAGCGCAGGGCTGCGGGCACCAGGGCCCACCAGGCGAAGGCCAGCCCCGCCGCAAACAGCACCGCTGAGCCAGCTACCGCCGGGGCCACCAGCCGCCGCTCCCGCCGGGTTAGGCCGGGCAGCACGAAGCCCAGACCCTCGTAGAGCACATAGGGCAGGGCCAAGGTGAGCCCGGCGTAGCCCGCCACTTTGAACGACACAAACAAAAATTCGCCCGGGGCCAGCTGCAGAAAGCGGATGCCCTCCGCCGGCACTTCCAGCAGCCGCACCAACGGTTTAACGGCGACGAGGCAGGCTGCTGCCGCCACCACTACCGCCAGCAGGCTGCGCAGCACGCGGCGGCGTAGCTCCTCGAGATGGTCCACCAGGCTCATCTCCACCTCGGCTGGAAATTCTCCAGGCCCCGATTCGGGCGAGGCGAGGCGGTTGGCTGAGATTTCGGGTTCGGCGCTCATCGTTTCTGCTCCTTCAGCAGGCTAAGAGCACGCTGAGGTTCGCCCCACAGCACGGAGCCGCCACGATGGCGAACGGTACCGGGCGCTGCACCAGGAATGCGTTGTAACTCCTCGGTTGGCACCATCACCACCGGCACCCGCCTGTTGCCCCGGCCCCTGCTGTAGTGAGCGGCAAGATCGGCTGCGGCCTGCAGATCCGCATCGCTGGCCAGTCGCTCCGAGCTTTTCAGCACCACATGGCTGCCGGGCAGCTCCTGGGCGTGGAACCAGAGATCGCCGCGGCGCGCCTGGCGAAAGGCGATCCATTCGTTTTGGCGGTGGTTGCGGCCAATTTGGATGGGCAAACCGGAAGGTGTGTGCAGCTCTAGGGGCTGGGGCACCCCCTCGATCGCCCCAGCCCGCCGGCTCTGGCGACCCCCCGCCGGTTTGCGCTGGCCGCGCTCAGCCAGTAGGGCTTCGAGCTCGGCAGCCAGGCTGCCCACCTGCTCGAGGCTGTCGGCCTGCTCCAGGTAGGTGAGGCTGGCTTCGAGGCTTGCTAACCGCTGCCTGTGCAGCTCCAGCCTGGGGGTGATCGCCGCCACCGAGCGCCGCCGCTTGCGGGCGGTTTTGTAGAGCTTCTGGGCCTCCTCAATGCATTGGCGGCTCGGCTGGAGCTGGCTGAGCAGGGCATCGGCGCGGCGCTGCAGAGCTTCCCCTTCCGGCACCGCATCCAGCAGGCCTTGCTGCTCGCTGGCCTGGCGGCTTTCGCGCTCGACGGTGGCCTGCAAGCGGTGCTGCAGCTGCTGGCGCTGCTGCATAAGCACCTGGGCGCCGAGGTGCTCGCTGAAATAGGCGGCTAATCCTTGATTGATTGCCAGGGTGGGATTTGCGGCCGGGGTATGGCCGCTGGATCCAGCCCAGCAGCGGTAGCCGGCCGGTTCGAGCTGCCAGCTGAATCGCCCCAGCTGCACGGCTTCAAGCCACTGGCGCCAGCCCAGCCACAACTGCTGCCATTGCTCCGGACTGATGCTGTCCACGGCCAGTTCGCCCCAGCCGCAGGGCAGTAGCTGGCGCAGTAAGGCCGGACTAATGCCCTGGTAGGCATCGCGCAGGGCCTGCTGCAGGGGCAGGGGCACTAGGCGCAGACGGCGCTGCCAGCTTGCAAAGCTCTCCTCCAGCCGCGGCGGCTCGCCCGCCAGGGGCGGGGGCGGTTGGTAAGGGTCGCCGGTGCCGATTGGCCGCAGGCGTGATTGCTGGGGTTTTACCTGGCGGGCCAGGGCAACTACCTGGCGTTCGGCGTCGAGCAGCAGCAGGTTGCTGTGGCGGCCCATCAGCTCCACCACCAGCCAGCGCAGCACGGGCTCACCGGGACGCCTGGCGAAGCCGAGCTCCACCACCCGCTCCCAGCCCTGCTGCTGGATATCTATGAGGGCCAGACCCTTGAGGCCGTGCTGGAGCTGCTGGGCCAGGGTGCTGCCATCCCCTTGGCGCGGTGGCGGCGGGATCGTGTGTAGCCGAGCCGCTTCCGCCTGCCAGCTGAGCTCGAGCCAGTGGCTACCGCTAAGGCTGCGCAGGCCGATCTGCAGGGCCTGGGGGCTGGCCTGCTGTGCCTTCTCGAAGCGACTTGGCAGCAGTAGCGGCCGCCACTCGGCCAGTACCGCCCGCAGGGTCGTGACGTCCAATGCCTGCAGGCGGGAGGGTGGCTTCTACTCTGCAGGCCAGAGCTGTCGACCGCCATGAGCGCCTTGCCCGGCCGTCTCACCTTGATCACCGGCCCTAGTGGAGTCGGCAAGGGCACCTTGGTGCAGAGGCTGCTGCTACTTCATCCGGAGATCTGGCTATCGATCTCAGCCACCACCCGCGCCCCCCGCGCCGGCGAGCTGGATGGCCAGCAATACTTTTTCCTGACTCGTGACGCCTTTGAAGGCCAGGTGGCTGAGGGCGGTTTTCTGGAGTGGGCCGAATTTGCCGGCAACCTTTACGGCACCCCCCGCCAACCGGTGCAGGCCCAGCTCGCTGCAGGAAGGCCCGTGCTGCTTGAGATCGAGCTGGAGGGGGCACGCCAGGTGCGCCAGAGCTTTGCCGAGGCTTTTCAGATTTTTGTCGAACCCCCCAGTTTTGAGGAGCTCGAGCGGCGTATCCGCGGCCGCGGCACTGACAGCGAGGAGGCGATTGGCCGGCGGCTGCAGCGGGCCAAGGTGGAACTGGCTGCGGCGCCAGAATTTGACGCCGTGCTTGTCAACGGCGAACTGGAGCAGGCCCTAGCTGAGCTGGAGCAGCTGCTGGGCTAAGGGCGGCTAGGCAAGGGCAAAAAAAAGCGGCCCCTGGGGGCCGCCGCTGATCAGAGGGGATGGAACAGCAAGTCGGGGAAGAAGCGGTTGAATTCGATCAGAATTCCTGCCGTGGCTGTGAACCAGATGGCAGCGAACACCGGAGCGGTGGTGAGGAACTTTTTCATGATGAAAAATTTAGAGAGGCGTCTAGGACTGGCAGGGCAAGAACCCGCTCAGCGAGGGGAAACAGTGACCTTGTCGTCGGATTCGACCAGCTTGCCGCTGGTGAGCTCGCCGAAGGCGGCTAGGGGCCAGGTGGCGGCTGCCAGGGTGCTCTTGAATGCCAGGGGCAGATCGATCTGGATCTCCTTCATGGCGGCATCCTTGTCACCGCGGATGGCGCGCAGGTAGTTGCGACCAGCCCAGCCAATGCAGCCCGCGATGTAGAGGAAGGCAATGCCAGGGATCATGAAGTCACCGGCATGGTTCCAGCGACCATCAACGATCAGGTGGGGCAGGCCATCGGCACCGCATACGGCCTGGCTGTACATCGCGAAGCGCGCCTTGGCCTGATCAGTTTTGGCGGTAGCAGCGCGCTGCTGGAAGCGGGCGCTCTCGGAGCAGGGGGTCAGCCCTGCCACGTCTGCCTTGGCCGCAGGGGCGAAGCCGAGCAACAGGAAGGCGGAGAGCAGAACCGCGAAGAGTCGGCGGGAGAAAAGACGGCGCATCGGACGCAGGGCCGCGGGGCAGGATGACACTTGTGGACAGTACGGGAGCTGTTGAAGTCCAATGCCATTGGTTCTGGCCCTCGAAACAAGTTGTGACGAGTCGGCGGCAGCGATTGTGCGTGATCAGACGGTGCTCGCCAGCGCTGTTGCCTCCCAAGTGGAGGAGCACGCCCGCTGGGGAGGCGTGGTGCCGGAAATCGCCTCGCGGCGTCATGTCGAGGCCCTGCCCCAGCTGATTGAGCAGGTGTGCCGCGATAGCGGCGTGACCATGGCCGAGCTTGATGGCATCGCCGCCACCGCCGCCCCGGGCCTGGTGGGGGCCCTGCTGGTGGCCTCGGTCACGGGCCGCACCCTGGCGAGGCTGCATGGCAAGCCCTTTGTGGCCGTTCACCACCTGGAAGGTCATCTCTGCTCAGTGCAGCTGGGCGAGCCCCTGCCCCCCGGTCCCTACCTGGTGCTGCTGGTGAGCGGCGGCCACACCGAGTTGCTGCGGGTGGATGGGCCTGGTCGCTATGTCCGCTTGGGCCGCAGCCACGACGATGCCGCCGGCGAAGCTTTCGACAAGGTGGCCCGCCTGCTCGGGCTCGGATACCCGGGTGGTCCGGCGATTGAGGCGGCTGGGCAAAACGGCGATCCCCTTCGCTTTGCCTTGCCCAAGGGCCGGGTGTCGCGGCCGGAGGGCGGCTTTTATCCCTACGACTTCAGTTTCAGCGGCCTCAAAACGGCAATGCTGCGCCTGGTGCGCGCTTTGGAAGCTGAGCACCAGGCAGGCAACGAGCCGCTGCCGCTGGCTGATCTAGCGGCCAGCTTTGAGCAGGTGGTGGCCCAGGTGTTAGTGGAGCGCAGTTGCCGCTGCGCACGCGAGCAGGGCCTGGGCACGCTGGTGCTGGTGGGTGGCGTGGCCGCCAATCGGCGGTTGCGGCAGCTTTTGGAGCAGCGCTGCGGGCTCGATGGCCTGGCCTGGCGGGTGGCTCCGCTGGCCTACTGCACCGATAACGCCGCCATGATCGGTGTGGCGGCGGCCCAGCGCCTGGCCGGCGGCCAGAGCAGCTGCTTTGACCTGGGCGTGGCTGCCCGGCTGCCCCTGGAGCAAGCCGGCTTGCTTTACGAATCACAACCGTGCTTTTAATCGTCGTAAACTGAAACCCTTCCGGTATTTGGTGCGGCTCAATGACCACCCTCAACCGCGAGCTACAAGACACCGTCGATATCGATCAAGTGCCCGACGGGTTTGAGCCAGTGAGTGCCACTGAGCTCAACGCCTGGCGCCGGGGAATTACCCCCCAAGCCGAGATCTGGAACGGCCGGCTGGCAATGGTGGGCCTGTCGGTGGGCTTATCGGTGTTGCTAGTGGCCCGCCTAGCGAGCCACTAGCAAACTCTTGCAGCTTCTCTGGGGTGTCTAGGTGCGACCGCGAAGCGCTTGAGCCAGTTCGTTGGGCTTGAGGCTTTGGGCTAAAGCGTCCTCTGGCGTAACCCGGTTGGCTTCCACCAACTGCTGCAAGGCCTGATTAGCGGTTTGCATGCCATCGAAAGCGCTTCGCCTCATGATCTCCTCGATCTCATCGAGTTCGCCCCGCTGGATGTAGTCCTTGCAGGCGTCGGTGTTAATCAAAATGTCGTGATAAGCGGCACGTTTGCCGTCGGTGGTTTTAAGCAGTCCCTGGGCTATCACTCCTAGCAGTGATTCTGAAATCGCTCGCCGGACGCTTTCTTGCTCGCTGGGGGGGTACATGCCCAGCACCCGTTCTACGGTTTTGACGGCGGAGTTTGTGTGCAAGGTGCCAAGCACCAAGTGACCTGTCTGGGAGGCCTCGATGGCTGTGGTCAGGGTCTCTTGATCGCGTATTTCCCCAATCAGGATTACATCTGGATCCTCCCGCAGAGCTGCCCGCAGTGCGTTGTGGAACAACTTGGTGTGCTGACCCACTTCCCGTTGTCGAATCAATGACTGGCGGCTTTCGTGTACAAATTCCACCGGATCCTCGATGGTGAGAATATGGCGGCACATGTTGCGGTTGATCCAGTCGATCATCGCGGCGAGGGTGGTGCTCTTGCCGGAGCCGGTGGGGCCTGTAACCAGGATCATCCCCTTGGGCCGGGCCGCCAGTTCCTTGAGCACTGGCGGCAAGTTGAGATCTTCCAGGGTGGCGATCTTCTGGGGGATTAGCCGCAGCACCATCGCCGGGCCCCGCAAGCAATCGAGCAGGTTGATGCGCACTCGTACAAAGGAAAAGGCATGGGAGCCGTCGAATTCCTTTTCGCGTTGAAAGGCGTCGATTGCGACGGGGCTGAGTATTTCTTTCATCCAGCCGCTGAAGGTGGCCGCATTAGTCACGGGCCATCCGGTGCCAGCCATCTCCCCCCTGGCCCGGAAGCGGGGTTCCTCTCCAACTCCCAGGTGCACGTCGGAGTAGCCCCTCTCGTTGGCGATGCGCACGATGGCTTCGAGGTTGGCTGGCTGGCTGCCCTTATCCATCCGGCTGCCGCCAGTTTCAGCAGCTGCGGCCGGGGGGAAAGGAGACGGTGGGAAGGGAGAGGGGGGAAAGGGTGAAGTCGTCATCCGCGGTCACCGGTATTTGACCAGCTTCGCTGCTGCAGCGGCTTCTGTCAGTCCCGGACCCTTGCCTGAAGACCTTCGTAGGATCACTTGGTCTGCAGCGCTTCGGTGTCCAAGCCCCTTGTCACGATCGTGCTGGGCACCCGTCCGGAGGCCATCAAGCTGGCACCGGTGATCCGGGCGTTCCAGCGGGCCGAGGATTTCCGCACTCGGGTGGTGCTCACCGGCCAGCACCGCGAAATGGTCAGCCAGGTGATGGCCCTGTTTGGCCTGACGGCCGACCACGACCTGGACCTGATGGTGCCCAAGCAGACCCTCACCCACATCACCTGCGGCGCCCTGCAGGGGCTGCAGCAGGAATTCGCCAGCCATCGCCCCGATCTGGTGCTGGTGCAGGGCGACACCAGCACGGCCTTCGCCTCGGCCCTGGCGGCCTTCTACGAGCAGATCCCGGTGGGCCATGTGGAGGCCGGGCTGCGCACCGACAACTTGTTCGACCCCTTCCCCGAGGAGGCCAACCGCCGCCTGATCTCCCAGCTAACCCAGCTGCACTTTGCCCCCACCCCCCTCTCGGCGGCCAACTGCCGGGCATCAGGGGTGGTGGGCACGGTGCTGATGACCGGCAATACGGTGATCGATGCCCTGCTGCTGATGGCCGAGCAGGCGCCTCCCTACACCCTGCCCGGCCTCGATTTTGAAAAGCAGCGGGTGATCCTGGCCACGGTGCACCGGCGCGAAAACTGGGGTGAGCGGCTGCAGGAGATTGGCCGCGGCTTCCGTGAGCTGCTGGACCGCTACCCGGACACCGCCCTGCTGCTGCCCCTGCACCGCAATCCCACCGTGCGCGAACCGCTGCAGGCCCTGCTGGGCGACCATCCGCGGGCCTTCCTGGTGGAGCCCCTCGACTACGACCAGCTGGTGGCGGCCATGCGCGGCGCCACCTTGGTGATGAGCGATTCGGGCGGTCTGCAGGAGGAGGCGCCATCGCTGGGCAAGCCGGTGCTGGTGCTGCGCCGCACGACCGAGCGGCCCGAGGCAGTGGAGGCAGGCACCGCCCGGCTGATTGGCACCGACAGTGCCGACATGGTGGCCGAGGCCAGTCGCCTGCTCGACAACCCAGAGGCCTACGAGGCCATGGCCCGGGCCCACAACCCCTTCGGCGATGGCCAGGCTTCGGGGCGGATTGTGGAGGCTGCCCGCACGTTCCTGGCCGGCTAGGGGCGCTTCTTGGCCCAGGGCGGCAGGTCAATGAACACCCGGGTGCCGCTTTTGAGCCCGGAGAGGATCTGGGTGTCCTTGCCGCTGCTGATGCCGAGCTCCACCGGCTGGAAGGTGGGCTGGTTTTTCTTGCCCACCAGCAGCACGCCCGGCTTGCCTGCCTCGGTGACGATCGCCACGGTGGGCACCAGGGTGTCGGCCCGCACCTGACCTGTCTGGAAGCCGACGTCGGCGGTCATGCCGATGCGCAGCTGGGGGGGGTCGCCAACCAAGCTCAGCACCACATCGAAGGAGGTGACGTTGTTGATTTTCACGGCCCGGGGGGTGACGCGCTTGACCCGTGCTTCAAAGCGCTTATCCGGAAAGGCATCCACCCGCACCGTGGCGCTCTGACCCAGTTGCACCCGGCCGATGTCGCTTTCCGGCACCTTGGCCACCACCTCCAGGCCCTGGGCCAGCTCCACAATCGAGGAGCTGGTGGCGCCGGCGGTGGCCGAGGCGGTGGTGGTGGGGGTCACAAAGGCACCGGGATCGGCGAAGCGCTGGGTTACCACCCCGTCGAACGGCGCCCGCACCACCAGGTCGGCCTGCTCCACCTGGCGCGCCTGCAGCCGTTGGCGGCTGGCCTGCACGGCAGCCTGGTCCACCAGGAAGGTGCTGCGCTCGGTGTTGTAGTCGCTGAGGCTGATGGCGTTTTGGCGGTAAAGCCGTTCGTTGCGCTCCAGCTCGCTGCGGCTGCGGGCCAGCTGGGCCTGGGCTGAGCGCAACTGGGCCAGCAGCTCGGCGAGCCGCTCGTCGAGGTCGCCTCGATCCATGCGAGCTAGGGCCTGGCCGCGGTCCACCGGGTCGCCCTCCTCCACGTAGAGCTCCTCGATCACCCCCTGCCGTTTGGGGCTGACATTTACCCGCTTTTCGGCCTCGAGTTCGCCGCTGGCACTCACCACCCCAGGCAGCTCGCCCGAAGCTGCCAGCACGGTGTATGCCTCGAGATTGGCCTGGCTAGTGCCGCGCTGACGCTGCACGAGGCCGATGCCAGCTACAAGCACAAGCCCTGCGGCGGCCGCGGCCCAAAGCCGCCGACGCTGCCAGGGCCGGCGCGGCGAGCTGGAAATCGCCGGCACTGAAGTGGGGGTGGAAATTGGGCTGGGGGCAGATAGGTCCATTTTCGCTGCTGGCGGCTCGACCTGCGGCCCGTAGATTTCGGTGATGCTTAAAGCCGGAATCGTCGGTCTGCCCAACGTCGGCAAATCGACCCTGTTCAATGCCCTGGTCGCCAACGCCCAGGCCGAAGCCGCCAACTACCCCTTCTGCACGATTGAGCCGAATTCTGGTGTGGTTTCCGTGCCAGACCCCCGGCTTGACCAGCTGGCTGCACTCAGCTCCAGCAAGGAGATCATTGCCACCCGGGTGGAGTTTGTCGATATCGCCGGGCTGGTGAAGGGGGCCAGCCAGGGAGAGGGTCTTGGCAACAAGTTTCTGGCCAACATCCGCGAGGTGGACGCAATCGTGCACGTGGTGCGCTGCTTCGAAAACGATGACGTGATCCACGTGAGTGGCTCGGTGGGGCCGGCTCGCGACGCCGAGGTAATCAACCTGGAGCTGGGCCTGGCCGATCTCTCCCAGGTGGAGAAGCGCCGCGAGCGGCTCAAGAAGCAGGTACGTACCAGCAAGGAGGCTCAGCTTGAAGATGCCGTCCTCGAGCGCATCCAGGTGGAACTGGAGGCCGGCGGTGCCGCCCGCAATGTGGCCCTTAGCGACGAGGAGGCGCCGCTGCTCAAGCCCCTGGGGCTGCTGACCGCCAAGCCGATCATCTATGCCACCAATGTCAGCGAAGACGATCTGGCCTCTGGTAACGCCTACTGCGAGGAGGTGGCCGCGCTAGCCGTGAAGGAAGGGGCGGGCACGGTGCGCATCTCAGCCCAGGTGGAGGCCGAATTGATCGAGCTTCCCGAGGAGGATCGCATCGAATTCTTGGCCGGTCTCGGGGTAGGGGAGGGCGGCCTGCAGAGCCTGATCCGCGCCACCTACGACCTGCTGGGGCTGCGCACCTATTTCACTACCGGCGAGAAGGAAACCCGCGCCTGGACCATCCAGGCCGGCATGACCGCTCCCCAGGCCGCAGGCGTGATCCACACCGACTTTGAGCGCGGCTTCATCCGCGCCCAGACCATCGGCTACAAGCAGTTGCTCGAGGCGGGTTCGCTGGTGGAAGCTCGCACCAAGGGTTGGCTGCGCGCTGAGGGCAAGGAATACGTGGTTGCAGAAGGCGACGTGATGGAGTTCTTGTTCAACGTGTGAGTGCCATGACTCCAACCCAGGAGCGCATGAACACGCTTTGGCATCGCGCCATGGCGGCTGGTAAGGCAGGAGCCTGGGATCAGGCAGAGGGATGGTTGAGGTTGCTGGTGCACATGGGGCTGGATACCCCGGAGTTGCAGGTGCTGGTAGGGGATGCCCTTGGCCATGCCCTGTTGGTGCAGGCTGACCACCGGCGCTGTGAGGCCGTGTTGCGGCCGCTGCTCGAGATCCCGCTGCCGCCGCGGACGTTCTGGGTGAGCCATAGGCTGGCGGATGCGCTGCGGGGCCAGCGACGCCTGGAGGAGGCACTGGTGCTCTACCGGCAGTGCATGGCGGAGGGCTCCACCTCGCACTACACCTTTCAGAACCATCTGGAAACCCTGGAGATGCACCGGGGCGGCAGTGGGGTGGCGCAATTGGAGCAGTGGCTGGGCGCCCACGCCGCCGCCCACCCCTGCTGGGAGGGGGCCAACCTGGCCGCCTGCCGGGCTCCCGATCAAGGTCTGATCGATTGGCTGGTGGCCCACAACCGTGGCAGCGGCGCCAGTCGGCGCCGCTGGATCGAGCGGCGGATGTACCGCTTGGATCTGGCGGCGGTGGCCACGATGCTGAATGACAGTCAACAGAGCTCCCCCTGGGAGCAGCGGCTGCAGCAGCGGCTGGTCAGCCTGGGGGTGCAGACTCCGGGCTGAGCCCCAGCAGCTGGCGCCGGCTGGGCTGCAGCAGCAGGGTGCCGAGGCGTTGGCGCAGGATCGGTGCCAGGGCTTCAACGCTGAGCCGTTGGCGCACGGCTGCCTGGCCCCGGGCCCCGAGGCCCTGGCCGCGCGCCGGATCCGCCACCAGGGTGCGCAGGGCCTCCACGGCGTCGTCGCCATCGGGCTCGGCCCACTCGGCCCCCTCCGGGTAGTCGCCGGTGGTGGAGCCGATCGGGGTGGGTCGCCAGCCGACGGCCAGGGTGCTGTTGGCGGGGCAGAAGTCGAGGTTGCCGGAGTAGGCCGTGCACACCACCGGCAGGCCGATCGCCATGGCTTCGGCGATGGTGAGCCCGAAGCCCTCGGCTCGGTGCAGGCTCACCAGGGCATCGCAGCGCAGCCAGAGCGCATCGAGCTCGGCTTCGCTGAGCAGCCGTTCCACCCAGTGGATGCGGGGGTCGTCGCCGGCCAGCTGGTGCAGGGCTGCCCGCTCCTGCGGAAACTGCTCGGCTCCACTGGCCTTGATAATTAGTTCTACACGTGGTCCCCTCTCTTTAGTTGGGAAGGCCCGCTGGAAGGCCCGGATCACGCCAGCGGGATTCTTGCGCTCGGTGGTGCTCCAGTAATCGAAGAGGGTGAGGAAGCGAAAAGGCTCTGCCTCGGCGTCTTTTATTCGGCTATTCGCACGGCTCTGGGTGAGGCGGTCGAGTCGAACCCAGTCGAGCAAGTGGGGAACTGCAATAACCGGGATGGGGCTGCGCTGGCTCAACGCCGTGGCACAGAAACTACTAGGGCTCCATATCTCGTCGTAGTCCCAGAAGGCTGGTTCCCAGCCATCGGGGAAGGCTTCCAGCTCCCAAGCCCAATAACCCACCCGTAGGGGAGCCCTCAGCCCCCCTGGATCGAGTAGTCCGTGGGTTTGCTGCAGGATGTTGGGGTTGGTGTGCACCAGGTCGAGCAAAGGCGGCGACAGGGTGTCGGATTCATCGATGTCTTTATCCGCGGGATGGCTGGCCAGGGCTAGATGGCGCGGCCGCACTTGCACACCCACCGCCTCGAGCAGGCGCTTAGTGGAGCGGGCGCCGTAGCCCAGTCCAAAAGAAGACCCCAGATGGCCGTAGAGGTCAACGGCCAGCTGGGGTAGGGATTGCATCAGATGCAGGGATTAGATCCTGAATTCAGATGAACACAATAGGGTTAGCAGCTTCGAAGGCGTTTAGGGAAACATTGAGCAGGGTTGTGGTTCCCTGGGAACGAACGATCAAAAGATTAGAACCTTCCTGTACTAATTGATATTGCAGCTGGGGATCGATGTTGGGATCAATGTCTATGACGATCTTGTCGCCATCACTGAAGCTGAAATCGGTGACGGTGTCGCTGCCCTTGGATAGCACGAAACTGTCGCTGCCACCACCACCGGTGAGCACGTCGTTGTCGAGGTTGCCGTTGAGCTCGTCGGCGCCGAGGCCGCCGCTGAGGCTGTCAAAGCCCTGGCCGCCCCGCACGGTGTCCTCGCCCTCGCCGCCAAAGCAGTTGTCGTTGCCCTTATTACCATTGATCAGATCGGCGGATCTGCCGCCTCCGATCACGTCGTCACCCTGGCCGCCGCGGACGGTGTCGTTGCCTTCGCCACCAAATACACTGTCGTTGCCTTCGTTGCCTGCGAGCAGGTCGTTGCCAGCACCGCCTTCCAAGGTGTCGTTGCCCCCCCCGCCGGAAACGGAGTCGTTGGCAAAGCCAGTAACTATTAAATTGCTTTCAACGTTGCCGTTTACCACCAAGGATTCTGTGGCAAAAGGCTCTGCGAACACAGTGGTTCCTAAAGGCAAGTCTATTGCGTTGTCAGCTATGAAGGACATAGTAATTTAATGGTTTTGCTAATCTTAGTGGGTTTTGGAGGTTTAGGTCAAGGCCAAATTGGTTACGGTTTGCCGATCTAGTTCGATCGGGTAGCTTGATGGCCCTTCGTAAAGCAACTCCTGCAAGGGAAGCGGAGTGGGCAAACCCGTCAGCAGGCGGTGCCGGGTTTGCCCACGGTTGATCAGGCTGTTGAAGTAAGGGGGCTGGTATGCCGGGTTGACCAGCTCCACCACCTCGCAGTGGGGAGGCATGGTCAGCAGGTTGGTCATGCCTCCTCCATGGGGCGCGATCACCAGTTCGGCAGAGCTCAGGGCGGCCAGCTGATGGGCGCAGCTCGAACCGCTGGCCTGCAGCTGTAGATCAGGCCAGTACTGTTGCCACTGACGGATCCAAGTCGTCTCCCCGAGGAGCGCTCGTCTGTTGGTCAAACCTCTGGGCAAATAATGCCGCGTGGGCGACTTTGCACGGTCGGGTAGGGCTGGATCGGCCCAGAAGCTGTCCAGCCAGGTGAGCTGATCCGAGTCAGCTGCGCCGAAGGGGCAAAAGGGTGGCACCAACAGCGTTTCCGCCTGGATCCAGGGGTGGCTGTCGGCATGGATGATGCGCTCGGGGGGGATGCCAAGCCGCTGGCAGGCTTCGTGGGTGCGGGGGTGGTTGGTGCCGTTGTGCCACACCCAGTCCGGCGTTGTGGTGGCCTGTAGGTGCTGCCAGGCGCGCCCCAGCCGAGGCAGGGTTTCCAGCAGCCAGTGAAAATAGAGCTCTGCCGACAGGTCGGCCACCGCCAGCACGACGCCCGCCAGCCGCTGCGGGCCCCCCAGGCTGGCCCGATGGTGCAGCAATCGCTTCAAACTGGCCGCGGCGATGCTTTCGGTATGGGGGCAGGGTGCCCAGGGCCATGGGTAGAGGCGGCAGAGGGGCAGCAGGGGGGCGTCATTGGCGTCGACGCAGCCGACGCCGTGGCTGAGGTGCCAGGGGTTGGTGTGGCGCTGCACCCAGATGCTGCCGCCGGGGATGGGGCGTAACTCGGTGTACGAGATAGGCGTCCGTTCCTCCGTGGCAAGACTCTGCTGGCAGGGTTGGCAGTGGCCGGGGAAGCAGGGAAGGGGTTGCCAGGGGGGCAGCGCGGGGGCCGCCGCCGGATCGCCTAGGGCCCAGGCCCCTTCCACAAGCCCTTGGCGGGCATAAAACCCGGCTAAAGCTGTAGCGGCTTCTGGTATGCGACTGCAGGCCCAGGCTTGCTCGAAACGCAGCTGGGCCTGGGGGGGCAGTTCCGGAAGCGACACCTGACCTAGCTGCAGCAGCAGGGCACCGAGCTGCCCCTGTTCGTTTTCGCCGGGTTCCTGCCGCAGCAGGCTGTCGAACAGCTTCAGTGCCAGGATTTTGGTGTCGACCAGGGGATCGCCATCCAGGTTCTCGGCCACGTGCTGAAGGTGGGCGCGAATCCGCTCGGGTTCGGCGGTCAGTAGATGCTGCCAGGCGCGCAAGGCCTGGAGTGGGCGGCCGGCGTGCAGGTCGCTGCAGGCTTGCTGGTGGATGGCCAACTCCTGGGCTGCAGCAGGGGGATCCGGGTGGTTCATGGCCGGTGCAGCAGCTGGACGGACTGCCGCCAGGCAGGTGTTTCCATGACGGCCTGGCGATCCCATTTCAGGCCGCCACGGCAGTACCTGCGGTGCAGGTGCTCCAGGAGGTGTGGGGCCCGTCGGGCGAGGGGCATGGCGGACCAGTTAGGTACCTTGCTCAGCTGGTCGATGGCCCCTGGGGTGTCGCCAGCAGCCCAGGCTAGGGCGACGCCTTCCAGGGCCAGGTCGAGGCGTGTTTCAGCAGCCCATGCCTGATGACTGGCTGGCAGGCGCTGCCAATTCGGCTCTAGCAGTTCCTGCAGCTGCCGCAGCTGGTGCCGCCATGGGGGCTGGGGGGCGGGGGTATGCCTCACCAGCACCTGGGGCTGCCAAGCGCTGGTGCCGGCGGGACCGGCCAGGCGCAGGGCCAGATCGAGGGGGGCCAGGTTGTCCTGTTCGGGCCGGAAACCGCCGGCCTCCAGTACGGCCTGACGCCGCACGGTCCAGCAGCTGGGAACTACCAGGCGTTGTTGCATCAGGCTGCTCCAGCCGAAGGATGGATGCTGAAGCCAGGGCTGTTCCACGGCTAGGAGGGTGTCGTGGCGATCTCTCAGCTGCCAGCCGCAGTGGAGCTGCCGCAGCTCGGGTTGGGACTGAAAGGTCTGCACAGCCCCGCAGAGCCTTCCCGGTTCTATACGGTCACCTGCGGTGAGGAAGGCGATTAAGGGCGCACTGCATTGGGCCAGAGCCAAATTGGCGTTGGCAGAGAAGCCGCCTTCCACAACGATCAGCTCGAATCCAAGGGTCTGCTCCTGGGTGAGGGAGGCCAGGCTGACGTCTATGAGCGGCCTGGCTTCTCGTGAAATCAAAACCACCGCGATGGGGCAGTCCATGCGGCATCGGCAGGAGATGGGCCATTCTTGGCGCACTCGAGCTTGGGCAGGTGTCACACCCGCACTATCAAGAGGCATTTCTGACTCAACTCTCCCAAGAGCTGCGCTCCGAAAACGCCGCCACGGTGTTGCTGGCCCTGGAAGATCTGGAAAGGCAGGGGCCATTGCCACAAGAGGGCTGGTCTTTGCGGGGCAAGGCATTGATGTTGCAACACCAGCCGGAGAATGGTCTCGCCAGCCTGAAGGCCGGCCTTGAGGCCCATCCGAGCAGTGTGGTCTTGCGGCTCAACCTGGCGGCAGCCCATTTGGCCCTTGGTGAGGCTCTGAAGGCCATGGAGCTGCTTGAGCCCCTTGAGCTGTCTCCGACAGAGGAGTTTCAGCGGCGGGCCGCCCTGCTGCGAAATCGCGCCCGCGCGGCGGCCCAGTGCGGGCAACATTCGCTGGCTGTGCGTGATTTAGAGGTACTGCGGCAGCTGGAAGGCGAGTCTGAGGGCCTGCTCTGGAGCCTGGCACAGGCCTACGAGCAGGTGGGAGCCTTGGACAAGGCTGCCTTGCTGTATCGATTAATCCTGAGGAAACCCGAAGAAGTGATACTTACGGAGTCGTCTTTTACGGAGTCGTCTTAAAATCCAATGCTGGTGGTGAGCTGGAGCCGGTAGCGATCGGTATAGCCGGGCACGGATGGATCCCAGTCGACGTTCTTGATGATGTTGGTGATACCGGGGGTGATCACCCAGTTGATTTCCTCAAAGGGTTTGAAGCTGGCCGCTAGGGAGAGATTGCGGCCCCACCATTCGGCGATCAGGCTGACCTGGGGATTGATCATCCATGATACTGAAGCCACTGGGCTGGGGGAGCCGTAATTGAGGCCATCGGCGTTGCAATTGCGTGTCTGTTGGGGAGTGAGCTGGTCATTGCCCGTGCTGCTCCGCAGGGAATTGCAGGCCTGTGCTTGGTCTTCGACGATAGTGTCCAAGGGACGGTAAAGGCCGTTGGCAATGCCCGCGGTGATGTAGAGATCGTTGGTGTTGAGCTCTATGGGACCGCCAAGGTCAAAACGGGCACTTACAACGGCGTAAGCACTCTTTCCAGTATCTTTCTGTGTCTCATCTAATTCCACTAAATTAATAGCCCCTACCTTGAGGGAGACATCGCGGCCTAGGTTGCGACTGATGGCAAGGTTTAGACCCTGGCCTTCCCCGAATTTGGTTCCTTCACTTTCTTGACCGGGACGGGTGGTGGCCAAGCTGGTGAAATTAAAGCCTAGATCAATGCCGATCAATTTCACGGGGTCTCCCAGACCCACCACAAAGTCAGCGGTCCCTTTTCCGTAGTTCTTGAATTCATCGGAAATGCTGTTTGTGCCGCAGACATATCCGCCCGTTACATTGCAGCTTTCCAGGAAAATACCCGCCTGGAAACCTCCAAATCGGTTGCCGTAGCCGTTAGGAACGCGCTGGGTGATTGAAGGCAGCCACACATCTCCACGTTTCACCTGGTATAAACCACCGGTGACCCAGGGTGTCTTGGTGGATTCGCCAGCTGTAGGGGCAGAAGCATTCTGGGCGGTTGCCGCAGCCTGGGCAAGCTCGTTGGGGTCGATTACATCACCCAAAGGCACAGATTCCCAGACCAGTGGAGAGATCGGCAGGTGGCTGGAGGACACAGCTTCCCAGACCGGTGGAGGTGAAGAGATCGGTAAGTGGCTGGAGGGCACCGATTGCCACTGCTGGGACCAGCCAGGCTCGGTTGCCAGGCCGATCGCTACTGCCATCCCCAGTAGCCCATATCTCTTGGAATTATGGTGGACTGGAAGTCGCATCATGGTGCAAGGTTGGTTATGGAAATATGATTTGTGATTTGGATTTTAGTAGGTATTTTGTCTCTTTGGCGGTATTTTAAGGTCGTGGAAATGGAGATCTCGCTGGGGTTCATGTGTCAATCCAGTCGAGGAAGCGGCGGCGCAGCTTGCTGGCTTGCATTCTCCAGGCGCTGAGGACCGTGTTCTTGCTCGCCTCAGCGTTGTCGCCCCTTGTTTCGCTATCGCCTTCGCTGTCGTCTTGGTTGTAATAGGAGTAAGAGCTGCGGGTGTCGTAGACGCCATAGCCATAACCATACCCATACCCATATTTGGATCCATAGCCATATTTGTAGCGGTTGCCGTAGCCGTAGGCGGCGTTGAGCTCGCTCTCCTCCTTGACCGCATTGGTGACCACCCCCAGCAGCTGGGCGCCGGAGCTGCGTACGCGGCTGATTGCTTCTTTGGGCAGGCCCCGGTCCACCTGATCGAGGCTCACCAGCAGGATTAAGCCATCTAGATGCTGGGCCAGTAGGGGGGAATCGGCGAGCCCGAGTACCGGTGGCGTGTCGAAGAGCACGAGGTCGAATTGGTCGGAATCCGCTAATTCCTTCACCAGCTCGTGCATGCGGTTGGAGCTGAGTAGGCGAGTGGTGTCCGGTGGCCGGGTGCCGGAGGTGAGCACGCTCCAATTGTCGTGGCCCTGCACCTTCTGAAGCACCTCGCGCCAATGCAGAGTGGGTTCGGTGAGCAGGTTGCTAAGGCCGGTGAGGTTGTTAAGGCCAAGGCGGTAGTGCAGTTGGGGTTTGCGCATGTCGGCATCCACCAGCAGCACCCGTTGGCCCATTTCAGAGAGGGTTTTGGCTAGTAGCACATTCACCAGGGATTTACCCTCTGAGGGCACGGAGCTGGTGAGGGCAAGCGAGCGTAGGGGCTTGTCGCTGCTGAGGAAGCGGATGCTGGTGAACAGGTTGCGGAACGCCTCTTGGTAGAAGAAGCGCTGGTAGCCGCTGAGGCCTGGTTGTGGTGGCGTTTCGTTGCCAGCATCGCCCGTGCCAGCCTCTGCCACCGCTGGCTTGGAGCTGCTGCGATCGAGCTCTTGCAACAGGAAGCGCTTGTCTTCTCGCACCCCTAGGAAAAAGGCCACGTGGGGAATGTGGCCCAGTAGGGGTTCGCCCAGCTCTTCTTTTACTTCGCGGGGATTGCGGAAGCCGCGATCCATCCTGTCGCGCAGCAGGCCGGCGCCCACGCCGGCCACCACGCCCAGCAGCAAGCCAGATAGCACGCCTTTCCTGAGACTGGGTTCCTCGGGAAATCCCTTCACTTTGGGAGGGGCGATCAGCTTCCAGGGCAGGGTGTTCTGGGCCTGTTCCAGCTGGAAGGTGGCCCGGGTGCTGAGGAAGCTGGCCAGATTGTTTTGGGCCACCCCCAGCTGCTGCTGGCACTCCTCAAATTCTTTGATCAAGCTGGGCTGCTTGAGAAAGCGGCGGTCGATCTGCTGGATCTGGGCATTGAGGGTGCCGGAGCGGGTGGCATTGAGGGATAAGGAGGTGTCCACCGCTTCGAGCTGCTGGCTGCGGCGTTGGCCGGCCAGGCGGTTGCGCAGGGCCACCAGGTTTTGCACCCGCGGCGAATCACTGCGATACACGCTGCGGGCTTCGGCGAGCTGCTGTTCGACGCTTTGCAGTTGGTCGAGCAGGTCGCTGCGGGCCTGGGTCACACTCACCCCATCGATCTGGCCAGCAGCGGCTGCGGTGCCGCCACTGCTGAAATTGGCGGCGGTGAGGCGGCCCGAGGCGATGTCCTGGCGCAGTTTCAGCAGGCGCGTGCGTTCGGCTTCCACTTGGCGCTGCTGGGTGGCCATGCCCATCGACTCTGCTTTGAGGGCAACGGCTTCCGTTTCCGGGGATAGGAGGTTGTACTGGCGGCGGAAGTTGGCCAGCTTTGCTTGCAACTTGTCCACCTTGGCCACTAGCAGGGGTTCCTGCTGGTCGAGAAACAGCAGACCCTGGGAGAGACGTTCGCGCTTTTGATTCAGGGCAAACTGCAAATAGGCCTGGCTGAGGGCGTCGAGGCTGCGCTGCACCTCGGCAGGTTTGCGACCCAGCAGTTTGACTTCGAGCACCCCTTCCACCAGTCCTCCCTTGCGCGTGCCGCCGGCTTGGCTCACGGAGAGGCTGCTGATGGGGCCTGAGGCAGCTCCTAGCTTCTGGTAAAGGGGATCGAGCACCAGGGGGCTGGAGAGGGTTTGGATCAGGGTGGGAATGTCCACGCTGGTGCGGTTGCGGGCCAGGCTTTCCACCACGCCGCCGCCGCCTTCCATCCCGCCGCTGCCACCGGCACCACCACCACCACTGGAATTAATCGGATCGGCGATCAGCAGCTGAAAACTGCCTGCATAAACAGGCGCCGTGATGCGCTGATACAGGGTGTTTATCGAGTAAGCAGCAAACACTGAGGTGCCCACCACGAGCACTAGGCGCTGGCGGCGGCGGATGGCCCGCCAGATCTCCATGAGCTGGACGCCGCCGGCATCTTGCTCCGCTGATGGATTCGTATAGACCACCGCGCCCGAAGTGGGGCTTGGTAGAGCTGGAGACAGCTCTTGCAAATCAAACCCCTCCTTTAAGTCTGTTTAGGCAAGTTATCAAAGCTTTGCCCACTGGCAAGCCCTGGCAGAGCCGCTTTATGTGTGGTTCGATAGCAACAGCAAATTGATCTTTGGGTAGCGGTGTTGGGTTGTTCTGCAAGCCTGCTGGCCTGCTCCCTGCTGGCGACTGGTCTTACCGCGAGCAGCGTGGTTGTTTTGCCCCCTGCGGCGAAAGCCGTTGAGGCGAGCGCTGGCCTTGTGCAGGCGGTGCCGGTAAGCCAGGAAGATGCCTATGTGCTGGGCCCTGGCGATGGTCTGCAGCTGCGCTTCTTCGGCGCCACCGAGCTGAGCGGGCCGGTGGAGGTGCTCAGTGATGGCAACGTCAGCTTGCCGCTGCTAGGCCCGGTGCGGCTCACGGGCCTCACCCTGCCCCAGGCAAACCAGTGGCTGGAGTTGATCTACAAGAAACAACTGCTGCGCCCGGAGTTGCAGCTAAGCCTGGTGCGGCCCCGGCCCCTGCGTGTGGCGCTGGTGGGGGAGGTGGAGCGCCCTGGGCTTTACACGCTCACCTCCTCCGAGCTATCCCAAACCGAAGCCAAGGTGAGCATTAGCGGCTTGCCCACGTTGGTGGATGCGATCCAGAAGGCCGGCGGGATCACCCCCATGGCCAACCTGCGCGAGGTCACCTTGCAGAGGCGCCTGCCCGGGGAGCCGCTGCGCTACAAGCGCACCAGCGTTGATCTGCTGGCGCTGGTGCAGCAGGGCGATCAGTTGCAGAATCCAATTTTGTTTGACGGCGACACCATCCGGATCGAAGCGGCAAGCGAGCCAGTGGCGGAGGTGATCGAGCTGGCCTCCACCACCCTTTCACCCGACACGATCAGTGTGAATGTGATCGGCGAGGTGCTGAGCCCAGGCACGCTGCCGCTGCCGGCGAATACGCCGCTGGTGCAGGCGGTGCTGGCGGCTGGTGGCCCCCAGACCTGGCGCGCCAGCAAGGGCAATGTGGAGCTGGTGCGGATCAACCGCAACGGCACGGCCACTCGCCAGCGCTTTCAGCTCAACCTGAGCCAGGGGGCTTCCAATACTAAGAATCCGCCGCTGCGCGATGGCGACACGGTGGTGGTGAACCGCAGCGGCTTGGCAAGGGCTAGTGATGCGATCGGAGCGGTGAGCACGCCGCTCACCGGGCTAGTGAATATTCTGGCCCTGGTGGATCTGATTAACAAGGATTGATGCCAGATCCACTGATGCCAGATCCCGGCCAAAGCCGCTTTCGGCTCGATTGGGTGCTGGTGCAGGAGTTGGCTGTGGGTCCGGCGCCCAGGGCCGGGCGCCATCTGGATCGACTCAGCGCTGAAGGTATCGCAGCAATCCTTAGCCTTTGCAGCGAGCAGGAAGCGCCGCCACCGGCGGGCATCTCAACCCGGTTTGTGACCAAGCGGCTGGTGCTGCCGGATCACCGCAGCGAGCGGCTACCTGAGCTCAGCGAGCTGGAAGGGGCCCTAGCCGCCTTGACCGAGCTGCGCAGCCAGGGCCCTGTCTATGTGCACTGCATGGCTGGGATGGAGCGTTCCCCCCTGGTGTGCCTGGGCTGGCTGATCCAGCAGCATGGGCTCACTGCTCAGCGCGCTTTGGATTATTTGATGCAGGCTCACCCAGGCACTAATCCTTTGCCAGGTCAGCTGGCTTTGCTAAGTCGGCTGGCCTGATTCGGAGTCTGTTAAATTATTTTACCCCCCCCCCCAAAAAAAATGAACAAAAGCTTGATCCGGCCTGGCTGCTCCTGGTAACTTTGACTATAATTGCGTCTGCATGACCTGAGGCTGTTGAGCAACGCTCGCGTCCGGGTCTAATTTTTGAGGAATATAGTATATAATTCATGTCGTTTGGTAGTATTAATATATCTACTTCTTCTGATTGAGGCTTTGACCCATGGATCGCGCCCATCGATCTAGGAGCGGCTCCCGAAAGAAGAATTCTTCCAGATCTGGAAATTCTTCCCGATCTAAGCGCAGCTCCAGTCGATCAGGACGGCGTTCCGGCTCAACCAAGCGCGGCTTGAGCCTCTGGCTGGCGCTGCTGAAGAAGCACGCCATCTCCATGGTGGTTGGCTCGCTGGTGGTGGCCTTGGCCCTCGGCTATTTCATGCGCCAATCCCCGGGAAATGATTTGCCTGCCTCTTCAGAGCTATCTGGCTAATCACGGCAGCAGCGCGCCGCCGGCTGTCCTTTTCACCACCACCACCACCCCCCATGCCCGCCTCTCTCCCCCGCAACTTGATCACCGGCGGCGCCGGCTTTGTGGGCTCGCACCTGGTGGACCGGCTGATGGAAGCTGGCGAGGAGGTGATCTGCCTCGACAACTTTTTCACTGGCCGTAAGGCCAATGTGGCCAAGTGGATTGGCCATCCGCGCTTTGAGCTGATCCGCCACGATGTCACCGAACCGATCCGGTTGGAGGTGGACCGGATCTGGCATCTGGCCTGCCCGGCTTCACCGGTGCACTACCAGCACAACCCGATCAAAACCGCCAAAACCAGCTTCCTGGGCACCTACAACATGCTGGGCCTGGCGCGGCGGGTGGGGGCGCGGCTACTGCTGGCCAGCACCAGTGAGGTGTATGGCGATCCGGAGGTGCACCCCCAGCCGGAGAGCTACCGGGGCTGCGTGAACACGATCGGCATCCGCAGCTGCTACGACGAGGGCAAGCGGATCGCCGAAACGCTGTGCTTTGACTACCGGCGCATGCATGGGGT
Organism: Synechococcus sp. CS-1330; assembly: GCA_025128025.1. Classification (GTDB taxonomy): domain Bacteria; phylum Cyanobacteriota; class Cyanobacteriia; order PCC-6307; family Cyanobiaceae; genus Cyanobium_A. Next base: position 85,937 of record JAHLYR010000066.1, read on the forward strand.
GGAGATCCGGGTGGCGCGGATCTTCAATACCTATGGGCCAAGGATGCTGCCGGATGACGGCCGGGTGGTGAGCAACTTCATCGTGCAGGCCCTTAAAGGCGAGCCGCTCACCCTTTATGGCGATGGCAGCCAGACGCGCTCTTTTTGCTATGTGGATGATCTGGTGGAGGGCCTGATCCGGCTGATGAATGGGGCCCACACCGGCCCGATCAACATCGGCAACCCCGGTGAGTTCACGATCCGCCAGCTGGCCGAGCTGGTGCGCTCTCGGATCAACCCCGATCTACCGCTCACCTGTGAACCGCTGCCCGCCGATGACCCGCTGCAACGTCAACCGGTGATCGAGCTGGCCACCTGCGAGCTGGGCTGGCAGCCCACGGTGCCGCTGGAGCAGGGGCTGGAGCCCACCATCGCTTACTTCCGCGAGGCGCTCAGCGCATGATTCGCTCAATCTGCTGCATCGGCGCCGGCTATGTGGGCGGGCCCACGATGGCGGTGATTGCCGATCGCTGCCCCGGGATTCAGGTGACGGTGGTGGACCTCAACGCCGAGCGCATCGCCGCCTGGAACGCCCCCGATCTCAGCCAGCTACCAATCTATGAGCCGGGGCTCGACGCGCTGGTGGGCCGGGCGCGGGGCCGCAACCTGCACTTCACCACGGCGGTGGAGGCGGCGATCGCTGGGGCCGACATGGTGTTCCTCTCGGTGAACACGCCCACCAAAACCAAGGGTGTGGGAGCGGGCCAGGCCAGCGACCTGCGCTGGATCGAGGCCTCAGCCCGCCAGGTGGCCGCCTCCGCCCAGGGCCACACGATCGTGGTGGAAAAAAGCACCCTGCCGGTGCGCACCGCCGAAACGGTGCAGACCATCCTTAATGCCGTGCCCCTTAGTTCCGTGCCAGGGGCCGAGGGCAAAACTTTCTCGGTGCTCTCCAATCCGGAGTTTCTGGCGGAGGGCACGGCGATCGCCGATCTGCAGGCGCCGGATCGGGTGCTGATCGGCGGCGAGGATCCAGCGGCGATCGAGGCGCTGGCGGCTATCTACGGCCAGTGGGTGCCGGCCGAACGCATCCTGCGCACCAATCTGTGGAGCTCAGAGCTCTCCAAGCTCACGGCCAACGCCTTTTTGGCGCAGCGGATCAGCTCGATCAATGCAATCGCGGCCCTGTGTGAGGCCACCGGCGCCGATGTGGGCGAGGTGGCCAAGGCGATCGGGGCCGACAGCCGCATCGGTGCCAAGTTTCTCAAGGCAGGCCCGGGCTTTGGTGGCAGCTGCTTCCAGAAAGACATCCTCAACCTGGTGTACCTCTGCGGCCACTACGGCCTGCACGAGGTGGCGGCCTACTGGCAGCAGGTGGTGGCGCTCAACCGCTGGCAGCAGCAGCGCATTGCCCGGCTCGTGGTGAACAGGTTGTTTGGCACCGTGAGCGGCAAGCGCATCGGCGTGCTGGGCTTTGCCTTCAAGGCGGATACGAATGACACGCGCGAATCCCCGGCGATCCGCATCTGCCGGGATCTGCTTGAGGAGGGGGCGGTGCTGCAGATCGTGGATCCAAAGGTGAGTGAGCGCCAGCTGGCGCAGGATCTGGGCCAGCCCGCTGGCGCTGGCGAGGGCAGCTGGCAGCAGGTGGCAGAGGTGCAGCAGGCTGCCAGCGGCGCCGATGCCTTGGTGCTGCTCACCGAATGGCAGGCGTTTGCCGAGATCGACTGGGCGGCGGTGGCGGCGGTGATGCGGCGGCCGGCCTGGCTGTTTGATGCGCGTGCCAAGGCCGATGCGGCGGCGGCGCGGGCAGCGGGGTTGCAGGTGTGGCGCGTGGGAGAGGGGGCTGATGACTGAACACCGAACGGCTCGGACTCAATGTGCTGCGGCGGCTAGATTTGCAGCACAACTCATGATCCACAGCGAAGGCCCTCGTGAAAGAGCTCAATATTCGTGAGATGCGCGCCAGTCTCGGCCAGCTGGCCGAGTTGGTCGCCGCTGAGGGCGAGTTGGTCATCCGCCGGCGAGGCGAGCCGATTGCGCGGGTCCTGCCCATGACGCAGCAACGCTGCCCCCCCGACCATGCCGACCTTCGCCAACGGATGCCGTTGTTGGCGAAGGCATCAGCGGATCTGATCCGCGCTGAGCGTGATGAGCGTTGAGCTCCGAGAAACGCGCCTATCTCGATACCAGTGCCCTGGCGAAGTGGTATCTCAACGAGGTGGGCTCTGAGGCTTTTGTCGATTTTTTGCAGAGCCTTGATTCGGCAGTGATCAGCAGCCTCACCCTCACCGAGATGCGCTCATTGCTGAGCCGCCGCCGGCGCATGGGGGATCTTTCGCTTGAACTCGAGACTGTGCTGTTTGCAGCCTTTCTCGACGATATCGATCGAGGCTGGTTGCAACGGTATCCGCTGGATGATGCGCGTTTTACTGAAGCGACGAATCTGATCGCGCGTTATCCAGAACATCCGCTGCGCACGCTGGATGCCCTGCATCTCACGGTGGCGGCTGATCTGGGTGTCTCGATTCTCGCCACTGCTGATGGGGTGATGGCTGACGCCGCCGTGAGCATGGGTCTGCAGGTTGTGCGGTTTTGAAAGAGCTTCTTGCTGAGCCCACCCCTGTGCTGGGAGGGATTTCTACAGTACCGTTTTTGATACTAAACTTGAATCTCAAGTGATTGCTGTGCCATGGATCAGCAGAACGCGCTCACCTCAGCTGAGCTCAAGCGCCGTGGGATTGCAGCGATTGAGCAGGCGCTGCAGCATGGCCCGGTCCATCTGTTGAAGCGCAACCGATCTGCTGCTGTGGTGCTGAGTGAACAGCATTACCGCCAGCTGCAGTTGCAGGCATCACAAGCTCCTGGCTCCGAAGCATCGGCGTTGCAGTGGCTGCTGGCCCTGTCGCCTTCCACGACCCCGCGCAGTAAGGCTGATATCGATGCGGAGCTGGCGGCTGAGCGCGACTGGTGATTGCTTTCCTGGATGCCAGCGCTCTGATCTATCTGGTGGAGGGTGAGGCCCCATGGGCCCAGGCAACCCAGGCAACCCTGCAGCAGCTTGCTGGCGAGGCGCCTGATCTCGCACTGGCCGTGAGCCGCCTCAGCTTGCTGGAGTGTCGTGTGGCTCCACTGCGGCGGGGTGATCAAGCCTGCCTGGATCGTTTTGAGGCGTTGTTTGCCCAGCCGGATCTGCTGGTTGTGGAGCTCAGCGCCTCTGTGGTGGAGCTGGCGACGCAGTTGCGCGCCAACCATGGGCTACGCACACCCAATGCTCTGCAGGCGGCTTGCTGCCTGCAACTGGGGCCTGATGCCCTGATGATCACGGGTGATGCCGGTTTTCAGCGCGTCCAGGCGCTGCAGGTCCGCCTGATTGCCTGATAGCCGCCACCTATGCGGCAGTGATCAGCCCGATCCCGCGTGGTGCTGCTGATCACCGGCATCCGCTAGTTCCGGCGCATGGAAAAGCGGTTTGCCGATGTCATCTGACTGCAAAATGCATGTACAATGCATTTGCAAGTACAGGAGCAGCGGCCCATGGCCACACTCCAGATACGCGACCTCCCCGATCCCCTGCACCAGCTGTTGCAGCTGCGGGCCCGGCAGCACCACCGCAGCTTGAGTCAACAGGCGCTCAGCGATCTGCAGCAGGCATGCGGAGGAGATCCCCTCGAGCGGCGGCGTCAGGCCCTCGCTGAACTGCAGGGCCTTGCCAATGAGCGGGGCGGGCAGCACTTCGACCCTGCGCCTGAGGAGCTGATCCGTCAGGACCGATCCCGCTGAGATGGCCAGAGTTGTGCTCGATGCCTCTGCTGTGGTGCGGATTATTGAGGGGGCTGAGGCAGCGGCGCCTTTTCAGGAGGCTGTGCTGAAGGCCGATTTGGTGCTGGCACCTGAATTAATGCTCACCGAGGTGGCTAATGCCCTATGGCGGCTGCTGCGTGCTGGCCAGCTGGAGGCAGATGGGCTGCAACGGCGCTTGACCCGGGCTGTGGAGCTGGTGGATGTGATTGAGCCTGACCGCCACCTGCAGGCAGAGGCACTGGCGTTGGCCTGCCATCTGGATCACCCCGTTTACGACTGCCTCTATCTGGCCCTGGCCCGCCGAGAAGCAGCCGTGCTGGTCACCGCCGATCAGCGCCTGCAGCAGCTGGCTGCACGGGTGCTCCCCTGAACGTTTCTTTCCTGACCCCCACCCCCCTGCATGGGCGATTGCGACGTCGTGATCCGCCACCGCATGCAGGTACTGGAAAAAATTGAGGGCAACGACCAATCCATCTTCCGACTATCTATTCGCTACACCCGGCCCGCCATAACTGATTTGCAACTGTGCAGGAGTCTGTACAGCTGTACAAATTCAAGATGTACAGATTCAGGGAGGCGCCCAAGTTGTCATGGCTTCCCCGTGAGCCACCATCCCCCTCACGGGCTGCAGCCCCACCCCCAAGCAGCAGCTACCTTTTCGCCAGCCAGCGCTCACAACCAGTGAACACCGACCGCTGGTACTACCGGGTCTTCCAGAGCGCCCCCGACCTGATCCGCTCACTGCTGCCCGGCTCATCCGCCACCGCCACCGCACTGGGACTTGACCCGACAGCACCAGGCGATCGTCTCTACCGCTACTGCTTCTCTTCGAGAAGGCTTCGCCTACGCAGAAGCCTTGCGGCTATGAGCTCTTGAAATAAAAGAGCTGAGCCTCCGGCTCGACGGTGTGCTTTGGCCCGGTGGTGCTGCTTGAGGTGCAGATGCACCCGGATCCAGGCTTCCACCACCGGCTGGCTGCGCAGACCTACCGCTTTCTGCAGCAGCACCCCCGGGTGGAGCACTGGGCCGTGCTGGTGATCACGCCTCACAACCGCCTCAAGCTCGGCCCCACCCAGGCCCTTCAGGTTTTCCTGAACCAGCAAGTGGACTGGATCAATCTGGAGGAGCTGAGCCAGCAGCCCTCTTTGGATCCCCTGCTCAACCTGCTCACGCTGCCAATTCGCCCAGAAAGCGAACTGCAAACCAGCAGCAGGGACTCCTCGCCAACCGCCCAGATCCAGGCCCTGCCGCTGGAGCAGCTCGAAGCACTAGCCGTAGGCGAAGCCTTCTCCGCTGGAGTGGCCCTGCTCGACTTCCAGGGCCCGCCAGCCCGTGCGAACCACTCAGCCGCCATCCGATACCCATTGCAGGCTGCCCCTCAGCAGCTTTGAGGCTTCCCTCAGCCTGGCTCGGCTGGGCTCACCGGGCTCGAGTTGGAACTCGGCGAGGCGAACGAGGCATGCATCTTGGAGGTCAGCTCGTTGAGCTTGGCCAGCTCGATCTCGATTTCGACGGTTCCACTCAACGCCGAGATCAGCCAGGAGAGCCGCTGACGCCAGGAGAAAGGCCGTGAGGCTCCAACCCAACAGGGTGAGCGGAACCGCTGGGATGGGGATGGAGTTGGAGGAGCCATAAAACCTCAGCAGAGCCGCCAGAGCGAAAAGGAAAGTGGTGAGCCCCCGCGGCAGGAGAGCCAGTAACCCAATCATCACCGATCTGGCCGAAGGAGTGCTCTCTTCAACAGTGCTTGGAAAGTGGTGGTGATCACCCCCTCGCGGCAACTGAACTTCGGCGCCAGCGAGCCGGTGGCCGAATTCCTTGAGTGCCGGGTTCAGTGGGTAGAACTGCTGCCCGAGCGCTGGCTGGCCGGGGCACCCATGTTTCAACGGTTGCTGGCCCTGCTGGTGCGCCCGGAAGCAGAGATCCCGGAGGCGGTGCGTGAGCTGCGCCAGCAAGCGCCTGCAGCCACCCCACCCGAGGCCAGTTCAGAGCTGCTCACGCTCATCCCCACTATTCTGTTGGCACGGTTCACCGATCGCCCTCTGAAGGAGATCTGCGCCATGGCTGGACTCACTATTGAAGACTTCACGCAGAGCGTCGCCTATCGAGAGATCTTTGGCCAGGGCCGGCAGGAAGGCCGCCACGAAGGTCGTCAGGAAGGCCGGCGAGATGAAGCTGCCGCCGTCACCCTCCGTCTCCTCAACCGCCGCTGCGGCCCCCTCTCAGAAGCCACTACCGCCCAGATCCAGGCCCTGCCGCTGGAGCAGCTCGAAGCCTTAGCCGACGCCCTGCTCGACTTCCAGGGCCCGGCCGACCTGGCCGCTTGGCTGGCCGCCAACACCTGACGCCACCGGATATCAGGTGAGTGGCACCCTCCAGGATTCTGTACAGGCTGTACAGAATCCTGGAGATTTTTGCTGCGCCGTGGCTTCTGGCGTTCAGCCTCCTGCCGCCAACACGGCCCTACTCCCACCAGGCCCCTCACGGGCTGCAGCCCCACCTCCAAGCCGCGGCTAACTTTTCGCCAGCCAGCGCTCGCAATCTTGAATACTGACCGCTGGTATTACCGCGTTTTCCAGAGCGCCCCCGACCTGATCCGCGCGCTGCTGCCCGGATCAGGCCGCCCGCCGGTGGATTTGGGCCTCGACCCCTCAGCGCCCGGCGATCAGCTCTACCGCTTTGAAGCCCTCGAGATCAAAGAGCTAAGCCACCGCCTCGATGGCGTGCTCTGGCCTCGCGAAACCACTGGCTGCGCCGAAAACGGCAGCCCGGAGTTTCCGGTAGTGCTGCTTGAGGTGCAGATGCACCCGGATCCAGGCTTCCACCACCGGCTGGCGGCGCAGACCTACCGCTTTCTGCAGCAGCAGCCCCAGGTAGAGCATTGGGCGGTGTTGGTGATCACTCCCCACAGCCGGCTCAAGCTCGGCCCCACTCAGGCGCTGCAGCTGTTCCTGCAGCAGGTGTTGTGGCTCAGTCTTGAGGAGCTCAGCTGCCGACCCCAGCTTGATCCGCTTTTGAATTTGCTCACCCTGCCGGTGCGCCCTGAGAGCGAGCTTGCGGCCAGCAGCCAGCAGATTCTGGCCAGCCGTCCCGATCTAGACACGGTTGTGCTGCCTATGCTGGTGCAACGGTTCCCCCAGCTCACCGAGGCAGAAATCATGGTGATCGCCGGCATCCCCCGAGAAGAGATCCGCCATACCAGGGCGGTTCAGGACTGGCTGGCCGAGGGCCGCCAGGAGGGCCTTCAGGAAGGCCTTCAGGAAGGCCGACGCGATGAGGCTGCAGCCATGACCCTCCGCCAACTCAACCGCCGCTGCGGCCCCCTCTCAGAAGCCACCACCGCCGAGATCCAGGCTCTGCCTTTGGAGCAATTGGAAGCCCTAGCCGACGCCCTGCTCGACTTCCAGGGCCCGGCCAACCTGGCCGCTTGGCTGGCCGCCAACACCTGACGCCACCGGAGATCTTTGTTGCGCCGTGGCTTCTGGCGTTCAGCAGCACAACCACCGAGTGGGCTCCCCCCTGAGCCGCCCGGCCCCCCAGCCCGAACGAACTGCTCTGCCGCCACCCGCCAACGAGGCTCCACACGCAACATGCCCCTTACGGGCTGCAGCCCCAACCCCGCGTGAACACCGACCGCTGGTACTACCGCGTCTTCCAGAGCGCCCCCGACCTGATCCGCGCACTCCTGCCCGGCTCAGCCGCCACCGACAACGCGCTGGGACTCGACCCCTCAGCTCCCGGCGACAGCCTCTACCGCTTTGAAGCCCTCGAACTCAAGGAGCTGAGCCATCGCCTCGATGGCGTGCTCTGGCCCAGGGAGAGCACCGGCTGCGCTCAAACCGGCAGCCAGGAGTTCCCAGTGGTGCTGCTGGAGGTGCAGATGCACCCCGATCCGGGCTTCGACCACCGCCTGGCGGCGCAGAGCTGCCGGTTCCTTCAGAAGCATCCGCAGGTGGAGCACCTGGAGGTGGTGGTAATCACACCACACCAGCGAATCAACCTCGGCCCCACCAATCTGTCCAGATTTTTGCAGGTGCTCCTGCAGGAAGTGCACTGGATCAGCCTCGAGGAGCTGAGCCGGCAGCCCAACCTCGATCCCCTGCTCAACCTGCTCACCCTGCCGATCCGGCCCGAGAGCGAGCTGGCAGCAAGCAGCCAGCAGATCCTCGCCAGGCGCCCTGATCTGGATGCGGTGGTTCTTCCTATGCTGGTTCAACGGTTCCCCCAGCTCACCGAGGCAGAAATCATGGTGATCGCCGGCATCCCCCGCGAAGAAATCCGCCACACCAGAGCGGTGCAGGACTGGCTGGCAGAAGGTGAAGCCAAAGGCCGCCAAGAAGGCGAAGCCCTCGGTGAAGCCAAGGTCACCCTCCGCCAACTCAACCGCCGCTGCGGCCCCCTCTCAGAAGCCACCACCGCCGAGATCCAGGCCCTGCCGCTGGAGCAGCTCGAAGCCTTAGCCGACGCCCTGCTCGACTTCCAGGGCCCGGCCGACCTGGCCGCTTGGCTGGCCGCCAATACCTGACGCAACCACAGCCTGTACAGAACCTCGAGAGCTCTGATGCGCCGGGGCTTCTGGCGTTCAGCAGCACAACCACCGAGTGGGCTCCCCCCTGAGCCGCCAGGCGCTCCAGCCCGAACGAGCCGTTCAGCCTCCTGCCGCCAACAAGGCCTTACTTCCACCTAGCCCCGCACGAGCTGCAGCCCCAACCCCGCGTGAACACTGACCGCTGGTACTACCGGGTATTCCAGAGCGCCCCCGACCTAATCCGTGAGCTGCTGCCAGGAACAGCGACCAGTCCAAACCGCCTGGGCCTCGACCCCTCAGCTCCTGGCGACAGCCTCTACCGCTACTGCTTCTCTTCGAGAAGGCTTCGCCTACGCAGAAGCCTTGCGGCTTTGAGGCCCTCGAGATCAAGGAGCTGAGCCATCGGCTCGATGGTGTGCTTTGGCCCAGGGAGAGCACCGGCTGCGCCGAAACCGGCAGTCCCGAATTCCCTGTGGTGCTCCTTGAGGTGCAGATGCACCCGGATCCAGGCTTCCACCACCGCCTGGCGGCGGAGACCTTTCGCTTCCTGCAGCGGCACCCGCAGGTAGAGCACCTGGAGGTGGTGGTGATCACACCGCACCAGCGGCACAAGCTGGGGCCAGACCAGCTACCGCGACACCTGCGGGTGTTTCTGGGGGAGGGACACTGGATCAGCCTGGAGGAGCTGAGCCAGCAGCCCAACCTCGACCCCTTGCTCAACCTGCTCACCCTGCCGGTGCGGCCAGCCGCCCTGATCTGAAAACAGTTGTGCTTCCTATGCTGGTGCAACGGTTTCCTGAACTCACCGAGGAGCAAATTATGGTGATCGCCGGCATCCCCCGCGAAGAGATCCGCCATACGAGGGCTGTGCAGGACTGGCTTGCCGAGGGCCGCCAGGAGGGCCTACAGGAGGGAAAAGCCAGCGAAGCCGCCAAGATGACCCTCCGCCTCCTCAACCGCCGCTGCGGCCCCTTGAGCGACGCCAACACCGTCCAGATCCAGGCTCTGCCGCTGGAGCAACTCGAAGCATTGGCCGACGCCCTGCTCGACTTCCAAGGCCCGGCCGACCTGGCCGCCTGGCTGGCCACCAACGCCTGAGGTCCCAGCCGGAACGAACCCCGAGGCCGTCGCACCCCAGCAACACCCGGCGCCACCAGCTGCCGCACTCCCCTTAGCATGTGTTGATCATGCACAGGGCATCGTGGCAGCCGGCAAGAGTCCACAGCACCCCTCAGAGCGAGCCACAGAGCGGGTAGCCGTGTTGATGACACCCACAGAAAAGGCTGCCTATGCCGATCGGGCCAACAGTCTTGGCCTCTCACTCGGGCAGTTTTTCCGTGAGGCGGGAGTTGCGTACGCCGGCCGCAGCGCTGAAGCCGAAACGCGCTCCCTCGCGGAAGCGGAAGCCCTGGAAGCGGCCCTCAGGCAGCTGGAACTCAGCACCAGCCGCACCGAGCGAACCCTGGATGTGGCACTGGCCGAGGTGAGAGCTGCCTTGGGCGCTCAGCCATGGACAAGGTGGAAGAGATGGCCGGGCTGATGAAGGAGCAGCAACGCCGCCTCGACGATCTCCAGGGCCGAGTGATCCGCCTGGAAACGGTGCTCGAACTGGCCCTGCATCGACCGTCAGGGGCTTCCGGCCGGTTTCTGGAAGCGGATGGTGACCCAATCGACGCCTGAGGCCACCCGCCCATACACCACATGTGGTGTCTCCAACCCCAAAATTTCTAAGCGCGGTGGAGGGACTTCCGCCTGAGCCAGCAGGCTTTCGATTACGTCGTGATCCAGGCCCGCTTGGTTAAGCCACCGGGTCGGCCATGCAAATCCCTGCGGCTCCCTGTTGCCGCTGCTGATTGACGAAAACCCGCCGCCCCCCCCGCAACCTGAGCCACTAGCAGCACTTCCGTGAGCTGCAGTGCCCGAGCACACGGCCCTGCAGTGGTTGCTGATTCAGCCGCTGAGCGCGACTGGTGATGGGCCTGATCTATCTCATGGATGGGGAGCCGGCTTGGGCCTCGGCCTGTGAGAACGGGGTGATTAGATCAGCCTGAACCGGTTCGAGACCTTCTTTGGCCAGCCAGATCCTGCTGCCTGCAACTGGGCTCGGAGGCTGTGAGGTTCAGGGGCGATGCCGACTTTTGCAGTGTGGCTGGTCTGCAGCTCCGGCTGATCAGGTGAACGCCCCATGGCGACACTCCACAGCCCCATCCACCCCCGATACTTCCATCTGCTCCCCGGAGCTGCAGGTGTGGACCGTGGGGAAGGCCTGAAGCCATGACACAGCTCTCGCCGCCGCGCACGTCAGCGCCCCAGCTGCATCCGCAAGTTGCAGGAAAAGTGCGGCAACTAACGCCAGAGCCTGCAACCAGGATCCTGGATCTGGGTTGCCCAAATGGTGGTTGCGATCTGGCCCTAGCGGTGGAGGTGGGATAGCACATCGAAGACCGGGGCCTTTTTCTATCGGAGCTGGCCCGGCTGCTGCGACTCAGCCCAAGTTGCTGATCGGGCTCACCGATCGCCTCAAGCAGTTCGACGGCAAGGGCGATCCCACTCACATCATGCCGATCGTGCTGTTTCCCTACACACGCCTGCTGGATCGTCACGGATTTTCTGTGCTGGAGAGCTGGGGCTTCCCAGAAACGGCAGTGCGCCTTGGCGGTGAAGATCCAGCGGCGATCTACGGTGAATGCGTGCCAAACGCGTCCCGCGCACCAATCTCTGGAGCTCAGAGCTCTCCAAGCTCACCGCCAATGCCTTTCTGGCGCAGCGGATCAGCTCGATCAATGCAATTGCGGCCATCTGTGAGGCCACCGGCGCCGACGTGGGTGAGGTGGCCAAGGCGATTGGGGCCGACAGCCTCATCGGTGCCAAGTTTCTCAAGGCCGGCCCGGGTTTTGACGGCAGCTGCTTTCAGAAAGACATCCTCAACCTGGTGTACCTCTGCGGCCACCACGGCCTGCATGAGGTGGCGGCCTACTGGCAGCAGGTGGTGGCGCTCAACACCTGGCAGCAACACCGCATTGCCCGGCTAGTGGTGACCAAGCTGTTTGGCACCGTCACCGGGAAGCGCACCGGTGTGCTGGGCTTTGCCTTTAAAGCCGACACCAACGACACGCGCGAATCGCCGGCAATCCGCATCTGCCGGGATCTGCTGGAGGAGGGGGCGGAGCTGGCGATCGTGGATCCCAAGGTGAGCGAGAGCCAGATAGCTCAGGATCTTCGCCAGCCCCCCGGCGCTGGCGAGGGCAGCTGGCAGCAGGTGGCAGATGTGCAGCAGGCGGCCCGTGGCGCAGATGCCCTACTGCTGCGGCGGCCGGCCTGGCTGTTTGATGCGCGGGCGCGGGCCGACGCGGCGGCGGCGCGCGCGGCGGGTCTGCAGGTGTGGACCGTGGGCGAGGGCTGATATTGCGCTTGGCTCTGCGACGATCCGGAGCTAGGAGCCTCAACTCAAGCCCGCACCGCGTATTTGCTAGCAGGCTGTCGATCTCATTGTTTTCCTGCAGCCCGGCCTGACGCAGGCAATCAGCCGGGAGCCTGACCTCCAGGCTGTTTCCCCAGCGACGGATCGCCTGCGGGAAGTGCAGCACTACAGAAGGCGTCCGTGAAAGAGCTCTTCCGAGGCTGGCTGCACTTGTATCTGCTGGATAATGCGCGTCTTGTCGAAGCGACCAATCTGATCGCGCGTTATTCGATCTCGCCACGTCCGACATTGTGTTCCTGTCGGTGAACATCCCCACCAAAACCAAGGGTGTGGGTGCCGGCCAAGCCAGCGATCTCAAGTGTGTGGAGGCCCTCGCCCGCGCGGTGTTTGAATCTGAAAGTGTGGTGCGAGGCGATAAACACCTGCGGGGCTGCAGGCGTGGACCGTGAGAGAGGGCCCTATTGACCTAAAGCTCTAACTGCCTGGACCTGCATCTGCGAACCCACTTCTCTCTTGCTGTCTTCACATCCCCTGATGCCCCCAAGCTCTAAGGCTTCCAAGCCCGACAAACTCAGCCTGCGCCGCGACTTGCGAAGGCTGTGGAGCAACTTTTCTAGACGTCGGCGCTTGCAGCTGCTGGCTTTGGCAGGGTTGCTCTTGGCCAGTTCGCTGGCGGAAATGGTGAGCCTGGGGGCGGTGGTGCCCTTCCTGGCCGTGCTGGCCGACCCCCAGCGGGTGTGGAGCATGGGTAAGGCGCAGTGGCTGGCCGGGATTTTTGGCTGGCAATCCGCCGGCGACCTGGTGCTGCCGCTGTGCCTGGGCTTTGCAGCGGCGGCCCTGCTAGCGGGGGGCGTGCGGTTGCTGGCGCTATGGGCCTCGGTGCGTCTGGCAAATGCGATCGGTTCAGACCTGAGCATTGAGGTCTACCGCCGCACGCTGTATCAGCCCTATGCGGTGCACCTAGTCCGCAACAGCAGCGAAATGATCAGCTCGATCAACCAGGTTGGAGCGGTGGTGACGATGCTCAACAGCCTGCTGCAGTTGGCGACGGCTGGGCTGGTGAGTTTTGGGCTGGCGGCTGTGCTGCTCTGGCTCAATCCGGCGATCACCCTTGCTGTGGCGGCTGTGGTGGCCGGTGGTTATGGATTGGCCATGGGGTTGAGCCGCAAGCGGCTGCAACGCATTGGCCCGGCGATCGTGGCCGATTCGACGAACGTGATCCGAAGCTTGCAGGAGGGCCTGGGCGCGATTCGCGACGTGATTCTGGATGGAAGTCAAGGTATCTATTGTCGGCTCTATGAGAAGGCAGACCGACGCCTACGCCTTCATCAGGGCCAGGGCCAGGTGCTGGCCCTGGCCCCGCGCTATGGCATGGAGGCGGTGGGGTTGGTGGCAATCGCCATGGCAGCCATGGTGCTCGTGGCTGGCCGTACTGGCTTCCTTGGGGCCCTGCCCCTGCTCGGAGCCCTGGCCCTGGGGGCCCAGAGGCTGCTTCCTACCCTGCAACTGATCTATGGCAGCTGGAGTGGCTTGCGCCATAACCATCCAGCCCTGGCTGCGGTGCTGGGCTACCTGGAGCAGCGAATCGACCCGGCGGATCTGTCCCCTGCACCTCCTCCGCTGCCGTTCAAGCGGGAGCTTCGGCTGGAAGCCGTGAGCTTTCGCTATGGGCCGGATTTGCCGTGGGTGCTTCGGGATGGGCAGCTCGTGATTCGCCGGGGCGAGCGCCTCGGCATCGTGGGTGAAACCGGCAGCGGCAAAAGCACCCTGGTGGACCTGCTGATGGGTCTTCTTGATCCCACGGCGGGACGGATTCTGGTGGATGGGCTCCCCGTGCTGGGGGAGGAGCTGCGGAGCTGGCGTGGTGCGATTGCCCATGTTCCCCAGACTATTTTTTTGACCGATTCTTCAATAGCTGAGAACATTGCTTTTGGAGTGGAGTCTGGTGCCATCGACTATCTCCGATTAGAACAAGCAGCCCAGCAGGCCCAGATCGCAGGCTTTATTGCCTCTCTGGAGCGGGGATATGACACGCCGGTAGGCGAGAGAGGCGTGAGGCTCAGCGGCGGCCAGCGCCAGCGGATCGGCATCGCTCGAGCCTTGTATAAACAGGCCCCTGTGTTGGTCTTCGACGAAGCCACCAGCGCCCTTGATCAAACCACGGAAACCGAAGTAATGGCAGCGATTGATGCCCTTTCAAAAGACCTCACGATCGTGATGATTGCCCACCGCTTGAGCACCCTGGAGTACTGTGATCGGCTGTTGCGCGTGAAGCAGGGCTGTTTGCAGACCGTGGAGGACGTTCGCTGATGAAAGCCGTTATTCTTGCCGGCGGCCTGGGTACTCGCCTGTCGGAAGAAACTCACCTCAAGCCCAAGCCGATGGTGGAAGTGGGGGGCAAGCCAATCCTTTGGCACATTCTCAAGATTTATAGCCACTACGGCATTGACGAATTTGTGATCTGCTGTGGCTATAAGGGCTATCTGATTAAGGAGTATTTTGCTAACTATTTCTTGCACACCAGCGATGTCACCTTCCATATGGATCGCGACAATCTGATGGAGGTGCACCAGCGCAAGAGTGAGCCCTGGAAGGTCACCCTTGTGGATACCGGCGAGCTGAGCCAAACGGGCGGCCGGCTGGGGAGGGTGCGGCCTTATCTCAACGGCAGCAGCTTTTGCTTCACCTATGGCGACGGGGTAGCAGATGTGGACATCGGCGCCTTGATTGCCCATCACCGCCGGGAGGGCCATCAGGCCACGCTCACGGCTGTGCAGCCACCCGGACGCTATGGGGCGCTGCATCTGGATGACAGTGCAGTGCAGCAATTCCAGGAAAAACCCGATGGCGACAACGCCTGGATCAATGGCGGTTTCTTTGTGCTGGAGCCGGGAGTTTTGGATCTCATTGCTGGCGATCAGACCAGTTGGGAAGCGGATGTGCTGCCCCAGCTGGCGGCTGCCGGCCAGCTGAGTGCCTATCGCCATCCGGGCTTCTGGCAGCCGATGGATACCCAGCGCGATCGCACCCGGCTTGAGGATCTGTGGACCAGCGGTCAGGCCCCCTGGAAGCTTTGGTAATCGTCAATTCATTCATTCATTGATCATGAATCTTTTTCTGGCTGCAAAGCGCACGGCATGGCGATTTTTGGATGTACCTGTTGATCTTCTGGTGGCATCTCGAAAGATTCGGCGAAGGAAGCAAATTTTGCTCGCTTGCTTTCCAAAATCAGGGTCAACGTTTCTTTCTTCCAAGTTATGTCGTCTGCCTGGCTGTAGTCGAGCCGACTTCCTCCCGGCCTACGGCAGGCGAGATCAAGAGCTAGAGCGGGCAGCGATTGTGCGAAGCATGATCTCTTTGTCAACCTTTAATAAGAGCCTGGTAGCTCAGCATTACTGCAGAGCGAGTGAGCACAGCCTGCGGCTAGTTAACAAGTTTGACATGAAGGTTGTGGTGCTTGTGCGATCGTTGATGGATGTTGCTTTGTCACTTAGTGATCACTGGGATCGGGAGTCTGTGGTTGGTCCAATTGTTTACCTCAGTGAATCGCTTTTGGCTGAGCTGGACGCGTCGCCTGTGACCCGCCTTCAGTTTATTGTTCAGCATGTGCTGCCCTGGTATGTAAGTTTTTATCTCAGCTGGTTGCGGCACGGGGCAGAAGTTCGGGGGGGGGTGTTGTTTATTCGTTATGAACAATTTTTCTGTGATCCTGTCCGCTCTTTTTTGGAAGTGGCTCAATTTGTTGGCGAAAATATGACGCAGGAACAGCTTGAACTGAATTTGAAAGCCAGCGATCAAACTCGCCTCAATAAAGGACTGCCTGGACGAGGGATGCAAGCTTTTGAGGCTGATCCCATCGCGTATCAAAAGCTTCTTGACTTATTGGTCGGCTATCCGGGGGTTGACTTTTCTCCGATTTTTCAGCCGCTGGCTTGTTTTAGCTGATTCATCGTGACTTCCGGATCTTTCTGGCGCGGCAAGAGAGTCCTGCTCACTGGGCACACGGGCTTTAAGGGCAGTTGGCTGACCCTGTGGCTGCTCAGCCTGGGGGCTGAGGTGTGGGGCTATGCGTTAGCTCCCGAACCTGGAAAATCCCTGTTCCGTGAGCTGGTCCTGGATCTGGCCAGCGGCCATGCCGATTGGGGCCATCTGCATCACCGCCTGGGGGATCTGCGCGATCTGGAGGCCTTGCAGCAGCTGGCGGCAGACGCTCAGCCTGAGGTGGTGTTGCATCTGGCTGCTCAGGCGCTGGTTCGGCGCAGTTACCGCGATCCGCTAGGCACCTGGGCCACCAACGTGCAGGGCAGCCTGCATCTCCTGGAAGCCCTCAGGCCCCTGCAGCAGCGCTGCGCGGTGGTGATGGTAACCACTGACAAGGTATACGCCAACCGCGAATGGGACTATGGCTACCGAGAGGAGGACCGCCTCGGCGGCCACGACCCCTACAGCGCCAGTAAGGCCGCTGCAGAGGTGGCGATTGCCAGCTGGCGGGCGTGCTTCTGCGGAACTGGTTCCCACCAGACGCCCCACCTCGCCATCGCCACCGCCAGGGCCGGCAACGTGATCGGTGGTGGCGACTGGGCCGAAGATCGGGTCGTGCCCGATGCCATGCGGGCCCTGGCGGCTGCTGAGCAGATCCCGGTGCGGCGGCCAGAAGCCACCCGCCCCTGGCAGCACGTGCTCGAACCGCTAGGGGGGTATCTGCTGCTGGCTGAGCAGCTCGCCACCCATGGCGGTCCGTTCGCCAGTGCCTTCAACTTTGGGCCGGCACTGGAGGCCAACCGCCCGGTGAGGGAGTTGGTGAATTCGGCTCTCCAGCATTGGCCAGGCCATTGGCAGGACCTCTCCGATCCGGATGCCCCCCATGAAGCCGGCCGGCTGCATTTGCAGATCGACAAGGCCTACCACCAGCTGGGCTGGCGGCCCCGCTGGGACTTCGCCACCACCGTGGCTCGCACCGTCGGCTGGTATCGGGCCGTGCACGAGGGGGCCAGCGCCCTGGATTGTTGCCTAGAGGATCTCAAGGCTTTTCAGCGCGAGGCGGTTTATGCCAGCTGAGCTGCGTCGCACGCCGATCAATGGCGTCTTTGAGCTGGTGAGCCAGCCGTTTGTGGATGCCCGCGGTGCGTTTCTCAATGCCTTCCGGGCCCAGGAAGAGGCGTTCATGGGCGCCTGGGGGGATCGGGGGATCGCCCAGGTGAACCTCAGCCGTAGCGAAGCCGTAGGCACGATCCGCGGCTTGCACCTGCAGGCGCCGCCCCACAGCGAGGCCAAGCTGGTGCGCTGCCTGAAGGGCAGGGTGTGGGACGTGGCGGTGGATCTGCGCAGAGATTCCGCCACTTATGGCCAATGGCAAGCCATTGAGCTCAGTCCGGATCAGGGCAATGCCCTGATGATTCCCGAAGGCTGCGCCCACGGCTTTCAGGTGCTCGAGCCCAGCAGTGAGCTGCTCTATCTCCACTCCGGTGCCTGGGTGCCGGAGGCAGAAACGGGGGTGCGCTGGGACGATCCCCGGCTGGCGATTACCTGGCCGCTGGCCCCCACGGAGCTGAGCAAGCGCGATTGCGCTCTGCCCCTGCTGCCGGACACCCTCACCCCCATCCCCTGAGCCCCTGCCCATGCCGCACACCTGCCGCCATTGCGGATCACCACTGGAACACCCGGTGATCGATCTTGGCCACCAGCCGCCCAGCAACGCCTACCTGCGGCCTGAGCAGCTGGGGCTGCCCGAGATCACCTACCCTCTGAAAGTCTTCGTGTGCAGCAGCTGCTGGCTAGTGCAGCTGCCGGCCCATGCGGCAGCCGAAGAGCTGTTCACGGCGGATTACGCCTACTTCTCCAGCACCTCGAGCAGCTGGTGCACCCACGCAGAGCGCTTTGTGGCAGCGGCGGTGGAGCGGCTGGCTCTGGGACCCCAGAGCCTGGTGGTGGAGCTGGCTTCAAACGACGGCTACCTGCTGCAGTACGTGCAGCAGCGCGACATCCCTTGCCTGGGCATCGAGCCCACCCACGCCACGGCTGAGGCGGCCCGGGCCAAGGGCATCACCACGATCGAGCGCTTCTTTGGCGTGTCCCTGGCTGCGGAGCTTGAGCCCGCCGATCTGGTGGTGGCCAACAACGTGCTGGCCCACGTGCCCGACATCAACGATTTTGTGGCCGGCATCGCCCGGCTGCTCAAGCCCACCGGCCGTGCCTCGATCGAGTGCCCGCACCTGCTGCGCCTGCTGGCGGGCAACCAGTTCGACACGATCTACCACGAGCACTACAGCTACCTGAGCCTGCGGGTGGTGCAGCGCATTGCCGCAGCGACCGGGCTGGTGGTGGTGGATGTGGAGGAGCTGCCCACCCACGGCGGCAGCCTGCGGGTGTGGCTGGCTCATAAGGGCGCCATTGAGGCAACTACTGCGGTGGAGGCGGTGCTGGCTGCCGAAGCAGCGGCAGGGTTGGAAACTCTGGCGGCCTATGCCGGCTTCCAGCAACGAGCAGAAGCCACCAAGCATGGCCTGCTGGAGTTTCTGCTGCAGGCCAAACGCCAAGGCCGGCGCGTGCTTGGCTATGGCGCCGCCGCCAAGGGCAACACCCTGCTCAACTACGCCGGCATCCGGGCCGACCTGTTATCCGCCGTGGCTGACCGCGCCCCCAGCAAGCAGGGCAACTTTTTGCCCGGCAGCCATATCCCCGTGATCAGCCCCGAGCAGTTGGCCACTGAGGCCGCCGACGCCCTGCTGGTGCTGCCCTGGAATCTGATCGACGAGCTGCGGCAGCAGCTGCCAGATACTGAGCTGGTGACGGCGATTCCAGAGATGCGGCACTGTAGTGGAGTGTGTTGAGATGACCAGTAGCAAGATCCGCAAGATCCCTTACACCAAGCCCTCGATCACAGAACTCGAGGTGCTTTACGCAACCGACGCTGCGGCTAATGGCTGGGGCGAGCATTGCTACGACTACATCGTTCGCTTCGAGGAGGCGTTCAAGGCCCACTTGGGCGTGAACTACGCCATCGCCACCAGCAGCTGCACTGGTGCGCTCCACATGGGTATGCATGCCCTGGGCATCGGCCCCGGCGATGAGGTGATCATGGCCGACACCAATTGGATCGCCACCGCTGCACCGATCGTGCACCTGGGCGCCACGCCGGTGTTTGTGGACATCCTCCCGGACAGCTGGTGCCTGGACCCAGAACAGGTGGAGGCCGCGATCACGCCAAAGACCAAGGTGATCGTGGCGGTGCACCTCTACGGCAACCTCTGCGACATGGATGCCTTGCTGGCGATCGGCGAGCGCCACGGCATCCCCGTGATTGAAGATGCCGCCGAAGCTGTTGGATCGGTGTATCACGGGAAACGGGCCGGAAGCATGGGACGCTTTGGCACCTTCTCCTTCCATGGCACCAAAACGATCACCACTGGGGAGGGGGGCATGTTCGTGACCAATGACCCCGATCTCTACGAGCAGGTGTTGACTCTGTCCAACCATGGGCGAGCGAGAGGGCAGAGCAAGCAGTTCTGGCCAGACATGGTGGGCTTTAAGTACAAGATGAGCAACATCCAGGCCGCCATCGGCTGCGCCCAGATGCAGCGCATCAATGAACTGGTCAGCCGGAAAAGAGGAATTCTGCAATCATACAAAGAGGAATTTAAAAATCTAGGCGTTATCTATCATGGCTTCAATCCCGAGCTGGATGGTTGCTTAATTGGGGCATGGATGACGACAGTTGTAATTGACGCACCATCCGAGAATTCAACGCTCTCCGAAACTCTGCAGTCCGGGCTAAGGAGCATAGGAATTGACGCGCGGCCATTTTTTGCACCATTAAGCTCAACTCCACCTTTTCAGGGACTCAGGAATGGACGCACGCATTGCAAATGGGCTTACAGCATCCCACCCGTTGCGCTCAACCTTCCCTGCTCCCACGAGATTTCCAAGTCAGACATCAGCTATGTAGCTAATGCGATCAAAGAGGCGCTTTCGTAAAGCATGAGACAATTAAACCGACGCTGCATAATCTGGGGTGCAACTGGACAGACTAAAGTTGCCTACGACATTTTAATCGGCGAGGGCGCCGAGATAATTCACTTGTTTGACAATAATCCAAGTGTTGAATCTCCCCTGCCTGGGATTCCCATCTCGCACGGCCCCGATGGCATGCTGTCTTTTATTGACGCCCTAAGACATCAAAAGTTGAACCCTTCCGACATCGACTGTATCGCCGCAATCGGAGGAACCCATGGTGAAGCTCGAGAGACAATGACCCTATTTATGGAGAGCCACGGATTCAAGCCGAGGCCCTTGATCCACAAGAGCGCAATTATCAGTCCTTGCGCAAACATTGGAAAGAATGTTCAGCTTCTTGCTGGATCAATAATTGGCGCTTTTGTGTCTATTGGGGACTACTCAATCATCAACACCGGCGCCAATGTAGACCATGATTGCACAATCGGAAGAAACTGCCATCTTGCCCCTCGGGCGGCACTTGCAGGTGAGATCACTGTTGAGGACAACGTTTTTGTTGGCACTAATGCAACAATTCTCCCGCGGCTGCGCATTTGTGCTGGATCAACTGTCGGCGCCGGCGCCGTGGTCACCAAAGATGTCGCACCTGGAGCTGTAGTTGCAGGAAATCCAGCACGCCCCCTAGTAAAATAAATCCAGTAAAACGTCAAACCCATTAGGCACATGGAAATCAAGGACGAACGCGCAGGAATTATTAAGGCCAATGCCAGCAATCAGCCTATTAGTAAGGCAGCTGAAAGATTTTTCAAGGCAACAGTTGAAGCAAATAATCGTACTGCTTTGACCGGCTCGAGCGACCTATTATTCAATACCCCCAAGATATTGTCACATTCCAGGAGCTCGTTTCAACTGCCAAGTCAAATCTAATTATTGAGACGTGTATTGTGCATGGAGGCTCACTTGTTTTGTCAGCTTTCATGCTCTGCCTTCTGGATGTCATGGAAGGCCTGGATCCGCGGCAATCCCCTCGCAAAATCGTCGGTGTTGACTTTGATATTCCCCCCCCACAACCGCAAAGCCCTCGACGAGCACCCCCTGCGCTTCAAGATGGAGCTGATGAGGGATCCTCGATCGACTCCGAGATCATTCAACATGTGCGCAGCCATGACTATGGCCTCGATCGGGTGCTGGTGACCTTGGATTCCAACCACACGCAAGAGCAGGTGCTCTCCGAATTGAATGTTTACGCCGATTTGGTGTCCGTCGGCAACTACTGCATCGTGATCGCACATCGATCGAAGACCTAGCCGCCGGATGCTTCCCAGATCGCCCCTGGGATGTTGGAAACAACCCCAAAACAACCGTTCATGAATGGCTGAAGAGCTATCCTGAGTTTCAGATTGACAATGACATCTACAACAAGCTGTTGATTAGCGTGGCGCCGGATGGATAGTTGAACCGGAAGCAATAAGAATTCTGAAGCCAAATTGCCGAGCACTTGCACTCTTCACCCCTTTTTAATGATAAATTTTCTTAAAAAATTCAGCCCTGACCTGCATCTAAATTATGCTTGTAAGTGCGCGGGGTATAAATGAATAAAAAAATTGAGCTTGAAGTGCTCTTTTTGATTGGCTGTTATAAGGGAGAGGTTTATGGCGCGGATAGAGTTTCCTTTTTAAAGAGATCTTTGGAGGACTTAGCGGCCCAAACGTTAAAGCCTTGTGGCTTAATCGTCTCTATTAATAGTAACTTGGGCGAAAAATCGAAATCCATAAAAGATATGGTTTTGATTTATTTTCCTGAGTCTCTCTTTTTTGAATCTAGCTTTGACAGGTCTGCTATATTGAATTTTGAAGTATTAGTTCAGCTTTCGTCGGCTGAATATTTATGCTTTTGGAGCGATCATGATATTCATCATCCAGGGTTCTTGCATAGTTGTGTGCAAGCTGCTGAATCGTCTAGATGCTCGTTGGTATGCCCCGAAATTACCTACTTTTATTCTGATGATGGCTCCGTTGCTCGTGCGCCTTCTTGTTCCACTTATTTCTCTGGGGTAAATTTCTCCCCGAGCAAAAATTTAGAAGATTTCTTCAAGATTGATTCTATGGGTGCTGTATATGGTTTGTGGAGATCTTCTGATCTTAAGCGCTTGCCGTTCATTCATGTGAAAAGTATCGACTTTTTGTGGCAAGCAATGGCTCAGCTAATGTCGGGTTGCGAGTTTATTGGTGAAGGTTGTGGCCTTTTATCGCTTCGTGAGTTTCGGTATTCTCGCGGTTCCAACCATTCCCAATTGATTCAAAGTATTTCCCCATTTGCGGCTTTAGCTAAGGTCCTTAAGTTTTCTATGGCTATAGCTGTTCTGATTAATTGGATCAATGAAAATATTGAATCAGGTCAATCACGAAGATCCCTCCTGCGAGTTGTCAGGCAATCGCTGTTTGCTGGAGTCGGTTTTTGGAATATTAAAAGGCCTCTACTAAGGGAGGTTCTTGCTATCTGGTCAATAGATAACAAGCAAAAGCTTCGCCAAAAGATCATTTCAACGCTATATGTTTTCGACGTCATGGCTTCGTTGAAATGAATTAAGTCTAGGCACTTTCTGCTGGTTTTGGAGATCTTTCTTTGCCAGCAGTAGGTCAAAGTGTGTCTCTTTTATTGTCTTTTGGCAGGCTGCAAAAAGCCTTCATTAGTGATATCTCTTGTTCCCTCCTTCTTGGCGTTGGCATGGAAATGTGAAGTTGTCTTGCACTTTTAACGAAAATGCGTTAGCTTTTGGCTCGCCTTGTATTTCTACCTTGTTGGCATTCGCGCACAATTTAACTAGACTTTTCGATTAAAATGTCTACATTTGCGAAATTTGATATGCATTGCTCAGGAGATAAGTGCTCCCTCTGCGGATCTTCTTCTGTCATCGTGGTCTCTGAGAACTGCTCTGAGAATCTGAAGCTGCTTGGTGGCTATTATAGGTATTCACAATGTAGTTCATGTCTTGTTATTAGTCAGTCCCCTTCCCCTAGCCTCCATCTGCTAGAGCAGTACTATGGCCTGATTGAGGGAAGGGAGAGGCGCTGGTTGTCATCTCCTCTCGGAGAACACCTTCTTCAAAGGCAGATTAGTGCCCAGCACCGTAGATCGCCATTGATTGGGTTCTTTAGGCGTATTTTCTCTGCAGGAGAGGAGCTCTATCCGTACTGGCATCAACTTGGATCGGGTCTGCTCGTGGACTTGGGCGCAGGATCCGCAGGATTCTGCCTAGAGGCTCGCAATCGTGGATGGAGTGTCATTGGCCTTGAGCAATCAAGTGAATCCGTAGAGATAGCTAGACGTAAAGGAATCGAGCTGATTCAGGCTGATCTTGTTTCCCCTGAGGCGATTGAACTGATAGCCAAGGCCGGCAATGTGGTGCTCAATCACGTTTTTGAGCATGTTCTGGATCCAGTGAGTTTTTTGCAGACGCTTGCATCTTCGATGAGGCCTGGATCCCGCTTCATCCTGTTGATGCCAAATGCAAACTCAATCTGGCGATTCGTCTTCGGCCGCAGCTGGTATGGATGGGACCCCCCTGTGCATGTTCACCTTTACTCTCCGGCCGCGCTTAGAAAGATTTTGGGGTGTTGTGGTTTTAGTGTCCTCGATCTTCGCTCGATCCGACGAAATGACTCGTTATCAACTGCGCTAAATCAGATTGGGTTCAAGTTGGGTCCACTAAGGTTTTTGCTTCGGTTCTTGATGATTCCTGTTATGCCCTTATTCTCATATGCTGGCATTGGGCCTGAACTGCTCTGCGTTGCTGAGATTGTGCCCAAACCCAATCGCAAGCAAGTTGCTGACGCTCCTTGATGTAGCGCAAGTTTCCCAGATGCGTCTTCTAATTGTTCTTACGTCCCTTGCTGCTGAAGGCTGTCCCCAGCTTGCACTTCAACTGGGCTGCCAATGGCAGGAGCAAGGGCTACATGTCGAATTGCTTTGCCTGCGTGATCAACCCAAAGACTTGCAGTCGGAGTTCGAGGCGCTTGGGATCCCTATCCACTGGTTTGATCTAGGCAGTGGCTTGCTCCGTTACCCGAGACTGGCCTGGCTCAGCTACCGACTCTGCCGCCGTATCCGTCCAGACGCGGTTCTCAGCTTTCCGCTCGGCTGGCATGCCTTCATCGCTCTAGGTGCCAGAGCCGCCGGTGTTAGCCGGGTCTGCGCCCATGTGGGCAATCTGCCGCCGGTGTGGACCGGCAACGCCTTCGCCAAGTTCAAGCTGCTGGTGCAGCTGGGGCGGCCCTTCACCCACCGGCTGCTGTGCTGCTCTGAGTACATCCGCGCGGCCACCGTGCGCGATTTCGCGGTGGCGTCCCGGGAAACACGGGCGATCTTCAATGCCTGTGATCTGGAGCGCTTCACGACCCTGCGCTCTGCCTCTCACGCCCAGCCTCACCCGCTGCCTCGCCTCGGCATGGTGGCGCGGCTGGAGGTGCACAAGGATCAGCCCACCCTGATTCGCGCCGTGGCGTTGCTGCGTGATCAGGGTATAGATACAGAGCTCTGGCTGATCGGAGAAGGCAGCCATCGCCCCCAGCTGCAAGCCCTGATCGCTGAGCTGGATCTCACCGAGTCTGTCCAGCTGTTGGGCATTCGCCGCGACATCCCGGAACTTCTCAGCCAGCTGGATCTGTTCGTATTCTCGGCTCGCCCCGATGAAGGCTTCGGTATCGCACTTGCCGAGTCAATGGCCGCTGGTGTGCCGATCGTGGCAACTGATGTGGGCGCCTGCCGGGAGGTGCTCGATGGCGGTCTCTGCGGCCAGCTGGTGGAGCCTGCCAACCCGGAGGCCCTTGCCGAAGGTATTCGCCAGGTGCTGGTTGATCCCCATGGCGCCCAGGAGCGGGCTATCGCTGCCAGGCAGCGTGCCCTGAAGGAGTTTTCTGTTTTGGCGATGGCTCATGCCTATGCAGTGGAATTGGGAGTGATCTGAATGCGGACTCTTCACGTTCTCAGCGGCCTCCATAGTGCTGGAATCGAAGCCCTGGCTATCCAGCTCATACGCAACACTCCTGAGGGTATGAAGAGCGAGCTCCTCAATTGCGACCTCCGCCAGCAGGCTCAGGCACCAGCTCTCCAATCATTGGTGGATTGCGGCGAACTGGCGGCGATCCACCAATGGCAACGTTCTGATGGCCCATTGCTGGCCTGGCGCAGCTTTTGTCTCTGCTTAAGGAGGCGGCCCGATGCCATGCTGATTTATCCATGTAACCGGCCCATGCTTTTTCTGGCCCTGGGGGCGAAGTTGGCTGGAGTTAAGCATTTTGCAGTGCATCTCGGAAATACAGCTCCGATATCTCCTGCCGGTCGGCGCACCTGGCATCGGTTGTTGCTCTGGTTTCAGCGGATTGGCGTCGTGGCTGTGCCATGCACCCAGGCCATTGCGGATTCTCTCCATCCCCTTCCCTCCGATCTGAAACTCGGCCCGGTTATTCCCAACGGCTGCGACACGCGGGCGATTGCGGAGCGGGCTGCCGCCGCTCGAGCGAGGAGACCTTCCGGTGATTTGCGCCGTGTGCTGATGGTGGCGCGCCTGGATCCGATCAAGGATCAAGCCACGCTGTTGCGGGCCTTTGCA
>JAHLYR010000067.1 GCA_025128025.1 Synechococcus sp. CS-1330
AGCCTAAAAAACCAGCCCAAAGTGGCTGAACATGAGACCAAAAGTCCTCAGAAAATGGCCTCAGAGGCAATTCTCGGTCAAAGGCACTCTTTCCTGCTCACTGCCTCCGCTCAAGCCCCGTTTGTCCAGAGATTCCCTAATAGACCTTGATTTACCCACTTGATCTTCTAATAGAGGAAATTCCGTTGCAGTCGATCGATTGTCAACGGGAAAGATAGGTATTGTCGCCTAAGTTGATTGACCAAAGCGCAATCGCACTTGATCTCGATTGCAGAGCCAAGTCATAATTTCGTGCTCGTATTCGCTTCCTGGATCTGGCGCGGATAGCTCGCCCTGCAGCCGCGATGGGATGTGAGAAAAATCACAGTCGAACGTTCTGGACCTATCACCACCACCCAGAGCACCCACCAGAGGCAATAGGCTGCGAACGATTCTCAACAACACGGAATCTCCTCTTCCATGGCCCAGCCCATCGGACCCCAGGATCAGCAGCAGCCCCGGCGCAGCCTGATGCAGCAGGACAAGAAAAAGGGATGCCGGGAGAAGAAATGCTCGAAGTGGAAAGGCGGGAAATGCCATTGCGGCCGGGGCTGAAGCAGTCCATTCAGCAGCCACGACTGCTCAGGCTTCGTTGGCGCCACCAGTGCCGCTCAGACCTCCTTTGACGTGACTGAGGGCCGTGCCCTCCAGAAACTGCTGATCGAGCAACAGCAATGCAGCACTGTTGTCGCCCGCCAGCCGCAGCCGTTTGCTGACGAAACGGGCCTCGGCCTCCTCCTGCAGCTGCTCAGCCACGAACCAGTCGAGCATCGCGGTGGCGCTGCGTTCCCCCTGCTGTTCAGCGATGCCGTAGAGGCGATTAATCGAGGCCGTAACCCCTTTCTCCAGCGCGTAGACCGCGTCGAACAATCCCTGCACCGACGGCCACTGGCGCTCCGGCGCCTCCACGGTGGGCAGCTCCACCTGCTCGTCGCTGTCCACCAGGTAGGCGATCATCCGAGAGGCATGGGTGCGCTCCTCGTTGCTCTTGTCCAGCATGTACGTGGAGAAGCCGGCTAGGTCCTTCTCACGCAGCCAGATCGACATCGCCAGGTAGGTGTGGCTGGCCTGGAACTCCGCCGCCAGATGGTTGTTGATCGCGCGGGTGAGTTCCTTCATGGCCTCTGGCCGTTGGCTGCAGGTTGTATAGCGCAACCGTTCCTGGGCTGCAGGTGCAGAACTGGGAACAGCGCTTCTGTGCTGGCAGTGGTTTCAGCGCATCCTCGGGACTTGCTTTCGACCTGACACCCGCAGATGTGATCAGCCGTACGTTCGGAAGATTCTCTTGGTTCACCTTGCGATGACCATTGGTGGCATCTCCGGGTGTCGTGATTGGTCTGCGCAAGTGTGGTGATGGACCTGAAATCGCATTCGTGTCCTTTGTCTCAGCAGATTGTGACCTCCTGGCGTCAGTAGCAGCGTTGCACTGTTTCTCACCACCGTTGCGCTCGCCGGCGGCACGGTCGCCTGCTCTCACAGCCCGGAGGCCTATTGCCCTTGGTGCTGATTCCCGCCATTACTGTGGTCGCGTGAACCTTCGGATGGGGACGGGCGAGTCGCAGGAGTGCATGCCGCTTGAGTACTTCACGAGAAGAGCCCAAGCGGCATCATCGTCACGCCGTATTGACCATCGTTAAGGGCTGTTTTAGAGCCCGGCGGGAGGCCACTCTCGTCGATTTGGCAACAACAACTGTATCCTTATCGAGATCAGAAGATCCGATTGTTTCTCCGGTGGTGCGCATCAAACCAGGCAAAAAGACAACGGCAAACACGGTGGCCGGCAGGCCAACAAATAGAGCAATTACAAAAGCATAGGAAATAAGAATTTCGGCAATTGAATGGGTCATGGTGAATGATTACAATGAAATCTTTGAAGAGATAACGCTTGCGTGCGAATCGTGATGGCCTCCAGGCCCATAGCGAACGCTCCAGATCAGAGTGGCAAACGCTTGCTGGCTAACGACTATTCCCTTCTCTCCGTAAATCAATTCTACGAACAAAAGAGCGGGCCAACTGGTTCTACTTGCCATGTAGCCGTCAAGGGCGGATTCCCTCTCGCCGCCAGGTCGTCTGGTACCGGTTCCTGGCTCTCCACACAGGTGGTATCCGTACCCATTGGCGTGTGTATCTGGTTCAGCATCGAAGCCCCACCCACTGTTCGGAGCGGAACTGGCCGTCAGTCCAGCACTCGTTAGGAGTTAAACCAGGGCAGTTTCAGACCAAGGGCTTCGATTGGATCCATTACGAGCTGCGTTTGGCGCGGGCTGCTGAGGCCACGACCATCCCCGGCGACCTAGAGATTCTCAGACTCTCCGGCACCCTTTAAGCCGATGGCGACCACCTGCACATCGCCATCGCTGACAGCAGGGGCGCCGTGATCGGCGAGCACCTCTGCACCGGCTCCCTGGTGCGCACCACCGCCGAGTTGGTGGTTGGCCTGCTGCCGGAGTGGCGATTCTGTCGGGAGCTGGATCCTGCCACCAGCTACCCCGAGCTGCGAATCAGTCCTCGGTCTCTGGGCTAAGGGGCAGCCGTATCTCCATCAGCAGAAACACCAGCCAGGCAACGCCAGAGCTGATACCGCCTGTCCAGTCGTTAAGCAGCAGTTCGACGATCGATACGGTGCTGGCGCCCCTCAATGCCCAGGATTTCGCCAGCTTCTTCAGCACCGGCCACGCTGGGTATACCAATTACTCCACCCTGGAGCCCCAGCCATGAGTACCCCAACCTCCACAGATGTGCTGGTGATCGCCGCAAGCAACGGCCATAACCTCCAGCTGGCCGAGCGCTTCGCAGCGGCCGCCCGCCAGCAGGGCCACAGCGCTGCCGTGCTCGACCTCACCACCATCAACATGCCTCTGTTCACCCCGCGAGCCCAGGTCACCGGCCCACCGCGAGTGTTGGCAGCGTTGGAGGCCCAGCTGGCTGCCGCTCCGCGCTGGGTGATCTGCTCGCCGGAATACAACGGCTCGATC
>JAHLYR010000068.1 GCA_025128025.1 Synechococcus sp. CS-1330
AGCCTAAAAAACCAGCCCAAAGTGGCTGAACATGAGACCAAAAGTCCTCAGAAAATGGCCTCAGAGGCAATTCTCGGTCAAAGGCACTCTTTCCTGCTCACTGCCTCCGCTCAAGCCCCGTTTGTCCAGAGATTCCCTAGCATTAATTTTTTGCGTTTACGCCAATATTTGCATTTGCGCAAATAAATTCTGACCTAAATATTTGGGTGTGAAGAAGTGCATAGCTTTCTTGCGATGTGCTGCCGGCATTCCATCCTTCAAGCAGGCGTAATCGTCTCTTCCCTTCCCATGCCAAACGGAAAACCCAACGTTCTCATCCTCTGGGGTGACGACATCGGCCAAAGCAATCTGAGCTGCTACAGCGATGGCTTGATGGGCTATCAGACCCCAAATATTGACCGCGTAGCTAAGGAGGGTGGTCGCTTCATTCACTACTACGCCGAACAGAGCTGCACCGCTGGCCGTTCGGCCTTCATCTCCGGCCAGAGCGTCTTCCGCACCGGCCTTAGCAAGGTGGGGCTGCCTGGTGCCGAATCGGGCTTTAGGGCAGAAGATCCCACCATCGCTGAACTGCTCAAGCCCCAGGGCTATCGCACCGGCCAGTTTGGTAAAAACCACTTCGGCGATCGCGATGAGCATCTGCCGACCATGCACGGTTTTGATGAGTTTTTCGGCAACCTCTATCACCTAAACGCCGAGGAGGAGCCGGAGCTGCGCGACTATCCCACGCCTGAAGATTTCCCGAACTTCAAGGAGCGCTTCGGCCCCCGCGGTGTGTTGCATTGCTGGGCAAATGGTGACGGCACCCAGCGGATTGAAAACACCGGCCCCCTAACCCGTAAGCGGATGGAGACGGCCGATGACGAATTCATCGCTGAGGCAAAGCGTTTTATTAGCGATGCAGTTGCCTCTGGCGAGCCCTTCTTCGTCTGGTTTAACACCACCCACATGCACTTCCGCACCTATGCGCGTCCCCAAGATGTGGGCCGCAGCGGTCGCTGGCAGTCGGAGTATCACGACGTGATGATCTATCACGACGAGTGCATTGGTGAAATGCTCAACCTGCTCGACGAGTTGGGTGTCACCGATGACACCATCGTGATGTATGGCACCGACAACGGTCCCCACATGAACAGCTGGCCTGATGCCGGCATGACACCCTTCCGCAGCGAGAAGAACACCAATTGGGAAGGGGCTTATCGGGTGCCAGCCCTAGTGCGCTGGCCGGGGCATATCGCTCCAGGCACAATCTTCTCGGGTATCTGTAGCCACCTCGACTGGCTGCCCACCATCCTTGCGGCGGCCGGTGAACCAGAGATCAAGGAGAAGCTCAAGGCGGGCTATCAAGTGGGCAATAAGACCTTCAAGGTGCACCTTGATGGTTACAACATGCTCGATTACTGGACTGGCCAGGCTGATAAGAGTCCCCGGGTTGAGTTCTTCTACTTCTCCGACGACGGCGATCTCACCGGTCTGCGTTACGACAACTGGAAGTTTGTGTTCATGGAGCAGCGCTCCCAGGGCACCTGCCAGATCTGGGCCGAACCGTTTACTGCCCTGCGAGTACCCAAGATCTTCAACCTGCTCACCGACCCCTATGAGCGCGCTGATGTGACATCAAACACCTATTGGGACTGGATGTTTGATCACATTTTCCTTCTGGTACCAGCTCAGACCTACGTGGCCCAGTTCCTCGCCACCTTCGCCGAATATCCTCCGCGCCAAAAGGCTGCCAGCTTCTCGCTTGAGCAGGTGATGGAGAAGATGGTGAATACTGTCGGCGGACCCTGATTCTGCCGTCATGCCAGCCGGCACCGCCCGATCTCCCGGTCGTCCCCCATTCCCGGGAATGGTGTGGATACCGGCGGGCGGCTTCCGGATGGGGTCAGACCACCACTACCCCGAGGAGGCTCCGGCCCATGACGTGGAGGTGGCTGGATTCTGGATCGATCGCACTCCCGTCACTAACGCCCAGTTTCGGAGCTTTGTGAAAGCCACCGGCTACCGCACGCTGGCGGAGCAGCCAGCAAATCCCGCTCACTATCCCGGAGCTAATCAGGAACGATTGGCTCCAGCATCAATAGTTTTTGTGCCGCCCCCGGGGCCGCTGGGGCCGGGAAGTCACTACCGCTGGTGGCAATATCTCGCCGGAGCAAACTGGCGTCATCCGGAGGGTCCGGGTAGTTCGATTAAGCACCGCGAGCAGCATCCGGTGGTCCATGTCGCTTGGGACGACGTTTTGGCTTACGCCAGCTGGTGCGGCAAACAGTTGCCTACGGAGGAGGAATGGGAGCGGGCAGCTTGGGGCGGCCTGTGCAATGGCGAGTTTGCCTGGGGTGAAGAGCTCTATCCCGGTGGGGTGCCCCTAGCTAATACCTTTCAGGGCGATTTCCCCCACCACAACAGCCGCTTAGATGGCTACGAGCGCACCTCCCCAGTAGGCGCTTTTCCTGCTAACGGCTATGGGTTGGTCGACATGATTGGCAATGTGTGGGAGTGGACCGATAGCTGGTACGGCCCGCACCAGCAGAGCACTGGAGGCTGTTGCGCCGATGCCGCCGAAGCCAAGGTGCGAGAAGCAAGCATTGATCGCAACTCGCAGCACGGCGAGCAACCCCGTAAAGCGGTTAAGGGTGGTTCTTATTTATGTGCACCTAGCTATTGTCGCCGCTACCGCCCTGCCGCCCGCATGGCCCAAGGGCTCGATACCTCCACGGGCCATATGGGTTTTCGCTGCGTGGTGAGGCCCTCAGAGCTGGCGACGCTCTAAAGCTTCTGCCAGGCGGGTAGCGGCCGCAGCAAGTTGAGCCTGGGGATCGGGAGCTGAGATCGGTCGTTCGCCACGCTTCATGGCTTCAAGGCCGCGGACGATCAGGAACACCACGAAGGCGATCACGATGAAATTGATCAGCGCCACAAGCACAGCTCCTGCTGGCCAAGCGCTGATAGCCGACACATTGGCAGCTTTAAGCGCAGGAGCGAGTAGTGAGGTCATTACTAGGCTGACTACCGCATCCACTACCTTGCCAAAAGCACCGCCGATAACCACGGCAACAGCGAGGTCGACGACATTGCCTTTGCCGACAAATGTCTTGAAGTCTGAGAGAAAAGTGGTGCGACGTTTCATTTTAGTTAGAAGAAGAACTTGAGGCCAATTTCAAAGCCGTTTCGATAGCTGCTGTAGCCACTGTCGGGGGTGTCGCCAGTATTGTAATTAATCCCCGAATAACGCCATGAAATATTTAGGTCAGTGCTATTGCCCACTGCATAGCCAAGGCCAACTTGGGCGTTCCCGGAAAGATCTTCTGATCCACTGAGCCCAAAGCCACCGATGTCGGCACGGGCAAATGCCCGTAAGCGGGGAGACATAAAAATCGTAGCCTGGGTTCCCAAAATAGGTTGAACCCAGGTGCGTCCAAAAGAACCTTGTCGCTGAAAATTAATTGGCCCTCCTGTGAGCTGGGCTGCCACATCCAACTGGGCATCGATTACCCTTATGCCGGCGTAGGGGATCAGGCTGAATTGCCCCGGCTTGCCCACCGCAGCTTCTCGATCCCCAAAGCGATAGCGCAGGGCAAGGTCGTAAATCCCCTGAGAGGCGGTGACTTCAGCGCTTCCAGTGAAGATTCCACGTTGGCCTGTTTTTGATCCGTATTGCCCAAGTTTGACGTAATCCAGATCGACTAAAACACCTAGTCGATCCTTCTCGATGCTGCCGCGCAGGGTGGTTGCCCACTTCAGTTTAGAAAGAACTTCACCGAGATTCAGATCGGTGTCCGCACTGAAGTTTCTTGTGCCATTTGTGACAGTTGTTGTCCCTGTGCTACGAACGGGAGCAAAGCCATACAGCTCAATTGTGCCGGCCCAAGGAGAGACAGCCGCTGGCTGAGGTGTGGAGACAGCGGGAGCTTCTTCTCTAGGGCGATCACCTGCCGCTGGATCAGACTGCTGTGCGCGCAGTTCACTTGTCAGGCCACCGCCCAGGCTGAGTCCTAACAAGATGGGTATGGCTCTGGCCTGCTGCCTGGCTTGATTGCCAAGAAGTTGCTTCATTATCTCGGCTAATACATGGAAGATAGAACGATGGCTTGCATTTTTTGCCATCAATTTTTGCAATCAAATTAGTTGGATCTGCCGCTGCTAGGGCGACAGATCCATGGGCTTTTAGCCAGTTAAACCGATCCGTATGCCACTTGGCAGGCGGCATTGAGCAGTTCGGCTTCTTCGGCGTTGCTGGGCTCTTGGCCGTTGATTGTGCCCTGGTTGCAGTTGGCAGTTAGCTGGTAGTTGTTGCCATTGGCTTGCATCACGAAACTCACCGAATTGCTGCCGGATGGTTGGACCGTTCCGAATAGTAACTGGTAGTTGGTGTTGGGTACCATAATGTAGGTGGTATTGCTGCTTACAGCATTATTAACGGAGTCGTTAATTATTGCTGCGGTGGCGAGAGTTGCCACGCCCCAGGCCGCTGCCCGGGTGCCCCACCATCCCCAGGTAGGGGTGGACCAACCGCCATACCAGCCGTAGTTCCAAGGGCGTGCCACTCCCCATCCGGGCCTTGCCCAGCCTGGGCGTACATTGACATTATTGATATTAACGCTTCGGTTCCAGTTGCGATTAACGTCGCGATTTATATTCCGATTAACGTTGCGATTGGCGATCTGACTTCCGCCTTGGCCTGCGCCTGCTAATTGACGTGTGCCTGCTGCTGGACGATTAGGGGCCGCTGGCCTGTTTAGGGAAGGCCCTCCGGCACCTCCGGCTCCCGCGCCAACCCTGGCATTGTTGCTCCAGCCACCGCTGGGCCGGCTTGAGCCGCGATTGAGGCCCGCACCGGCATTGCTGAACCCGCTGTTGCCTCCAGCGCGCTTGCCCCTGCCACCGCCTCGGGATCCGCCACCACCACCACGGGCAAGCAGCTGGGCTGTGCTGTTATCCGACATGGCGTTATTCGCCATGGGGCGATCAATGGCAAACGTCGTGCCGATCGGTAGGGCCAACACTCCCGCCAGCGCCAGTCCCAGGCCGCTCCACGGGGTTTTGAGAGCACTGTTCATTTGCCGACCCCCTTGCAGCCGTCGTCGTAGCAGGTGAGATCTATGCGGCCATCAGCGCCGAACTGCACCTTGATCAGGTCGCGGCCTGCCGTTGAGTCAGGGCGGTCTTCCTTAACACTGTTGAGGTAATTGGGGTTGATCACGCACAGGTCACGACCGTTGAAGCAGATCGTATTAGTAGAGAAGCGGGCTGCTGCTGAGTCGAGGCTTTTCCAGGTTTTGGTGCTGTCAACCCAGACACTCATGCGCACTGGGTTATCGGTTATTCGAATCGTTTCGACCTTTTTGCCGATGCGGTGCCGGTAGAGGGTTGCATTGCCCTCGTTTATTGCATCCACCACGCAGGCCTGCGTTTCACCGCCTTTGATGCTGCACTTGGTGTCGAGTTTGTAGAGGGTTTCTGTTTGGGCTAGGGCTGGAGCTGCCGCCAGCAGGCTCGCTGCAGCGGCCAGCAGGCCGATGCGGCTGCACATGGAGTTGCGGTTCAACATGAAGGGAAAATCCCCAACGTCGGTGGGAAGCAATTCCAGGTTGCCTAAGGCTGATGATTTTGGCTGCAACTTGTAGTCCACAGCTACAAAGGCTGACTTTGCGTGCGCTAGGCGATGCAATTGGTGAAAAAGTAGACAAAAAGCGCAATTGCAAGCGAGCTGGGGGCGCTCTCGGGCCCAGCTCGCTTGCAATTACTAGTTGTTATTGAGAATCGCTTGCAAAAGGCGGCGTTCTTGCTTAGGTTGCGAGTCATTCGCAATAAGCCCTCCGCTGCGGCCATGAGTTTTCGCTTCCTGCCCGCCGATTCCCTTGCCGCCGTGCGTATGCCGGTTGGGCAAACCGTGCTGCTCAACCCCGCTCTGCGCCCCTCAGGGAGCTGCATTGAGGTTCTGGATGGTGTGGCCCGCGTCTTTTGCCCCTGCGAGGAAACCGAGGGGATGACCCTGGCTTTTCTGCAGGCGGGGGATCAGCTGTGTACCGAGCGCCTTTGCAGTGAGGGTGTCTGCGTCGAGGCTCTCACCCCTTTGAGTTTTCGTAGTGATGCCATACCCCGGCAGGGGGAAGGCTTTGATGCCGTCAATGAATGGACCTTGCAGTTGCTGCGCATCCGTCACTTAGGCAGTGCTGACCAGCGGCTGCACGCATTGTTTGGTCTGCTGGTGCGCCGACTCGGTCGTCGCTGCGGTAGCTGGTGCGATCTGCCGTTTCGTCTCACCCATGAACGGATCGGTGAATTGATCGGCACCACCCGGGTTACCACCACGCGGCTGATTTCACGGATTCGCCAGGCCCAGCTGCTCGAGGCCCCCGTCGGCGAGGTCGGCATGCGCCTGGCGCCGGAATTGGTCGAATCTGCCCCTTTGGCTGCCGCCTGATTGGAGGGGGCCTGATGGGAGGCCTGATCGGCTGCTCTTAGTCGCGCTGCTCCAGGGTGGGCACTAGGGCAAATGCCGCTAGCAAGCCAAACGCCATGATCATTACGGCGGGTGCCATTGCGGCACCAACCCTTTCATCACTGGCGTATTGGAATACACGCACCGCCAGGGTGTCGAAATCGAAGGGCCGCAGGGCCAGGGTGATTGGCAGTTCTTTCACCACATCTACAAAGACCAGCAGGGATCCCACCAGTAGTGGCCCCCGCAGCAGTGGCAGGTGAATCCTGCGCAACACCGCCAGCCAGTCGCAGCCCAGGCTGGTCGCCGTTTCGTCGATGCTGGGGGGTATGCGCTCAAGCGCAGCATCAAGCCCCTGCTTAGAGACAGCGATGAAGCGGTCGCCGTAGCCCCAGAGCAACAGCAGTACTGGGCTGAAGCCAAGGGGGCCGCCCAGCACGATCAGCCCGAGGGCCAGCACACTGCCGGGAATGGCGTATCCCAAGCCGGCGATGAAGCTGAGCTGTTGGACGAGCGGCTGGGGGCTCCAGCGCCGGCAGATGGCCAGCAGCAGCGACCCCAGACATGTCACCGCAGTGGCAATCAGGGCCAGACCGAGGCTGCGGCTTGCCAGCTGGCCCAGTTCTGCGAACGATTCGCTCTGCAGCCCTTGCCAGCCCTGCTGAATCCAGAGGGCTGGAATGGCCACAGCAATAAGGGGTGGCAGCACACAGAACAACTGGGCCAGGGCTGCGCGCCAGCCCGCCAGATGCCAAACGTGGGCGCTGCCCGTTCCGCCTTCCAGGTTCCAGCGCCGACTGCGTTGGCGCAATTGACGTTCGCTGGCGATCAACACCGCAACGATTGCCAGAGCCACCAGTGATAGCAGCGCCGCACCCTGGGGATCGCCATCCACCTGCCAGCGATCGAGGATGCCAGCAGAGAGGCTGGGCACGCCGAGCAGTCGCACTGCGCCGAGATCGTTCACGACCTCCATGGCACTTAGGGCAATGCCGGCGCCGATCGAGGGCAGGGCAATTGGCAGGGCGACGCGAAAAAAACTTCTCCAGGGGCCCACGCCAAGGCTGCGGCTGGCCTCCAGTAGCCGCCTGCCACTAACAGAGAAGCTCTCGGTGCTCAGCAGGAATACGTAGCTGTAGTTAGCCAGGGTGAGCAGCACGATGGCCCAGCCCAGGCCATGGATGCGCAGGCCCCGGTAGCTGCCCCAGTCGATCAGGCTGGCGGCCAGCAGGTAGGCAGGGAAGGCCATCGGCACCAATTGGGCGATGCGCAGCCAGCGGCGGCCTGGGAAGCGGCAAACGGCGGTGAGCCAGCCGATGGCAGTTCCCACAACGGCACCTAAGAGCCCCTCCCCTGCAACCAGCAGCAAGGTGCCCCGCACCTGTCTGAGCCCGTCAAATCCCAGCTCCAGCTTGCTTTCGCCCCTGTTGATCAACACGTCTTTCAACAGGGTGAGCAGGGGCAATAGGGCGAGCCCAATGGCCAAAATCACAACCAGTAAGAGCCAGGTCCGGCTGCTGGAGCGGCCCGGTCCCTGCGCGGGGGCGCCTTGTCCCTGCGCGGGGGCGCCTTGGATCGTGGAGGGCGTCAACGCGATGCCAAGTCGTTACTCCCAGCCAGCCTGCGTCATCAGTTGCACCGCTTCGCGGTTGCGGCGGCCCAGCTGCTCCATGGAGACAGGTGAGGCCTTAAAAGTGCCAAATGCCTTCAGGGTTGGGTTGTTGCCCCAGCCCTTGAGGGGGTATTCGTTGTTGGCGGCGGCGTAGCCCTCTCCTGATTGGGGCGAAACCAGGAACTCCAGCAGACGTTGCGCACCCTCTGGGTTGCGGGAGCTGCGGGTGACGCCACCGGCCGAAATATTGACGTGCGTGGGGTTGGGCCACACAACTTTCAGCTTCGAAGCGGTGCTGCGCTCAGTGCTGTTCTTGTCTTGAAGCATGCGCGCTAGGTAGTACTGATTGGCCACAGCAGCTCCGCACTGTCCCTGTCCCACGGCCCGCAGCATTGGGGTGTCGGAGGTAAAGAAGGGCCTTTTGGTGTTGGCGAGCATGCCCTGCAGCCATTGCTGGGTGGCAGGTTTGCCGCGCCGCACCAGCTCATCGGCCGTGAGCGACTGGTTGTAGACGCTGGCGCGGTTGCGCAGGCAGAGCTTGCCTTTGAGCTCCGGACGGCCGAGGTCGGCGTAGCTGCGGATCAGGCTGGGCTTCACGATTGCTGGGTTGACCATTACGGGGCGGGCCCGGCGGGTCAGGGCAAACCAATGCCCTTTGGTGTCCCTCAGGTTGGCCGGCACGTCCTTGTTGAGTTCAGGCGAGCGAATCGCCCTAAACAGATTGGCCTCCTGGGCTCGATAAATCCGGGCCGCATCAACCAGTACCAGAAGGTCGGCTTTGCTGTTGTTGCCCTCGCTCTTGAGGCGCTGGATCAGCTCATCATCTTTACCCTCCAGCAGGTTCACCTTGATGCCGGTGCGCCTGGTGAACTCGTTGTAAAGCTGTCTGTCGGTGTTGTAGTGCCTTCCGGAATAGACGTTCACTTCCTGTGGGCGGTTCTGGGCCATGCCCGCTACCCTGATGGCACCGGCAAGGGTGGTAGCGGCTAGGGCGCAAAAGCCAAGATGTCGGCCCCAGGGGCGGAAACCTTGGCAGTTAGTGCTGGGTGGGTGACTCACGTTAGAAATGGATTTGGCGTTGACAATGCACTCAGGCTACGAACGCTCACGCTTGCCCCCTGTGATCAATGCAAGCCTTGGACGTAACTATTGCTACGCCCAAGGTGGATTTGCTCCTAGATCAGAAGCGGAACTGGGTTTGAATCACTCCGCCCCAGAGATCTTTGTCATTCACCTGGTTAGAACTGTTGGTGATGTAGAAGAGCCCTGGAGTGATAGAGATGTTGTCAGTTACCTGGAACTTGTAGAAGAGCTCAAGAGAGAGAGGATCATCTATGCCCGTTCCAGCGCTGGGGTTTTGCCCAATTGCCACACCGGCGATGTTGCCCTTAACGAAGGCGTCATCCCACTGCAAGCCGACATACCAGGACTGGGAATCGGCGGCTCCAGCTACGCCCCCTGAAATATCAGTGAAGCCATAACCAGCGCTGATCGAGGGGATAATGCCGCTGTCAAGGGGCTGCCAGTAGCCAGCTACGGAGAAGCTGTTGGAGCTCTGGCCAGAGCTCAGGTTGGTGTTTGCTGTGCCGTTGGCGTTGATGGTGCGGGTGCCGGTGGTGCCGTTGCGGTAGGCGATGGCTGCTCCCCAGTTGGGGGCTTTGTAGCCGATCTGGGCCGTGGTGTTGAGGCTGCCATCGCTGTCGAAGATGCCCTCGTTGGAAATCTCACCATCCTGGGCGATGTAGTTGAGCGAGGCGTTCCAGAAGCCCTGCCCTTTTGCTACCTGTTGCTTCCAAACAGCGCCAAATCCTTGGCCGGTTACTTTGTTGTATGCACCAGGGGTGCCAGCCACGGCGAAGAAGTCGAGCAGCTGGGAGCGGTAGGCACTGGGAATAAAGGCGAGAATTTCAGTGTTGCGCACCAGGGCACCGGCGGTAAGCGTGAATTGCTTACCCACCGGGAACTGGTAATAGAGGCGATCGATCGACACCGTATCGATGCCACCAACGCCTGATGCTCCCGCATTCGTGCTGGAGGCCTTATCCAACTTGAACAGGCTGTCTCCAGCGTTGAAGGGACTGAAGGCCGTGAAATTACCCGAGCGCAGGCGGGTTTTGAGCAGGTCCTTGCCGGTGAAGCTGGTATCCAGATTCAGGCGCAGGTCGTAATTGAAGGTGGTGCGATCTTGCCGGCCACTGGTGTCAGAGTTGTATTCGGGAACGCCACCTAGGATGAAGTTCACCTCGCCTTTGAGCTTTGTGGTGGTGGAAAACTGCTGGGCTTCCAGGCTGCCCACCTTGGCCTCAAGTCCGTCGACGCGGCCCTTCAGCACAGCTAGTTCCTTCTTGAATTCATCCATCAACCTCTGCAGCTCGTCGGTCACTTCGGTGACACGGTCGAGGCAGGCATTCAATAGGGCCGCCGCCTCGTAGCGGGTCATGGCCTGTCCACCCTTGTAGGTGCCGTTGGGATAGCCGGCCACGCAACCATATTTTTCAACCAGATTGGTAAGTGCTTGATAAGCCCAGTCGGTGGGCCTTACGTCAGAAAATTGGTTGACGCTGGTGACCTGGTTGCGGGAGCGCCAAGCCTTGAGCTCATCAATTTCTTGTTGCTCCATGTAGTCATTGATTGCCTCCCGGCTGTTCAGCGACGAGATTTGATTAGCAACGGCGGTGTCTGGGGCGGCCAAGCTTGGTAAAAGTGCGCCAAAAATGGCGGGGGCCAGCAATAGGCGATGGAACTGATCCATGGACTCCTCACAACAGAAGTTTGTTGATGTCCACTAGGGACCCAACTAGCCATACTTCTATTGGATTTAGCCGATGGGCGTGGAGACTATTGATTCAAAATGATGTAATCAATATCACCGGTTTTGCCTGACGCGCACTGGGACCAGCACGGGTTGCATCATGCCGCCACCACCATTGTCATCATCGGAATCGGTGGCGAGCCAAAAAGCCAAGCCAAACAAGGCGACAACGCCGGAGAAAAGGATCAGCTCGGCCATGGCGTTTGATTTCGCTTTGCTAAGCGTAGCTAGATAAGTAAGGCGTTTGTGTAACAAAAGCGTCCGCTTCGGACGGTTCTCACGCCAACGGCGCAAGCGCTAGCAGTGCTCCCCCCATGCTGAGGGCACCTGCCAGGCGCCGTCCCCAGCTGGGGGCCAGCTGGCGGATCACGGCGAAACTTGCACCGACTACGGCCGCTGAGCTGAGGCTCGCCCCCAGCCACCAGCCGAGCAGATCTGCGCTGCTGCCTGTGGCCTCCTGGCCATGCAGCATGGCGTGAATAGCCACTCCTCCTGCCAGCACTACGGCCAGTAGCTGGCCCTGGCGTGCAGCCAGCGCTAGGCCAAGACCAGACACCATCAAGGCTGCTAATACCTCGGCGCCTGGCAGGTTGCCCCCTAAGGCCCCATACAAGCCGCCAGCAATCGCAGCGGCTAGCGCCACCAGCAATAGCGATGGGCCTGCCAGGGCGGCAGCGCCGCCAACGCCCAGCAGCAACAGCAAGTGGTCTAGCCCAAGCAGCGGGTGGCTTGCTCCTGCGGCCAAGCCCGCGCTTGCCAGGCCATGGGCACCTGCTGGCAGGGTCGACAACAGGCTGAGGGCCAGGCCAGCGGCGGCGGCCGGGGCCAGTTGGCGCAGGGTGGTGGACATCATGAAATTGGCTGGATCCTCTAAGTCAGTATCCCGTTCAAGCGAAGCCCTTGCCGGAATCTTTGGCAACGCACACCTGCAGTTGCTTGCGCAACTGGGCGTGGTCGAGATTTTTACCGATCAGCACGATCTGGTTCTTGCGTCCTGAGCCCTCTGGCCAGTCGGAATCGTCGATCGAGAAGCGCTTGCCAGCCAGGTGGAAGACATGGCGGCGCTCACTTTCGTTGAACCAGAGGATCCCCTTGGCGCGAAACACCTCGGCTGGCAGCTGGTTGTCGAGAAAGTTCTGAAATTTGCGCAGGGCGAAAGGCCCCTCGGACGCAAACGACAACGAGGTGAATCCCTCGATGGCAGCGTGGTCGGGGTGATCGGCGTGATCGTGCTTGTGATGGTCGTGATCGTGATGCTCGTGTTCGCAGTGGCCGTGATCGTGGTCGCAGGAGCTGTGGTCTGGCTCGGCGCCGAGCTGCTGCTGGGCAACAATTTTGTCGCTTTCGAACAGCCCCACGCTGAGCAGTAGCGGCAGGGGCACTTCGCCCTTCACCGAGCGCAGGATGCGGGCATCGGTCTTGATCTCGCGCAACTGGGCCTCCAGGGCAGCCAGCCGCTCCTCAGCTACCAGGTCGCATTTGTTTAGTAACAGCATGTCGCTGTACACGATCTGGGCCCGGGCCACCTCGCCATCCAGCAGCTCGTCGCTGAAGTTCTCGGCGTCTACCAAGGTGATGATCGAATCGAGCCTGGTGGCATCTCGCAGGTCGCTGCCGAGGAAGGTCATGGCCACCGGCAGGGGATCGGCCAGGCCGGTGGTCTCCACCACCAGATAGTCCACCGGATCGGGGCGCTCCAGGATGCGGTACACCGCTTCGAGCAGTTCACCGTTGATGGAGCAGCAGATGCAGCCGTTGCTCAGCTCCACCATGTCTTCGCCGGTGGCAACAATCAGGTCGTTGTCGATGCCGATTTCACCGAATTCGTTGACCAGCACGGCGGTTTTGACCCCCTGCTGATTGCTGAGAATGTGGTTGAGCAGGGTGGTCTTACCCGCCCCCAGAAAGCCGGTGAGGATTGTCACGGGCAGGCCCGTGGGGGTGGCACTGGCGGTCATGGAATGGGGCATGGCTTGGCTGTGATGACCCTAGGAACCCTTTGCTGCATTCCATTGGGGCAGGGGTTAGCTCGACTCAAAACTGGAAGCTGGTTTTGATCAGGGCACCGAATTGGTTGGACCCATCCCCATTCCCCCCAGGATTGTTGAGCACGAAGATCGCCGGTGTCACGGAGATGGCGTCGGTGACCTGCCACTGGTACCACCACTCCCAAGCCCACACGCCGGATTCGCTGGCAGCTCCATTGCGGGTGGCGGTTGCAAAGGCGGGTTGGCCCACTCCCATGCCAAAGCTGTTGCCCTCAGCCAGCACATCGCTCCATTGCAGGCCCACCATCCATGACTGGCTGGTGCGCAGGTCTGAGCCGGAGCTGCCGTTGACGCCGTAACCAACGCTGATCGAGGGCAGCCAGCCACTCTCGGCCGGCTGCCAGAAGCCGCTGATGCCAAAGGCATTGGTGTTGACGCCGTTCTCCTCGATCTCGGTGGTGATGAACGGGGTGGCACCGGGCACACCCACACCGGCCTCGACATAGGAATAGAGCGCGGCGATGCCCCAGTTCTCCTGGCCGTAGCCCAGCTGCACCGTGCTGGTGCCTGCTGAGCTGCTGCTGAACAGGCCCTGGGCGGAATCGGCGCCATTGCCCGCCACGTAGTTAGCGCTCACGCTCCATCCATTCTGTTGCCACCAGAGCCCCAGGCCTGGGCCGAGGTTTTTGTTGTAGGCCAGCGGTGCACCGTTGAGGGTGAGCACGTTGGGGATGGTGTCGCCTGGATAGGCGCTGGGCCAGAGGGCGAGCATGTCTTCCTGGCCCACCCGGCCGCCGAGGGTGGCAGTGAACTGGCCACCGATCGGAGACCGCCCAAGCGGGAACTGATAAAAAATCTTGTCGATGCCCACCACATCGGGGCCACCCTCTTCCTGGAAGGCGATCTCCAGGGTGGAGAGGCCGCCGCCGAAGGCATTGCGATCGCCATCGAAGTTTCCGGCCCGCAGCACCGTGCGCAACAGATCCTTGCCGCTGAAGCTGGTGTCGAGGTTGAGCTGCAGGTCGTAGTTGAACGTGACCTGCTCACCGGCAGGATTGTTGCTCACCCCACCCACCACGAAGCTGGCCAGGCCGGAGAGCTTCGTGGTGGTTGAGAACTGGCTGGCCTCGATTTCGCCCGCTTTTGCTTCGAGGCCATTGACGCGGCCCTTGAGCACGGCCAGTTCCTGCGCGAACTCGGCCATCAGGCGCTTGAGGGTGTCGGTCACTTCAGTGACGCGATCGAGACAGGCGTTGAGCAGGGCGGCGGCCTCAAAGCGGGTCATGGCCTGCCCACCTCTGAAGCTGCCGTTGGGGTAGCCGGCGACGCAGCCGTATTTCTCCACCAGGTTGGTCAGGCCCTGATAGGCCCAGTCGCTGGGGCGCAGATCAGAGAACTGGCTGATGCCGGTATTGAGGTCGGCGGGTTCGAATTCAGCGGCAGCTGCGGTGACCGGTGCAACTACTCCAGCAGCAGTTGCTGCAATCAGCAGGATTGGGCGAATTTTCAAGGCTGCTAAGCGGGGCATGGAACCAGTCTATAGCAAGAATGAGAACGATTCTCGTTGAGAGCGCTGGTTGAGCGTCAGCGGATGGCCTGCCAGCGCCTGCTCAGGGCCTGCTGGCCGGATGGGTCGCAGCGGCCTCCCAGGCCGTTGACGATCAGGCAGGTGTTGGCGGTGAGGGTGGCCACCAGGTTGCCGTTGCCATCGGGTTCCGCTGCCAGACCGTCGGCCACCAGTGGTGCGGCGGCGATGGGCACACCGCTGAGGCTGCTGACCCGCTGCAGCGCTTTGCCTGCCGGCAGCTGTTCGGCGAACAGCATCGGCACCTGCTCGCGCCGCAATTGCTCCAGCACGGCCTGGAAGGCCTGGGGGCGCAGGTTGTCGCTGCTGCTGCTGGCATCCACTACCGCCAGTTCCTGCAGTCCGTAGGCCCGGGCCAGGCTGGCAAAGGCCCTGTGTCCGGTGGCCAGGGGTCTGGCGGTGGGAATGGTGGCAAGTTGCCGGCGGTTCCAGGTGTCCAGCTGCTGCAAAGTCGCCGTCATCGCCTGGGCCCGGGCGGCAATGGGGGCTTGGGCGGCAGGCTTTAGCTCCTGAAGTTGCTGGGCCACCAGCAGCACAAGAGCGGCCGCCTGGGTTGGGTCGTGCCACACGTGGGGATCCCGGTCGCCATGGGCATGCTCGTCTTCGTCATGGTTTTCCTCGCCATGGCCATCCTCGTCGTGGTGATCGTGGGAATCGGCGGTCTTGGGCGGCCCAGCTTTTAGGACCGGGCTGTTGGGTACGGCCAGTTCGGCTACGGCAACGGTTTTGGTCTGGCTTGTTCCCGGCTTGCTCAGTGCGGCGAGGGCTGGGGTGAGGCCGAAGCCGTTGATCAGTACCAGCTGGGCCTGGCTGAGCTCCCGGCTCTGCTGGGGCGTTAGCCGGAATTGATGGGGGTCGTCGCCCGGCTGCAAAAGGCAGCTCACCCGTAGGTCGCTGGCGGCCAGGCGTTGGGTGATGTCGCAAAGGACCCCGTCGGCAGCGATCACGTCGGCCGGTGGGGGAGTGCGGCAAGCCTGCAGTCCTACGGCTGCTGCTAATGCCAGAGCGAGAGAGGCAGCTGCGGGAGCGGGTATACGGGTCACAACTGGCATACTTGGTTCCGCGAATGATAATGGTTCTCACGGTGTCATCTGTGGGTTGGCTGCGGCTCGTTCTGCCGAGCCCCCCAAAAAAAATGGGATTGTTGGAGTTGATGCCGCTGATTCAGGGCGTGGATAGTTCTGCTTTGACCAGGCCCCACGCCCTGCTGATGGCGGTTGTGCTGATGTTTTTCTATCTCGATGCCTTCGTGCTGGGGGCTCCGGGCGGGATGGCGTTGGCGCTGTTGTTGCTGGCGCTGGTGGTTCTGCTGGGCTTTTTGCGGCATGCGGGCCATGGCCCCCCTGGAGCGATCCAGACCGTGCCCGTGCTGCTGGCAGCTTTTGCTGCTCTGGTCGTGCTGGTGCTGAGCCGTGGAGCTCTTGTTCCTGTGGCACTGGCTGCTTCGCTGGTGGGTGTTGCCGGCGGGCTGGTCGAGGCCATCGGCCATTCCAGCCATCGTTGCCAGGCGGTGGCTGCTCCGGTGTACTGCGGCGCTTTTGCTGGGATGACCTCTGAGCTGGTGCTCGGCTATCCGGGCTGGGTGGTACTCGCAGGGGTGCTGGCTGGACTGGCGT
The DNA here is from genome assembly GCA_025128025.1 of Synechococcus sp. CS-1330. Taxonomy (GTDB): domain Bacteria; phylum Cyanobacteriota; class Cyanobacteriia; order PCC-6307; family Cyanobiaceae; genus Cyanobium_A. Next base: position 16,056 of record JAHLYR010000068.1, read on the forward strand.
TGTCGCTCCTGACGAACAGTTGGAGCGGTATCGGCGGCAAGCTTGGAACAATCGCCTTTCTGGGGGGGCTCGGCGCCACGGGGCTGGCCCTGGTCTCCGGTGCGAGCGGTGCCGGCGCCCCTCTACATGCATTTACCGGCGCAGAGCGCTGGCTGGTGTTGATCGCCTCCCTGCTCTCTCCGCTACTCACCCATAGGCTCAGCTACTACTGGGGCTTTGGGGTGGTGCTGGGCTCCGCTCTGCCCTCCCTGCTGGTGGCCCTGCTCCTGGCCCTGCTGCCCCCTTCTTTGGAGCTTGCGCCGGGGCCCTTGGCGGCTATGTGGCTGGGCGCCAGTTTCGTCGGCATGACAGCTCCAGAGCGGCTCGCCCCGCGCCCGGTACCCCTACTGCTGGCGATGGGCCTGCTGTTCGCCCTGCTGAGCTTCAGCTTCGCTCCGCGCCTGGCGGGGATCGGCGGTGACCTCGGGGCAACGGCGGCGGTGTCGGTGTTTGCCGTGCTGGGAGCGCGGGTACTGGTGCTCGACCGTCGTTAGGTTTGCGGTTGCCCTGATGGTGTTGTGTGTCGCTTGAGGTGAGTGAGCTGCGGGTGCGCCGCGGCGGCGAGCTGGCTCTCGACGGCTTGGCTTTTGCGCTCGAGCCCGGCACGCTCACCGCCCTGGTGGGCCCCAACGGCGCCGGCAAAAGCACCCTGCTGCAGGCCATTGAGGGTCAGCTGCCGATCGAGAGCGGTTCGATCCGGCTCGATGGGGTGCCCCTCACCTTGGCCCTGGCGCGACAGCAGTTGGCCCTGATGCCCCAGCGGGGGGAGATCGCCTGGCACTTCCCTATCAATGTGCGGGAGTTGGTTGCCCTGGGGCGGATGGCCGCCAAGCGTCCTGGCTGCTGCGATGTGGAAGCTGCCCTGCAGAGGGTTGGCCTGGCCGGGTTGGCGGGCCGGCGCCTGGATCAGTTGTCTGGTGGCCAGCAGCAGCGAGCCCTGCTGGCCCGCACCCTGGTGCAGCCAGCCAGGCTGCTGCTGCTGGATGAGCCCTGCGCTGCCATCGATCCCCCTTCACGCACCCAGCTGCTCAAGGTGATGGGCCAGCTGCGCGATGCCGGTCTCACCCTGCTGGTGAGCAGCCACGACTGGGGCCGCGACCTCGATGCCTACGACCGAGTGCTGGTGCTCGATCGCTCCCTGCTCGCCGACGGCAGCCCCCAGCAGGTGCGCCAGGCCCTCGGCGACCTGCGGGTAGGCAACCACTGCTGCGGTTGATGGCCTGGCGCTAGCTGGCCTGGCGCTGTTGACAGCTTCCGCAGAGACCGAAAAATTCCAGGGTGTGAAACAGCAGCTGGAAGCCCGCGCTCTGGTCGCCGTCTAGGTGCACGTCGTGCATGGGGCAGTCATTAAGAACCACCGTGGCGCCGCAGTCGACACAGGTGAGGTGGTGCTCGTCCCGATCTGTGGGGGCGAACAGGGCCTCGCCGCTGGGCAGGTGGCGGCAACGGATCCAGCCCCGCTGCTGCAGCTGGCGCAGGTGGCGGTAAACCGTGGCCAGCCCCATGGGCTGGGAGCCTTGGCGCAGCAGGGCGTGCAGGTCCTGGCCGGAGAGTTCCCGGTCGGCTTGGCGCAACGCCGTAAGCAGCAGCTGCTGGCGGTCGCTTGACGCGGCAACCTGGGAGGGCATGGTCAGAGTGGCTGGGGCGTAGTGCGCTGATCCTATGGAGACTCTTTGGTGGCTGCTGCCCCTTGTGCTGGCGCTGGTGATCGGCGGCCTCTGCCCATTGGCCGGCACCTTGCTGCTGGTGCAGCGGCGCCTGTTCCTGGCCAATCTCGTGTCGCACGCGGTGTTGCCGGGGTTGGCGCTGGCGCTGGCCTTGCGGCTTGATCCTGGCCTCGGTGGGGTGATCAGCGGCCTGGCCGGTGCCCTGTTGGCGGAGCGGCTCAGCCGCGGTGATCGTTCTGGTGAAGGGGGCGATGAGGCGGTGCTCAACACCGTGCTGGCGGGCTTTCTCGGTTTAGGGGTGCTGTTGATCCCCCTGCTGCACATACGGGTAGATCTGGAGGCGGTGCTGTTTGGCGATCTGCTGGCCGCCGCTCCTGCCGACCTGCTGCGCAGCCTGCTGGCCCTGGTGGCGGTGCTGCTGCTGCTCGCCTGGCGCTATCACCACTACGTGTATCTGGGGGTGGATCCCATCGGCGCCGCCAGTGCTGGTTTGCCGGTGCAGCGGCTGCGGCTGCTGCTCACCCTGGTGACGGCTTTCACGGTGGTGAGCGCCATGACCGCCGTGGGGGTGGTGCTGGTGATTGCCTTGATGGGTGCTCCGGCCCTAGTGGCCTTGGCTGGAGCAGCCAGCCTGCGCCAGGCCCTGGGGCGCTCGGCCCTGGTGGGTATGGGGATCAGCGGTGGCGGCTTTCTGCTGGCGATTCAGCCAGCTGTGAACCTGCCGCCCGGCCCCTTGATCGGGGTGCTGTGCATGGGCCTGCTGCCCCTGGCCTCCCTGCAGCACCGGCGCCTTTCAGCCGGCGGGTAGCCACAGGGCCAGGCGCACCGGCTTGGTCAGGGGTTGCAGGTTCAAGCTGCTGCCATCCACCAGCACCGGCTTGGCGTGGCTGCCTGAGCGCAGGGTGAGCAGCAGCAGCTGGCCGGTGGGATCAAACAACATCGGCGCTCCCGGCTCCACCTCCCAGCCCTTCAAGGAGCGTTGCTTGAGCAGTTGGCCGCGGCGATCGAGGGCCAGCATCAGGGGCTGGGATCCCTGCGACCAGTTGCTCACCACCAGCCAGACCCGATCCCCACCCCGGTCGCAGGCGCTGGCCAGGACGGCTTCGCTGCCGATCCAAAGCTGCCGCGGCGGTTGGCCCGGCTCCACCAGCTCTAGGGAGCGCCGGTAGTCGGGCCAGTGACGCACCAGCAGGGCGCGGCCGCTCACGGGGCAGAAACTGCTGAGCTCCCGGCTGCCGGGCAGCAGCTGGCGCCGGTGGGGCTGGCCCGGCAGGTTGTGCAGGGTGAGGCCTTCCAGTTCAGGCACCACCACCCCGCCTCCCTCGGGGAGCAGTTGCATGGGGCCAGAAGCAGAGTGGGGCAGGGGCCATTGGCGCCCCCGGGCGGTACGCACGCTGGTGCTCCCCGGATTCAGGGCGGTGGTGGACGATTGGACCAGCAGGTCGCCGCGTCGGTTGCTGCTCAGGTGGGCAAACAGCAGCGCTGCGTCGTCTAGGGGTTGAAGCCCACCCGCCACGGGTTCGGAGAGGCGCCGCGGTTCGCGCACCAGGTTGTGTTGCTGCAGCGGCAGCAGCCAGAGACGGTGGCTGCCCATGCCATCACCACTGAGCACGGCCACACCGGCACCGTTGCCGAGGGGCTGCACTTGGGCCAGCTGCGGCCACACCGGGGTCATCGCCTGCCAGCTGCCATCGCGCCGTTGCAGCTGCAGCTGTTCGCCGCCGGCCACGGGCACCACCGCCAGCAAGCGCGGCCGGGGGTCCCAGAGCCACTGCTGGCGGCCCAGCGGCAGGTTGCGGCGGTCGACCCCTGCCAGCAGCAACCGCAATGGTCCGGGGATGGTTTGGCCGGGAAGCAGCAGCAGGCGCAGGGGGTTGCTTTCCCCCAGCCACGTCCAAGCCAGCTGGGGTTGCAGGCTGCTGGAGCCCACCAGGCTGGATCTGCGCATCGGTCGGCTGAAGCGCAGGTCCAGGGCCGCTGGACCGGAGCTGGCGCGGCTGGATTTCAGCTCCAGTAGCCGTGGTGGGCGCCGTAGCAGTAGTTGTTGCTGCAGTAAGGCCAGGGCGAGTCCAGCCGCTAGCACCAACGTGATCCGTTGCCCCGTGGCCGTCATGGTTCCAGGGGCCGCTTGGGCCGGGCAATCGCGCTGATTCGCTGCGCTACCACCACGCTGCGGCTCTGGCCGTTGCGTTCCTCAATAGCCATGGTGCCCTCCACCGCAAGCCATTGATCCGCCCGGGGCGGCCGGCCGGCCGGCCAGCGCACAGGTAGGCCCACCGGGGTGGCATCGGCGAGGCAACAGCGCACCAGCAGCCTGGCCAGCTGGGGGGGCTCACCCGGCTGGGGCAAGACAAAGCCGCTGATCCGCACGGGATCACCCGCGTAGAGGCTGGGGTCGGGTTGGCTGCGCAGCAAGCGCACCCAATCGGTGAGGCTGCGCTGGGCTGGCGGCAGTACGAAGCTCAGCTCAGTTTCATCGCCCAGCTCGGCAGGCCGGTTGGCGGCCAGGGTGCTGAAGGAGGGGTTGGGGGGAATGGCCAACACCAGCAAAGCCACTGCGGCACTCAGCCACCAGATTTTCGGGATGGCTTGGCGTCGCGATGGGGCTGGGCTTTCCTGACCCCTGAGCAGCAGGCCAGCCAGCAGCAGCAAGGCCACACCGCTCAGCGCCACCAGGGGGTGGAAAACGCTGCTGAGCAAGAGATCCAGTCTGCCGCTGAGGCTGCTTTGCAGCAGCACGGCTCCCCACAGTCCCAGGGCGAAGGCGCGCATCACAGCCGCAGCAAATTGACCCATTGCCCCAGCACCAGCACGGCCACCGCTGCGGCGGCACTGGTGAGGGCGATGGCCTTGGGCTTAAACAGCACCCGGAACAGTCCCAACAGTTTCAGGTCGACCACCGGGCCCAGCACCAGAAAGGCCAGCAGCGCTCCCGGGGTGACCTGGGCAGCGAAGCCCAGGGCGAGGAAGGCATCGACGCTGGAGCAAACCGAAACCACGACCGCCAGCAGCATCAGGCTCAGTACAGAGATGGTTGGTGCTCCCCCCACCGCCAGCAGCCAGCTGCGCGGCAGCAAGGTTTGCACCGTGGCGGCGATCGCACAACCCAGCACCAGCAGGGCGGCCAGATCGAGAAATTCGCGGCTGCCGTGCTGGAGCACCTCCTGCAAGGGCGGCCGCGCCACCTTGACGGGCTGCACCTTGGCGCCGATGGCACCGACAAGCCCGCTGCGACGCTCCAGCAGCCCCACCTGGGTCAAGGGCTGGCTCAGCCGCCGTTCTTCGAGCAGCACTGGATCAAGTAATTCGGCCTCGGGCAGCAGGCGCAGCACCGTGGCCAGCAGCACCGCCAGCAGCAGGGCTGCTCCGGGGCGGGCTGCCAGCAGCCAGGGCTGGTTGGGGAAGGCGGCCCAGGTGCTGGCCAGCACAATTGGATTCAGCACCGGCGCGGCAAATAAAAAGCCCAGGGCCGTGCCAACCGGGGCACCACCGGCCAGCAGCCGCCGCGCCACCGGCACGTTGCCGCATTCACAAGCGGGCAGGGCAAAGCCAAGGGCGGCACCGGTGAGGGGCCCGAGCAGGGGGTGGGCGGGCAACTGCCGCAGCCAGGCACCTCCAGGCGCCAGCCAGCGGGCCAGGCTGGCGATACCAACGCCAATCAGCAGAAACGGCAGGGCTTCGAGCAGCAAACCCTGAAAAATCGCCCAGGCGGTGGCCAGCTGTGCCAAGAGCAACCCGCAGGGATGGACATCATGGATGCTGATTCAGGGTCTTTGGCTTTGCGCGGCTGGGGGTGGCTCGAGCTCGGGATGGGTGGCGCAGGGCATCCACAGCGAACCCATCGCATGGACGCCGTTGCAGCCCAGCTGTTTGGCTTTGATCAGGGCTTCCTGCTTGCTTGGGTAGGCGTAGAGGTTTGGGGTATGGGTCCCGGTGGCCGCTTGGTGGTGCTGGTGGGGGGAGCTAGCTCCGGCATTCCAGATACCCATCACGTTGACGCCAGCCACCACAATGCCCATGCCCACCACGCAGATATTGATCACCCCCATGCCCACGGCACCGAGGCTCAGCACGCCCATCGGCACCACCCCAATGCTCACGACCCCCATTGGCACGATGCCGATCGAGATGATGCCTAGGGGGGCGATGCCGATTGCCAGCAGCTTGGGTTTGTCGCCGCACTTGGTCATTAGTGGGCCGGCGTATGGCTGCCATGGCCGTCGCCATGTTGGGCGCAGGGCATCCATTTATCGCCCATCTGGTGCGCTCCGGTGCAGTGGAAGTGCTTGGCGGCTTTTTCGGCCGCGGCCTTGCTGGGATATAGCGCCTGAACCGCACCTCCACCTGGGCTGGTCTGAGCCAGGGCGGCAGCGGGCAGCATCAGGGCAGTAGTCAGTAGTTGGAGCAAGCGGCCCATCGGGCAGTGGCGGTTCATTGAGGCGCAAGTTAGGAGCCTCGCGCCCCTGGCCCAGTCATTGCTGGCTTGATGTCAGGGTTTGAACCACCCGGGCAGGGCTTCAAAACAGGCGGCATTTTTCTCATTTTCCCTCGCCTCCACTTTCCAGCAGCAGCTGCGGCCGCTGTCGCGGCCGTGCAGCAGTTCGTTGGCCCAGCCCCAAACCAGCTCAGCGCTGGCCTCCATGCCCACATTGGCCATCACCCGCAGGTCGAGGGCGCCCTGGTCGTGCAGCTGGCGCCAGGTGGAGAGGAGGGGGTCATCGGCATTGGCCAGAAAGGTGTGGTCGAATTGATCTGCCAGCCGGGCTTCGAGCTGTTTCAGGCTGGAAAAATCCACCACAAAGCCACAGTCGTCGAGTTCATTGGCCCGAAACCAGAAGTTAAAACTGCGGCTGTAGCCATGCACGAAGCGGCAGTGGCCCTGGTGGCGCCATTGGCGGTGGCAACAGGGATAACCGCTGAAGGTTTTACTGCAGCTGTAGGCCGGAGTGGGCATGGGTGAGGATCGGGACAGCAGCAGCGCAAGGGCCTTGTCAGCAGTATTTCAGCCCCCTGACCCTCAATTCATTGGGGCCTTGCGCTTCAACGAAGCTGGTTTGATCCCCGCTGTCGCCCAAGACTGGCTCGATGGTGCCGTGTTGATGGTGGCCTGGATGAACCAGGAGGCGATCGAGCACACCCTGGCCAGCGGCGAGGTGCACTACTGGAGCCGCTCGCGCCAGGAGCTATGGCACAAGGGGGCCACCAGCGGCCATATCCAGCAGCTCAAGGGCCTGCGCTACGACTGCGACGCCGACGTGCTGCTGCTCAGCATTGAGCAGAGCGGCGATGTGGCATGCCACACCGGTGCCCGCAGCTGCTTCTACGACGCGGGCCCCGAGCCCACGGCCGGTGGCGCTTTCGCCGCACCGCCCCCGGCAGATGTCTGCACCGAACTGATGCGGGTGATCGAAGGGCGCCGCGACCTTCCCGAGCCCGGCAGCTACACCAACAAATTGTTTGAGGGGGGCGACAACCGCATCCTCAAGAAGATCGGGGAGGAGAGCGCCGAATTCGTGATGGCCTGCAAGGACGACAACAGCGAGGAGATCGCAGGCGAAGCCGCCGACATCGTTTTCCACTTGCAGGTGGCGCTTGCTCACCACGGCGTCAGTTGGCGCCAGGTGCAGCAGGTGCTGGCCGCCCGCCGCGGCGCGGCGCGGCGGGACTGAGAGCCGCCTCAACCTGTGCTGAGCATGGCCGCAGCAATCCAGATCACCAGGCCGGTGAGCGCAAAGCCACCAGTTGCCACGGTGTATTGCCAGATAGCTTGAACCCTTGGTGTGGGCTGGCCTTCCAGCCAGGCTGGGCGCGGCCAGCCGCCGCCCGCCGTCCAGGGATATCCGCCAGCGGGAGCGCGCCGGGCCATCGCCTCACGCCAATAGGAGTCGTAGCGAGGCGCTTGCTGGTTGAAGGGCATGGCGCCTACCGCCTGTCCGGGAAGCACCCGCGAGCGCTGAAAAGGCACCAGGTTGTCGCCGAAGTTGTCGCGGTATTCGTCGGAATTCAGTAGCGCGTCAACAAATTTGGGCAGCCCCTGCTCGGCGATCACGATCGACCAGGCGATCTGTTCCGCCTGGCCATGCACCGGCCGGCCCAATACCCGACCCACCACCTGTTCCACCACCCTGTAATTGCTGTTGCAGCGGTAAAAATCCCTCTGAAACTTCTCCGAGAGCAGGAGTTGGCGGATGAAGTCGCGGGTGTTGATCTGGCCTGAGCGCAGCTGGGATTCCAGCACCGCATCGCGGTCCACCTTGAAGGCGTGAAAGTAGATCTGGCGGTAGGCCTGCTCAATCAGGGCATCGGTGGCTGCCGGATCCCGCACTAGACAAGTGGTGTCGCTCTGGCGGGGACTTTCCTCACCGGCGGCCAGAAAGCTGCTGACACGAGCGCTGTTGGTCAGTGGTTTGGTGGCCAGAACGGGCAAGGGCATGGGGCGAAAACTCGTCAGGTCGCGCAACGTATGAGAGTTTTCCGGTGCTCTTTAAAAGATTCGCTCGAACATCAGACAACTTCACAATGGGCAACATCGCGTAATTAATTGCAGCCGGCCTGGCCTCCGGCTGCAATTGGGTCATTGCCTGGTAGGCCGGGCTGCTGTTGCAGCCACATAAAAGTGGCCCGATCCCTGGCCGTCAGTTGCAGCACGGGGGTCGCTCTAGGTACGGCCGCCATGGCGTCTTGGGGCTGATCACTGTGTCCCCACATCCCGAAGGCGTGGCCGAGCTCGTGCAGGGCCGTGGCCTGGATGGCGTCCGGTCGCTGCCCAGGGCTGATGCTCACCACTACCCGCGGCTCGATTCTTGGCGGGTCGCCTGGCTTGTTCGTCGCCAGAGCTAGCTCGGCGCGGCCATGACTGGCCCGGCCACGCTGCAGAGGTGGCCGGCGCCTCAATATCTGTACTTGGGCCGATTCCCTGCTTTCGCTGCGGTGAATCGTGACCAATTCAGCCCAACTTGCCAGCGCCGCCTCCACGGCTTGCAGCCAAAGCTGATCCCAGCGGGCGGCAGGCCAGGACGCTGCGGTGGGCTCGATCCACACGCACCAATGCAGACGCTTGGGCCAGCCGTGGGGTGTGGGCACCAGCCGCTGGCGGTAATCACCAGCAGCAGCTTCTACGGCCAAGCCCCCGGCGGGGAAAAGACCCAGAGCAAGCGCCAGGCCGCAAACCGGCAGGGTCGCTCGGGTTAACCGCCGCCGCATCAGGCAGGCAGGCCGACGCCGCGGGCCATCAAGGTGGCTAGCAAGGGCACCAGGGCAAAGCCCACCAACTCAATATTGAGAATCCAGCCCAGACGGGTGGCTAGAGCCTCGCTCACTTGGGGCAGCTCGCCCTTGCGCAGCGGGATAGCCCAGAGGATGTAGGTGATGGTGGGATAGAGGGACAGGCCGCCCACCCCTAGATAGAGCCCAACCTTCCACCAGAACAGGGGGTTCTCCGTATAAAACTCGCTTCCCTGGCCGAAGTACAGAACCCGCAGAATCCCGCTCACCAACAGGGCAAGGGCTGCCAGGCCATACACCACATCGGTGATCACCATCAAGGTGGCATCGGCCTTGTTTGGATTTGGTTTGATCAAGCGCCGCTCCAGCACCAAGGCGCCAAAACAGAGCATGAAGCTCACGTAGTGCACGTAGGCCACCCCAGCGCGGGAGAGCACTTCAGGGGGGATGGCAGCCAAGCCAGGCATTTGTAGTAGGCAGATGAAGGCAACCGTAACCGGCGGATCAGCTGGCCTGCTGCCTGCTCAAAAGTGAGCTGGAATCAGCAGCCATTTTGAAAGTCGCAAGCTTTTCGGTGAGTCCGTTTGTGCTTGCCCAGATGTTGCTGTTGAATCAGCCCCAGGCTGCCCCAGGCGGAAGTGGATGATTTGCTGGGCTGCGAACTACGCAGCATCACCGTGAGCTGAGCAAACTGCGGAAAACCGGCATCGATAGCGGCTTGGTGGCAGCCGATTAGCTGTCGCTTGCTCCTTGAATGAGCAGGTTGGCTGCAGTGCTGCCCGTGACCGAGTTCGTAGACCCGACCTCAGGGGATGCTCCCGTAGTTGATGCCCAGGTGCTGGAGAGCACCGAGGTGAATGAGGTGGTGTTGCTCAAATTGTTGCGCCGGGCTGGCCGCACCCTGGCCAGACCGGCCCTGGAATGTCTGGAGCTGTTGCTAGACCCCCAAACGCCTGCACCAGCCAAACTCACTGTGCTGGCTGCGCTCACCTACCTGCTGGTGCCCCTAGATCTGATTCCAGATTTCATTCCGGCGGCGGGCTTCAGCGACGATCTTGTGGCCGTTACAGCGTTGCTTGGTTTGTGCAGCCGCCATCGCACCCCGGCGGTGCAGTTGCGGGCCCAGCGCAGACTGGATCAATGGTTTCCCCTGAACCGCTGAAAGCGATGGCCAGCCTCACAGCTGCAGAGCTCGATGATCTGCAGAGCTTTCTTAAAGACTGGCTGCGCCACACCGGACGCACCCAGGCGGATCTCAGGCGCGCCCTGCAAGCAGCATCGATTCGGATGCCCGTCCTGCTTGAGGTGCTGCAACGCACTCACAACCGCGACGGCTTGCCTGGACTCGCCCAGCAGCTGTGTGGAGTTGAGGAGCTCTGGCAAAACGAAGATGGAGCCGGCCAGAGTGAGGGTGCTGGCCGGCCGGGGTTGGAGGCTTCGCTGGGGCAGCTAGATCTGCTGTTGCAGGAAATTCGCCAAGACCAGCAAACCTGAGCATGGCCGTTCAGAGTGGAGAAATAACAGCTATCGCCTCGATGCAGCTCCCAGGCCTCTCTTTGGCAACCCTTGCCGCCAGCGCCATGCTCGCCATGGCTCCGGCCATGGCCCAGGTTGAAAGTTTTCTTGTGGGCCCCGGCAGTTCCGTGGGGCCATCCACCAAGGTCAAGCCCAAAAATTGCGTCACAGCGGCGGATGGGTCCATTACTTGTGACACCCAGCTGGAAAACTCCCCCAGCGACACCCAAGCCCGACCTATCTATGAACAGTTCAAGAATTAATTGGCGACCGTGATCAAAAAACTGCGCCGGCTCTGGCAAGACGCCAACTATCTCGAGCTGGTTGATCGCGGCGAGCAATCCCTGGCCAAGCTGCTCGGCATCGTGCTGCTAGTGGTGTTGGTGGCTGGCACCGTGCAGTTGATGAGTGTTGTAGTCGTGGCGTTGCTGCAGCCCGATACGCCCTGGCTCGGCAGCAAGATGAACGCGGTCTTGGGCGATCTGCTCACCCTGCTAATTGCGGTGGAGGTGCTCCAAAACGTGACCTCCTATCTGCGCCGTCATGTTGTGCAGATCGAGCTGGTGTTGCTCACAGCCATGACCGCGGTAGCTCGAAAGGTGATCGTGCTGCCCCCCGGGGCTGAAAACAAGCCCCAGCTCCTCGGCGGGCTAGGTATTGCGGTGCTCGCCCTAGCGGCGGCGTTCTGGCTGGTTCGCAGCGTCAACATTCGCCAGCCTCCCGCCAGAACAGCGCCAGCCATACGGTCCCCGGGGCAGGATCCGTAGCGAGGAGCCGGTGCCGCCGGTGGGCTGGAAGCAGCAGGCTGTCACCTCGGCAGAGCTCTACAGGCACCGTCTCACCGTCTAGCTCAAGCAGGGCGCTGCCTTGGAGCAGGGTTAGCCACTCGTGTTCCTCTTGGTCGTACCAAAAACCAGCAGGACTGGCTGCAAGGCAGGAATGGATCCGCTCAAGTCGCCAGTTTTTTTGATCCACTAAAACGACGCTGGTCTCCTGCCCCGTAGCCGGGCAGGGCGGAGCTAAGAGATTGGCGTCAGGTTGGCGGGGGGGCTCGCTTTCACCCCAACGCCGGCCGATTTCGAAGCCCCGGCTGCGGGCTAGTTCCACCACCGCGTGGTGATCACTGCAGTCCCGCAGGGCCTGAAGTAAGGCAGGTTCGGCCTCGCTTAGGGCCACGAAGGCATTTAGCTGGCGTACCTTCTCGAGAAATTGCTGCAATTGGGCTTCAGCCATCACGGCCCATTTCGTTTTGCTCGCTCAGATCTTTGATCATCCGCCAGCGCTGGAAGGATTCCCCAGCAAATATCACCTTCTCCTCGGCATCGATCTGCCAGCCGAGATGGAGCAAAAGCGGCTTGGAAAGCTGGCTCGCCTCGGTGTGCAACTGGCGGCAACCCTGTTGCCAGGCATGGCTTTCAAGGGCCTGGAGGATTAGGCGACCCCTTCCCTGCCGGGAGGCACTGCCGCGGCAATAGAGAAGCGATAGCCGTTGCGGCGGATCCAGCACCCCAAAAGCTTCAATAATGTTTTGGTTGTTGGCTGCGCAGCTGGCCAGGCCATAGCCCCTATGCAGGGCTTCGCGAACAGCATTGCTGCTGTGGGCATGGTTGGCCCAAGCTGCAATCTGAGCTTGGCTATAGAGGCCTTTGGCCTGGCTGATCACGGCGTCGTGATACACCGCTGCTACTTGATCGAGATCGACGGGATGCAGCACCCGCAGGTTTTCCATCTCCATTGCTGGGTTCAGCCTGCTTTCTATCACCGCTGCCAGCCAGCATCGAAATGGGCTGAATGTTTAGGCATTGATTTGCCTGGCAAAGCTTGGCAGCTGCAGTTAATGGTGTAAATTCTGAATGTAATTCCCAGGGGCAAACCTCTTAAGCCCCGCCAATTCACCCACCAATCCCCTAAATCGATGCTCACTGGATCGGAACTGCTTGCCAAGGTCAAAGAGCTTGGCGATGTGGGCAAGTCGGAGATCGTCCGGGCCTGCGGCTATGTCTCTAATAAGAAGGATGGCGGCGAGCGCCTTAATTTCACTGCCTTTTATGAAGCCCTGCTTGAAGCCAAGGGCGTTGAGCTTGGCGGTGCTGGCAAGGTTGGTAAGGGCGGCCGCAAGCTCAGCTACATCGCTACCGTGCAAGGCAATGGCAACCTGTTGATCGGCAAGGCCTATACGGCACTGCTTGATCTCAAGCCCGGCGATGAGTTCGAGATCAAGCTCGGCCGCAAGCAGATCCGCCTGATTCCAGCCGGTGCCACCGACGAAGACGAAGAGTGATTGCGGCGTCCCCATTTGACGCTGCTTAAGCATCTGTTGATCATTTACCCCGGCTGGTCCGGGGTTTTTTCTTGCTGACCAAGACTCTTTTTGGTCAGGCGGCTAAAGCGATTTCACTGCCAAGCTCGGCAGCCAGCGCCTGATAGTCATTCGGGTTGCAGGACAGCAGGATCAGTTGCATGCCGTGGTTGGCCCCTCGGCGCAGCATCTGCTGCAGCGCTTGCAGGCGCTGTTGATCGCTGTTGGTAAAGGCGTCGTCGAATATCAACGGCAGGCAATCGTCGTAGGCGGGTTGGAGCACCTCCGCTATGGCCAAGCGCAGGGCGGCGGCTAATTGTTCGCGCATGCCTCCACTTAGCTGCTCGAAGCCAAAGCGGTGTGGGCCCTGCTGAAGTTCGAAATTGCCAAACCCACTTTTGGGGTCAAAGTCCAGGCTTGCCTGGTGTCTGCCGTTTTGCAGGTAGTGGAGGTAGGGCCCAATGGCCTGCTCCAGCGGTTCGCTGTAGCGCTGGGAGAAATCCTGGCGACTCTGGTGAAACAGGTTCTGCAACATCTGTAATGCATGGGTTTGGAGCTCCAGCGCCTCCAGATCTGCCTGGGCCGACTCCCAGGCGGCTTGGCGATGTTGCACCAATGCCGTTGGATCATCCGAGCTAAGAGTGAGGCAGCGCTGCTCGTTTTGGCCGCGGCTGGTGAGTAGGGCGTCTTTCTCGCCATCGAGTAGGCGTAGGCGCTGCTCGATGGCGCCGCCAGCTGGCAGCTTGTCGAGCATTTCCTTATCCAGGGCGGCCAACTCCACCTCCTGGATGAGCAGGGCCTGGCGGCTGCTGTTCACCGCATCAGTTAGTTGCTGCGCATCACCGTGACTGGCTTGTAGGGCTAGTTGGCGTTCCGCCAAGGTGCACAGGGATCCCGTGAGCTGCTCGAGGTTTCGCTCCAGCTCCTGGCTGGTTCGGTGCTGCTGCTCAAGTTGCTGGCGCCAGCTTGTGCGCTCGGCCTCGGCCTGCTGCTGCCTTTGGCTGAGCTCATTGGCTTGTCGCCGTAGCTCCTCGATCCAGGCCTCGAGCTCCGCGCGCCCCTGGGGCAGCTCGCCGCGTTCGGCCAGGCTCTGGCGCTGCAATTGATGCTGTGCCAGCCGGCTGAGCAGGCGCTGACGCCTCGGCTCAAGGGCGGCGATCTGTTCTTCCAGGCGACTCCAGGGGATGGCGCTGGCCGCTTGGCGCAGGTTGGCCAGCTCCAGCTCCAGGGCCTGGCGCTGCTGGGCAATCACTTCTGCCGCTTCGCTATTGGCCACGCCAATGGAGGTCTGCAGCTCGCGCAGGGCCGCGCCGCTGTGCTGCAGGGCCGCTGCAGCTTGGGCGGTCGCCTCCCCTCCTCCAGGGCTGATGCGCAGCCGTACCCCGCAGCCCACAGCCAGCTCGGCGCTGCCATTGAGCTGAACCGTTCCCCCAGGGGATAGGGGCTGGCCGTCGAGGCTTACGGGTTGATCTGCGTCAATCAAACTGATTGCTGTTGCCATGGCCTGGCTGCGGGCTTCGGCCTGGGCCCATTGCTGTTCAGCTTGCCGCAGGGCCTTCACCGCGGCGGCATCGATCGGGGCCAGCTGGGTAAGGCTCTGCTTGCACTGTTCCGCCTGGAGCTGGAGCCGCTGGAATTGTTGTTGATGCTCTAAAAGCTGCTGAGCCTCCCGCTCGAGGTTGGCTAGATCGAGCAGTTGCTGGGCCAGCTCGAGACGCTCGACCTGTTGCTGCTGCTGGTTTTTCAGCTCCTGGCAGGCCTGGTCTGAGCTTTGGCAATTGGCTTCCAAGCTGCGGAATTGCTGTTTCCGGCTGCTGCGTTGCAGCTGCCAGTCCTGCTGCTGTGCTCCAAGTTCGCCCAGCTGCCGCTGCACCGTTTGCAGCTGCGCCTGGGCCTGCTCAAGATTGCTCAGTTGCTGGCGCAGGGGTTCGATCTGGGCTCGCCGCAGCCGCACCTGGGCCTCCAGCTGGAGAGCGCGCTGCAGCTGCGGCCGCTCCTGGGCTTCGATCAATTGCAACCGTTCAGCTATTTGGCGCAGGTGCTCCATGGCCGCTTCCAGCTCAGCTTGGAGGGCTTGGGCCTGCTCCAGGTTCAGTAGGGCGTCTGAGCAGCTCTGGCGGGCCGCGGCCAGGGGGGAGCCGGCTTTTAGCTTGCCTGTGGCCGTGAACTGCTGGTCCAGCCGGATCTGCAGCTGCTCGCTGACCAGGCGGTCGAGGGGGGATTCCAGGGCTGCGGCCGCCGCGCCCCGCTGCTGCAGTTGCTGAACGAGCTGTTCAACGTCGTAGGCCTCGCTGGGGCTGCCCAGCAGGTTGGTGCCGGCCTCCCCCTGGCGCACCCAGAGGTGGGCCCAGCGCAGCGGCAACTGACTGTGGCGCCTGCCCTCGATTGGCCCATCCACCCCCAGCAGACGGGCCAGCTGCTCCTCCGCCGCCGCCCCCCGCAGGGCCAGGCCAGCATCACTGCTGAGCTGGCAGGTGCCACTTGCCCCGGAAAAGCGCTTGCGTAGCTCCCAACGGGCGCCGGCCGCCTCAAAGGCCAGCTGCACCTCGGGCAGGCCGCTGTGCAGGCGGGAGCGCATTTCGTCTACCGCCCGGCCCGTGGCACTGGCCTTCAGGAACAGCACCTTGTGCAGGGCCTCCACCACCGTGCTCTTGCCCGCCTCGTTGGGGCCGCCTAGCAGGGTGAAGCGAGGATCAAACTGAAGCTCCAGCTGCTGGTGCAAGCGCACCTGGCGCAGGGTGGCGTGGAGCAGGCGCATGTTTATCCCTGCAACTGGGCCACGGTCTGGTGCAGCTCGCTGAGGGCTAGACGCACCACCGTGGGGTCGGCGTTGCCAGGGTTCTTCAGGCAGCGATGCAGCTCTTGGGCAACCCGGGCAACCAGGGGATCGCCGGGGCGCTGGGTGAGCTCGGCTAGTTCGGCATCTCCGGGCGCCGCTTCACAGCGACCCCGCAGCTTCAGGCGCAACAGCTGGGCATCCAG
Source organism: Synechococcus sp. CS-1330 (assembly GCA_025128025.1). GTDB lineage: Bacteria > Cyanobacteriota > Cyanobacteriia > PCC-6307 > Cyanobiaceae > Cyanobium_A. The sequence continues at coordinate 31,782 of JAHLYR010000068.1, forward strand.
GCGCTCCAGCAGTTCCGCGTAGCGGCGATGGCCAGCCAGGCTGAGGCTGCCGCCCACCTCCAGCAGCAGCAGGTCGCTGCCGATGCGCCCGCCAAGCAGGCTTTCCAGCTGAGCTTCGAGTCGCTCAAGATCGCTGTCTTGCTGCAGTTGGATGCGCAGGGGATGCCAGCTCAGCGCTCCGGTGGCTAATGGGCTCACCTGGGGCAGCACGCCCCGCCCAATCTGCACCTGCAACACCTGGCCGCAGCGGTAGTCAGCGCTGCGGGGAAAGCGATCTGCTTCGGGGGTGCCGCTGTACCAAACCTTCTCCGATACCCGTTTGAGGCCGTGCCAGTCGCCTAAGGCCACATAGTCAACATGCTCCAGCCAGGCCCCCTCCAGCCGCAGACGGTTGCTGGCATCGCCGGGGTTGTCGTCGTCTGGCTCGCCAGCGGCATCGAGGTCGGTGGCACCAAAGCCATGAACCGAGCCATGGGCGAGCACCAACCGGGGCTTGTTTTTAGGCAGCTCAGTCCAGTTGAGGCCGTTGAGCCAGCCGCAGGGATCGCTTGCATCAGTGCGACGCAGAAGCGGGCAGGGCAGTACCAGCACGCTCTCCAGTTCGATGGGTGTGGGCTGCAGCAACACCTGCAGGTTGGCGGCGCGGCGCCCCTGCTCCGCCTGGAAATAGGGCGTATGCCAGACGCTGCCTGGGGCACCGTGGTCGTGGTTGCCGGGGATCACCAGCACGGCACAAGGGATCGCGCCGATGGCGGCACACACGGCACTCACATCCGCTGCTCCAGGGGTGGGTGAGTCGAATAGATCCCCAGCCACCACCACCAACTCGGCTGCTGTGGCGGTGGCGTGGGTTGCGATTCGGCCGATTGCCTGGAGCCGCACCTGGCGCAGCAGGGCGCGTTTGTCTGGATCGCTGACCCGGGCGTAGGGCTTGCCGATCTGCCAGTCGGCGCTGTGCAGCAGGGTGACGGGTGGCAAGGGGCTAGCCAGGACCCAGGTGGCGGCGTAAGACCCTGTTTAGCGCCTGCAGGCGCACACTGGAATCATCGATAGCAAGATTGCCAAGGTGCTGCAGAAGCTGTTGCGGGGGTTGGGGTTGGCCAGATTGGCCTTGTTAGCCGTGGTGATGGCGGCGCTGGTTATCAGCGCAGAGCCGGTCTGGGCTGCCCCTGCGGCGGATGGGGCAGAGCTGTTTACCAACCATTGCGCTGGCTGCCACGTCAATGGCGGCAACATCATCAGGCGAGGCAAAAACCTGCACCTGGCGGCCCTGGAGCGCAATGGAATCGATGCTCCAGAGCGGATCGCCGCAATAGCCGCCGCGGGCCAGGGCCAGATGTCTGGCTATGCAGCCGTGCTTGGGGATGGGGGGGCAGAGGCGGTGGCCGCCTACGTGTGGCAGCAGGCCCAGCTGGATTGGCCCAAGGGTTGAACTTGCTTCAGAAGGCCTGGATCCAGGCATACACCTGCACCTCAGTCCAGATGCCATTGCGCCAGTAGACATCTGCCTTGACAAGGGCTTCAACCTGCTCCTTGCTGCCCGCTTCGTAGATACCGAACACGTGGGTGCTGCCTTCGGTGGGGCCCAGGGTGATCAGGGTGCCGGCGTCCTTAAGGCTCTGCAGTCCGGCCAGGTGCTCCTCCCGATAGGGGTTGCGCTTTTCGAGGGCGTCATCGCAGTAGGTGCCCCAGAGCACGAAGCGCATGGTTTTGGGAGTGATCGGGGCCTGACATTACGGGGTTACCGGCTTACTGGCTGCTGATCAATGGTGTTAAGAAAGGTGTGACAAATTTCCCAATTCACGTGCTGCGCTCCTGTCTCGTTCTTGCTAGTGCTGCCTTCTTCGCAGCTCCTGCCCAAGCCAACATGATGAAGCAGATCATCGTCAGCAAGTGCTCCAGCGCCATGCAGGATGACTTCAAGAAGGCAGGCAAAACACCACCTGCTGGCATGGTCGGCGAGACCTGTGGCTGCATTGCCGACGGCTACAGCAAAGGACAAAGCTTGGATCAGGCCAAGACCGTCTGCGTGAAGCAGTCAACTGCCAAATACAATCCTTGAGTCTTTGGGCTGTGAGCGATCCCGCTTACCCACTACCGGGCCCAAGCCAGCGGTTGGCGAAGGTACTCAGCCCAATTATTCCTGAGCTGGCTGCCCTGGTGCATCAGACCCCCGGCACCCTGTCGCTGGCCCAGGGCATGGTGAGCTGGGATCCGCCACAGGGCGTAGCCCTTGCCGTGGCCGAGGCCCTGGCGACCGGGGGGCCAGCGCTGCACCGTTATGGGCCGCTCCAGGGTGATCCAGAGCTGCTGGCTGTGATCACCGCCAAGCTCACCAGCGAGAACGACCTCGATCTCACTGGGGCTGAACTGCTGGTCACAGCCGGCAGCAACATGGCTTTCAACGCGGTAGCTCAAGTGATCGCAGCGGGTCCCCCCGGGGAACCCAGCGAGGTGATCCTGCCTGTGCCCTTTTATTTCAACCACGTAATGGCGGTGCAGCTGGCCGGAGCCGTGCCGGTACCGGTGCAGGCCGGCCTGATACCCGATCCCGAGAGGTTGGCGGCGGCAATCACCCCGCGCACCCGGGCCATCGTCACCGTGTCGCCAAATAACCCCAGCGGCGTGGTGATTCCGGCCCAGGTATTGGCGGCGATCAACCAGCTCTGTGCGTTGCACGGCCTGTTTCACATCAGCGACGAGGCCTACGAGCAGTTCGTTTACGGCGAGGAGCCCCACTGGAGCGCAGGTTCGCTGCCAGGCAGCGCCGCCCACACCGTGTCGCTGCATTCGCTGTCTAAGGCCTATGGCCTGGCGGGCTGGCGGTTGGGCTACATGGCCGTACCGCAGGCGCTGCTGCCTTCCTTGTTGAAGGTGCAGGACACGGTGCTGATCTCTCCGCCCCGACTCACCCAGCACGCCGCCCGGGCCGCCCTAGCTGCCGGGCCGGCCTGGTGCGCGCCCCGGATTGCAGCCCTGGCGGAGCTGCGCCTGCAGCTGCTGGCTGCCGTGGCAGAGCAGCAGGCCCAGGGCTTGCCGGTGCGCTTGCTAGCCCAGCCCAATGGGGCCTTCTACGCCCTGCTGCAAGTTGCAGCGCCGTTGCCCTTCGCTGCGGACACGCTGATGCGGCGGCTGGTGCTCGAGCACCGGGTGGCGACCCTGAGTGGCTGCAGCTTCGGGCTGGATTCCAGCGACACTGGTCCGGTGTTGCGGCTCAGCTACGGCCTGCTCGAAGCTGCGGATCTGGCTGAGGCCCTCGATCGGCTGTTCAGCGGTCTGCGCTGCCTGCTGGCTACAGCTGGCGGGCGTAGGCCGCGGCCACCGCGCTGAATAAATTGGTTGCCTCGCTCATTGACGCTCCAGCACCAGCATTCGATTGTTGGCCGGCAGGGGCAGATCGGCTAGGCGCTCGAGGCCGAGGTTTTGGGCTTGCTGCACCAGCTCACTGGCATCACGCACCCCCATGGCTGGATCGAGGCTGCGCAGGTGCTGGTCGAAGGCGGCGTTGCTGGCGGCAGTGTGAACGCCGCCGTCGTGGAAGGGGCCGTAGAGCAGCAGCAGCCCGCTCGGCCGCAACACCCGCGAGGCTCCGGCTAGTAGATGCGGTACGGCCGCTGCCGACATGATGTGGCAGGTGTTGGCGCTGAAAACAGCATCGAAGCCCTGGCGTGGCCACTGCCCAGCGTCCGTGACATCAAGGGCGATGGCGGGTGGCAGCGTGGGGCTCAGGACCTCCAGCTGGGCCTGCAGATCCATGAGGCTCTCTTGGCGTTCACTGGTCTGCCAGGTAATGCCTGCGATCTGCTGGCAGAAGAAAGCTGCGTGCTGGCCGCTGCCTGAGCCGATCTCCAGTACCTGGGCGTGGGCAGGTAGCCACTCTTTAAGCACAGCCAAGATCGGCCCTTTGTTGCGCTCGCAGGCGGGGGAAAACAGCATGAGGGGAAATCCCTGCAGCCTGATCGGGGCTTAAGCGTCGAGCCCGGCCCGCAGCTCGGCGCAGAAGCGCCCGGCCGCGGCGGCAACGTCGCCCTGCTGGCCATGGGCGGCCGCCATCACTTTCACTAGGGCACTACCCACAATTGCCCCATCGGCGCCCCAGTCGCGCACCTGGCGGGCTTGCTCGGGGTCGGAAATGCCAAAGCCCACGGCGATTGGCGTATCTCCCAGGGTCTTGAGCTGGCCCACCAGATCGCCCACCCGGGACTCAAGGTTTGTGCGCACCCCGGTCACGCCGGTGACGCTCACTAGGTAGGTGAAGCCGCGGCTGGCCTGATGGATTCTTCCCATGCGCTCGGCTGGCGTGGTGGGCGCCACTAGCAGCACCAGATCGAGACCGGCAGCTGCTGCGATTGCTGAGAGTTTCTCGGCCTCTTCAAGGGGTAGGTCGGGCACCACCAAGCCGGCGGCTCCGGCGGCGGCGGCGGCGGCACAGAAGGCCTCCATGCCGCGGTTGAGCAAGGGGTTGCTGTAGGTGAACAGCACCACGGGCATGGTCAGTTCACCCTTGAGGGAGCTGAGCATCTCCAGCACCCCGGCTGGAGTGGTGCGAGCCTTCAGGGCTCGGCTGGCAGCGGCCTGAATCACCGGTCCATCGGCCAAGGGATCGCTGTAGGGAATGCCTAGCTCCACCAGGTCGGCGCCGTTGGCCTGCAGGGCCAGCAGGCTGGCCCGGGTGTGGGTCAGATCCGGATCGCCCGCCATCAAAAACGGCATCAGGGCGCAACGTCCCCGTTGGCGAAGGGAGCTGAAACGCTGCTGGATTTTGGTGGGGGCGTTAGACACAGCAGCAGACACAGCAGCGAGAAGGGCTTCGGCCAGTGAGCCTATGCCTCGCCCTGGGGAGCTTCTGGCAGCTGGCCCGTTTCGCGCAGCAGTCGCTCCTGCTCTTCAGGGCTGAGGGCGTCAAACTTGCGCTGCAGAGCTTCAGTGGTGAAGGCGTCGTAGGCCTCGCGGTATTGGCGCCGCTGCTGGATAAAAGTCATCTTGCCTGTGACCACCCGAAATAGGTAGCTGCCCGTCCAGGCGAGTACCAGCACCATCAGCAGGGCAGAGGCGGCGATACCAGCAGAAAAGCCCTCAAAGCCCCCGGCCTGAAAAAGCCAATAACCGCCGCCGCCCAAGCCAAATACCCCTAAGGCCAGCAGCAGGGCCCGACCGTTGGTCATGAGAGCACGTTGCCCTGGCCTGCCATGCGCAGGTTGATGAAGGGAGCAAACAAAATCAGACCAGGGAAAAACAGAAATACCAGTCCGTAGACCCCGAAGCGCTCGAGCTTGCCCATCACTGTCCAACGCTTGATCATCCAGGCGTAGAGCAGCAGGGGTACAGCCACTAGATAGGTGCCTGCGATCAGGGCGTAGGCCACCAGAACCAGCAGCAGATCAGGTGAAACGGATTGAAGAAACCCGGGCAGCTGCACGGCAGACCTTCGTGTTGCCACCAATTTAGGATGGCCAGGCAGGGGGCATGGCGGAATTGGTAGACGCAGCGGACTTAAAATCCGCAGACGGCAACGTTGTGGGGGTTCAAGTCCCCCTGCCCCCATCGATTTTGGTTGGACTTGCCTCGTGCTGATTCGAGAAGTTTTGAGTGGTCGCTGGAAGCTGCTGCTGCTGGTGAGCGCTGTGGCGATTGTGGTACCGCCTGAGGCGGCGGGCCCTTTCAAGCTCCCCTATTTCCTGCTTTGCGGCCTGGCCCTGATCCCTCTGGCCCAGATCACAGCTGAGCTGGTCGATCGACTTGTGCACCGCGTTGGTGAGCGGTTGGGAGGGCTGCTGAACGTCACCCTGGGCAATTTGCTTGAGCTGGTGATCGCCCTGACGGCCTTGAAAAGCGGCCTTTACGACCTGGTGGTGTTGAGCATTGCCGGTGCCGTGATCACCAACAGCCTGTTGGTGCTCGGAATCAGCACGATCGTGGCTGGACGGCGGGAGTTGGTGGTGGATCTCAATCGCCACAGTCGTGGCCTGAGCACCCGCCAGTTGCTGATCAGCGTGATTTTGATGTCGGTCCCCTCGATCTTCTTCTGGGACTCGATGCACCCGATCACCGAGGGCAGCAACGTATTGGATCTTTTTTCCGTCTACTCCCTGATCGTGGCGGTAATTGTGATGCTGGCTTATCTGCTTTCCTACCTATATCAACTGGGTACCCATCGGGGGCTCTTTGCTGCTGAGATGGAGCTGGCAGAAGCTAGTGCTACCAGCGAATCCCAGGCATCTCTGCTGGCAATTGTGGGTGTGCTGGTTTTGGTGGCCCTGGCCATTGCCGGGGTTTCGGAGCACTTGGTGGCCGGACTTGAAGATCTGGTCAAAGGCAGTGCGGTCACCCCCCTATTTGTGGGCATGTTGTTGTTGCCGTTGTTTTCGGCAATTCCAGAAGCTCTGGTCGCCTTTCGGGCGGCCAGTCGAGGTCGCATGGCCCTGGCGATGGCCAGCACCGTCGAATCCAGCGTCCAGTTGATGTTGTTCGTATTGCCCGTTTTGGTCCTGCTCGGACCGCTGATGGGGCGTTTACTGCACCTCACCTTCCCGCCCCAGGCCCTGGCCTGCCTTGGGGCTACCGCCTTTGCCGTGCACTGGGTGACGGAAGGGGATTCCCTGACCTGGTACCAGGGTTTGCTGCTGCTCAGCATCTACACGGCCCTGTTCGTGGGTGCTTTGTTGCTCAAACCCATCATTTGACTTGCTCAGGCGAAGGGGTGCCTGCTCTTGGGTTATGGTTGAGGGGTCTGGCAGAAGCCGGCTAGCTCTAAGAGCTTGCGCACGCCAGAACAAGCACCATGCATCCCCTGCGCTTCCTGGGGACGGCCGAAAAGTCTGCCAAGTCAGATCTGTCGGCCAAGTCAGCTCAGTCCAGTTTGATTGTTCTGCTTAGCGATTGCTTCGTGTGAATTCCCTTTGCGGGAATGGCAATCCTTCGGTGCGAGATCCATATCGATTCAATTTTCCATGTTTCTTGTTTCCCCGTCCCCATCGCGCTCCAGCCGCACCAGCTATCCCAGCTGTCCGCTCCATTCCCGTCCCCAAGGACGTCCCACCTCCCAACCGCTCACTTGGGAGGAGTTGCTCGGCCAGCGCTGAGCAGGCCGCAAAGCAGCTGCCCTCATGAGACCTGCAGGCGCTGCCGCTGCAGGTACACACGAATCAACTTTTCGTCCATCAGCCCCTGGCGCGCCAGAGGCGCTTCATTGCAGCGCTGGAACAGGCCCAGCAATGTGGAGGCCTGGAAGCTGTAGCCCTGATCGGCGGCTATGGCCACCACATCGGGAGCGGTAATCACATCGTTGAGCAGGTCCCGCAGGGCAGGATCCTGCTGAATCCGGCCCAGAAAGCTAAAGAGGCTTTCGAGCTCGTCGGATTGGGCCGAGGCAGCTGCGGTGGTTGTGGCGTCTGGATCAATCACTCGGAATGTCTGACCGTAATTTAGGCAAAGCCTAGTCGCAGGCACCGGATAACCCCTGTCGGCGAGCGACCGTACAGAATTCCCATATCGATTCTTTGGCAGCCCCTCACCGATGCCCCTATTGCCAAGCGCCATCGAAATCATCGTTGGCATCCTGCTGCTGTTTGGTGGCGGCGAGTTGTTTGTGGGTGGGTCCACGGCCGTGGCCCTGTTGTTTGGCATTCCCCAGATCGTGATCGGGCTCACGGTGGTGTCTCTTGGCACCAGCGCGCCAGAACTATTCGTGAGCTTGATCTCCACGATTCAAGGCAGCGACGCTATTGCCGTCAGCAACGTTGTTGGTAGCAATATTTTCAACGTGTTGGTGGTGCTTGGGCTCAGTGCCCTCGTGGTGCCGCTGCGAGTTAAAAGCCGGCTGATACGCCGTGACGTTCCATTGCTGCTTGGTGTGTCGATGGCGGTGTGGGGCATGGCCTCCGGCGGTCGGATCACCTGGCAGGCCGGCCTGGCCCTGCTGGTCGGCACGGTAATCAACATCATCTGGGAGATGCGCACTGCCGGTGAGAATCCTGATGAGGTTGATGATATTGACGAAAACGATCGGGCTACTCCGGCTGTAGCTGCGGCCAAATTGGCGGGCGGGCTTGTGCTGCTCGTGGTGGGATCCCAGATTTTGGTTAAGGGGGCCACGGCAGCGGCTCTGGGCTTGGGCATCAGCCAAGCAGTTATTGGCCTCACGATCGTTTCCGCCGGCACCTCGATGCCGGAATTGGTGACCTCGCTGGTGGCGGCATACCGCGGCAAGGCCGATCTGGCAATCGGCAACGTTGTCGGCAGCAACCTGCTCAACCAGCTTCTGATACTTGGGGTTTGCGGGGTCTTTTCCGGTGAGGGGCTCCTGGTGGATCAGGTGGTGATTAGCCGGGATCTGCCGGTGATGGTGCTCACCACCCTGGCCCTGCTGCCCATCCTCTGGACCCGGGGGGTGGTGACCAGACTGGAGGGGGGGATTTTGGTAGGCCTCTACGGCCTATACCTGGTGGAGCAGTTGCTTACGAATACGGTTACATCAGCAGTTGATGAATTCAGGTTTGTGGCCCTAGTGGCGATCCTGCCGCTGGTGTTTGTGTTTCTCGTGTGGCAAACCCTGCGCTGGCGCCGGGATCGCTTCGCTTGAGCCTCCTGGCCAGCAGCGCTTTGCTAGCCCTTTTGAGGCCTGTTTGCCCTAACCTAGGAGTGGGGGGCTTTTTTGCCGCCAGCCACCAGCCAGGCGCTCAGGGCCAACAACAACACACTGCCGCTGAATACCAGCAGGTTGGAGATGTTATTGATTGGGAAGACCAACATGGCCTTGAAGGCGGACACTATCAACGCCACTACGATCACCTTCACCAACTTTTCCTTGAGGTCATCGAGGCTGCGAATGTCGAGCAGGCCGCTGCCGCCGTCTTTCCCGTCCTCGTGCGCCGCTTCAATGTTGGAGATCATCAGCTCATACACCCCGTAGCCGAAGATCATCAGGGCGATGCCGATCAGGTATATGTCGACTCCGCCCACCAACTTGCCCAGCTGCATGGCGATTGTGTAACTGGTGTCGCCAGAGCCGTCGAGCAGCACTTTCAGGGCACCAAGCACCTCCAGGGTGCCGGCAAGGTATGCGGCTGCAGCACTGAGCAGGCTCATCACCACCGGCACAATCGCGATCAGCCGGAAGCGCCACAGCCAACGCTCAAATATCCACTCAAGGCGATGTTGATGGTGAGCCATGGCTCTGATCAAGAGCATTAGGGCGCGACTCTAACCTTGATGTAACACTGGGCCGAGATCGGAATTGTCCATGGTCCTGCTTCACCGCTTCACTGCCGTCGTACCCCTGATCGCGTCCCTGGCCCTGGTGGGATGCGCAGGCGACGGCGGTGGAGTTCAAAGCCAAAAAATGGCCGCCATTAAGGCTCGGGGCAGCTTGATCTGTGGTGTGGACGGCAAGCTGCCCGGTTTCAGTTTTGTGGGCCCTGACGGCCGCTACAGCGGTCTGGACGTCGATATTTGCAAGGCAACTGCCGCTGCGGTGCTATCGGATCCCGCCAAGGTCACCTACCGCGACCTCAGTGCCACCGAACGCTTTGCGGCTCTGAGCAGCGGTGAAGTTGACCTGCTTTCCCGCAACACCACCATGACCCTCAGTCGTGATGCGCCTGGCGGTAATGCGCTTGCCTTTGCTCCCACCACCTTCTTTGATGGCCAGGCAGTGATGGTGCCCGCCACCAGCGGCATTCGATCCCTTAAGGACCTTGCCGGCAAGCCGATCTGCGTGGAGACCGGAACCTCCACAGAGCTCAACCTGGCCGACCGGATGCGGGAGCTCAATGCCACCTACACGCCGCTGAAATTCCAGTCTGGGGATCAGACCTTTGCGGCTTACCTGCAGGGTCGTTGCGTGGCTGTCACCTCTGATCGCTCCCAGCTGGCCGCCAAGCGAACCGGCTTCCCCAACCCCGCAGAGCACCTCCTGCTCCCCGATATGCTCAGCAAGGAGCCGCTCAACCCAGCCACCATCAATGCTGATCCGGCCTGGGCTGATGCCGTGCGCTGGGTGGTTTACAGCCTTATCCAGGCAGAGGAATTGGGCGTCACTGCCGCCAACATCGACGCAAAGGTGGCAGAGGCCAAGGCAAACAAAAACCTCGCCCAGCTTCGTCGCTTTTTTGGAGTTGAGGGTGATCTTGGCAAGCAGCTGGGCCTGCCTGCCGATTTCGTGGTTCGGACTGTGAAGGCTGTGGGTAATTACGGCGAGATGTTCGAGCGCAATGTGGGAACTGGTTCACCCCTCAAGCTGGAGCGAGGTATGAATCAGCAATGGCGTCAAGGCGGTCTGATGTATTCGCCTCCCTTCCTGTGAGGTCCATTAGCGCCGTCTCGCTGCCATGACCAGCCGCTTTCAAATCCCCCCCTGGTGGCGCAACCGCCGCTACCTGCCCTGGCTTGTCCAGGGCGCTGTGGCTCTTGTAATTGCAGTGGTGGTGGCATTTCTGCTCACCAATCTTCTGCTCAACCTCACCGCCCGGGGCCTGCTGCTCAGCTGGAGCTGGCTGGGGCAACCAGCGGGATTTGATCTGGCTGAAACAATCCTGCCGTTTGATGCCAGCCTTCCCTACTGGCGAGCCATGCTGGCGGGATTAGTCAACACCCTACGGGTGGTGATCGCCGGTTTGGTGGGGGCCACTGTGCTCGGCACCCTTATCGGCACTGCTTCTTTCAGCAGCAATGGGCTGCTGCGCAGACTGGCTCGGGTGTATGTGGAGGTGATTCGCAATATCCCCCTGCTGCTGCAACTGATCTTCTGGTATTTCGTGGTGTTTCTGGCCTTGCCGAATGGCCGCGACGCTCTGCAGCTGCCGGGGATAGTGCTGGCTAAATCAGGACTGTTTTTAGGCTCTCCCGAACTGGTAGATGGCGTTTGGCAGGCCCCCCTGCGCTTCACCGTTGAATTTGGTGCTCTGCTCACCGGGCTAGTTGTTTATACCGCTGCCTTTATCGCCGAGGTGGTGCGCGGCGGTATTGCCTCAGTGCCTAAGGGCCAGTGGGAGGCAGCCACCTCGTTGGGTTTTTCGCCCCTGCTGACCCTGCAGCGGATCGTTTTGCCCCAAGCCTTGCGCGTGATTGTGCCGGGGCTCAACACCCAATACATTTCACTTGCCAAGAATTCCTCACTGGCAGTGGCCTGCGGCTTCACTGATCTCTATTCAGTTTCGGAAACGACCCTCAATCAAACCGGCCGTGCCATTGAGGTGATGTTGATCTTGTTGGGTTCTTATTTAGTGATCGACCTTGTGATTTCTGCCCTGATGAACGGGCTGAATGGCTTGGTGCAGCTGAGAGAACGCTGAAATGGCAAGTACAGCTCCTCTGGTGGTGCGAGCTAGTCCTTTGCGCAGATTGCAAAAGGAGCTCTTTGGCAGCCGACTCGATGGTTTGATTTCGATCGCCCTGTTGGCAGCCCTGCTGGCAGCTGGCTTGGGCTTTTTCCGCTGGGCGCTATTCCAGGCCCAATGGGCCGTGCTCAGTGCCAACAGCACCCTGTTTGCCGTAGGTCGCTACCCAGTGGAGCAGCAGTGGCGCCTATGGCTGCTCACTAGCTTGCTGGCCCTGGCAACCGGGCTGAGTTGGGGTCTGTTGAGGGCTTTCCCAGGCTCCGGCGCTGTTCGCGCTCTTTGGCCCCGCAATGACCGCTGGGCCGCCTCAATTCTGGTGGTGCTCGCCCTCTGGCGGCCCATGGCCCTACAGCTAACCCTTGCCATCCAGGCGCGTTGGTGGGGGATTGCTGCCCTATTGCTTCTCGCCCGCTGGGCCGCCGGGCGCTATGGCCCAGCCATTCCCCAGGCTTGCCGCCGGCTGATTCCCCTGTTTTGGCCCCTGCTTTATCTGGTGGGCATGGTGCTGATCAGTGGCGGCCTGGGGCTGGTGCAGGTTCCGCCTTCCGAGTGGGGTGGCTTGCTGCTCACGGTGTTGATGGCCACCTTTGCCATCCTGCTCTGCTTTCCCCTGGGGGTGCTGCTCGCCCTTGGTCGCCGCAGCGAGCTGCCGCTGCTGCGCTGGGGCTCGGTGATCTACATCGAGTTCATCCGCGGGGCACCACTTATTACCCTGCTGTTTCTTGGGCAGAACATCCTCGGTTTCCTGCTGCCAGGAGGCCTGGCTCCAGATCGGGTTTGGCGGGCTGCCTGGGTGCTCACCTTCTTCGCTGCTGCCTATGTGGCTGAGGCGGTGCGTTCCGGGTTGGCGGCTGTTCCTGCGGGGCAACTGGAGGCGGCACGCTCCCTGGGGCTGCCCATGCCGCTCGCCCTGATCCACGTGATGCTGCCCCAGGCCATACGAGTTGCCCTGCCAGCCACGGTGGGCCAATTCATCACCCTGCTGCAAGACACCACCGTGCTCTCCTTGATCGGTTTGCTTGACCTAGTCGGCACCGCCCGTACGGTGATGGCCAACCCAATGTTTCTCGGTAAGAACGCGGAGGTGTATTTGGTGCTCGCCATTTTGTTTTGGACTTGCTGCGCGGCCCTTGGGCTGGGCAGTCGCGCCTTAGAAACTCGCCTTAACACCCATTCCCCCTCTGCGCCCCAGGCATGACCAGTTCACCCGCCCTGATGATCGAAGCCCGTGGGGTCGAGAAGTGGTATCCCAACGGCTTCCATGCCCTACGTGGTGTTGATCTATACGTGCACCAAGGCGAGGTGGTGGTGATCATGGGTCCTTCTGGCTCGGGTAAGAGCACTTTTCTGCGCACCTTCAACGCCATGGAGGATTTTCAGAAGGGCTCAATCGTGGTGGATGGCATTGAAATTAGCGACGATTTGCGCCGGATCGATGCGATCCGCCGGGAGGTGGGCATGGTGTTCCAGCAGTTCAATTTGTTTCCCCACCTCTCGGTGCTCGACAACCTCACCTTGGCACCGGTGAAAGTGCGCAAACGCCCTAAAGCTGAGGTGGAGCGCCAAGCTCTGGAGTTGTTGGAGCGGGTTGGGATCGCCGAACAGGCCCACAAGTTTCCAGGCCAGCTCTCCGGCGGCCAGCAACAGCGGGTGGCAATTGCCCGCTCGCTTTGCATGGAGCCCCGCATCATGTTGTTTGATGAGCCCACCAGTGCCCTAGATCCCGAGATGGTGCAGGAGGTGCTGGCGGTGATGCAGGAGCTGGCCCGCGACGGCATGACCATGGTGGTGGTGAGCCATGAGGTGCGCTTTGCGCGTCAGGTGGCCAGCCGGGTGGTGCTTATGGCGGATGGCGAGGTGGTGGAGGTGGCGCCGCCGCAGCAGTTTTTCACTAACCCCCAGCATGAGCGCAGCAAGCAATTCCTCAGTCAGATCAGCTGAGTTCTGTCTGATTACTCCACACCAACTGCTCCTGCTTTCATGACAATTCCTATGCCCCAGAGCTGGCATGCCATGGATCGTCAGTCGTGCTTGCAGGAGCTGAAGTCCGGGGAGGCCGGGTTGAGCACGGCAGAGGTAAGCCGGCGTTTGGCAGCTACTGGCCCCAACCGGCTTGAACTTTCAGTTGGTCGCAGCAACTGGTTGATCCTGTGGGACCAGTTCAGCAACGTGATGTTGATCATGTTGCTGGCGGTTGCTGCTGTTTCCGCCGGAGTTGCCTATGTGGAGCAGAAGTTCCCTAAGGATGCGATCGCGATTGTGCTGATCGTCGGTCTCAATGGGCTGCTGGGCTATCTGCAGGAGAGCCGGGCCCAGAAGGCGCTGCTGGCTCTGCGCGATATGTCCCAACCCCAGGTGCAGGTCCGGCGCAACGGCCAGTGGCAAAAGTTTTCGAGTGAGGAGCTGGTGCCGGGCGACCTGATCCGCCTCGAGGCTGGCGATCGGGTGCCGGCTGATGGGCGCCTGCTGGAAACGGCTGATCTGGGCGTGCGCGAAGCCGCCCTCACTGGTGAATCGGAGGCCGTGTTTAAGCGGGCCGATCTGGTGCTGGAGCCGGCCACGCCGGTGTTGGAGCGCCAGAACTGCCTGTTCCAGGGCACCGAGGTGGTGCGGGGTCGCGGTGTGGCGGTAGTGACCTCTACCGGCATGGCGACTGAGCTGGGGCAGATAGCCACCTTGATCAACACCGCGGGCGGAGAGAGCACCCCCCTGCAGGAGCGGCTCGATGGTCTAGCCAATGTGCTGGTTGGCACCTCCCTGGCCTTAGTAGCAGTAGTTGTGGGCCTTGGGCTGTTACTGGGTCAAGACCCGCTCAACCTGCTCGAAGTCTCCCTGTCGATGGCGGTAGCGATCGTGCCCGAGGGCTTGCCGGCGGTGATCACCGTCACCCTGGCGATCGGCACCCAGCGCATGGTGCAGCGTGCGGCCCTGATCCGGCGTCTGCCGGCGGTGGAGGCCTTGGGTTCTGTCACCGTGATCTGCTCCGATAAAACCGGCACCCTCACCCAAAATCGTCAGGTAGTTCAGGAGCTGCGCTTCGGTAACCAATCGGTGCTGGTGGGTGGCCATGGCTACGAACCAACTGGAGAATTCACGGCGGTGCCCCTTGCAACCCCTGAGGGTGCCTTGGCCGGGGCCCATCCTGGTTTGCAGAATCTGCTGCTGCAGGCGGGCGTGCTCTGCAGTGATGCCGAGTTGCGTCAAGGCGCAGAGGGGGCCTGGGAGGTGCTTGGCGACCCCACCGAAGGAGCCTTGGCCGTGGTGGCTGGTAAGGCTGGTTACGACGATTTTGAGCTCAGGCGGCGCTATGCCCGCAAGGCTGAGATTCCTTTCAGCTCAGAGCTTCAGTTTATGGCTGTTTGGGTGGACGATCCCGACGGCAGCCTCCAGGCTCCCCTCGGTGCAGCGGCAGAGGGCTCCCGTCAGTTGATGATCAGCAAAGGTGCCCCTGAAGTGATCCTGGCTAGCTGCAGCCGCTGGCTGGATGGTTCCGGGGTGATAGATCTCAAAGCCGATCAGCGCCAGTGGTGGCTGGCTCAGGCTCGCGATCTGGCAGCCTCAGGCTTGCGTGTGCTGGCCTTTGCCTGCGCCCCACACCATCCCAGTCCAGATCAAGACCTATCGGGTTTGGTGTTGCTTGGCCTGATGGCCCAACTCGATCCCGCAAGGCCCGAGGTTGCTGAGGCGGTGGCGATCTGCCGCGGCGCTGGCATTCGGCCCGTGATGATCACCGGCGATCACCCACTCACCGCCAGGGCCATCGGCGCTGGGATTGGGCTCACCACCCTTGATGCTGAGGTGGTGCTGGGCAGGGAGCTGGAAGCTTGTAGTGAAGAGGAGCTGCGTGCTGTGGTGGCTCGCTGCAGTGTCTATGCCCGGGTGCCGCCTGAACAGAAGCTGCGCATCGTTAAGGCCCTGCAGTCCAATGGCCAGGTGGTGGCGATGACGGGAGATGGGGTCAACGACGCCCCTGCCCTTAAGCAAGCCCATATCGGTGTGGCCATGGGGATCACTGGCACGGAAGTGAGCAAGGAGGCATCCGACATGGTGCTGCTGGATGACAACTTCGCCACGATTGTTAGTGCAGTGGAGGAGGGGCGACTGGTGTACGCCAATATTCGCCGCTTCGTTAAATATATTCTGGGTAGCAATGTCGGTGAGTTGGTCACGATTGCGGCCGCGCCCCTGGTTGGTTTGTTTGGCGTTCCCTTGACTCCTTTGCAGATCCTCTGGATGAATCTGGTCACAGATGGGGTGCCTGCCCTAGCCCTCGCCCTTGAACCGGCGGAGGCGGGCCTGATGGACCGGGACCCGGCTCGCCCGGGTGAATCGATCTTTGCCAGGGGAATTGGCCGCTACATCGTGCGAGTGGGTGTGGTGTTCGGCCTAATGGTTATTGCCTTGATGGTGTGGAGTTACCGCACCCAGGGGGCGGATGGCCCCTGGAAAACGATGGTGTTTACCACGTTGTGCCTGGCCCAGATGGGACATGCCCTCTCAGCTCGCAGTGATCGCCCCTTGTTGCAAGTGAATCCTTTCAGTAATCCCTGGCTGCTCTGGGCAGTGGTGTTTACAAGTGGCCTGCAATTGCTGCTTTTATATGTTCCTTGGCTCTCCCGGTTCTTCGGCACCGTGCCCCTGGCCTTTGCCGATCTAATGGTGTGTGTAGGGGTGAGCCTGGTGTTCTTCACCTACCTCGAGGCTGAAAAAATTCTGCGGCAGTGGTTTGGCCGCCGCAGGGCTAATACCCCGGCAGTGATGCATTGATGGCTGACCTGTCCGCCTTGATGGAGAAGCTTCCCCAGTTTCTCCTGGCGGCGGTGGATGCCAATCCGCTGCTGGGTTATGGGGCAATTGCCCTGGTGATGTTGCTGGAAAACCTGGTGCCACCTATTCCCTCGGAGGTGGTGATGCCGCTAGCCGGTTTTCTGATTCAGCAGGGAAGGCTGCAGCTATTTCCTGTAGTGCTCGCTGGCCTGTTGGGCACCGTGCTGGGTGCTTGGTTTTGGTATGGAATCGGCCGCTTAATCAACGAGGAGCATCTGGAGCAGTGGCTGGCAAACCATGGCCGCTGGTTTGGGTTGAGGCCTGCGGACCTGGCCCGCAGCCGCCGTTGGTTTAATCGCCATGGAGTAGCGGTGGTGTTTTGGGGCAGGATTATCCCCGGGGTCCGCACGCTGGTGTCATTACCCGCTGGCATCGAGTTGATGCCCCAGCCTTTGTTTCTGATTTGGACAACGGCAGGCAGCCTGATTTGGATATTGCTGCTCACTGTTGCCGGTCAAACGCTGGGAGCTGGCTACGCAGGTGTTGCAGCCGCTCTTAAACCGTTCACCAGCGTTCTAGTTGGGACCCTTTTGGGGGCGGCAGTTGGCGGAGTGTTGTGGCTGCTTTTGAGGTGGATTGGCAAGAAATTCCACTGGCGCTGAAATAAGTGTTTGATCCAGTTGCGACTAGATCCCAAATTGGCGGCAGATCAGCAGGGGCACCAGCATGGTCATCACTACGGTGAGGGGGAAGCCGTAGCGGGCCACATCTAAAAAGCGATAGCGGCCAGGGCCAAACACCATCAGGTTGGTTTGGTAGCCAACTGGGCTTAAAAAGCTCTGGCTGGCCCCAAACAGCACGGTGAAGATCAGCGCCATCGGCGCTATGCCAAGGCCTATGGCTAGTTTGCCGGCGATCGGAATCAGCATGGCGACTGTGGCGGCATTGCTCATTACCTCGGTTAGCAGGGTGGTAAACAAGAACACTGCCGCGATGGCCCAGTAGATCGGCCAGTCATTTAGGCCGCTGAGCAGTCCCTTGGCCAAGGCTTCGGCCAGGCCTGTTTTCTCAAGGGCCACGCTGAAACTGCCCAGGGATCCCAGCAGCAGGATTACATCTAGCCGGATTGAGCGCTGCAGCTCACCGCTGCGCAGGCAGCCTGTGGCCACCATCGCCACGGTGCCAAGCAGTACTGAGGCCACAAGCGGAATTAGCCCCAAACTCGGCAGCAGGATTGCCAGCACGGCAATAACCAGGGCCAGGCGCTTGCGGCTCACCGTGGGCAGGTCGTCTTCTAGCTGTTCCAGCACCACCAGATCGTTGTTGGCTTGAAGACCGCGAATGGCGTCCTTGGGACCCTGCAGCAGCAGCACATCGCCCTCGCGCAGCACCGCCTTGCCAAGGCGCTCCTTAAGCACGGAGTTTCCGCGGCGCAGGGCTAGCACCGTCGCGTTGTAGCGCTGGCGGAAACGCAGGTCGCGCAGGCAGCCACCAGCCAGGCTCGATCCGGAAGGCAGCAACACCTCCACCATGCGCTGACTGCCAGAAAGGGTATCTGCGGTGTCTGGCCTGTCGGGGGTGGGAGCAAGCACCACCATTTGCTCCTGCTGCAGGCGCAGGAGATCGGCCCGGGTGCAGCGCAGCAGCAGCCTGTCGCCCTGCTGCAGGGGGCGGTCGGCCAGGGGTGGGGTGAAACGTTCTGGGCCCCGATGCAGTTCGAGCACATCGACATCGAAGCGTCGCTGCAGACGGCTGCCATGCAAAGACTGGCCGATTAATTCCGAGCTGGCTGGAATCATCACCTCGGTGAGATAGCCACTGCTGGTTAGATCGCCGGCTAGGTCGTTGTCATCGCTGCCGCGATCTGGCAGCAAGCGATCAGATAGCAGGGCCATCACCAGGCTGCCCACGAGCCAGACGCCGATGCCGATTTTTGTGAAGCTGAACAGGCCGAAGGCGCCATAGCCGAGCTTTTCGCTGACTTCACTGGCCAGCAGATTCACCGAGCTGCCCAGCAGGGTGAGGGTCCCACCCAGCACCGTGGCAAACGAAAGGGGCAACAGCACCTTGGAGGGAGATATGCGGCGGCGGTGGCACCAGCCCTCCACTACCGGCAGCAGCGAGGCCACGATTGGGGTGTTGGGCACAAAGGCTGATACCGGACCCACCACTGCCGACAACAAAACAATCATGCGTTTGGGGCTGCGCACCGCATCAGAGCCGATCAAGCCGCGCAGGCGATCGAGTGCTCCGGAACGAAACAGCCCCGCTGACAAGGCGAACAGGGCCATCACCGTGATCAGTGCCGGGCTGCCGAAGCCATCGAGGGCTTCTCCCGGCTTGAGTACCCCAGTGGCCATCAGCAGGCCTACCGCCAGCAGGCCCGTGACTTCTGGCGGGATCACTCCCCACACGAACAGCACGATTGAGAGGACCAGCACCATCAGGGTGATCAGGGCACCGGGCTGGAGTGAGGCCTGCAGAAGGTCGGTCACAGATATCCCTCGCGCATGGAGATCTTAAACCACGGTTCCCTGATCGGGATAGGGGGTTTGGCTGGGGGCTGGTGCAGGCCCGCGCCGGCGCACCTCAGCTGCCTGGCAGTTTGGCCAAGGCTTCGCTGGCGCCCATCACCACCAGCAGCTCGCCCGCCTCGAGCACGTGGGAGGCGGGGGGGTTCACGGTGAGCTGGTTGTCAGGTCCGGCGGCCAGCACGCTGACGTTGTAGTTCTTGCGCAGGTTGATCTCCCGCAGCGACTGGCCGATGAAGGCCTGTGGCACACGGATCTCCTCGATGCTGTTGCGGTCGTCGAGGCGCAGCCGCTCCAGCAGGTTGGGCCGCACCAGTTCCATCCCTAGGCGGTGGCCCTGCATCTTTGAAGGAAAAACCACCCGATCGGCACCCACCCGCTGCAGCATTTTCATGTGCAGATCACTGGTGGCCCGGGCGATCACCTGCGTCACCTTGCTGCCGGGGCTGTCTTTAACAATCAAAGTGGCTGTCACACTGGCCTCGATCGGCTCGCTCATCGCCACCACCACGGTGGTCATGTCGAGGACGCCAGCGGCCCGCAGGGCTTCTTCGTCGGTGCAGTCCACCACCCGAGCTTCGATGGCGGGGTCGATTTGACGCAGCTCGTCTATGGCTCTCTGGCTGGCATCGATGGCCAACACCTCTGCTCCCGCTTTGACTAATTCGCTACACACAGCAGAGCCAAATCGCCCCACCCCGATCACAGCGAAGCCACCTTTAATGGCGCCTTCAGACGGATTCCAATGCCACCAGTTCGTCATGGAGTCAACCTGTTCAGGGGATTCAGATGTAGATCTCTTCGCGGGGGTAGCCCACGCGGGGTTGGGGCCGGCTGCCGTAGATCGCCGAGAGCAATAGCAGGATGCCCAGTCTGCCGACAAACATCCCCACCATCAGCACCAGCTGGCCCCAGCGGTTTAGTTGGGCGGTCACGCCCAGATCGAGGCCCACGGTGCCGAAGGCAGACATGCAGGTGAAGAGCCTTTCGAGGAAGTTGAAGCTGGTGCGGGTGGTTTCTCCGGAGGCCGTGGGTCCGAGGCCCAGCAGCATGGTCATCAAAATCACAAAAATTGCTGAAGCTAGGGTTACCCCCACTGCCCGAAGCACCACGGTTGCGGGGATCTGGCGCCGGTGGATCACCACCTCTTCGCGCCCCTGCAGGGTGGAGCGTGTGGCGCCCATCAGGGTGGCGAAGGTGGTGGTTTTGATGCCGCCGCCGGTGCCGCCGGGGCTGGCGCCGATAAACATCAGCACGATCAGCAGCAGCAGACCGGCATCGGAAAAGGTCTGAATCGAGACCGGCACTGTGTTGAAGCCGGCCGTGCGCGCAGTGATCGATTGAAACAGGGTGACCTGGATCCGCTGCCACCACTGCAGATTCTCGATTACGCCACCGGCGGCGAATTGTTCGGTGAACAGCAGGCCCAGGGCCCCAAACACGATTAATAAGGCAGTGCTGCGCAGCACCAGCCGGGTGTGCAGGCTGAGGCGGCGCAGGCGTTGCAGCCGGGAGCGGTTGCTCCACAGATCGTTGATCACCCGCCAGCCGATGCCGCCCACCACGATCATCGAGGCGATCACGCCATTGACCACCGGGTTGTCCCGGTAGCGCACCAGGTTGTCGCCCCAGAGGCCGAAGCCGGCGTTGTTGTATGCGCTGATGCAGTGAAAAAGGGAAGCCCAGAAGCGCTCAAGCGGGTTGGCGATATCGGTGAATCCGAAGCCGTAGAGCACCACCGTGCCGAGCCCCATCACACAGAAGCCCGTGATCAGGATGCTGTTGAACGTGGGGCCGATGCCGCCCACTCCAAACTCGTCGAGGGCGCGGCCCCGATCAAGCCTGTGGCGCAGACCCGAGTGCCCCTGCACGAAGCCCTGCAAAAAGGTGGTGATCGCCATCAGCCCCAGGCCGCCGGTGACGATCAGTCCCGCCAACGTCACCTGGCCGAAGGCAGTGAGATCGCGGCTCACATCGATGATCGAAAGGCCAGTCACCGTGATTGCCGAGGTCACGGTGAACAGGGCTTGCCATAGCCCCACGTCATCGGTGGAGCAAAGCGGGCTGGCCAGCACAAATGTGCCGATGGCGATCACTAAGGCGCCGGTGACCAGCGTGAATTGGGGCACCGTAAGGCGTTGACGCCACGTCTTAAGAGCGTTCCAGGGTGTGCTGGTCAGGCTGTTGTTGCGTTTGTGATGCCTACCCTAATCACAGTCCTGTGCCGGGATTTCCCCTTTGATTCAGCAGTTGATCGACGGGCTGCCAGAGCTGATCAGCGCCGCGGTGGAGACCAATCCTCTGCTCGGTTACGGAGCGGTTGCTTTGGTGATGCTGCTGGAAAATCTCATTCCGCCCATTCCCTCAGAAGTTTTGATGCCCTACGCGGGCTATCTGGTGCATGCGGGCCGGCTGCAATTACTCCCCACGGTGGCGGCCGGACTGGTGGGCACCGTGCTGGGTGCCTGGTTTTGGTACGGCATTGGCCGCTGGATAAACGAGGAGCGGATTGCTGGCTGGCTGGCTTACCGGGGCCGCTGGCTGGGCATCCAGCCAGATGACCTAGCCAAAAGCCGCCGCTGGTTCAACCGCCATGGCTCGGCGGTGGTGTTTTGGGGACGACTGATCCCCGGGGTGCGGACCCTGGTTTCCGTGCCGGCCGGCATTGAATTAATGCCCCAGGCGAAGTTCCTCGCCTGGACCACAGCGGGCAGCCTGATCTGGACCACCTTGCTCACCCTGGCGGGCAGGGAGATGGGCCAGGCCTACGGCCAGTTGGAGGGGCTGCTGGCCCCCTGGGCAGGAGGGATCAAGCTGGTGTTGGAGCTTGCCCTCGTCTGCGGAGTGCTAGCGCTACTGAGGCTGTGGCAGCTACGCCACTGGGCCGCTGACCCTGAAGACAAAGATTCGGGCGGCCCCGTTTAGTTCGCTCCTGTATTTGGCAGCACATTTAGTGATTGATCAGCACTGCTTTTGGTGCCGATTGGTTTTTCCTGGTCCATAGCCGCCCCAAGCCGTTTTGAGCGTTTCTATGGTGCCCAGCCAAAGCAAAATTGCTGTCGTTTGCAGGCCTGATTTGTAGTGATTTATATGCACTGGTTGACATGATGACTGTTGCCCTGCTTCAAACCGCCTGGCTGGTTCCTTTCTATCCCTTGCTGGCGGCCCTGTTGTCGCTGGCTTGGTCGCCGGGGTTGATCTCCCGCACGGGTCCGCGCCCCTGCGGCTACCTCAACTTGGCCATGGTGGCCGTGGCCTTCAGCCACAGCCTGCTGGCGCTAACGGCCTTGCACACCAATGCCGCAGCGGGAGCCCAGGCGCTCTACAGGCCCGTGAGCTTTAGCTGGACCTGGCTCGAGACAGCAGGGCTAAGGGTCGGCTTCGACGGGCTCGTGACCGAGCCAGTGCTGATCGCCATGACCGTGATCACCGGCTTGCACCTGCTGGTTCAGATCTACGCCATCGGCTACATGGAAATGGACTGGGGTTGGCCCCGCTTCTTTGGCAGCCTGAGCTTCTTCGAGGCGGGCCTGTGTGGTCTGGTACTCACCGATTCGGTGTTTTTCAGCTACGTAATTCTTGAGCTACTCACCCTGGGTACCTACCTGATCGTGGGCACCTGGTACAACCAACCCCTGGTGGTGAAAGGGGCTCGCGACGCCTTTCTGACCAAGCGCATCGGCGACCTGATCTTGCTGGCGGGGGTAATTGCCCTGTTGCCCGTGAGCGGCACCTGGAATTTCCATGGCCTGCAGGGCTGGGCCGCCGATCTCACCAACAACGGCCAACCCCTGCCGGCCGGATTCACGTTGATCCTGCTAGCCCTGATCGCTGGCCCGATGGGCAAGTGCGCCCAGATCCCTTTGCACCTTTGGCTCGATGAGG
Organism: Synechococcus sp. CS-1330; assembly: GCA_025128025.1. Taxonomy (GTDB): domain Bacteria; phylum Cyanobacteriota; class Cyanobacteriia; order PCC-6307; family Cyanobiaceae; genus Cyanobium_A. The sequence continues at coordinate 54,301 of JAHLYR010000068.1, forward strand.
CCATGGAGAGTCCCCTGCCCTCCACCGTGCTGCGCAACTCAGTAGTGGTGGTTGGTGGCGCCTGGGTGTTGCTGCGCCTGGAGCCCCTCATCGAACTCAGCCCAGTAGTGCAGGCCGTGCTGGTTGCCGTTGGCGGCACTACAGCTGTGGTGGCCTCGCTGATTGCCCTGGCTCAGGTGGATGTCAAGCGAGCCCTCTCCTTTCTGGTGAGCAGCTGGCTTGGTTTGCTGTTTGTGGCGGTGGGTTTGGGGGGCACAGCGGTGGCCGATCACCTGCTGCTCGTCTACCCGCTGCCGATGGCCCTGATCCTGATGGCCATTGGCACCATCGTGATTAGCAACGTGACCCAGGACCTCACCCAGCTCGGTGGGCTCTGGAGCCGGCGGCCGCTGATGGGCCTGGCTTTCCTCACCGGGGCCGCTGGCCTGATGGGCCTGCCCCCCTTCGCCAGTTTTGCCGCCTTGCGCGAGCTGCTGGCTCTCACCGCAGCCAGCGGCCACCCCTGGCTGTTGGGTGGACTGGTGCTGCTCACCAATGGCCTTATCAGCGCAGGGCTGATTCGCGTATTCGGTCAAATCTGGGGCGGTCGCCCTACACCCTTCACCCAGCGCTCCGCCGAGGTGTTGTGGTTGATGGTGCTGCCTACCACCGTGCTGATGGGCCTGGAGCTGCACCTGCCCCAGTTGCTGGTGCGCAATGGCGTTTTTAGCCTCACGCCCCTGCCGGGTTGGGGGCCGCTGGCCTGGCCTCTGCTGGTTTCCACCCTGGTGGGAGGGGGCTTCTCCGCTGCCTTCTACCTGCGGCCCCACGGCCTGGCCCGGTTGCCCCAGGCCCTCTCCGGCCTGCAGGAGTGGCTCGCCCAGGACATGCAAACCGAGCGCTTTTATCACCGCACCGTGGTGGCCCTGGTGCTGGCCCTGGCCCGCTTTGGCGCCTGGAGTGATAGCCGCCTGGTGGATGGTTTTAGTGGTGGCACCGGGGCCGCTGCCTTGGCTGGAGCCCGCCGGCTCAGCCTCACCACCTCCGGCCGCTCCCAGGCCTACGCCCTCAGCTTGGTGCTGGGGGTGCTGCTGATGGCGGCCTGGCTGTTGGCCAGCCCCGCCCCCTCACCCCTGCCCTTGCTGCCGTGACCTCTACCCCGCTGCTGCTACTGCTGCTTATCCCCGGGGTTGCGGGTTTGCTGCTGTCCCGATTACCGGAGGGAAGTCCCGCCCTGGTGCGCTCCCTGGCAGCCCTGACAGCTCTGGCCCAGTTTTTGGTTGGGGTTTACTGCTGGCTGCAGCCCCCCGCCGACCTCAGCCTTACCTGGCTGCCTCGCCTGGGCCTTGCCCTGGAGCTCGGCCTCGATGGCATCTCCTTGCCCCTGGTGCTGCTCACCGCCCTGCTTACTGCCATGGCGGTGTTGGCCTCTCCTGCCGACCAGGGCCGCGCGCGCCTCTACTTCTCCTTAATGCTTGCCACCAACTTCGGGGTGGTGGGCGCCTTCCTCGCCCGCAATGCCTTGCTGTTTGTGCTGGCATTTGAGCTGGTGTTGATCCCCACCACGTTGCTAGTAGCTATCTGGGGAGGGGAGCGACGAGCAGGCGCTGCCACCCGCTTCCTGCTTTATGGCGCCGTTTCTGGCCTCAGCCTGCTTGGTGGGGTGCTGGCCTTTGGTTGGTTTGGTCAGGGCGCGGCGAGCAGCACCGTGAGCTTCAGTTTTGAGGCCCTGGCGGCAACTCCCCTCGCTCCAGGGGCCCAGGCTTGGGTGCTGGCCCTGCTGCTGCTTGCTTTTGGCCTGAAGTTGCCTGTGGTGCCGCTGCACGGTTGGCAGCCGTTCAGCTACAGCCAGGCCCCTGCTCCGGTGGTGATGTTGCTGGGTGGGGCCGTTTCCAAGCTTGGTGCCTACGGCCTGCTGCGCTTCGGCGTGGGCCTATTGCCCGAAGCCTGGACCGCTTTCTCCCCCTGGATCGCTGCCGCCGGTGCCGTTAGTGCCGTGTATGGAGCACTCAATGCCGTTGCGGCTACCGATATGCGCCGCCTGATGGCTTACAGCTCCCTTGGCCATATGGGCTTGCTGGTGTTGGCCCTGGCCGCAGCCACCCCCTTGAGCCTGCAGGGAGTAATGGCCCAGGTGATTGCTCACGGCTTAATAGTGGCCCTGCTATTCGCCTGCGTTGAGCTAATCCAGCGCAAGACAGGCACCACCGTTATTGCCGAGCTCTCAGGCCTGCTCAACCCGATTCGGGGCCTGCCCTTCACGATGAGTTTGTTGTTGCTGGCCCTGATGGCCGCCGCTGGTATCCCTGGACTCGCTGGCTTCCCTGCAGAACTGCTGGTGTTTGAGGGCAGCTGGACCGTCTTCCCCAGGGCAACGTTGGTGTGCCTGGTGGCCTCTGGTTTTACTGCGGTCTATGCGGTGCGGCTATTCAACCGGGTTGGTTTTGGCCGGCTCGACAACGCCCGAGCTGACTGGCAGGGAACAAGCCTGGTCGAGCGGCTGCCGGCCGTTGTGCTCACCCTGCTGGTGTTGCTCACTGGCCTATGGCCTTTAGGGCTCACCGGCTGGAGTGAAACCGCCACCGCTGCCCTTGCCCTCCGCACCCAACTGCCCGTATGACACCCACCGTTTCGCCCCCGGGTGTCCGCACACCTCTGATTCCTCCCTCAACCCATCCCTACGCAGAGGTGATCCACCGGCTTGAGGCGGGAGGATCAATGCTGCCCGATACGCCCGAGAACCTACAGCAGATCATCGGTATCTATAAGGCATACGCCGTGCCGATGGACTTCTATTGGCGCGACCTGCTCTACATCGCCGAGCAGGTGTTTCTCAACCCGTTGCCAGCCTTCAAATACTTCATCTCCCAGGAGTATCTAGATCTCCCCAATAGCTACGCCGGTGATCAGTCCAAGCTGCGTATCTGGCGCGGCGGTGAAAAGGCTCATCCGGAGCTACTGGAGTTTATTGAGCGGGGTGAAACCCGGGCCATGCCCAAGCTGCTGCATCACCTTTGGCACGACCGGGTGAACATGGAGTTCGCCGAGGCCTGCATGCAGGCGATGTTCTGGCACCAGGGTATGGGTGGCCGCTTCAACGACTTCCTGGAGGGCGAGGCATATCGCGCTAATGCGGATCGGGCGATCAAGGCCTACTTCAAGGGCAATTTGGTGATGCTGGGTCTCTATAAGCTGTTCCCGGATATGTTTATGGAGCAGGTCAAACAACTCTCCTTCTACGCCAACCTTGGCTTGTTCTGGGAGGTGATGGCGCCGGTGTTCTTCGAGATGAGCGACCTCTACGACGAGGGCAAGCTTACCTCCGTTACCGAGGCGATGGACTTCCTCGTGAATGGCATCTTCGCGGTGGCGGGGCGGCCGATCTACCACCATGTGTTCATCCGGGGCGAGTGCTTCGAGATCATTCCTAAGGGCGAGGGCTTCACCTGGCTCTATGAGGCGGCGTTGCCCTATGTGGAGGCGGTGTTCTACCGCACCTCACCTTTCCGTGGCACCAAGAGCTACAACGCCCAAGCGGGCCAGGTGCCTGACGATCAAGCTGATTTTCACTACGGCATTCTCTACGCCGATGTTTTCCCGGTGGGATCTGCCGGCATTCCTCCCACCTTATTAATGCAGGACATGCTGCATTTTCTGCCGCCCTATTTGCAGGAGATGTACAAGACCCACAAGCGCGGTGAGGAAGACCAGCTGATCCAGCTGGGCATAACCTTCCAGCGCTCGATGTACAACGTGACCTCGGCGGTGATCCAGGCCCTGCGCTGTGCCTTGCTCTATCCCTTAGACGACACCGACCCGGAGCATCTTGCGGCCAACCGCCGCTTCTTCGAGGCCCAGATGGATCGCTTCCTGCGGCCCGAGGCGCGCCTTGCTGACATTCAAACCCAGGATTACCGCTAGGAGAGCTGCCATGGCCACGATTCTGGAAACCGCCCTCGCCGCCGGCGCCTTCAACACCCTGCTGGCGGCCGTCGATGCCGCCGGCCTGCGCGGCGCCCTAGAGGGGCCCGGCCCCTTCACGGTGTTTGCCCCGGTGGACGATGCCTTTGCTGCACTGCCTGCGGGGACGGTGCAAACGTTGGTAGATAACCCACCCCAGTTGGCTCGGATCCTTAAGTACCACGTGCTGGCTGGTTCACATCAGCAAGCCCAGCTGGTTGGCCAGAGCGAGTGGCCGTCTTTGGAGGGGGCGCCGATCCCAATCCGCCGCAGCGAGCCCTTTGAGGTGAAGAACGCCACGGTGGTCAATGCCGATATCGTTTGCGATAACGGCGTGGTGCATGTGATCGATCGCGTCATCTTGCCGGGCTGATTGGCGCCCTAATCGCGACACTCCCATACCGCACATAAATGGGTTCTTCCCTGCTCAGCACTCTGCTGTTGCTCCTGGTGGGGGCCCTGTTGGCCAGGCTTACCGCCACTCGCTTGGCGCGTTGGGCCGTGCCGGCGATCGTGCTGGAGCTGCTGGTGGGTTTCCTGCTGGGCAACAGCGTGCTGCCTTTCAGCAGCATCGCCCCCCTCGCCGGACTCACCGAACTAGGGGTGCTAACTCTCTTTTTCATGGTGGGCCTGGAAGTGCGCGGGGGCTTGCTGGGATCCAGGCCGGCGGCAGTGCTGCGCACCGTGCTGCTCTCTGCGCTCACGCCACTGCTGGCCTGGTGGCCGCTGCAGCAGGGCTTTGGTCTTTCCACCGCCTCCACCGTTTTGTGCGTTGCAGTGCTCAGTGCAACCGGCACCGGAGTGACCCTGCGCGCCCTTGGCCAGGCCTCCGCCCTAAACACGCCTTCGGGCCGTCTTTTGGTGGGGGTTTCGGTGCTCGACGACCTGCCGGCCATAGCCCTGCTCACCCTTGCGGTAGCACTTGGGGCGGCGCCTGGAGCCTCCAGTCCATACCCCGCCCTGCTGCTGCCGGCGCTGGCATTGGGGCTGGTGCTGTTGAGCCTGCCGGCTAGTAGCTGGTGGTTGCGGCGCTACAGCCCCTGGCGGCCTGGCTTGCTTGGGGTGTTGCTGTTGCTGATCGGCTGCAGTTGGATCGGTGAGATGGGCCGGCTCACGAGCCTGCTTGGGGCGCTATGGGGCGGCGTGCTGCTGAGCCGCCTGGCGCCGATGCCGGAGGGCAGCGCCGAGGCTTCAGACCTGCGCAGCAACCTGGCCCTGCTTTCTGAGGTGTTTTTGCCTCTCTATTTCATCAGCGTGGGCATGCGCATCCAGGCCGGGACCCTGCTGCAGCCCGCTGCCTGGGCCCTGGCCCTGAGCCTGCTGCTGCTGGCGATTGGTTGCAAGTTGATCTGTGCCCTGGGCATCAGTCGCCAGGATCAAGCTGCTGGCATCGATCGCTGGGTGGTGGTGTTCGGCTTGATTCCGCGGGGCCTGCCGGGCTTGGTGTTTGCCTCAACGGCCCTGGCCAGTGGCGTGATCACCCCGGCGCAGTTTTCGGCCCTGGTGCTGATGGTGAGCTGCACCACGGTGCTTGGCCTGCTGCTGCTGGGCCGCCGTTTGGCAGCTCTGGCGCCGCCTTAGCCCAAAGCAACTATGGCCTGCTCCAGGGCTTGATAGCACTGCTGCAGCTGCTCATCGCTGCTGCCTAGGGGCGGTAGCAGATACACCACGTTGCCGAGGGGGCGCAGGTAGACACCGTGTTCCAGACACTGACGCTGGATCTTTTTGCCGATCGGATTGAGATAGCTATTTTCACCTGCGTCGAGCTCGAAAGCGGCCATGGTGCCCAGGCAGCGGGGGCGCAGCACCCGGGGCTGGCGGCTCAGCTGCTCCAGCAGGGGGGTGTGCCGTTGCTCAAAGCCCTCAAAGCGCTCAGGGTTTTGCTGCAGTAAATCCAGGCTGGCCAGGGCGGCGGCACAGCCCAGGGGGTTGGCCGTGAAGCTGTGGCCATGGAAAAAGGTATCGCTGGGCTTCTCGCTGATGAAGCCCTGGTAGAGCCGTTCGCTGGCCATCGTTGCGCCCATGGGCAGAAAACCACCGGTGAGCCCTTTGGAGAGGGCCATCAGGTCGGGCTGGATACCGGCTTTCTGGCAGGCAAACAGTGCTCCGGTGCGGCCGAAACCGGTGAAGACCTCATCGGCGATCAGCAGCGCGCCAGCAGCCTGGACCCTTGCCGCCACTGCCCGCAGGAACGCTGGACGCACGACGCGCATACCACTGGCCCCCTGGATCAGGGGCTCAAAAATCACCGCTGCCGTGGGTGTCTCTAGGGCCAGCTCAAGCTGGCCAAGGGCCTGCTGTTCCCGCGGCTCAACGCTGTCGTCGCCCCAGTGGCTGTGGGGCCAGGCGACCCTGGCCACGTCAAAAAGCAGGGGCTCGTAGGCGGCGGTGAATAGGGAGCGATCGCCTAGGGCCATGGTGCCCACGGTGTCGCCGTGATAAGCCCCCTCAAAGGCGATTAACTGGCGGCGCTCGCTGTTCTGGTTGCGCCACCACTGCCAGGCGATCTTGAGCGCTACCTCCACGGCGGTGGAGCCGTTGTCGGAGAAAAACAGGCGCTGCAGCCCGGTGAGGGCGCTGAGCCGGGTGGCTAGTTGCTCGGCGGGTTCGTGGCTGAAGTTGGCGAAGATCACCTGCTCCAGCTGCTGGGCTTGGCGCGCAACCGCCGCCGCAATAGCCGGTTCGGCGTGACCATGCAGCGTCACCCACCAGCTGCTGATGGCGTCGATCAGGCGCCTGCCATCTTCTAGCTCCAGCTCACTGCCGCGTGCCGACTGCACCCTCAGGGGCGCCGGGCTTGTGGCCACCTGGGTGGTGGGATGCCAGAGATGGGGGTGCCAGGTCATGGGTTCATCAGGCTCAAAGGTTCCCCACTTGGCATCTTGTTCGGGGACTTTATCGAGCTACGGCAGTCATGGCGGTGAGTAAAACCGGTTCAATTTGAACCACCTGATCACGCAGGTAGGCAGTCAGGTTCTGTTGCACTTCTAAGGCGATAAAAATCAGCGGAAGCCGATTGTCGTTCATATCTATGGATGGTGGAGAGAAATCGTTTGTCGTTTAACAGATTTATTGGCCATCACCAAAGACAAAAAAAGTGCCCGGTTTTGCCGAGCCCTGGGGGTTTTGATTGGGGCGTCAGCCGATGGCTGCGACCGAGCGCTGGAGAGCGTCGCGACGGCTCAGGTTTGTGCGATCAGGTGTCAGCTTCTTGTAGAGGCCGAGCTTCTCCAAGCGGCGCTGGGTGGTGCCGTTGGCGCCCACCACGAATACCTCACGCCCTTTCTCGATGGCTTCCTCCACGGCGTTCTCCACGGCAAGTGCTGCGGTTACCCCCAGGTGTGACACCTCGGTGAGGTCAAAAACCACGGCCTTCACGTCGCCGATGGCGTTGTGTTCACGTCCGATGGCCTTGGCCACACCAAAGATCATGGCGCCGTTGAGCTGGAACAACAACACCTTTCCTTTGCCTTGGTCGAGCAGAGCCTTCTCGTCGTCGGGCAGCATCAGGTCACCGTCGCCGGTGCTGATCGACTTGACGCTCTTGCTCTGCAGGGAGCTCATCTTGTCGATCGTGAGGATGTTGGCGATGAACACGCCGATGCCCACAGCAGCGATTAGATCGACCAGCACGGTGAGGGCGATCACCAGATACATGATCAGGGCGCCGCTGATCGAGATGCGGTGGGCTCGCTTGAGGAAGCCCCAGTCGACGATGTCGACACCCACCTTGAGGGCGATGCCGGCCAGTACCGCCTGGGGGATCTGGGCTGCGACGCCAGTGAAGGCCAGGATCACCACCATCAATATCAAGGCCCGGCTTATGCCTGAGAGGGCACTGCGACCGCCGGCTTGAATGTTGACCACGGTGCCCATGGTGGCGCCGGCACCGGCGATGCCACCGAACAGGCCAGAAGCGATGTTGCCTAAACCCTGGCCGATCAGTTCCTTGTTGGAATCGTGCTCGGTGCGGGTGATGCTGTCGGCCACCACGGCTGTCAGTAGGGCATCAATGCAGCCGAGCATGCCCAGCACGGCGGCATCGATCAGCATTTTGCTCGCCTGGCTTAGCTCGAAATAGGGCATGCGCAGCTGGGGGAAGCCCGAGGCGATTTCGCCGATGCGGCGAATCTCCTCGCCACCAGCGCCACCGCTGAGCAGGGTGAGAGAGAGCACCGTGCCTGCGATCAGGGCAATCAGCTGGGGTGGGGCGATTTTTTTGATCGCCGCCGGGGTGAACCAGAGAATGGCCAGGGTGATCAGAGCCAGAACCACTTCCGGCTGGCGGGCGTTCTGAAGCAGCTGGGGCAGGGCGCTGAGGGTGCCCATCACACCGCCCTTGGGGATGGCCTGGCCGAGGAAAGGGCCCAGCTGCAGGATGATCAAAATGAGCCCGATGCCGCTCATGAAGCCCGAGATCACCGTGTAGGGCATCTGGGTGACGTAACGCCCCAGCTTCAGGAAGCCGAAGACGATCTGGAACACGCCGGCCAGCATCACTACGGTGAAGGCCATAGCCAGGCCGTTTTCCGGATCGGCAGCGGTCAAACTCGCGATGACGGCGGTCATCACCACCGTCATCGGCCCTGTGGGCTCAGAAATCAGGGAAGGGGTGCCGCCGAACAGGGCGGCAAACAGGCCCACCAGCACGGCCCCCCAGAGGCCGGCGGCGGCACCTGCACCCGAGGCCACTCCGAAGGCAAGGGCCATCGGCAGGGCGATCACCGCTGCCGTGACGCCGCCAAATAGATCGCCTTTGATGTTGTTGGTGCTGATGTGGTTCAGCAGCCGCAGGGCCGGGCGCTGGGGCGGCGACGGAGCGGATGTCATTTATGTATGTATTGGTTGGCACAGAACCTTAGGTAGGGGCCAATGCCGGTTGGGTACTAGCTGCATGCTCTTGATATTGCTTGTGGCAATGCGGGTGAGAAGCGGCGCTGATCACAGCAGATAAACCACCTCTGCGCCCCAATAAGAGATAGGTCGATCCATGCTTTCTTGGCTATTCGGTGGTCTCGATGACCGTGCTGATCCTGCTGGTGTTGGCCTGGTGCGGTTTGCGCACCTGGCTGATGCTGGCCCAGGTGCTGCGCCATTCCCCGGAGGCCCGGCTCGGGATGGCCTTTCAGCAGGAACTCAAGGATCGGGGCCTGATCGATGCCCCTGCTGACCACTAGAAAAATCTCGGGACTCCTTGGCTTTTCCACCCCAAACGCAATGTCACCGTCCCTATAAATCCACAACCTTGTTCATTGCCGATGTTGCCGATCTCTCCGCTGTTACTGGAGTTCAGTTCTCACCAGCTTGAGGTGGCGGAAACCCTGATTCAGGTGGGCCGCTTTGTGGTGATCTTCCTAGCTGCAAGGGCCATCGCTGAAGTGATGGTGCGCTTGCAGTTGCCCACGATCCTCGGTGAGCTAGTGGCTGGGGTGCTGATTGGTGTTTCGGGACTGCATCTGATCGTGCCGCCAGAAACCCAGGCCCAGCTCAGTGCCGGAGTCGCCGACCTGCTTGCCTCCTTGGCCCAGATCAGCCCCGACGCGGCACGAGAGGTTTACAGCGAAACCTTCCCGAACCTGCAGGCTGTATCCCAGCTAGGCCTGTTTGCTCTGCTTTTTCTTACTGGTCTGGAGAGCGAACTCGACGAACTGGTGGCCGTGGGCGTCCAGGCCACCACGGTGGCTGTGGCCGGCGTCGTGCTGCCCTTTGCCCTAGGCACTGCTGGCCTCTACTTCATCTTTCATGTGCCGTTAATTCCAGCTGTTTTTGCCGGGGCCGCCATGACGGCCACATCCATCGGTATCACCGCCAGTGTTTTCGGCGAGCTGAAATGGCTGAAGCGCCGCGAGGGCCAGATCGTCATCGGTGCCGCCGTGCTCGACGACATCATCGGCATTGTGATCTTGGCGGTGGTGGTGGCGATTGTTGGTGGTGGCGCCTTCAGTCTGGGCCCGGTGCTGAAGCTGTGTCTGGCGGCGCTGGCGTTTGTGGCGGTGGCCTTGGTGTTGAGCCGTAAGGCGGCACCCGCCTTCGACTGGGTAGTGGATCAGCTCAAGGCCCCCGGCGATGTGGCCGTGGCAAGCTTTCTGGTGCTCACCGTTTGTTGCTTTGCCGCCCAGGCGATTGGGTTAGAGGCGGCCTTGGGTGCTTTCGCCGCTGGCTTGATTCTCAGCGCCTCAAAGCACACCCACGACATCGACGCGGCGGTGAAGCCCTTGGTGGCCCTGTTTGCCACCGTATTTTTTGTGCTGATCGGCACGGGCCTGGATCTCTCGGTGCTCAACCCTTTCGATCCCGCCAACAGAGAGGGCCTGATCGTGGCCGCTTTCCTGCTGGTGGTAGCCATGGCTGGCAAGGTGGCTGCCGGCTGGAGCTACTTCAGTAAGGAACCCACTAACCGCCTGGTGGTTGGGCTGGGAATGATGCCCCGCGGCGAGGTGGGCCTGATTTTCCTGGGGCTCGGCAGCCAGGCCGGCATTCTCACGCCGGCGCTGGAAGCCGCAATTTTGTTGATGGTGATCGGCACCACCTTCTTGGCCCCGATCCTGCTGCGGCTGGTGATTCCGCCCACTTTGGAGGAGGCCCAGCCTGCCAGCTAGTCAAGCTCAGCCGTTGCTGGAGCGACCCGGTGCCCACTGGTGGATCAGCTGTTCGAGGCGCACCAGCTGGTAGCGGGTCTGCTCGTTGGGCTGTTGGATATAGGCGCTGCGCAGGTGGTCCAGTTCGGCGTCAAGCGAGAGCAGCACGGGGTGGTTCTCGTTCACGAAGCAAATCCAGGGCTTACTCGCAAATCCTAAGCCTTTATTAAATTTCGGGGATGGCCGGTCAGGCTCCGATGGGCAATGGGCCGTCCCGGTCGGAGCGGAAGGTGAGAGGCATAGATGGCACATGCCGCTGAATTAACTCCAGCAGCAGCTTGAAAACCTCGCGGGTGTGGGGTGCGGTAGTGCCCATGGCTTCGCGGCTCAGCAGCACGAGCTCCAGCACCTTGCCATCTGCTTTTGATTGCACATCGGCAAACAGCTGCATGCGCTGGCTTTCACCGCCACCGCGGATCATGGCGCTGAGGTGGGCTGGGGTGCGGTGCTCGATCTCAGCTCTGAGCCCCTCTAGTACAGGTTGGAGGGCCCCCAGCATGGCGGCGGCCTCCAGCGGCACGCCGGGTTTGAGCACCACTAAAAACCGCGCCACAGCCACTCCCTTATCAATTCACGCTACCTGTTGCAGCCTGCCCAGCTGGTTGGTCTTGATCCAGAGGTAACCCCCGCACGGCCAGGGCGAGGCGCCGGGCCAGCAGCAGCACTGGATAGAGCCGCCTCGCTCTCCCTGGTGTGGCGAGCAGCGGGCCGAGCAGCTGCAGCAGGGTGGCGCTGGGCTCCAGCCGGCTGCAGATCCACTGAATCGCCTCGGCTCCATGCAGCACCCGGCCCTCTGCCAACACCACGGCACCCCGGCTCAGATCCCAGCCCTGCTGCCGCAGCTGCCGCCGCAGTTCGTGATCGCTGCGGCCATCGCGGATCGCCAAGTTCGGGATGCCACTGCGCAGTTCCGCCAGCTCAGCGAAATGGCGGCAGAAGGGACAGCCGCCGTCAAACACCAGTACCGGATGCTCAAGTGCCGGGAGGCCAATCATCGGCTGCAGCCTTGGAGATCGCTGTCATCCTGAAGGCCTAGCGGTCTATTTGTTGTGTATGCCCAGTTCGGGCCCTGATTCCATCGCCGTGATCGGGGCCGGGGTATCGGGCTGCGCTTTCGTTGCCCAGCTGCGCCGCTTGGGTTACACCGGAACCCTCAGCCTTTGGGAGACAGGGCGAGGCCCGGGCGGACGGGCCAGCACCCGGCGCTCCCGCCAGGATCATGGCCTGCGCATCGATCACGGGGCGCCCCTGCTCAACATCACCGGCGCAATGGAGCCGCTGTTGTTGCAGCCCCTGCTGGCGGGAGGCTGGATTGAGCCGTGGCCTGGTTTGATCGCCCAGCTCCAGGGGGAGGCGACCCTGCGGCCAGGCCAGGCTGATGCCCTAGGGCTCGGCCAGCTCTACCGGGGTCGGGGTGGCATGGATCATCTCTGCAAAGGACTGTTGTGCCTGGCTGGCGAAGCGTGGCAGCCCCACTACGGCACCCTGGTGCGCTACCTCGATTGCAAGGATGGCCTCTGGCAGTTGCTTGGTCGGGAGGGGGATTTGCTGGGGCAGGCCAATTGGCTTGTGCTGAGCAGCACCCTGCTGGCCCATCCGCGCAGCCGCCAGATCTTTGGCTGGCAGGAGGTGCCCCTCAAGCAGGCCGCAGAACGGCTCGGCGACCTCCGGCTGGAGCATGCCCTCACTGTGATCGCCGGCATCCGCACCGAGGCTCGTAGCAATCTGCTGGTGCTGCTTGACGCAGCCGCGGCAGGATCTTGGACCACTCTTCCTTTCAGCTTGCTCCATTTCGATGCTGCTGCTCAGCAGCGCTGGGGGCTGCAGCGGATCACCGTCCAGCCCTTGGCTGACGGTCGCTGCGCCGTGGTGGCGCATTCCAGCCACTCCTTTGCCGCCGATCACCTTGATGTCTATGGCACCCATTCCGCCGTGGCCCGCATGCTTCAGCTGCCCCCCGATGAGGGCCGCGAAGATACGGTTATCTCCGCTCTCACCACCGCGCTTGAGCAGGTGATGGCCCCCTGGTTGCCTGGCCTTGATCTGGCTGCGGCTGATCGCCAGTTGATGCGCTGGGGTGCCGCTTTTCCCCTGGCGCCCGGACTGCCCTCCGAACTCAGTTGCTGCCCAAGTAGTCGGGTGGGGTTTTGCGGTGACTTCATCGCCGGGGTGGGATTTGGGCGGATTGAGGGTGCCCTGCGCAGCGGCGAACAGCTGGCCCACGAGCTTTGTGCACTTGCCTAAAGCTGCGTGCTGTCGATCATTGCGATAGGTGCAGCCTTGCTACAGATCGCCCAAACGGTGTTGATTGAGATTGCAGCCATCGCTGCGGTGGGGCTATGAGTTGGGAGAGAAGACGTTTTTTAATGTCTTGCAGGCGATCACCTCCTGGAGTGCGATGCGGCCCCTTTCACCACAAGCGGCACTCATCAATGTTGTTCACGGCCCGCCGCGCCGTTGCCCAAGCGTTCCCGTGGTTCCTGCCCAGCAACTCGAAGTAGTGAACCGGGCTGCCCGTTACTTCGCCCATCACTTTTCCGAGCAGATCGAGCTGGAGCTGGTGGCCGATTCGATCGGGGTGAGTGCTGAGTGGCTCGATCTCTGCTTTGACCACTGCCGCGGTAAGACACCGTTTCAGACGCTCCAGCACATTCGACTCAGCCGGCTCTTTGAGGGCATCGCAGCCCAACCGCAAACCACCCTTGAGCAGCAGGTGCACCGCTGTGGCCTGGCTTCGGTGATGGCCGCCAATCGGCTGTTTGAGGAGTTGTTCGGCATTGGTCTTGCACCCTTTCGTCGGGTGTGCCGGCGGGCCGAGGCTGATCGCTTGCTGCGACAGCGGAGCTGCTGAATCCTGGGACCTTCCGCCTCCATCTGGATCACGCTGGCCAGTGGCTGGGGGCTGATTTCTTGCCTTGGTCTGGCGGTGATGCTGGCCCTCTTGGAGCGCAGCTTCAGTGCGGCTCCAACTCTTCAGCCAGCTCCCTCAGGAAGCTCCCTTGCCCCTACTTCCTGCACCGTGGTGGTGCCGGCTTACAACGAAGCGGACAACATCAGCGACTGCGTGCGGGCAATCCTCGCCAGCGAGGCGCCATGTGAGCACTGGGCGCTGCTGGTGGTCGACGACGACTCAAGCGACACCACTGCCGCCTTAGCTCTGGAGGCGGGCGCAGGCGATCCACGCTTTGGTCTGCTTTCGGCGGGTGCCCGTCCCCCGGCAGAGCGCTGGGTGGGTAAAAACTGGGCCTGTTTTCGAGCCAGCAGCGAGCTCGAAAGCGACTGGTTGATCTTCATCGATGCGGATGTGCGCGTCGCTCCGGGAGCGCTGCGGGCCGCCTTGACAGACGCCATGGCCCACGGGTCAGATTTGCTCACCCTGGCGCCGCGGCTCACCTGTGGCTGCCTGGCCGAGTGGCTTGTGCAGCCGATCATCGCCAGCTTGCTGGGCCTGGGTTTTCCCATTGAGCGCGCTAATGATCCCGCCGATCCCCTGGCCTTTGCGGCGGGTCCGTTTCTGCTGTTCCGCAGCCAGGCCTACAGAGCTATTGGTGGCCACGCTGCCGTGGCCGGCGAGGTGGTGGAGGATCTCGCCCTGGCTCAGGCGATCAAGGGCCAGGGATTCCGCCTGCGCTATCTGCTGGGGCTCGACTGGTTGACCCTGCGCATGTACCGAGACTTCGCTTCGCTCTGGGAAGGCTGGACCAAAAACTGGCTGCTGGGCCTCGATGGTGATGTGGCGAAGGCCTTGGCAGCGGGTGCGGTGGTGGTGCAGCTCTACGCCGTTCCCTGGTTGTTGCTGCCCCCAGCCCTTCTGTTGGCCTGGCGATCGCCCCTGCCCCTGTCCTGGTTGCCGGCCCTGGTGGCCCTGCTGGCCATCGCTCTGCAATTGACGCTCCGGCTCTGGAGTCGTCGCCATTTCGGCACTCCCCTCAACTGGTGGTGGTTGGCGGGTCTGGGCGGGCTGGTGATTGGCGCCATGGCCCCGGTGTCGGTGTTCAAGACCCTCAGCGGCCGGGGCTGGACCTGGCGGGGTCGCTCCTTGCACATGTAGCAATAGCCCCATACGTTGAGTGCCCACCGCCAGCGGGGTTTCCCCAGGCATGCCCAGCCCATTCAACGAATGGATGCCCGAAGTGGTGGTGTTTCACCCCACCCGCTTCGAGGAGGCGCAGTGGATCGTGCATCACCTGCGCGAGCGCAAGACCGTGCTGGTCCACGCCGGGGCGATGGAGCGCAGCGAGGCCCAGCGGTTGATCGATTTTGTGGCTGGTGGTGTCAGCGCTATCGACGGACAGGCCGAATGCCTCGACGAGCTCACCTTTGTTTTCGTCCCGGAGATGGTGGCCTTGCGGCGGGATCCCGCACCGCTGTGACTCAGGCTGCAGCGCTCTGCCTTCTAGGCTCAAACCCATTCTGGGAGTGGGCTGAGTGCCCCGTCTACGTCGCTTTCTGTACTCCCTCGGGCCCGTCCTGACCATTGCAGCCCACCTTGGCTGCCTGCTGCTTTTTTGGACCGGTCTCAGCCTCGGTGCGGCCCTTTGGGCTTTGGGGCTCTACTTGGTGCGCATGCTGGCCACCACGGCCATCTATCACCGCCTGATCACCCACTCCAGCTACAAGGCGCCCCGTCCCGTTGCCTGGATCGGTGCCTTTGTGGGAGCTTCGGCAGGTCAGATGGGGCCTAGCTGGTGGAAGGCCCACCACCAAACCCATCACCGCCACGTCGACACTTGCGCCGACCCCCATACCCCCCTTGCTCCTTCAGCGGGATGGCGAGGCCTGTGGCGCTCCCAGGTTGGTTGGTTGTTGTCTTCGAGTTTTTTCCCCGCAACCCTGCCGGCCGATGTGGAGGCCGATCCCGTATTGCGCCTGATCGACAGGCTCCATTTTGTGCCTGTGCTGCTGCTGGCCGGCCTGTCTTGGCAGCTCGGCGGGCTGCCTTGGCTGGCGGCCTTTTGCCTAAGCACAACAGTGCTGTATCACGGCGTGGCCAGCGTTAATTCCCTGGCCCACCTGCAAGGCGATCAGCCCTTTGCCACCGGAGATGCCAGCCGCAACAACCTGTTTGTGGCCGTGATCACCCTGGGCGAGGGCTGGCACAACCTCCACCACGCATTCCAAGCATCGGTGCGTCAGGGCATCACCTTGCGGCAAGGGCGAGTGCGGTTGTTGCCAGATCCCACTTACCGCTTTATCCGTCTGCTGGAGCGTTTTGGCTGGGCCTGGGATCTAAGGATCCCCAGCAACCACGCCCTGCTTGCTCGCGGGGCTGATAGCTAAATAGCGCAGGCCACGAGGCTCAACTGCAGCCAGCAACCTCCTGGTGCCAGCTTTTCGACAACCACATTCTGGAGTCGATCGTGGGCTACCAGCTGGGCGAAGGTCTCTGCGTCGTCTCTGGTGTTGAAGCGAGCCGCTTGCACTTGCAGTGGCACGCTTTGTTCGCGCTCTACGGCAGCGCGTACGCGATAACGACCCGAAGTGATGGGATCAACCATGGCCAGATTCTGGATCCAATTGCCGGAAATCGCGCCAGCCTTCAGAGTTTCAGAGGGATTGATGGCTAGGGCCTATCTGCGCCGGGTTAACGGGTGGGGAATTGGCGGCCTTTCCAGCTAATCGATCCCCGCTCCAGGTTGAGGATCGCCAGCAGGAACACCCCCAGAAAAAACAAGACCGGAATCGGAAACACCAAATTGATCCAGCCAAAGCTGCCAATGCGGCGGGTGATCAGCAGTAGTTGCAGGGCGTAACCGCCGTAGAGCACCAGGTTGGGCTCGAGGGAGTGGTCGCCCACCATCGGCCAGTTCAGCAGGGCGGCGGGCAGGCACCAAGCGGCCCAGAACAGGCCCGAGAGCCATAGCAGCACTGCAAGCATCCAGGGCCAGTGCACCTCACCGGCGGCGGTGGCGAAGTTTTTGTCAAACCCAATCACCATGTCGCCAAGACCGCCGGGATACATGCGGTAGGCCAGGCTGCCGTGGCCTAAAAAAGCGCTTACCGGCAGTCCTGCTGCTTCATAGCGGTGAGCCAAAAACCAGTCTTCGACCACCTTGTCTGCCACCGAGGCGTGGCCGCCGATGCGGTAGTAGTCGCAGCGGCTAGTCACCATCGCTGGGCCAAAGGCCACCCCACCGTTTGCCCCCAGGGGAACCGCCATCAACCCCACCAGGTTGAACAGCACAGAGAGTTGTTCGTAGGGCTTTTCGGTGCGGTGGAAGGGCTGAACCGACACCAGACCGCCCTGGCGCTGCTGGTTGGCGATCAGGTGGGCCAGGAAGCTGGGATTGGGTTCGGTGTCGGCATCTAGGAAAACAAGTAGCTCCCCAGAACTTGCCGCGGCGCCTTGATGAAGCGCCCAGGTTTTGCCGCACCATCCCGCTGGCAGCGGTTCTGATGCCAGCACTGTGACTCCGGCGGCGGCTGCAAGGGCTGCGGTGGCGTCGCTGGAGTGGTCGTCGATCACGATCACCTCTAGGGGCTGCAGGCTCTGCAGGGCCAGGGCCTGCAATAGCCGCGGCAGGGTGAGGGCCTCGTTGCGGGCGGGAATTAATACCGACACTCGCGGCTCACCGCTCGGCGCCAGCCCAGGCAGGGCAGGCATGGGCTGGCACAGCAACCAGCCCAGCAACCAGCGCACCAGCAGGGAAATAGCCAGGGGGTCTGGAATCACTAGGGTCATGCTCGGGTTCCAGTTCAGGGGCGCAGCAATTCGGCAACCAGTGGCTCCAGCGCCGCGGGATGTTGCAGCAGCTGCTGGTGGGTGCGCACGGGCAAGGGATGCTGCGGACCCAGCGGCAATACGGCGCGCCAACCAGGCAGCACCATCAGGTCGGCAGCGCAGAAGAAGCTGCAGCACTCCACGCCGTCTAGTCCCTCGAGATTGGTGTTGAGCTTGCGCAGCAGCGGGCTGCCCCACTTCATGTCGGCGATGCCAGCCAGTAGCCAGCTGGGCCAGGGCTGAGCCGTGAGAGTGCCCTGCTGGGGGCTACCGACGCTGATGAAGCGGCGGGTGCGGGATCGGCCGCCCTGAAGTTGGATCCAGGTACGGCCGATCACGCCGCCCATTGAGAAGCCCAGCAGGTCGATTTGGGTGTGGGGACCAAAGGTTGCTTCGATTTGGCTGCCCAGCCGGTGAGCTAGCTCCAGGATCGGAGTGGCACCAAGGCGATTTGGTAGGTAAGGGATCAGCAGTGGAGAACGCCTCTCATCCAGCTGGATTTTGAGGCGATCAAAAAGGCGTGGCGTGTCCCACAGACCATGCACCAGCACCAAGGGGGGAGCGCTTGCCATGGGATCAGGCTAGGAAGCCGGTTGGTTCCCATCAAAAAGCCGCCCCCGTAGGGACGGCCTATGGGTCACCGGAGTGACCCTGAAATCAACCTTTGTGAGCGGGGCTCAGTAGCGGCTGCCGCCACCGCCGTAGCCACCACCGTTGTAGCCACCGCCACCGCCGAAGTCGCGGCGACCGCCGCCGCCGCCACCGCCGCTGCCGCGTGGCTCAGCTTTGTTGACGCGGATGGCGCGACCCATCCACTCAACGTCTTGGAGGTCTTCAATTGCCTTGGTCTCTTCGGCCTCGTTGGCCATTTCGACAAAAGCGAAACCGCGCTTGCGGCCGGTGTCGCGGTCGAGGGGGAGGCTGCACTTGCTCACCTGTCCGTACTGGCTGAACAGATGCTGTACATCTTCCGCTTCTGCATCGAAGGAAAGATTGCCGACGTAAATGGTCATGAACTCAGAAACTATGAATTGATCCTTCGACGGCCCAACAGAAAGTGGTCAGCTCGCTAGAGAGAAATCTTTGAATCACTTTTCACCATACATGGCCGCCTAACCCGTCTGTCGAAACCGCCCCTAACGACGTGTGCTTTGACCAGCGGTGTGATGCCAGATGCCCAAACCCTGGCTAGGGATGGGGTGTCCCAAGCCATGCATCGCCATGTCGAAAGCCCAGCTCACAGCCTTCATGGTCAAGGTTGATGCTGATACGGCCCTAAGGGCCCGGGTTGATGCCGCCGGCAGTGTCGATGCGGTAGTGGCGATTGCCCTAGAGCAGGGCCATGCCTTTTCTCCAGCTTCCTGGTCTCGCGCCCAGCGCCTCTGAGCGCAGTCGCGCCTGCTTAGGTCCAGGGCCTGAAGGTGGCGGGCTGGTATTTGACAATGCCAATCCGCCAGCGCCGCTCGGCCAGTTGCTTCAGGCTGGCCAGCAACTCTTCAGTTGTGCCGCCGGCGATCCAGTCGGCCTTGATCAATGGCAACCGCTCGCTCATCACCTCGAGCGGCATCTCCAATAGCAACAGGCTGTCTTCAGCAGCGGCGCGCCGCAGGGGCCCCTCGTCACTGCGCTGCCACAGCCTCAGCAGCAGCTCCAGGGCCAGGGTGAGGCCTGCTTCGCCGGGTTCGCCGTCGCTGTCTTCCCGCTGGGACTTGCCGGTTAGGGGCAGGGCCCGCTTGCCATCGAGTTCGACTAGGGCCAGGGCCACCAGGTAGGGAGCGTCAGCCATGGAATTCAAATTGCTTCTTTCACCATGGCTGACGAGGCTGCCTTGGTGTGGAAACTGACACTTATCAGGTCTTCTGTTGCCGTTGGCGGATCGAGCAGCCCCACCGGCATTTGCCGGGACTAAGTTTTCAGCCGTTCGTTTTCAACTCCTTTCAAGGGAGCCAGCGCCATGTCGAGCATTGCTGACCAGTTGGTGACCTATCGCTCAGCTCTGGCGGAGGCCACGGAGCGGGGAGATCAGGCCGTTGCCCGCAAGCTTGAGCAGCAGATCAAGGAGCTGCAGGATTTTCAGGTGCGCCATCCGGAGGAAACCGAGGCTCCAACACCGTTTGAGGTGTTCTGTGATCTCAACCCATCGGATGTCAATTGCCTCGTCTACGACGATTGAGCTCTGGCTCAATTTTCGTTTTTGTAGGGGTAAGGGTTATGTGGACATCACGTCCACACTTTTAAGGGCGTTGCCAAGCAGCCGGGTGAATAGGTCCAGCTGCTCCTGACTGCCCATCACAACAAGCATCTGGCCCGGGGCCAGGCGAGTGTCGCTACCGGGATTTGCCAGCAATTCCGGCCGCTGTGGGGAGTACTGGGACCCCCGGTACTGCTTCGGCACATCGTTGCCTGCCCGCTGGGGCGGCACGATCGCCAGCACTAGGGCCCCAGAGCGCGAGCCGAGCTGGAGTTCCGCCAGGGATGCGCCATTGAGGCTGCCAAGGTCAGCTGGGTCGCTGCTTAGCAGAAATTCCTCCACCTCGCAGCCAGAGCCAGCCAAAAGGTCCATGAAGGTCACTGCCAGGGGCCGTAGGGCGGTGGCGGCCATGGTGCGCCCCCCACTGACATATGGGCTCACCACTTGATCGGCGCCTGCTAGGCGCAGCTTGCGTTCCGCTTCCTCACTGTCGGAACGGGCTATGAGCCGGCAGTTGGGCGCCATACCCCGGGCGCTCAGCACCACGTAGAGGTTGGATGCGTTATTGGGTAGGGCCGCCACCAAGGCACGGCAGCGGTGGATGCCGGCATCCAGCAGGGTTTCATCGAGGGTGGCGTCGGCCATCAGCACGGCCAGCCCCCGCTCTTCGGCTGCCTCGCGGCGCTCCGCGTCCATCTCCACCACCAGCAGGGGAACGTTTTCCCTGGCAAGTTGTTCGGCGATCTCGCGGCCGATGCGGCCATAGCCGCAAAGGATCACATGGTTCTGCATGGTGGATAGCCAACTGCGGAATCGGCGCTCGCGCAGGCGCCGGAAGTACCCGGATTCAGACAGACCCAGCACCCCTTGGATACTGATCTGCACCACCACCAGACCGCCCAGGATCAGCAGGGTGGTGACCACCCGCCCACCGGCGCTCAGGATCTGGGTGTGCCCGTCGCTGAATCCCAGGGTGCTGAGCGTGATCAGCACCATCCAGTAGGAATCCCCCCAATCCCACCCCTCACTGAGGTGGTAGCCGATGGCGCCGGCATTTACCAGCATGGCCAGCGACAGGGGAGCCCGCCAGGGCTTGCGCGCTCGCCGAGAGGGTGGTCGTCTGGGGACGATTGACCAGAAAGGCTTGGGCATGGGACCTGGACCCGGTGCTCCAGATCACGAATCCCAGATTATCGGCTGCAATTAGTTACGGCCTGTGGGCTGATCCCGAACATTTGTAGTCGTTGTCGACAGTTGGCCTGCCAGCTCCGTTAACCCTTAAAGGTTCTTTCCGCAGGGGTCGCCTGGATGGGCGCGTCTTCGGTGATTGGTGACATGACAACTGGTTTGGCAGAGCAGCCGCCCCTACAGCTGCTCAAGGAGAGCGGACAGCGGGAGGTGTTCTGCGGACTCACCTCGATTGTCTGGCTGCACCGGCGCATGCCGGATGCCTTTTTTCTGGTGGTGGGCTCCCGCACCTGCGCCCACCTGGTTCAGAGCGCCGCCGGCGTGATGATCTTTGCCGAACCCCGCTTCGGCACTGCGATTCTGGGGGAGCGTGATCTGGCCGGCCTGGCCGATGCCAATGATGAGCTCGACCGGCTGGTGAAGGATCTGCTGGAGCGGCGCCCCGAAATCCGCACCTTGTTTCTGGTGGGCTCCTGCCCCAGCGAGGTGATCAAGCTGGATCTGGCTAAAGCTGCCGAGCGGCTCAATACCCAGCTAGCTGGCCGGGTGATGGTGCTGAACTACAGCGGCAGCGGCATCGAAACCACCTTCACCCAGGGAGAAGACCAAGCCCTGCTGGCGATGGTTCCCCTGATGCCCAGCAGGGAGGTCGACCAGCTGTTGATCGTCGGCACCTTGGCCGATGCGGTGGAAGACCGGCTGGTGCAGCTTTTTGGTCGCCTGGGTATTCCGGTGGTCACGAGCTTGCCGCCGCGGCGCTCCACCGAGCTGCCCCCAATTGGGCCCGGCACCAGGGTGCTGCTGGCCCAGCCCTTCCTCTCGGCTACGGCAAGGGCCCTGGTGAGCCGTGGCGGCCAGCTGCTTACGGCTCCCTATCCGTTTGGTGTGGAGGGCAGTCGGGCCTGGATGGCTGCGGGCGCCGCTGCCTTCGGGGTGGCCCCGGCCCTGGTGGCCGAGGTGCTCGATCCGCTGGTGGAGCGGGGCCAGCGTGCCATCGCTCCCCACCGGGAGCTGCTGGCCGGTAAGCGGCTTTTTCTGCTGCCCGATTCCCAGCTGGAGCTCTCCTTGGCGAGGTTCCTGCAGCGCGAGTGCGGCATGGAGCTGGTGGAGGTGGGCACGCCTTACCTCGATCGCCAGCTGCTCGATGCGGAGCTGGCCCTGTTGCCACCCGGCACACGTATTACCGAGGGGCAAGACGTGGAACGCCAGCTGGAGCGGGTCCGCGCCGAGCGGCCAGACCTTGTGGTGTGTGGCCTCGGCCTGGCCAATCCCCTGGAGGCCGAGGGCATCGCCACAAAGTGGTCGATTGAGCTGGTATTCAGCCCCATCCACGGTTGCGACCAGGCCGGTGATCTAGCCGAATTGTTTGCTCGCTCCCTGCGCCGCCGCGCCGCACTCTCCTTTTCCTGACCACCCGTCTCATTAATCAGTCATGGAACTCACCCTCTGGACCTACGAAGGCCCCCCTCACGTGGGTGCCATGCGCATCGCCGCCTCGATGGAGGGTGTGCACTACGTGCTGCATGCCCCCCAGGGCGACACCTATGCCGATCTGCTGTTCACGATGATTGAACGGCGCGACCGGCGCCCGCCCGTTACCTACACCACCTTCCAGGCCCGCGACCTGGGTGGCGATACCGCCGAGCTGGTGAAGCGTTCGATCGCTGCAGCCGTGGAGCGCTTCCAGCCCGAGGCGCTGCTGGTGGGCGAGAGCTGCACGGCCGAACTTATCCAGGACCAGCCTGGCTCCCTGGCGGCGACCATGGACTTGGGCGGCATCCCGGTGGTGAGCCTGGACCTGCCGGCCTACTCCAAAAAGGAGAACTGGGGTGGCGCTGAAACCCTCTATCAACTGGTGCGAGGCCTGCTCAAGGCTCAGGTGCCGCCACCCGGCGAGCCCAAGCCCGATCCGACTCGCTGGCGTGCCGAGGGCCGGCGGCCGCGGGTGAATCTGCTGGGACCCAGCCTGCTGGGTTTCCGCTGCCGCGACGATGTGGGCGAGATCAGCCAGTTGCTGGCTGGCTACGGCATTGATGTGGCGGTGGTGGCGCCCCTGGGGGCCCGTCCGGCCGACCTCATGCGTATCCCCACGGCTGACGCCAATGTGAGCCTCTATCCCGAGTTGGCAGGCCCGGTATGCAGCTGGCTGGAGCGCAGCTTCGGCATGCAGACGGTGAAGACAGTGCCGATCGGTATCGGCGCTACGGCCGCCTTTTTGCGGGAGCTCCACGGGGTGCTGGGTTTGGAGCTGCCCGCTGAGCTTGAAACCGCAGCCGACGGCACCTGCGCCGCTGAACGGCGCTCGCGGCTGCCTTGGTATTCGCGCTCGGTGGACTCCACCTACCTCACCGGTAAGCGGGTATTCATTTTTGGCGACGCCACCCACGCCATCGCTGCAGCCCGCATCGCCAGCCGCGAGCTGGGCTTCAAGGTGGTCGGCCTGGGGAGCTACAGCCGCGAGCAGGCCCGGGAGGTGCGGGCGGCCGCCCAGGAGCTGGGGCTGGAGGCGTTGATCTCTGATGACTACCTAGCCGTGGAGGCGGCGATGGCGGAGGCGGCACCGGAGCTGGTGCTGGGCACCCAGATGGAGCGCCACAGCGCCAAGCGCCTCGGCATCCCCTGTGCCGTGATCAGCTCACCGCTGCACGTTCAGGATGTGCCAGCGCGCACCTCGCCCCAGATGGGTTGGGAGGGGGCAAATGTGATCTTCGACAGCTGGGTGCATCCGCTGATGATGGGTCTGGAGGAGCACCTGATCGGCATGTTCCGCCACGATTTTGAATTCGTGGATGGACACCTCAGCCACTTGGAGGGTGCCAGTGCCCCCGCCAAGCACCCCACTGCTACTGCCACGGCCACTGCGACTTCTACTGCTACAGCAACTGCTGCCCCCCCAGCTAATGGCACTGCGCCAGCCAGCATTCCCGGCGATGGGGTGATCGTTTGGAGCCCGGATGGTGAAGCTGAGCTGGCCAAGATCCCCTTCTTTGTGCGGGGCAAGGTGCGTAAAAACACGGAGGCCTACGCCCGCGAGCAGGGCCTAGCTCTGATCGACAGCGAAGCCCTTTATGAGGCCAAGGCCCATTTCGCTCCATGATGGCTTGGATGGCAATAGCAGGCCCGCGCTGCGGGGGTGACCCTGACGCTCCTTCCCTCATTCCAAGAGCCCAGGGCTAAGCCTTACGGTCCAAAATTATTTAGCTACGAGTTTCGGTTCCGATCTTTCCTGTTTCCCCCAACTTCAATGACCACAACACTCAATCCGCCAGCCACTTCCAAGCCCGATGGCGAGGGCAGCGTGCAGGTACACCTTGATCCCAACATGGCTATCGAGGAGGGTGCCTTAGTACTGGCGGTTTATGGCAAAGGTGGGATCGGTAAATCCACCACCTCTTCAAACCTGTCGGCCGCCTTCTCGAAGCTGGGTAAGCGGGTGCTGCAGATCGGTTGCGATCCCAAGCACGACAGCACTTTCACCCTCACCAAGAGGATGGTGCCAACCGTGATCGATATTCTCGAAACGGTTGATTTTCATACTGAAGAGTTGCGGCCCGAAGACTTTGTGTTTGAGGGTTACAACGGCGTGATGTGCGTGGAGTCTGGTGGTCCGCCGGCGGGTACTGGATGCGGTGGCTATGTCACAGGACAGACGGTGAAGTTGCTCAAGGAGCACCACCTGCTCGAAGAAACCGATGTGGTGATCTTTGATGTGTTGGGAGATGTGGTGTGTGGGGGCTTTGCCGCACCGCTGCAGCACGCCCACTACTGCCTGATAGTTACAGCTAATGATTTCGATTCGATCTTCGCGATGAACCGGATCATGCAGGCCATCAATGCCAAGGCCAAGAACTACAAGGTGCGTCTCGGTGGTGTGATCGCCAACCGCTCTGAGGAGACCGACGAAATCGACAAGTTCAATGCCCGCACGGGGCTGCGCACCATGGCCCATTTCAAGACCGTGGACGCGATTCGTAAATCCCGCCTCAAGAAGTGCACCATCTTCGAGATGGAAAGCACACCAGAAGTGGATGCGGTGCAGGAGGAATACCTCAATCTGGCCCGCCGGATGCTCGATGACGTCGAGCCCTTGGAGGCTGAATCCCTCAAGGATCGGGAGATTTTTGACCTGCTCGGCTTCGATTGATGGATGGGGGATCCAACCCGCGCCAGCAGAGCTACGGCCAGCTGCTGATCGTCTGTCTGTTGGTGCTGATCACCTTCACCCTGCCCCAACCCTGGAATCGTCTTTCCTCCTTGGGCTATCTGCTCATGGCTCTTGTGATGATCCGGGGCCTGGGTAATCCCACCGGCAGCCTGCAGTTCGGCACTCTGCCGCGGCGGCTATTCAAGGGGCTAGGAGTTGCGGCAATTGCCGTTGGTCTGCTCTGGTATTTCACCCCGCTGGAGCTGCGCAGCACCGGCATCCCGTTGATTGCCCTGTGGGCCTTATTTAGCGGTTGGAGTGCTATCCGCCTAATCAGGGGCCTGGCCCAAGAGCGACGGGTGTCGGATGTGGTGTTGCGAGGGGCGCTGGCGGGCTACCTGATGCTCGGCTTGGCGGCCGGCTTGCTCTGTTGTGCTCTGGAGACGATTGATTCAGCCAGCTTCAGCAATGTGCAGTTACTGCCGGAAGATCTTGGTCAGACAAGTCCAGTTTGGGGCCTCAATTTTGTGCGACTCAACTACTTCGCCTTTGTGAGTCTCACCACGATGGGCTATGGCGATGTGATTCCCGAGAGCCCCCAGGCCCAGATGGTGAGCGTGGCCATCGCCATAGCGGGCACGTTTTATGTGGCCGCAGTGATGGGGGTGTTGATTAGCCGTCTTACGGTGCAGGAAAGTAAGCAGCCTTAGGGGTGCCCCGCTCCCAGCCCTTGACGATTCGGTAAACCACCGGCACCGCGAACAGGCTGAGGACGGTGGCCACCAGTAGCCCCGAAAACACCACCGTGCCGATACTCACCCGGCTGCCTGAGCCGAAGCCACTGGCCAGTAGCAGGGGCACGAAGCCCGCCAGGGAGGAAATGGCCGTAAGCAGGATCGGCCTTAGGCGGGCGATAGCGGCCCCCCGGATCGCCGTGTCTAGATCCAGTCCTTCGGCCATGCGCTGGTTGGCAAACTCCACGATCAAGATGCCGTTCTTGGCGGCCAGGCTTACCAGCACCAGTAAGCCCATCTGGCCATAAACGTCCAGGGGCAGGCCCCGCAGCATCAGGCCGCCGATGGCCCCAAGCATTGCCAGTGGCACGGTCACCAGGATGATGAAGGGGTCGGCAAAGTTGTCGTAGAGGGCTGCCAGCACCAGCACCATCACCAAGATCGCCAAGGCAAACACCCTCACGTTGCCGCCACCGGCGCGCGACTCTTCCCGAGCCAGGCCGGCCCATTCCAATTCGGTGCTGCCGCCCAGCTGCCGCTGCACTTCCATCAGGCTGGCCATGGCCTGGCCACTGCTCACGCCAGGGCGGGGCAGGGCCCGGATGCTGATCGAACGCACCAGCCGGGTGTGATTGATCGATGTAGGGCCTGTTTCTTGTTCGATCCGCACCAATTGGGCCAGGGGGATTAGCTGGCCGTCACGGGTTTTCACCTGCAGGGCGAGCACGTCATCGGTGCTGCGACGCGAGGCGCCGTCGAGTTGCACAATCACCTTGCGCACCTGGTCGCTCTCGAAGCTGTCATTGACGTAGTCACTGCCGAAGCTGGCTCCGAGGGTGTCGACCATGGTGCTGAGATCCACCCCAAGCGAGGCCATCTGCAGCCGATCTGGCACAAGCTGCACCAGGGGGGCACCGGCGGTGAAGCGGGTTGAAACCCGTTCAAAGCGATTTGTGGCTTGGGCGGCCTCGATTAAGGCCTGGGCTTGCTGCTCGAAGTCAGAGAGGCTGAGTTGACCGTTGCTGTTGTCCAGCAGTTCAAGCTCGAGCCCGCCCTCGGCACTAAAACCGCGCACAGAGGGGGCCTCGCTGATCTGCACCACTGCACCGGTGATGCGGCGGCGCAACTCGCCATTGAGGCGCTGTCCCACGACCCGAGTAGCTGACTCGGCGCTGCGGCGCTGCTCGATCGGCGCCAGACGCAGGTAGAAAATGCCTTTATTGGGGCTGCTGTCTCCAAAGGAGCGCCCTGCATAGAAGGTTGCCCGAGTGATCAGCGGCTCGTCGGCCACCACCTGGCGCACCTGGTCCAGCACCAGTTGGGTCTGCTGCAATCCGAGGCCATCGGCCAGAATCACAACCCCGCGCAGCTGACCGTTGTCCTCTTGGGGGATGAAGGCTTTGGGCAGGGCTTGCAGGGCGAATCCCGTGATAATTAAGCCAGCCAGCAGCAGGGACATCACCAGCCGCCGCCGCTCCATAGTCCAAGCCAGCCAGCTCCCGTAGGGCACCTCCAGTCCCTCGAGCCAGCGCCGCGGCGGGTCGATCCAACGCAGCAACCAGGCCGGTTCGCGGCGCTTGGGGTTTAGTAGTCGGCTGCTGGCTACCGGCGTGAAGCTCAGGGCATTCAGGGTGGAGAAGGCGATGGCGCCGCTGATCGTGATTGCGATCGGGGCGTACAGCCGGCCCAAGCTGCCCCCCAGGCCCCGCACCGGGATGAACACCACCACCAGGGCTAGGGAGGTAGCTACCACGGCCCCGCCCAGCTCGGCCATTGCTTCGCGGGCGGCTTGTAGGGGCGGCTTGCCAGCCTCCAGCCGGCGGCCAATGTCCTCGCTCACCACGATGGCGTCGTCCACCACCAGCCCAGAGGCCAGCACCAAGCCAAACAGGGTGAGGGTGTTGAGTGATTGGCCGGCAAGCTTCAGCACGCTCAACGAGCCGATCAAGGCCACTGGCACTGCGGCAGCTGTGATCAGGGCCAGGCGGCTGTTGCCAAGGCCAAGAAGTAGCACCAAGAACACCAGCAACACCGCATCACGCAGGCTGTCGAGGGTGCCCTGGATGCTGCCGCGCACAAAGTCGGCCTCATCAACAATCAGCTGCTGATCCACCCCGGGCGGAAATTGGGGTGCAAGCTCATCGAGAGCTGCATTAACCGCTTTGCTAACGGCGATGGCGTTGCTGCCGTCGCGCTGGTTGATCAGCACGGCTACCGCTGGTCTGCCTTGCAGGTTGGTGGCGATCGTGTCGTAGCTCTCGCTGCCCAGGCTCACTCGGCCCACATCCCGCAGCAGGGTGACGCCGCCATTAGTGCTGCGGGCCACCACCAGCTGCTCCAATTCCGCCGGACTGCGCAGGCGCCCCTCCATGCGCAGCGGCAGGGTGAGCTCCTGGCCGCTGGGGCTGGGGGCTTCACCCATTTGGCCCAAGGCAGCCAGCACGTTTTGCTGCTGCAGGGCCGTGCGCACATCGGCGATGGTGAGGCCTCGCTCCTCGAGTTGGGCCGGGTTGAGCCAGAGCCTGAAGGCCAGGCTGTTACCACCTGCAAGGGTGACGTTGCCCACCCCAGGCACTCGCTGCAGCTTCTCTTTCACCACCTGATCGAGCCAGCCGCTCAAAAAGGTTTCGCCATAGAGCTTGGGATCGGCACTGAAGCTCAGAATCATCAGCAGGTCGTCGGAGCTGCGCCGCACCTGCACCCCGAAGCGCGCCACCGGTGCTGGCAGCTGGCGGGTTATCACCGCCACTTCGTTCTGGGTGTTGATCTGATTGAGCTCGGGGTCGCCGCCCTCGAATCCCAGGGTGATGGAGCTGCCGTTGGCTGAGCTGGTCGAGCGGATGCTGTCGAGCCGCTCGAGGCCATTGAGCTGTTGCTCCAGCAGGGCGGTGACCCCCTGCTCCACCACCTCTGGGCCGGCGCCTGGGTAGGTGGCTCGCACCGTGACCCTGCTGGGAGCAATCGGCGGCAGGTTTTCCACCTGCAGCAGCGGTAAACACACCAGCCCTATCAACAGCACCAGCAGGCTCACCACCAGGGTGAGCACGGGCCGGCGCAGAAAGGGATCTGAGATCGATTTCATGGGAGCCTTTGCGTTGCGCTGCTCGGGCCGGGATTAATGATCAGCCGAGATCGCGCTTCAGCACAACGCAAAGATAATCAGGCGCTTTATAGCGACTAGGCAGGCAGATATGCAGTTGCTCCAAACGGCTCCAGCAGACGGTGCGCTGAATGGCGGCTACGGTTTTTCCTTCCTTTAGGAGCAGCCTCAGGGCCTTGCAATAAAGCGAATAATTGGCTTCGAGTTCCCCGATGGTGAGTCCCTGACTGCTGCTCATCGCACGGGTGGGCGTCCAGGAGTTGCAAAGACGCAACTACAACCCTACGGCTTCAGGTGGCGCTGATATCAGGTTGAGCCGGCGGCAGAGCCACGGCAGGGTGAGGCCTTGGGCTAGCAGGTTGATCAGCACCACAATGAACACGATGCTTTGAGCGTTTTGACCTAGGGCAACGACGGAGCTTGGGTCGACACCGCGTAGGTAGCCGATCTGATCGACCGCGCTGTAAGAGAGAGCCAAAGGCACTGCCCCCCTAAGCCCACACCAAGACACCAGCACGCTGTCTTGCCAGCGTAAGGGGGAGAGGGGTTGGAACACCAAGACGCTGATTGGTCGCACCACCAGCATCAACACTGCCGCCGTTGTCAGGCCAACAGGCAGGGCGGGCAGCAGGCTGCTTGGATTTATCAGTAGACCGAAGATCAAAAAGATACAGATCTCAGCCATGGCGTTGAAAGGCAGCAGTACCTCCTGAATTGATTCGTGATTTATATCGGCTTGGCGATATATCATGTTGCTCATAATCGCTCCAGTTACGTATACCGAAATAAAGCCGGATCCCCCTAGGAAATGGCTGCAGCCATAATCCACTAGGGCAAGCGATATGGCGACAATAAGTAGCTGTGATTTGTCGTAAGCAAGCTCATTGATCACGAATCTGGCCACATAGCCGAATAGAGCGCCCACGATTAATCCGCCGCCCACCTGTTGTATGAAATTGCGCAGGCCGTTGAGAATCACTGCAACAGGGGCTGCTTGCTCGAGGCTGGCGCCGGCGCTGGAGGTGCTGAACAGCCCCACGATCAGGCCAAACATCAGCAGGGCGGTTGGGTCATTGACCGAAGATTCGAATTCGAGTAGGTGCCTGAGCCGCTCTGGCACCAGGTGCCGCACCGAACTCAGCACGTTTATGGTGGCTCCGGCATCGGTGGAGCCCAGGCAGGCGGCAATCAGCAGGGCAGCTCCCAGGGGCATGGTGTTGCTGAGTCCTGGTGCCAGTTGGTTTCCTCCAGCGGAGGAAAGCAGCCAGATCAGGGCGGCCAGCAGACCGGTGGCAATCGCCACCCCCCCTACCGCCAGGGCCAGGCCATATTTCAAAAAGCCCCGGATAGTTTTTATATCCGTTTTCAGCCCCGCATAGAAAAGCAGTAGGGCCAGGGCGAATACAAACAGGCTTTCGGCCTGTTCATGGGAGACGTTGAGGCTTTGGATGTTGATCGCTAGGCCCAGTAGCAGCACCCCGAGAATCGCTGGGATTCCGATCTGGACTGAGAACCGGCTGATCGCCAAGGTGCCTAGAAACAGCAGGCCGATGAACAGCAGCTGGCCCTCCAAGGGCACCCCATTAAGACCTGCTGCCTGAGCCAAGAGGGGTGCCTGAACCAAGAGGGTCGCGATCACGGCTGGGCTGAGTCGGCATGGGCCGAGCTGAGGCTCGCGGCCTGGGCATCGCTGAGCCGGCCGGCCCGCTGCAGCACAGCGGTGATCTGGGCGATGTCCAGCACGGAATGGCAGCTGTAGCCCGCCGCCGCCAG
This sequence comes from Synechococcus sp. CS-1330, assembly GCA_025128025.1. GTDB lineage: Bacteria > Cyanobacteriota > Cyanobacteriia > PCC-6307 > Cyanobiaceae > Cyanobium_A. Next base: position 84,729 of record JAHLYR010000068.1, read on the forward strand.
CCGCTCCCGGGCGCGTCGGTCATGGTCGCCGCCATGGTCGATGAACACCACCACGTCCTGCACCTTCAGGCCCGAGCTCTCCAACTTGCCTATGCCCTCAAGGACGCTGCCGCCGGTGATCAAGATGTCATCTACCACCACCACCCGGTCGCCCTCCTCGAAATCGCCCTCGATCAGGCGCCTGGCGCCATGGGCCTTCACCTCCTTGCGGGGATAGATCAGCGGCTTGTGCAGTTGCAGTGAAAGCCCAGTGGCGGTGGGCAGGGAGCCGTAGGGGATGCCGGCGATGCGGTCAAATTCGAGGCCCTGCAGCTTGCCGGCATAGGCGTGGAGCACTCGGTGGAAGAGGTTTGGGTCGGAGATGATCTGGCGCAGATCGACGTAGTAGTTGAAGACCGCGCCCGAGGCTTGTACGTAATCTCCGAATAGAAGGCAGCCGATGTCGAACAGATCAACAATCAGGCTCTCGAGCGGGTTGGCGCTTGGTTGCTGCTCAGGGAGCCACAGGGCACAGGTATCTGGGTTGCCCTTGTCGTGATTTTCCAGCCACTGGTGCCGCTTAGCCGTGATCTGCTGTTTGAGCGCCTCGGCTCGACTGGCCATGTCGTCTTCTACCAGCAGGTTTTGAGGTAGGGGCAGCAGCAGCCCATCGGCGGCGGCCCCCAGGCCGGCCTGCAGCATGGCGTCGAGCTTTTCCTCTTCCCCCCAGAGGCTGCGCAGGATCAAGAAGCGCTCGGGCGCTTCGGCCCGCACACGCGCCAGGATTTGCGGATCACTGGTGCCCACCTCCAGCAGCAGCTGGTCGGGGGTGGCCCACAGCTGGGTCTCGCGCACAATCTGCAGGTATAGAGGTGTCTCCTCATTGGGGTAGTGCTGGATCTGGCGCGCCGCCTGGTTCGAGCTGTGGCAGGTCATCACCACGGCCTTGTCTGGATAGAGCAGGAAGGGGGCAGCGATGTCCTGGCCAGCCAGGGGGGAGAGGGTCACCGCATCGGCGCCCAGATCTTTGAACAGGTAGTGAGCCAGGGCCGAGGAGGAGTTGAGATCGCCGTGTTTGGCGTCGATGATCAGGGGGAGATCGCGGGGCACCAGGTCGCGCACCTCCAGCAGCAGCTCCAGCCCCACCGGCCCCAGGGCCTGATAAAAACCAAGGCTGGGCTTGTAGGCGCACACATGGGGCCCTGTGGCTTCGATCACCGCCTTGATCCAGTGGCGGGCCTGGCTGAGGAAGGAGCGGCCGGCTAGGCCTCGCCGCGCTGCCCAGCTCTGCAGCATCTCCGGGTTGGGATCAAGCCCAGTAACCAGCAGCGACTGGCGGTCGGCGATGGCGTCGGTGAGTTTTACGAAGAAGCCCATCGCCCGCAGGCTGTTTGGGCTCGTTGTTAAGCCAGCCGTTGGCCTGTCCGCCGGCTGGTGACACAGCTCTTTGCAATCAGCCGCACCATCAACCCTTCCTCATCGGCGGCCACCCGCAGCCAGCGCAGCCCCGGCAACCAGGTCAGGGCCTGCTCTAGTTCGGTGGCGAGGGCGTCGTCGTGTTCGCCGATGCCGCCGCTGAGGGCGATGGCCTGCACGCCTCCAAGGCTGGCTGCCATGGCCCCAATCCCTTGCAGTAGCCGGTGGCGGAACACCGCGATTGCCAGCTGGGCGCCGCGGTGGCCCTCGCCAGCCTGGAGGCGCAGCTCCCGCATGTCTCCGCTGAGCTCGGATAACCCCAGCAGGCCGCTTTGGCGGTTTAAGGCCGTATCCAGTTCGGAGACGCCAATTCCCTGGCGCAGCAGGTGCAGCAGTAGCCCTGGATCCACGCTGCCGCTGCGGCTGGCCATCACCAGCCCCTCCAGCGGCGTGAAACCCATCGTGGTGTCGACGCTGAGCGGCTGGCCCTGGGGATCGATTTCGATCGCGCAGAGGGAGCAGCCGGCGCCGAGCTGGCAGCTGATCAGGCGGCGTATGTCTGGCTCTCGGGCCGCCACCGTTTCACCCACGTGCTGGTGGTTGAGGCCGTGGAAGCCGAAGCGGCGCAGGCCCTGCTGGCGCCAGGGTGCCGGTATGGCGTAGGTGGAGGCAGCTTCGCTGAGGCTGGCGTGGAAGGCGGTGTCGAAGCAGGCCCACTGCTGGATGGAGCTGCCCTCCAGCCGGCCCTCCAGCCAGGTGATGGCCTCCAGCGCTGGGCCGTTGTGCAGTGGGGCTAGGGGCACCAGATTTGCCAGCTCCGCCAGCACCTGCGGGCTCAGCAGGGTGGGAGCGCTGAAGTGGGCACCACCGTGCACGATCCGGTGAATTACAAGCTGGGGTAGGGGCTCAAGGGCCGCGAGCAGGGGGGAGAGCCACTGCTCCAATAGTTCAGCCAGCTGCTGGCCGCCCGAATCGGCCTGGGGAAGCCCCCAGCTGCGCTGCTCTTGCCAGAGCCGTCGGCCGCTCGCATCGCAGAGGGCCAGCTTGACGCTGGAGCTGCCCGTGTTCACCACCAGGGCGTGGGTCATGCGATCGGGTGCAGGCTGGTATCGGGCATAGCCTGGCAAGGCTGCGTTAATGCCGTCATAGATGCCAGTCCCTGGCGCAAGTAGCCGCTGGCTCCCATGACGCTCTCCGGCAGTTCCCTGTTCAACGCTGCCGGCGGATTGGGACTGTTTTTGCTGGGGATGGGCTTGATGACGGAGGCCTTGCGCAGCCTGGCGGGCAACAGCCTGCGTCAGGCCCTGCTGCGCTTCACCCGATCCCCCTGGAGCGGTGCCGCCGCTGGGGCGATCGGTACGGCACTAGTGCAATCTTCAACCGCCACCACCGTGGCCACGGTGGGTTTTGTCAGCGCTGGGCTGCTCAGCTTCCAGTCTTCCCTGGGCATCATCTTCGGCGCCAACGTGGGCAGCACGGGCCTGGGCTGGCTGGTGGCCCTTTTCGGCATCAAGTTTGAGCTAGCAGGGGTGATGCTGCCGCTGCTGCTGGTGGGGGCCGGCCTGCGGCTGCTGGGCCGCGGCCGCCAGGCGCTGCTGGGGCAGGCCTTGGCTGGGCTAGCGCTGCTGTTTTTGGGTATTGACGCGCTGCAGGAGGCGCTGGCTGGTCAGGGGTTGCTGCTTGATCCTGCCCGCTTTGATGCATCCCTGCCGGGGGGGCGGCTGCAGTTGCTGCTGCTCGGTCTGCTCAGCACGGTGATCACCCAATCCTCGGGGGCGGGGGTGGCCACCACCCTGGCGGCCTTGGCGAGCGGGGTGATCGGCCTGCCCCAGGCCTGTGCCCTAGTGATCGGCATGGATGTGGGAACTACCGTCACCGCCGTGATGGCCTCGTTTGGCGCCAGCCTTAGCGCCCGCCGCACCGCGGCGGCTCATGTGATCTTCAACCTCCTCACCGCCATCGGGGCCTTCCTGCTGCTGCCGGCCTACCTGGCGTTGCTACGGCTGGGTTGGCCAGTCCTGACCCAGCAGGACCCTGAATTTGCTCTCACCGCTTTCCACACCGGTTTCAACCTGCTTGGTGTGCTGCTTGTGCTGCCGTTCACCGCGCCATTTGCCGCTCTGATCCGGCGGGTGGTGCGGCCGGGGGAGGGACGCCTGATCGATGATCTGGCTGACACGCCCCCGGTCGATCCCGCTGCCGCCATCAGCTTGGCCGGCCAGTCCCTGGAGGCGTGTCTGCTGGAAATGCTCCAGTTGCTGAGCGATGGGCTGGCTAGGGGCAACGGCAGACCCGCCTCAGGCGCTCAGCGGCTGGCTGTGCTGCAGGCCGATTTAGATCGGCTCCAGCTTTATCTTGATCAGATCCATTTGGCGCCGGGGCCGCGTCCGGGCAGCGATGAAGCGGCAAAGGAGGCCCTGCTCCACCTGCTGCATGGTCTTGATCATCTGCAGCGTTTACATGAGCGTTGTGAAGAGGAGCAGGATCGCCTGCGCACCGCAGCCACAAGCTCGAGTTTGGCTAGCGAGCGACAGAAGCTCCTGGCCGCCCTTGAGCAGCTGCCCGGGCTGGTGCAGCAGGGCAGCTGGGCTCAAGCCAGCGCCCTGGTTGAGGCCTGTGCCCAGGCCTTACAACGCCGAGACGGGTCATACCGCCAGGAGGTGCTGGCTGCGGTGGCCAGGGGCGAGCTCGATGTCGATGCCGGTACAGCCCGGCTGGAGGCGATTCGCTGGCTGCGGCGGGTGAGCCAGCACCTGGGGCGGGCCTGCTATCACCTCGGTGGCTCAGGGCTGCACTAGCCGCCAGGGCAGGGTTTCTCCAGCATGGAAGGGCACCAGTTCGACGGCGGTACCGGCCGCATCATTGAGATGGAGCCGGCTGGGAACCTCCAGGGGCTGCCGCTCCAGGGTGACCTTGGCCTCGTTGAGCGGTAGCCCGTAAAACCGGGGTCCAAACTCCGAGGCGAAGGCCTCTAGCCTCTCCAGGGCGTTCTCCTGCTCAAAAACCGCCGCGTAGCTCTCCAACGCAAATGGGGCATTGAAAATGCCAGCGCAGCCGCAGGCCGCTTCCTTGGCAGTGCGGGCGTGGGGCGCGGAATCGGTGCCGAGGAAAAACTTCGGGTTGCCTGAGGTGGCGGCGCCCCGCAGGGCGATGCGGTGCAGTTCCCGCTTGGCCACCGGCAGGCAGTAGAGGTCGGGCCGCAGGCCGCCGGCAAACATGGCGTTGCGGTTGATGTGCAGGTGGTGGGGCGTGATCGTGGCCCCCAGGTTGGCCGGCCCGCTGCGCACAAAATCAACCGCATCACTGGTGGTGATGTGCTCAAGCACCACCTTCAGGCCGGGGTGGCGCCCCAGTAGGGGCTCCAGGTGGCGCTCGATGAATACCGCCTCCCGATCAAAAATGTCGATATCGGCGCTGGTTACTTCGCCGTGGATCAGCAGGGGCATGCCGATGCGCTCGAGGATATCGAACACGGGCGTGAGCGCCTCGATTGAGCTGACGCCGGCGGCTGAATTGGTGGTGGCATGGGCCGGGTAGAGCTTGCAGGCCACCCAGGCCCCCTGGCGGAAGCCCCGTTCGATCTCGGCGGGATCGATGGCATCGGTGAGGTATGCCGTCAGCAGTGGTTCGAAGCGACTGCCGTCGGGCAAGGCTTCGCGGATGCGGCGGCGATAGGCCTCAGCGGCCGCAGCAGTGGTGATAGGCGGGCTCAGATTTGGCATCACGATCGCCCGGGCGAATTGGCGGGCCGTAGCCAGGGCGACGGCCTGGAGCATGGAGCCATCCCGCAGATGCACATGCCAGTCATCGGGTTGACGCAGGCTCAGCTGCTGGCTCGGCATGGCGCGGGATCGGTGGTGGTGGAACTGGTAAGGATTCGTGTCGGGAAGGCAGTGTTGCCTCGGGCACCCAGCCCTCTGTTTAGCGTTGTCTAGAGCTCGCCGGCGAGCATCCTTCCGAACCTTCCCAGCATGACCGTTGCCCCCAAACCCACGATCGGAGCATTGGAAGCTGGTTACTCCGGCTGCTGTAAAGCCTTGCGGCTACTGATCCGGGAAGGGCGAAGTTTGGAGGCGATCAAGCGCACCGTGGCCTGGGACCGACTCAGCCTGCTCCACTCCTGCCTACCCACCCGCTACAAGGAACCCGATTACCTCTACGCCCTGCTCAAGCGGGAGGTGACCGAAGCGGTGTGAATCCATAGCGGTGTGAACCCTTCGGGCTTGTCGATTTGACGCTTCCCGTCTAAAGCGGGGGAATGGCATCCAGCCGCTGCTCCACCAGCGGCCCTTTTTATGGCCCAGCACCAAATTTTGATTGTCGGCGGCGGCGCCGCCGGCATCACCGCCGCCGCCCAGCTGAAACGGGCCCGTCCGGCCCTTGCGGTGACGATTCTCGAGCCCTCCAGCGATCACTACTACCAACCGGGCTGGACCCTGGTGGGTGCAGGTGTGTTCAGCCTTGAGGAGACTCGCCGCTCTGAGGCAGATCTCATCCCAGCGGGGGTGACCTGGATCCGGGATGCGGTGGCTGGCTTCGATCCCGATCGCAACCTGGTGAGCACGGCCAGCTGCCAGAGCCTCAGCTACGACGTGCTGGTGGTGGCCACTGGCCTGCAGCTCTGCTGGGACAAGATCAAGGGCTTGCCCGAGGCCCTTGGCCAGGGTGGGGTGTGCAGCAACTACAGCCAGCACCACGCCGCCTACACCTGGGACACGCTCCAGGCCTTCAAAGGCGGCCAGGGGGCCGACGGCAACGCCGTGTTTACTTGCGCGCCGATGCCGATCAAGTGTCCGGGGGCGCCCCAGAAGATCGCCTATCTGGCTGCCGATGTTGTTGCCAAGAAGCGACTGGCGGCAAAGGTGATCTATGCCACAGCCACGCCTGGCATCTTCGGGGTGCCCGTATATGCCGCACCGCTGCGGGAGGTGGTGAAGCGCAAGGGTATTGATGCCCGCTACAACCATGTGCTTACGGAGGTTCGTCCCCAGAGCCGGGAGGCGGTGTTCAAGGTGAGTGAGGGCGAAACCAGCCGCGAAGAAGTGATCGGTTACGGGATGCTGCACGTGACGCCGCCGATGGCTGCCCCCCAGGTGGTGGCCGATAGCCCGCTGGCAGCGGCGAGCGGCTTTGTAGAGGTCGACAAGTTCAGCCTGCAGCACACCCGATACGCCAACGTGTTTTCGCTCGGCGATGTCAGTGGCATGCCGAACTCCAAGACGGCTGCGGCGGTGCGCGGCCAGGCGCCGGTGCTGGTGGCCAACCTGCTTGCCCTGCTCGATGGCCAGCCCTTCGCGGCGGCCTACGACGGCTACAGCTGTTGCCCCCTGATCACCGGCTACGGCAAGGCGATCATGGCTGAGTTCAACTATGAGCAGCAGCCGGTCCCCTCCTTCCCGCTCGACCCCACTAAAGAGCGCTGGAGCATGTGGTGGATTAAGCGCAAGCTGTTGCCTGGGCTTTATTGGAATCGAATGCTCACCGGTGCCCAGCACGAGCGGCGTTTTATTCCCGGGCTGAAGGGCTCAGCCGTGTAGGCGTCGCCCTTCACGCAACATCTCTGAGGGGCGAATGCCGTAGGTGTTGTGGAAGTCGCGGCTGAAGGAGGAGAGGTTGCTAAAGCCCAGTTTTAAGGAGATGCCGGCAACGCTGTCGCACGGCGAGGGGTTGAGCAGGTGCTGCCGGGCTAGGCCAAGGCGCTGGCGGCGGATCCATTGGATTGGTCCGCAACCGAAGCGTTGGCTGAAGGCGAGCTGCAGGTTGCGCCTCGAATAGCCGCTGCGCTGCTCCAGCTGGGTGAGATTGATTGGTGATTGCAGATTGGCCCCAATCCACTCCAGCAGTTCTTCGAAGATCAGCTCCCTGGAGAGCCCCTTTCCCTGACCGCCATCGAGTTGGGGGCAGAGGGCCATCGCCAGGATGCGATAGATGAGATCGTCGATCTGCAGCGCCGCCAGATCGCCACGGGCTTGCAGCTCCGGCGCATCCAGCAGGGCAAAGGCCCGGCGCATGGTGATCAGCAGTGTGGACTGCCGGTCCTCAGTCATTGAGAGCACCTGGGGACGCTGCAGATCGGGGACGAAGCGTCGACCGGAGAGCCCCATGCCGCCGATGGCAGCGGCCGTGTCCTGTAATCGCTGTAGGTCTACGTGCAGCACCAGCCCGTTGTAGTGCCCAGTGGTGTAGTTGTAAGAGAAGCCAGGGTTGAAGTAGAGGGGTGCTTCAGCGTGAATGTGGAAGGTGTTTCCATCAACTCCGTAAGAAGACTTCCCCTGATAGCAGATGTTGATTGCGCCTACGCCGGGGTTATCACCGATGCAGCCATGGATAGGGCTTGTATATCCAGAGGTGAGGGTGAGGTCTCCAGCCACAGCAGTGCTGGCCCGGTGCCGAAACGGGTTGAGCAAGGGGTTGCGAGGGGCAAAATCCTCTACAGGAAAGTGCTGGGCCAGCTTGGTAGCTAGAGCCTGGGGATCCAAATCCACCACCGCTTGCTGGTCGTGGAACACCAGGGGGAACTGGGAGACAGGATCCAAGCCAGACCAAAATCGATGCTCAGACCTTAATGAAAGCCGGCTGCGACGCCAGCGCCTGGGCAGCGGTATTAATGCTTAGTGATTTAGTGCTCAGCTCTGCTTTGGGAGCTTGAGCAGGGTGTCCTTGCTGTCCTTGAGATCCTTCCATATGCGGCGGATTTCGGCGTAGGCCTGCTCCTGACTCACCTTGCCATTGCTTTGCAGGCCCACCACAAGCCCGACCCTCTCGGCAAATGATTCGAGGTTTTGGTGAAACATCAAACGCTGAGGAGTCCAGTCCGAGCCTCGGTAGGTGGAATGGGGCTCCATGGGCGAGCTCAGGCCGTCGGCCATGGCTCTCGGATCGGATGGGGTGGGCCGGGGCCCCGCACTAGACACTGGAATCTGATGAACTGGCCTTAATTTAGAAGGATTGGATTAAGGAGTGTTGAAGGGCGCTTACGTGTCGTCAGGAGCACCGGCGGCATCAGGTCGGCGGCCGCAACATGCCAAATCCTCCGATCTGCGCTCTCATGGATCAGTCCACGGGTGGTAGGTGGTTACAGGTGGTGATGTGTCTGCTGATCCAGGCCAGCATCGTTGCCGGTGGCCAACTCTTGATTCGCTGGCAGGCTCCTGATCTGACACCAACGTGCTGCGCCCCACCCCTGGTGCTCTGAATTCCCATCTGCTGGAGGAGCGGCCTGCCAATTTGCCGGTCCACCTCTACGTCTCTGGCGGGCGGCACCACAGTTGTTTCAGCGCTGTGTTGTTTGAGCCAGACGGCCCCCGGCTGATATCCCTGCAAAACCCTGCCGAACTTTTGCCTTTGCAGGAGCTCGGCTATCCCATCTGGCTGCGGGTGATGGGCCTGGGCGATCCAGGGGCAGTTGAGGCCATGCTCGACATCGTCCAAGTGCCTCGCATGCTGCTGCCCCCCCTGCTGGAGGTGCCCCAGCGCTCGCGGGTTGATGGGCTAGGGGAGGCCGTGATCGTGGTGCTGCATCGGCTCAGCTTTGCGCGTGATCCCTTGCACCTGCTCAGCTCCCAGGTGGGTTTGCTGCTGCTGCCCAACCTGCTGGTCACCTTTGAGGAGGCGCCGGCGGGGGAGTCGTTTCCGGAGCTCACCGTCTGGCTGGAATCCAGGGTGGGTGCGGTGGAGCATCGCGACCTAGATGACATTCTCCACTTCCTGGTGGATGAGTTGCTCGATGCCCTTTTCCCCATGCTTGAGCAGATCGCCAATCGCCTCGACGACCTGGAAGAAGCGGCCCTGCGGGACCCCAAGCCGAAGTTATTGGCCCGGGCTTTTGTGCATCGCAGCAACCTGCGCACGATTCGCAACCAGGTGTGGCCCCTGCGCCACCAGATCCGGGTGCTGCTGCGCCAAGGGCAGCAGCTACTCGGCGCCGATGCCCTGGTTGGCTTCCAGGAGATGGCCGATCTGGTGGAGCTGCTGTTTGAAAACTGTGAGTTGTTGCGCCACCAATGTGATGCCATCACCCAGGCCTATGCGGCCAGTGTGGGCAACAGGATGAACCAGGTGATGAAAACCCTCACCATCCTCACCAGCATCTTCGCACCGCTCACCTTTATCGCTGGGATCTATGGCATGAACTTCGCCAACATGCCTGAGCTGCGTTGGCATCTTGGCTACTTCTACTGTCTGCTGTTGATGTCAATCGTGGCCGTAATCCAGACCTACTGGCTGTGGCGCCGTGGTTGGTTTGCGGATTGGACGGCACCGCGCTGAAGCCACAACCTGGCCTTAACCCCTAAAAGCCCTCGGGTCGCCCAGAGTTCTGTTGTGGTTGTGACCGTTATGCGCCCTGTCTTGCGCTTTGCCTGGCTTCCTCTGGCTCTCCTTTCGCTGTTGCCCCTGGGAGTTGCCCAGGCGGCGACTCCGGCTCCGCTGCGCATCGGCGGCTCCAGCACAGTGTTTCCGGTGATGCAGGCAGCTATTCAGGCTTATCAAAAAGCTGGCGCTAACCGCCAGGTGCGCTTTGAGCTCAAAGAAACGGGCACCTCTGCCGGCTTCCGCCAGTTCTGCAGCGGTCAGCTTTATCTGGCTAACGCCTCTCGCCCCATAAGCGCCAAGGAGCTCAAGGCCTGTGCCGCCAAAGGGGTGCGTTTCCTTGAGCTGCCGATCGGTTTTGATGCGATCACGGTGGTGGTAAATCCAAAAAATACCTGGGCTACCCGCATCACCACCGCCGAGCTCTCCCGCCTCTGGAGCCAGGCGGCTGCTGGCAAGGTGACTCGCTGGAGCCAGGTGAACCTGGATTGGCCTGATCGCCCGATTCGGCTCTGCGGCCCTGGCAAGGATTCCGGCACATTCGACTATTTCAATAAGGCTATAAACGGCAATGATAAAAATTCCCGTGCTGATGTATTTACCAGTGAAAACGACAACGATCTGGTTACCTGCGTAGCTGGCAACCCTGATGCTCTTGGCTACTTTGGCTATGCCTATTTCCAGGCCAACAGCAAGCGCTTAAAGGCCCTCAGCGTTGTGAGCAGTAAGGGTCCTGCCTATCCGTCCCCACAGTCGGTTCAGAAGGAGAGCTATGTGCCCCTATCTAGGCCTCTATTTATCTACGTGAACGATCAGGCACTGCGCAGTCAGCCTGAACTGCGTAAATTTGTTACCTACACAATGCAAAATGGTTTGAAGCTGGTCAATCAGGCGGGATATATCCCCATGCCTTCCAGCACCTACCGCTTGGTGGAAAGCAAGCTCTACCGCCATGTGCTCGGCACGTCTTTTGGCGGCGCTTTACCGGTAGGTCTTACCACCGGCCAAGCTTTGCAGCGCAGTCTAGATAGCATCAAAAAACCAGAATTCCGTTGAGTTCCGCATGGTGTTGATGGATCGCTGCCACGGTTTGGCCAGTGGTGCCTTTGCGCGGGAGCTGGTGCAGAAACAGGTCACCAAGCTGGTGCAATTGCAGACGCCGGTTGCGTCAGGAGAGGGCAGTGAGCCGCTGCATCAGATGCGGGTAGCAATGCGTCGGCTGCGCACCACCTTGATTCAGTTTGAGCCGGCCCTGCAGCTGCCAGCTGCTGTTAATGATCAGCGCCTGGCCAAATGGGTGCGCCGTTTGGGGATGGCCCGGGATCTAGATGTTTTACGCGAACGCCTAGAAGATGGCTTCCTGCCCCAGTTGCCGGCAGCGGAGGCAAAGGCCCTGCGCCCGGTGCTCAGGCAGTTGCGCCGTGAGCGTCAGTTAGCCCACGGTCATGTGGTGGAGGTGCTGCAAAGCCGCTCTTATCTAGAGGGGTTGGGTCAGCTACAGCGCTGGTTGAAGGAGCCCGCCTTCACCTCGCTTGGTGAGCAACCGATTTCACAGTGGGTGCTGGAGTGGCAGGGGCCCGCAGTTTCTGGTCTTTTTCTGCATCCGGGTTGGCAGATCAACAAGGATTCGGTTCAAAATAATGCCACTGAAACCGAGCAGTTGCATGAGCTGCGCCGCCAGCTCAAGCAGGTGCGTTATCTGCTGGAGAATCTTTCTCCCTTGCAAGGTGCCGCCACGGCAGTCTGGATTAGCCGCTTCAAGCAGGGCCAGGAGTTGCTGGGGGAGTGGAATGATCTGCAAGTGCTGCAAAGCGCCATCCACGATCAAGTGCCAGGACGGTTTGAAGACACCATGCCCCAACTGGAGTGGCTGCTGGTGCAACACCAACGCCATTGCTGGATGCAGTGGCGCGAGCTGGTGGATGAGTTGTTGCCCCACCGCCAGCGCCGCCGTCTGCGGCTTGCTTTGCTGGCGGAGCCGCTGCCTGCTGGGCCGCGATCTTGGTTTGGTGCTGGGTTAAGGCGCGCCCTGGCCTGGCTTGGCTAGCAAAATGTGTCTGGGAACACATTGTCTATGTCGCCTGGCTGCTCGTTTTGGCATTGCTTCATCGATAAATTGCCTTCGACTTCCTTTGTGAAGTCATCCCTATCGGTGTGAGGACCCGATGAACCTTTCCAAAAAGCTGCTGCTGGCTTTAGCTGGCACCGGAATGATGGCTCCCATGGCCGCTTCGGCTCAAGAGCTGGCTTCGTTGAACGGCGCTGCCGCCATCAACGACTACATGCAACAGCAAGACGTTGATCGCTTCCGTGCTTGGGAATCCAAGAACCAAGTCACCAGCGTCACCCAGTTTTCCGACGTTCAGCCCACCGACTGGGCTTACCAAGCGCTGAGCAACCTGGTTGAGAAGTACGGCTGCGTTGCCGGCTACCCCAACGGCACCTACAAAGGCGGCCAGGCTATGACCCGCTTTGAGGCGGCTGCCCTGCTCAACGCCTGTCTCGATCGCGTCACCGAAGTGACCGACGAACTGCAGCGTTTGATGGATGAGTTCAAAACTGAGCTCGCAGCCCTCACCGGACGCGTCACTGGCCTTGAGAAGAAAGTGGGCAAGCTGGAAGCTCAGCAGTTCTCCACCACCACCAAGCTGAAAGGTGAGGTGAATATGGTGTTGGGTGGTGCGCCTGGTTTCGACACCACACGCGGTGGTGGCGACGCAAGCAAGACTGCTTTTAATTACGACTTGCGTTTGAACTTTGATACCAGCTGGACTGGCAAAGACCTGCTCAAGACGCGTCTAAGGAGCGGCAACTTCCAGTCTGATCCGTTTGGCAGCAGCTCCAGTATCTTTAAGCTTGACAAGGCTGAGAATACTCGTGATAATGTTATAATTGATCGTCTTTACTATACTTTTCCTGTAGGGAAAACGGTTAAGCTGACAGCTGGCGCTCAGGTCCGCAATACGGAAATGCTCGCCTTCTTGCCGACCGCATACAAGTCGGAAGTGCTCGACGTATTCGGCTTGGCTGGTGCACCGGGTACATACAACAAAGCTACTGGGCAAGGTTTCGGCTTTGTTTGGAAGCAAGATGTCAAAAAGGGTGACCCTTATCTTACTTTCTCCGCTAACTACGTTGTTAGTAGCGAGGAGTGTGGTGGTGATGATGATGAAACACGGTGCGGTGCTGATTCCTCGGCTGGCATTTTTGATTCCGGCAGTGGACTTAATGCACTGGTTCAGCTCGGCTACCGCGGCAAGAACTGGGGTGCTGCACTTGGCTATCGCTACGGCACGGAAGGTTCGAGGATTCGCGATGGCAATTTCAGCAACACTCTCAGCGCCGGTGAAACTGTTAACAGTGTAGCTGTTAGTGCATTCTGGCAGCCGCTGGAAGCTGGGTTTATTCCTTCAATTAGTCTTGGCTACGGTTACAACGGTGGCCAAGGAGGTTTCGAGGATTCCAACTCTTGGACAGTAGCTTTCCAGTGGGATGATGCTTTTGCCAAGGGCAATGCTGCAGGCTTCGCCGTAGGTCAGCCTGCGGTGGCAACTGGAGACAACGAGCTTGATGCATTTCTATATGAGATCTTCTACAAGTTCCGTGTGACCGACAATATCTCAATCACACCGGCTCTATTCTACGGAACTAAGATCCGCTCTAACGATGGCAACGACAGCTGGGGTGGCGTAATTCAGACCAAATTCCTGTTCTGATCTCTTTTTAACGCTCCTCGCCACTGCCTCGAATCTGTTTCTCGCACACAACTTCCAAGCCTCCCTTTAACGGGGGGCTTTTTTCATGTTTAGCGACTCGCTTCTGAACCATCTTGAACGCCTCTTAACCGCTTGATAACGACTGGCGGGGGGCGATCTTGCTATTAATGGATTGACCCCAAAGTCTTTTTCCATGACCTTCGCAAAGAAGGCCCTGATTGTCGGCACCGTTGCAGCTATCGGTGCTGGCGCAACTTCAGCCGTCATCCCCGCGCTTGCCCAGGCCACCATCAATGGTGCCGGTGCAACCTTCCCTGCTGCTTTCTATCAGCGCGCCTTCGCTGGTGTGGCCAACAAGGTGCGCGTCAATTATCAGTCGGTTGGTTCCGGCTCGGGCGTGCGTCAGTATGTGGCCGGCACCGTTGAATTCGGTGCTACGGACGAACCAATCAAGGCAAGTGAAGCTGCCAAGGTAAAGCGTGGTGTGATTCAGTTTCCCGCTGTAGGCGGCACCATTGCGATCGCCTACAACAAGGCCGATTGCAAGAATCTAAAGTTGACCCAGCAGCAGGCTGTCGACATTTTCCTCGGCAAGATCAACACCTGGGATCAGCTCAAGTGCGGCAAGGGCAAGATCACAGTTGCCCACCGTTCAGATGGTTCCGGCACCACCTTCGCCTTCACTAACAGCCTCTCGGCCTTCTCCTCGGAGTGGAAGAGCAAGGTTGGTGAGGGTAAGAGCGTCAAGTGGCCAGTTGGCGTGGGTGGTAAGGGCAACGAAGGCGTCTCGGGTGTGATTCAGAACACCCCAGGTGCCATCGGCTACCTCAACCAGAGCTACGTCAAAGGTGCTATTAAGGCCGCTGCCCTGCAAAACAAGGCCGGCAAGTTCGTCATGCCCACAGAAGAGAGTGGCGCTGCTGCACTGAACAACATCAAGCTTGATTCGATGCTGGCTGGGGAAGAGCCCAATCCCCCCGGTGCCAACAGCTACCCGATCTCGACCCTGACTTGGATTCTGGCCTACAAGACCGGCAACGGCGATAAGGCCCCCGCGATCCGCCAGGCGCTGATGTTCCTGCTAAGCCCTAAAGCCCAAGGTCAGGCTTCCAGCCTCGACTTCGTGCCACTTAAAGGCAGCATTCTCTCTGCGTCTAAGAAGGCCGTTGGGCAGATTGGCCGCTGACAGCAGCCTTTCTTCATCACACATATGAATTCTAAGGCCCCGCTAGGGGCTTTTTTTTGGCTTACTTTATGGAGGTTCCTGCTTTGGCCCCTTTCATCCAATGCTCAGAAGATGGCAGCTTAGCTCGACTACGTTCCCCTCAAGGGTCACACCCTGAAGCGTTCCAAGGCAGCTGTCGCCAAGATTTGCAGTTGAAATCAGAATCCTCTGGATCTGATCAATAGGCTTAATCTAGGGGTTCCTTGCAGGCCCCTTTTCTTTTGCTTAGTGTTTACCTTTTGCCTCGGCGTTCAGCCGTCGTTGTTCTCGCCGGCCTTCTAGTTGGTTCTGCGACGCTGCCAACTCCCGTGCGGGCTGAGGTGGGAGTTAGCTCCCGGTCAATTTTGATTGGCCAATCAGCTGCTTTTAGTGGTCCTTCGGGCCAGCTTGGCAGTGAGTTTCGTGAAGGTGCCCATCAGGTATTTGATCAAGTGAATGCTCAGGGGGGAGTTCATGGGCGTCAGATCGTGATGGTGTATCGAGATGATCGCTACGAGCCCGAGCTGGCGAAGCGCAACACTGAGCGCTTCATACGCTCCGATAAAGTTTTTGGTTTATTTGGTTATGTTGGTACGGCTACTGTTAAGGCCTCGTTACCCCTGATTAATCAATATCGAGTGCCGTTGGTGGCTCCACTCACTGGTGCCCAGTTAATCCGCCAACCGGTTAAACCCTTGGTGTTCAATATTCGGGCCAGTTATCATCAGGAAATTGAGGCCACAGTTCGATACCTGCTCCGCTACGGGCGCCGCTCCATTGCTGTGGTCTATCAAAATGATGCTTTTGGTCGCGATGGTTTAGAGGGAGCCCGCAAAGCCCTTGCGTCTCGGCGCTTACAGCCAGTAGTGGCTGTTACGGTTGAACGCAATTCCGCAGACACGCTTGAGCCAGCACGACGGGTTGCGCTGGCGCGTCCCGACGCTGTGCTTATAGTTTCGTCCTATGGCACCGTAGCTAGTTTCATTACGAATCTGCGTCGGCAAGGCAATAAGGCCCAGGTAATGAATGTTTCATTTGTAGGAAGTAATGCACTTGCAAAGGCCCTACAGCCTGAATATCGACATGGTGTGGGCATAAGCCAGGTGGTGCCATTCCCTTGGAACCCTCGGGTTCCTGTTGTGCGTGATTACCAAAATACAATCCGCCGTAATCGTAGTGACGCACCTTACGGCTTTTCGAGCCTTGAGGGGTATATCTCCGCAACAATGCTCGTTCGTGCCCTTCAGGCTGCAGGGCCCAAGCTCACCCGCGAGGGTTTTCTAGCAGCCATGGAGACCATGGGGCCGGTGGATTTGGGTGGCTTTCCGCTTAGCTTTAGTGCCAAGCAGCATCAAGGGAGTGACTTCGTTGAGCTCACATTTCTAGTGGGTCGTGATGGCGCATTTATCCACTGATTGTTATGTATTTTACTCCTGCTTTTGCAATGGTAGCCACCAGGGTTCTTGATGATATTCTGCTCAATACTGGGGTTCTAATACTCTACCTCGGATTTGTGTCTCTAACCTTTGTGGCTTTGCTTTTGGCTCGTTGGGTGAAAGCACGCGGTAATATTCAGATCCAGGCAGCTTTGCTGAGCCCCATGGGCTCACTTTATACGCTTACCACTGCTTTTTTATTGTCTAATGTAATTTTTCAGTTTACAAATCTGCGTGGTGCGCTCACGCAGGAAGTGGTAACTATTAATAAGCTTGGCGCGGTTATGTCTGTTCTGCCTGCTGATCAACGCATCGAGGGAAGAAGGCTTCTTTATGATTACGGTGAGTCAATTGCTAGGGATGAAGCGCAGACGATGCGTAACGGTGTTCGTAGCGAAGTAACCCAAGAGTCGATTGATCGCCTCAGGGATTTCCTGTCTACTCGTGATGCCTCGCCTTCTAAATCGATAGAGGTAACGCCTGAATCTGTGAATTATTTCCGCAAGGCAAGTGATTTTGGTTTTGACCTTATTGATGCCCGCGAGCGCCGTCTTTCCCTCGCTGCGCCCCAGCCATTCCCAGTGCGGCTAGTTCTTGCAATCGGTGTGATGTATCTTGCACTCGCCTTGTTATCTTTTCTGGTGCAAAGTGGTGCTTGGACAACTCTATGGGTGGCTATCATATTGCTATTGTCTGCGCCCGTGCCGGCTGTTATGTTGTTTGTATATTCGAATCCGATTGCCAGCGGTTTGATCAATATCACGGCGACGCTGGAAGCCGTTTTGGCTCGGAGTCTTTGAAGATGATACTTATTCGTAGTTTTGCTGTCTGCCTTGCTGCCTTAGCTTGCGGCTGCGTTAAATCTACTTACGCAGACTTGGATGGCACTGCGGCAGTGTCCTTAGAGGGAACAACTAGTGCTGAGACTGCCAATGCTTACTATCGCTGGTTTAATCAGCTCGCGGTGCGCAAGGGTGTAAATGCTGAGCTTAAACTGGATGATCGCGGCCCTAATGTTCCCCGCCTTGCTGCCGATAAAATCCAGTTTGCTGGTGTTGATATTTCTCCGTCAGTGCAAGAGTTGAAGGCCTTGCCTGCGGAGATCTTGGCTTTTCCTGTTACTGGGATGGCTATAGCGGTTGCCTATAACCAGCCAAAGTGTCAGTTGCAACTGACCCGGAACCAGCTGGTTCAATTATTCCTTGGCAAGATTCGCAATTTTTCTCAGTTGGGTTGCCCGGATCAGCCTATTACTCTTCTATATCGGGGTGATGCCTCAGCCGCTACCGCTCATTTCACGGCTTCCCTCGCTGCCGTAAGTCCAGCATGGCGCGACGGCCTTGGGTCCGGAAGGGTTGTTTCCTGGCCCTCAGGGACTGCAGTGCGGGGAGCAGATGCCATGGCGAATGCCTTAGAAGCTACTCCTGGCAGCATTGGCTACCTTGAATCACCATTCTTGCGCTCACCTTTGCAGTCGGCAGCTCTTCAAAATCGTAAGGGCGAGTTTGTTCGTCCGGATATAAGGGCAGCAGCCCTTTCCTTGTCTAGCATTTCCCTTGACAATAGATTGTTAGGTTCTAGCCCAGATCCATCCAATGGTTATCCAATTGTCAATCTTAGTTGGATGCTTGTGCCCCGAAAAGGCTTGTCGGCTAACCTGTCGGCTATTAAAACAAGTCTTACATACATACTAAGTGGAGAGGGCCAGGATGATTCTGAGCTATTGGGTTATGTGCGATTGCCTGCCGACTTGCGGCAAAAATCCTTAGGTCAGCTTGGTAGCCTTAAGCGTTAGGTAATTTCTTGAAGCTGCCGTGGCGGCGTTGGCAAGCGAGTGCTCACCATGGTAGCAAGCGCTACCAACACTGCTGAGCTCCACAGGCAAGCCTGCAGCCCTCCAGCCATAAACAGGGCTCCAGATAGCACGGTGCCCAGCAGTCTGCCGGCTGCGTTGGCCATGTAATAAAAGCCCACGTTGAGGCTCACATCCTCCGTTTCCGTGTAGGCGAGGATCATGTAGCTGTGGATAGATGAATTCATCGCAAATACCACGCCAAAGACAGCAAGTCCCACCACTACTGCGACCCCAGGCTGGCCAACCTCACGCCACAAGGCAACCGCAATCAGGGCTGGAATAGCGGTGAGAACCGCACTCCAAAACTGCACTGCTGCTACCCCTGGAGGGGCGCTCTGGCCCCAGGCCCGCCGCAGGGCAGGTGCCGATCCCTGCACGATTCCGTAGCCGATCACCCACAGGCCCATGAAGCCGCCCACCTCCCAGAAGCGCCAGCCGAGGGCGCTCTGCAGAAATACGGGTAGGGCCACCACAAACCAAACGTCGCGAGCACCGAAAAGGAAGAACCGTGCCAGCGAGAGCACGTTGATGCCGCTGCTCTTGGAAAACAGCGCTGTGAAGCTGGGCTTCTGTTTCATCCTGCCGATATCTGCTGGCAGCACCAGGGTTACGAGGAAGGCCAGAAACAAGCCGGCGGCCATTGCTGCTACTGCGGCGTTGAAGCCAATGGTGGTGAGCAACACCCCGCCAAGAAAAAAGCCCACTCCCTTTAGTGCGTTTTTGGAGCCGGTGAGAATCGCCACCCACTTGAATAGTTGACCCTCTCCCTTGCTGTGGTCTTCTGGCGTTTCGGCTACTACGGTTTTGATGGCGCTTTTGGCACTCATTTTGTTGAGATCTTTGGCTATGCCGCTGATCGCCTGGGCCACCATCACATAGGCCACACTCCACCATTTGGGCCAGTCTTCAGCCACTGGGATCAGCATTAGCAGCGCCGCTACCTGCATTAAGGTGCCGCTCCAGAGAGTTAGCCGCAGACCAAAGCGTGCCCCCAGCCAGCCGCCATAGAGGTTGGTGATGATGCCAAAAAACTCATAAAAAAGAAATAGAAAAGCGATCTCAAGGGTGCTGTAGCCAAGCTCGTGGAAGTGGAACACCACGAGCATGCGCAGGGCACCATCGGTGAGGGTGAAGGCCCAGTAATTGGCCGTCACGATCATGTATTGCTGCAGGGCGGAAAGGGCGCGGCTCATGGTTCTGGTTCAGCGCTCGTCGATCAGGGCCACATGGCTTACCAGATCGGCCATGCGAGAGCTGTAGCCCCACTCGTTGTCATACCAGGCGTACACCTTTAGCTGGGTGCCATTCACCACCATGGTCGAGGCGGCATCGACGATGGCGCTGCGATCATCATTTACATAATCAACTGAGACCAGCGGCCTGGTTTCGTAGCCAAGAATGCCGCGCAGTGCCCCGTTGGCCGCGACTTTAAAGGCGCTATTTACCTCCTCCACTGTCACTTCGCGCATCAGTTCAAATACCGCATCCGTGAGGGAGGCATTTAGCAGCGGTACCCGCACGGCATGGCCGTTCAGTTTTCCTTGCAGCTCTGGGAAGATCAGGCCGATCGCCTTAGCTGAACCCGTGGTGGTGGGGATCAGGCTTTGCATGCAGGAGCGGGCCCGGCGTAGGTCGCTTTTGAAGCC
Source organism: Synechococcus sp. CS-1330 (assembly GCA_025128025.1). Classification (GTDB taxonomy): domain Bacteria; phylum Cyanobacteriota; class Cyanobacteriia; order PCC-6307; family Cyanobiaceae; genus Cyanobium_A. Next base: position 104,291 of record JAHLYR010000068.1, read on the forward strand.
ATCCACTACAACCTGGGTATTGGTGACGTCGTGCAGGGTGGTGATCGAGCCGTGCTTGATGCCAAAGCTCTCGTGAATCACCTTCACCACCGGCGCCAGGCAGTTGGTTGTGCAAGACGCGGCGGTCAGCAAGCGGTGCCGGCCTGGGTCGTAAAGCTGGTGGTTGATGCCGAAGACAAGGTTGAGAGCCTCGGCTCCGGCGATCTCACCCTTGACTGGGCAGGCCACCACTACGCGTTTGAGTCCCACCTTGTCGAAATAGGGCTGGAGCGTTTCCGGTGTTTTGAACTTGCCGCTGCACTCCAGCACAATCTCCACGCCGGCTTCCTTCCAGGGCACGCCGGTTGGATTGCTCTCCCGTGTGTAGCTCACCGCCTGGCTACCCACGAAGAAGCCCCGCGTATTTCCTTGCACCGCCTGTTGCCAGCGACCATGAACGGAGTCGAAGGCGAGTAGGTGGGCTGCGGTTTGAGCATCACCGCCGCAGTCGTTGACGTGAACCAGCTCAATGCCGGGACGGCCCCACAGGGCCCTAAACACCAGGCGGCCGATGCGGCCAAAGCCGTTGATGCCGATTTTCATGGAATAGAGCCGACAATGGCGGCACGGGTCGCGAGACCTTAAATCAATATGAGTTGATTTATCAACTAAAATTGGTGCATGAGTGTTCTAGATCACCCTGTGGCGCTTGAGTCCGACAAGGCTCGGGCCCTGCTGAAGGCCATGGCAGATCCCCTCAGGCTCCAGGTGCTTGAAGCCTTGGGGGGCGGTGAGCGCTGCGTTTGTGAGCTCACCAGTGAGCTGGGCCTGGCCCAATCGAAGCTCTCTTTCCATCTCAAGGTGTTGCGAGAGGCTGGTTTGATCGAGTCACGAGATGAGGGCCGCTGGGTGTACTACAGCCTGCGTACCGATGCGATTGAGCAGTTGCGCGGCTGGCTAGGGGATTTGGCTACCAAATGCTCTACTCCTGCCCCCTCTTGTCGATGACCTCCCCTGCTCAAGAGCCCGTTGTGGCTCGACTTTCTTTACTTGATCGGCTTTTGCTGTTGTGGATCCTTTTGGCGATGGCGAGCGGACTATTGCTTGGTCGCCTGTTGCCAGGTCTTCAGTCGCTGCTTGGCACCGTGCAGGTAGGCCACACCTCCCTGCCCATTGCGCTGGGGAATGTCTGGACAACTGCCAACAAAAAATATAAGTCACGATAGGGACATGAGTCTCATGCGCAGGTCCGAACAAAACCCTTGGTTATCCAGATCCTCCTTAGCCAACCTGAACCCGTCTGTTCCACCATGTCCTTAATTTGACGACCTGCCATATACATCGGCATCCCTGAGACCCACCGTGCCGCCATCGCCGAGGGACTCGGCCGCGTTCTGGCAGACAGCACTTCGCTCTACGCCAAGACCCACGCTTTCCACTGGAATGTCACCGGGCCGATGTTAAACTCGCTCCATCAGATGTTCATGGAGCAGTACACCGAGCTCTGGACTGCCCTCGATGGGATCGCCGAGCGTATTCGCTCTCTCGGCCATCTGGCGCCCTCCGTGCTTGCCAAGGCGGTGGATCAGATGGAGCAGCTCGACCGCATGCGCATCTCCTTGGCCTCCACCCTGGAGGGCAGCACCAAGGAGCCCACCATGGACACCATGCGTGAGGTCTACATGCCGGCGGGTAAGCGGGCCATGGCCATCGGCCAGGAGAACGGCTGGACCGTGCGCCAGGTGGCCAGTAAATACCGCAATCCCGACCACGCGCCTGCTGATGCTCAAGAAACCGAGGTAATCGACCTGTTCGCCAAGCACCCCAAGATCACCGGCCTATGGGAACCCGCCACCGCCGAGCAGGAGGCGGGCGTGAACTACTACCGCCGCATCGACGTTCAACCAAGTTGCCTGGCCTGCCATGGCAGCAACGACAGCCGCCCCGGCTTCTTGAAGGACAAGTATCCGGCTGATAAGGCCTTCAACTTCAAGCCCGGTGACATGCGGGGCATGTACGCCGTGTTCATCCCTGAGGTTCAGGCCGCCTTTGCGGCGCAGAGCCCCAATTAGGCGGTGCGCCAGTCGAGCCCAGGCAGGTGCGGAATAATTGCCGGCGTGCGTTGCCGGTAAGCCGCATAGTCGGGATGGCTGAGGCACAGACGCTGCTCTTCCCGCCGGGCCTTGAGCGCCATCTGGGCCAACACCCACCACTCGCCGTGGCGGTGCTTAAAGGTCTCCTGCATCACTGTTCCTCCTGGTTGGCTGCTGGGGCGGTGGTCTCGGGTTTGCGCCAGAGACCCAGCCACTCGTCGCTGCGCTTGGACAGAGAGCTCGCTGCCGGCTGCCAGACCTGCTCAACCAAGCCGGTTTCACACCACGCCTCCGCTATTGCTGAGGGATCGCTGCCGAACGGCGGGCCGCCTGGTCGGCGGTGGCAGAAAAAGAGACCGAGCAGCCAGCCAGCTGGCTTGAGCAGGGTTGTGACCGTGGCGCGGTAGGCGTCGCGCAGGGCTGGATCAATGGCGCAGAAGCAGGTGTGCTCCACCACTCCATCGAGGCTTTCCTCATCGAGTCCAGCGGCTTTGAGCGCGGCTGGAGCAAAGAGGTCGGCGTGCACCCAGCGCAGCTGCGGACGGTCGGGCCCGTAGAGGCGGCGTGCCTCCCTGATTGCTTCGGTACTGAAATCAAGCCCCACGACCGCAAATCCAAGCTCCGCCAACAGGGCAGCCTCATGCCCGCGGCCGCAGCCGGGGACCAGCACCTTGCCTGCCTTGCTGGGCGAGAGGGGGTGGTGACGCAGAAACTCCTCCAGGGGGGGTGCCGCTTGACCCAGTTCCCAACCATCTCCGCCCTCGCGGTAGCGCTGGTCCCAACGCGCTGGATCACTCACTGGTGCGGCAGCTCCAGCCGAAGCTGGCTGGGAAGGGTTGTGGCGTGGGTGCATGACTTCACTGTGGTGGGGTTGGCGACCCTCGCCCAGGTACAGGTCGACTACGGCCAGGTATTGCTAAGCCCCTGGAGCGAGACCGATTTCCGCGATGGCTCCCATTCCTGGTGGGCCTGACCAGTGTCGGGCTACATCACGGGCTGTGACCGGCCAGAGACGGCCCTGATCGCGCTGCCTACGGTTGAAGTGCCCTAAAGCGCAGTGCCGCCGTGACTGAACTCGGCAAGTGCCCCGTAAACCACGGTGCGGTCACGATGGCGGTGTCGGGCCGCGGCCCCTCGCCAAGGGATTGGTGGCCCCAGCAACTCAATCTGGCGATCCTGCACCAGCACAGCCCGATCTCCAACCCGCTGGGGGCGGGGTTCATCTATGCCGAGGCCTTCAACCAGCTCGATTACCACGGCCTCAAGCGCGACCTGATCGCGCTGATGACCGACTCGCAGGAGTGGTGGCCAGCGGATTGGGGCCACTACGGCGGCCTGTTCATCCGCATGGCCTGGCACAGCGCCGGCACCTACCGCACTGCCGATGGCCGTGGCGGTGGCGGCACCGGCAACCAACGCTTCGCGCCGATCAACAGCTGGCCCGATAACGGCAATCTCGACAAGGCCCGCCGCCTGCTCTGGCCGATCAAGCAGAAATACGGCAACAGCATCTCCTGGGCCGACTTGATGATCTTGGCCGGCAACGCCGCCCTCGAATCGATGGGTCTGCGCACCTTTGGCTTCGGCGGCGGCCGCGCCGACATCTGGCAGCCGGAGGAAGACATTTACTGGGGCAACGAAAAAACCTGGCTCGGCGATGAGCGCTATAGCGGCGATCGCCAGCTGGAAAACCCGCTGGCCGCCGTGCAGATGGGATTGATCTACGTGAACCCCGAGGGCCCCAATGGCGTGCCCGACCCGGTGGCCTCGGGCCGCGACGTGCGCGAGACCTTCGCGCGCATGGCGATGAACGACGAGGAGACCGTGGCGCTCACCGCCGGCGGCCACACCTTCGGCAAGGCCCATGGCGCCGGCAGCGAAGAGCTGATGGGCCCGGCCCCGGAAGGCGCTCCCCTGGAGCAGATGGGTCTGGGTTGGGCCAATCGCCATGGCAGCGGCAAGGGGGCCGATGCCACCACCAGCGGCATCGAGGGCGCCTGGAAACCCAATCCCACCCGCTGGGACATGGGCTATTTCGACATGCTGTTTGGCTACGAGTGGGAGCTGATCAAGAGCCCCGCCGGCGCCTGGCAGTGGCAGGCCAAAGACTGCCGCGAGGAACACCTGATCCCCGACGCCCACATCCCCGGGCTCAAGCACCCGCCGATGATGACCACGGCGGATCTGTCGCTGCGCTTCGATCCGATCTACGAGCCGATCTCGCGCCATTTCCACCAGCACCCGGAGGCCTTCGCCGATGCCTTCGCCCGCGCCTGGTTCAAGCTCACCCACCGCGACATGGGGCCCAAGGCCCTCTACCTCGGTCCTGAAGTGCCCGCCGAGGAGCTGATCTGGCAGGACCCGATTCCGGCGCTGGATCACCCCCTGGTGGATGAAGCCGCCATCGCAGATCTGAAGGCGCGCGTGCGGGCCGCCGGGCTCAGCACCGCCGAGCTGGTGAGCACCGCCTGGGCCTCGGCCTCCAGCTTCCGCGGATCAGATAAGCGCGGCGGAGCCAACGGCGCCCGGCTGCGCCTGGCCCCTCAGAAAGACTGGGCCGTGAACCAACCCGATCAGTTGCAGCGGGTGTTTGCGGTGCTCGAGGGCATCCAGCAGGCCTTCAACGCTTCGCGCGGCGATGGGGTACGCGTATCGCTGGCGGATCTGATCGTGCTAGCCGGTGGCGTGGGCGTGGAGCAGGCGGCGGCCGCTGGGGGCCACACCGTCGAGGTGCCGTTTACACCGGGCCGGATGGATGCCAGCCAAGAGCAAACGGATGCGGCCTCGTTTGCGGTGATGGAGCCCCAGTCCGATGGCTTCCGCAACTGGCAGAAGGCACCGATGAGCGTGACCGCTGAGCACCTGCTGGTAGACCGCGCCCAACTGTTGGGCCTGAGCGCCCCGGAGATGACCGTGCTTGTGGGCGGCCTCCGGGTGCTGGGCGCCAACAGCGGCGGCAGCCGCCATGGCGTGTTCACCAAGCGGCCGGGGGTGCTGAGCAACGACTTTTTCGTCAACTTGCTCGACATGGCCACCATCTGGACGCCTATCGACGACAGCGGTGAGCTGTTTGAGGGGCGCGATCGCCGCAGCGGTGAGCTGCGCTGGAGCGGCAGCCGGGTGGATCTGGTGTTTGGCTCCAACTCCCAGCTGCGGGCGATCGCCGAGGTGTATGCCCAGAGCGATGGGGCAGCTCGGCTTGTGTGCGACTTCGTGAGTGCCTGGGTGAAGGTGATGGAGGCTGATCGCTTCGATCTCAGGCGCTCACAGGGCGACAGAACGCCGCAACCATTTGGTGCTGCCTAGCTGCCTGGTCAGCCCGGTTTCGGCTGTGCGTCATGCACCACGCCGTCGCAGGTGGGTGAGATCGAAGGATTCGCTCATGGCTCAGCCCAGGGAGGTGAGTTCGATGCGCTTGCGCACCCCATCGGGCAGGTTGCGGGAGATGGGGCAGAGCTTCATACGTTCTTGTAAGTAAGCGATCGCGTCAGCATCGGCGAGGCCCCGTTCTGGTGCAGAGGCAGCCCCATCCAGGCGGATGCGGAAGTCTCCATTCACGCTTGCCACGATCCAGTCGCTGCTGGTGTTGACGATGAAGTCGGCCTCCAGGTGCTGCAGCGGGATGGCCTTCTCCCTGGCATTGGCCACCAGATAGAAGTGTTGGCAAAGCAGCAGTGAGATCAGATAGATGCGGAAGCCCGGCATGGTTAGGCTGAGCTGCTGGGGTTCCCACTCGCCGGAGTCGCCGAGGAATTCCACCACAAGATCCTGAGTGGCCCGTTCTGGAGCGGCGTGGCTGCTGCGCAACCGGAACTGGAAGGTGCGTTCACTCATGGTGGGCCGGCATTGGGGAAGAGGGAGAGAAAGGTCGAACTGACCCCGATGGAAAGGGAGCGACCTGGCGACTGGCGGCAGCCCGCACCAGCGCGGCGAGCGGACGGTGATGGCGCTCCCAGGCCTCGAAGCCGGTGAGTAGGGCCGAACCGATCAGCAGTGCTGAGAACCCCTGGCGCAGCCGCAGTTCTGGCAGGTGAGGCGCAAGTCGCTGGCCGATGATCGCGCCAATGGCGCCACCGCCGATCAACGGCAACATCAGCGGCAGATGGGCTCCTGGCCAGTGGCCCAGGGCGACAAAAGCCACCAGAGAGTTGAGGCTGATCAGCACCAGGCTGGTGCCGCTGGCTAGTTGCATCGGCAGGCCAGCCAGCAGCACCAGGGCCGGCACGATCGCGAAGCCACCGCCGACCCCGGCGATGCCCGTGAGCAGACCCACCAGTACGCCTTGGCCAGCCAGAGCCATGGGCGAACCTGCTGATCTTCTGTCGCCGGAGGGTTGGGCCTGAGCACTCGGGCGGAGCAGCAGCCAGGAGGCCAGCAGTGCCGCTGCCGCGAGTATTCCAAGCTGCGCCGGCTCCGGGATGAGACCGGCCTTCACCAGCGAGCCGCCGATCCAGCTGCCCGCAAGGGCCGGGAGACCCAGAATCAGAGCCGGCTTGATCGCGACCAGGCGGCGGCGGATGTAAGGACCGACATTGCCGAGGGCCAGCAGGGTGACGACCAGCAGTGAGAGCGGTACGGCGACCTTGGTGGGCAGGGCTGCGCCACTGACAAGCAGGGGAAGCAGCAGGATTGAGCCCCCAGCCCCCAGCACCGCCAGCAGGAAGCCGATCAAGGCACCACCCGAGAGCAGCAGCACTGTGAGTGAGGTGATCATTCCCCCTGTGATCCGATCGACACCTGGTTCCAGGGCATGGCGGCCAGCAGCTGGGCCATGCCGCAAAAGCCACTGATGCCCGCGAAGGTGAGGCCAGCCCCCACGAAGCCACTCAGCCAGATCCAGCCTGGCGCCACGGTCTGGCTCAGGATCACCCCCAGCAGCACCAGGCTGCCGGCCGCGATCTGCACCTGACGCATCAGGGGAAGGGGTGCCCCCTTGAGCTTGCACACGTAAAAACCGGCCTGCTGCCAGGCGGGCAGACCACCCATCAGGTCGGCCACCGGGTGGGGGTGGCCCTGCTGGAGAAGTTGGCTCAAGGCCTTGGCACTGCGGTTACCGCTCTGACAGACCAGCACCAAGGGGCCGCGGGGCAGATCGGCCTGGGTGATGCGTGAGAGCGGCACGTTGAGGCTGCCGTTGATGTGGCCGGAGGCGTACTCCATCGGTTCGCGCACATCAATCACGGTGACATCGCGGGCCGCCAGCTGGTCGGCCAGGTCGTGGGCGCTGATGTGATTGGAGTTCGTCATGGTGGTCATGAAGGTCTGAAGGAGGTCGAGTTGGTAGTGGAAGTGCTCAGGCCTGGACGGCGCCATCGAGCGGGTAGCCCTCGGCCGCCCAGCGACTGAGGCCGCCTCGGAGATTGGCCACCTGCATGCGGCCGGCCTTGAGCAGCTGCTGGGTGGCCAGGGCAGAGCGGCTGCCCGAATGGCAGACCACCACCAGCGGGCGACCTGTGGGGATCTCGCTGGAGCGGCTTTCCAGCTCCGGCAGGGGGATCAACAGGCTGCCGGCCACTCGCCCGTCGGGTCCGTTGAATTCCTCATTGGATCGCACGTCGAGCACGGTGAGGTCCCCCAGGTGAGCGGCCACCCAGGCTGGGGTGAGTTCAGGTAGGCCGGCATAGCTGCGCGCCAGGGGCGCCCAGGCGGGAGCGGTGGTTGTGTCGCGGGGCTTGCCGGAGCGCATGTTGCCGGGAAGCGCCTCGGCGATCTTGTGGGGGTGGGGAAGTTTCATGTTCTCCATGTGACCCACGAAATCCCGTTCGGTAGCGTTGCCGCCAAGCCTTGAATTGAAGGCTTTTTCTTCCGCCACGGATGTGACGGCGCGACCGGTGTAGTCGTGGGCTGGGTAGAGCAGGCACGACTCCGGCAGCGTCAGCAATTGCTCCGTGATCGAGGTCCAGAGGCTGTGGGCATTGCCCTGCTGGAAATCACAGCGGCCGCAGCCCCGCACCAACAGGGCATCTCCGGTGAACGCCATCGACTGGTCATCGAGCACGAAGCTGATGCAACCGTCGGTGTGGCCTGGGGTACTGCGCACTTCTAAGGAGCGACCGCCGAAGGCGACTCGATCCCCGTGGGAGAGGGGCAGGCTGACGTTTTCGGCGCGGACGACGGCGGCCAGGCCGATCTCACAGCCGGTGGCCTCGTGCATCAGCCAGCTCCCGGTCACGTGGTCGGCGTGGGCGTGGGTGTCGATCGACGCCACCAGTTCGATTCCCAGCTCGCGAATCAAGGCGAGATCGCGGCCGTGCTGCTCAAAGACCGAGTCGATGATCACCCCCTTGCCGCTGGTCACATCGGCCAGCAGGTAGGTGAAGGTGCCGGTGTCGCCGTCGAAGAGCTGGCGGAACAGCAGCGGGCCACCGCCGGCAGCGGCAGAGAGGGACAGGGCGGGAGCGGCAGCGACGTCCATGGGGTGATCGATCACCAACTCTTATGAGTATACCCGCATTATGCGCATGAAGCGATTCGTGCTGGCTCTGACTCTTTTGGCGGAGGGCCTGGGGCGCGGTGCCTACCGCAGGCGGGGCCTTGGATGCCTCTTTAGCTGCATAATGTCTAAAGCGACATACAGCAATGCCATGGCTGCACCCGCCTCCGGGACCCTGCCAAGCCCCCGGCTCTTAGAAGAGCTCAGCCAGTTTTTTCGTCTGCTGAGCGAGCCGGCCCGACTGCAACTGCTCTGCCAGCTCAAGCACGAAGGTCCCCTGGATGTGGCCAGCCTGATCGAGGCCACCGGTTTCAGCCAGTCGCACATCAGCCGCCAGCTGGGTCAACTGCAACGCGCTGGCCTGGTTAGCTACCAGCGTGATGGAGTGCGGCTGGTGTACACCGTTGCCGACCCGTTAGTGCATGAACTCTGCATTTTGGTGCAGGGGCGCCTGAGGCAAAGGTTGGAGCAACAGTTGCTGCAGTTGCAGGCGGTCTGATTAGCACGACCTTTCTGCCTGTGTGCAATCGGCCTGAACGGGACCCTCAGGACTCCTTGAGAGCTAACCCAAACCAGCGCACCAAGGGCGCGAACGGCTTCAGGAAGCGGCTCTCGTGAAGGCGCCCCATCAGCACCCGGTGCCAGTAGACCCATGGGAACACCCGTGTTTCCACCAGCCACATGCTCCAGCGCTCCTGGGTGGGATCCACCAGAAAGGAGCTGACCGGCTGCAGGTTGTAGTCGAACTCCGCCATCACCACGCTGTGGAAGCTGGTGATCAGCGGGCAGGCTGTGTAGCCGTCGTAGTGGGCCTCAAGCGGTCGCCCATCAAGCTGAGCCAGCAGGTTGGCCACCAGCACCGGCGCCTGACCCCGGATGGCGGCCAAGCTTTTGGCGGTGGGCAGGGAGCTCACATCGCCGAGGGCGAACACATCGGCAAAGCGCTTGTGCTGGCAGGTAAGGCGGTCCACGTCCACCCAGCCGCCCTGCCCCTTAATCGCCAGGGGGCTTTGGGCCACCACGTCCGGCGCCGCCATCGGCGGCACCACATGCAGCAGGTCGAAGCTGATCTCCTCCCGAAAGGGATCCCGGCCTTCCTGCCGCACTTCGAACACCGCCACCTGCTCCTCGGGGCGCACCTCGATCAGGTTGTGGCGAAGGAGAACTTCGATGCCGCGCCGCGCCGCGACGCGCTCGACCGTGGCGTTGTAAGCCTTGACCGGATAGAGCTGCGCGAGGGCGCTGCAGAAGATAACGCGCGTGTTCACCCCCACACCGCTGGTGGCCTGAAAAATGTCGTCCGCCAGGTACATCACCTTCTGGGGGGCGCCGCCGCATTTGATCGGCGTGGCGGGGTGGGTGAACAGGGCGGTTCCCCCTTGGAAGCCGCGGATCGTCTCCCAAGTGGCGGCGATGTGGGCGTAGGAATAGTTGCTGACGATGCCATGGTGGCCGAGGCCCTCCGGGAGGCCTTTGATGGCGCTCCAATTGAGCTGGAGGCCCATGGCCACTACGAGCACGTCGTAACTGAGCGTTTCCCCTGCCTCCGTGATCACTCGCTGGGCTTCGGGCTCGAAAGCAGTCGCGCGGTCTTGGATCCAGACGGCACCCGCCGGGATCACAGCGGACTCAGGGCGGTGGGTTGCTTCGTAGGGGAGCAGGCCGGCGCCGGCCAGGATCCAGCCCGACTGGTACTCGTGAACGGCAGCGGGCTCCAGGATTGCCACATCCAGGCCGGGACTGGCTCTGAGCAATTGGCTGGCGACGGTGATGCCACCGGAACCACCGCCCACGATCAGAACCTTGTGGTGGCGTTGGCCGCCGCCTTTGAGGTGAGCCATGGGCGGGAAACAGCTTCAACGCAACTTTAATGCGGCTATTCGCATAAAGCGGCTAAAATTATGACGTGTATCAATAGGGATACCTGCCATGGCCATGCGAGCGCAGGGACAGGCCCAAGGAGAGCCTTCAAGGGCCGGCCAGGAGCGACTTGAAAAGCACGGCGGCATCGTTTCGGCTGTGAATCCGGCGAACTGGATCCGGCACTGGCGGTACCCCAATCACCTTTTGCTAGCCGTTCCCTGGCCCGTGTTCTTCGGCTTGGTTGCCTCCGGCTACCTGCTCCTCAACTTGCTGTTCGCCGGTCTTTATGTTCTCGATCCCCAGGGAATTGCCAGGGTGGATGGACCCACCACCAGCTTTGCGGAGGCCTTTTTCTTCAGCGTCCACACCCTGGGCTCGATCGGCTATGGGGCACTGTTTCCGACAAGTCTCTACAGCAATCTGCTCGTCACCGCCGAGTCCTTGCTGGGGTTATTCATAACCGCGTTGGTCACCGGTCTGGTCTTCAGCCGTTTTTCCCGCTCGACGGCTCGGATCCTGTTCTCTCAAGAGGCCACGATCCACACCTATAACGGCCAGCCCACGTTGATGTTCCGGTTGGCCAATGAGCGTCGCAAGGCCATCATCGAGGCCCAGTTGCGGGCCTATCTGGCCATCGATGAGCGCTCCGCCGAGGGCCAGCGCATGCGTCGCTTGCTGCCACTCAGCCTGCTGCGCAACCACTCACCGCTTTTCCTGCTGACTTGGACGGCGATGCATCCGATCGATCCGCAAAGTCCTTTGCTTGGGGCAACAGTCAACTCGCTCCGGGCAGGTAATGCCGAGATAGTGATTTCATTTTCCGGTATCGACGAAATCCTGGAGAGGCCGATCCATGCGCATCATCACTATCCGCTCACCCAGGTTCACTTCGACCATCGTTTCGTCGACATGATGATCGCCCAAGAAGACATGCCACCACAGCTTGAGTTTGCCAACTTCAATCAGATCGAGCCTTGTTGAAATAGTTTGATCCCGCCTATTCAGCCGGGTGGTACCTGCGCCTAACGGCCCGCTCACCCATAGCCCCTTGCCTGAACCCTGAGGGGGCTGGCCACCAGCGGGTTCAGAAGCTTCGGTTCAACTCCACCAAGGCTGCTGCCCGGTGCGGGGATCGGTTTCGCTCCAAGTGCTGAGCTGCACCCGTTCGCCCTGCACGGCCACATGGGCCAGGGCCAGGGGCAGCGGGGCGGGACCGCGGACCACGTTGTAGGTCTCCTCCTCCTGGCCAAACTTGTAGCCCCGGTTCTGGGATTCGGTTTCGGTGGTCTCCCGCACCAGGGAACTGGTGACGAGCGAGCCGTGCATGGCGGAGAACAGGGCGCCGCCGAAAACGCCCACCACACCGAGCATGTGGAAGGGGTGCATCAGCACGTTGTGCTCGGCCTGCAGCACCAGCATGAAGTTGAAGGTGCCGGAGATGCCGAGTGGCATGCCATCGGAGAAGGAGCCCTGGCCAATCGAATACACCAGCAGCACGGCAGTGGCGGCGGCCATGGGAGCGGAGTAGGCCACGGCGATCCAGGGGCGCATGCCGAGTCGGTAGCTCAGCTCCCATTCACGCCCCATCCAGCAGAAGATGCCGATCAGGAAATGAAAGATGATCAGTTGGTAGGGGCCACCGTTGTAGAGCCACTCATCGAGGCTGGAGGCGGCCCAGATCGGGTAGAAGTGCAGGCCGATGGCGTTGGAACTGGGCACCACCGCGGCCGTAATGATGTTGTTGCCGTAGAGCAGGCCGCCGGAGACGGGTTCGCGGATGCCGTCGATGTCGACGGGCGGGGAGCCCACGAAGGCGAGCACAAAGCAGATGGTGGCCGTCAGCAGGGTGGGAATCATCAGCACGCCGAACCAGCCCACGTAGAGGCGGTTTTCGGTGCTGGTGACCCAGTCCTTGAAGGACTCCCAAGGATTGCCCCTGGAACGCTTGAGGATGGTTGTCGTCATAGCTAGGAATGAAGACGGGACTGGAGAGAGCTGCGAAGACGAGGCGGCCCATCGCGATGGATGACAAGCCGAGCGCCGACTCTTCCCAATAAAACAGTAGCGTTGAAATCTTTTATGATGCGAGAGGCGTTATGAGCATTTCTTCTCAAAGTGCTGGCGCGGGTTGCCGCCCTGCTGCTCACCGGTTGCATCGACCCAGCTGGCGACCCGTCTTCGCCGCTGTTCTGCTTGCCCTGACCCTGATGGTGCTGCCGCTCCAGGCCCAGGCAGCAGTCGATCCACAGCGCTGGACCCTCACGGATTCCTCGGGTCATTACTGGGGCCTGACCCTGTTCGAGCAGCCTGATCCCGCCTACCCAGCCGGCTGGCGCCTGCGTCTGACGGCCCGCTCACCAGGACAGGTGGTGGATCACCAAAGGCCGCTGCTCCTGAGTGATGGCCTTGGCGGTGCCTGGAACCTGCCAAACTGCAGTGAGGAACTGGTGCGACAAGGGGAAGAGGTGATCCCCGAGTCCTCGGCCCAGTTCGACGCCCATCACCTGGATCCCAGGCCCAGCGAAGTGCTGCCGTTGCAACTGGAGGTGCCGACCGACAATCAAGAGGGCACGACCTTGGTCATGCTGCAACCTGAAGTGGTGCAGGCGCTCCATGAGCTGTCACCGAGCCTGGCGACCTGATTGCCTTGGGCTTCCGGGCTGTCAAGCGACAGCACCAGGTGCCCAATCGCTTCGGGCAGCCCGATCAGGCAACGCACCTGCTCCACGCATGGTCCATTGGTGCCGCTGAGGGCAAGCATCTTGCCGAAATCCAGGTCGTGGGTGAAGACGGCATAGCCGTTGGCAGTGGCCCACTGCATCAAGGCCGAATCTGGCGCCATCGGATCGCCCACCTCGGACCAGAGCACCGCCTCATGGCCGGCGGCCCGCAACAGGAGCATCCATTCGGTCGAGAGGCTGTTGCGTTGAAACAGCCATGTCGACTAGCAGCCTGACCATCAGCTCAGGACGAGTGCTTCTTCCCGTTCTTCTAGGCGCTAGGCGGTATGGGCCAGCGCCTCATCACTGTCGGCAGGATCCAGTTGCGGATAGGCCTGCAGGATCCGCTCGCGGCTGCTGCCACTGGCGATCAGCCCCACGACCGCGCCCACCGTGATGCCGAGCCTGCGGATGCAGGGTTTGCCGCCCATCACGGCGGGATCGTGGCTGATACGGGGAAACGCCATAGGCCAAGCGTAGGCAGAGGGAGCGGATTCGCCGGCTTAGGTGAAGGACTCGGCAGCCCGACTGGGCTGGCGCTGATTTGCAGAGCGCACCGATAGGTGCGACACGGGAAACGTTTCGATCCAGTTCTGGTGGCGCCGCTGCTAGATCCGATCGGCGATAGCAGCAGCACCGGCCGGCATCTGAAAACGCTTGCGGAAGGCCTTAGTGAACCCTCCAGAGCAGGGAGGGGCCGGCCCCAAACGGTGGCGAGGATCTGCTGGATGGTGCCTGAATCGAGCGGTGCAACCCCTGGATCAGGGTCCTGCTGCGCAGGTGATTGGGGCTGCTGCCGGGGAGCCGCTTCTGCTGGCCTGCTTCTGGTGTTTGCGTTGGGGGCCGCAGTGGCTGAACTGGTGACCTCCCTCTGCTGCTTGTCGTAGAGGGCCAGACCAAAGGGATTGCCAAAGGTCATCAGCGACCGTTTCATCGCATCGGTCTCGGCCTCCTTGATGGCGGACTCATGGGCCTGGCCCAAGTCCGCGTCGATGCCGTGGCCAGCGCCAGTGCCCTCCAGAAACAGGGGCGTAAGGCCTCCGTCTCTGACGTTGATGCGTACGCGGGCGGTGTAGGTGACGCCCCAGCCGGGCTTCTGGTCACGGCCGATGGGGCGCTCGGTTTGGCTGACTCAACTGGTGGCCAAGGTCTGGCGCTGCCCGCCAGTCAAAGCCGACGCTTGCTGCAGCCGCGCTCCGTTCTGCGTTCAAGCCCTGCCCATGCCGCGTTGGTAGGCCGGTCGGGCCTGGGTGGCCGCGATCGTGGCCTGCACGTTGGGGTAGTGAGTTAGATCGATCTGGGGAAAGAAGATCGGCAGATAGGCCAGGTAGGCATTTACGGCACAGTCGGCAACGCTCCAGGCCGGATCGCCCCAGGGTCCTGCCAGCAGGGAGCGGCCGCTTGCCAGCAGCCCATCGAGCACCCCCAGCAACTGGGGGAACTCCCGCTCGCGGTTGGCAGGCACAAACAGCGCCACCGCCAGGGTGGCATTGGCAAACAGGATCCACTGGTTTGCCAGGGCCCGCTGGGCCGCCACCTCAGCTGCTGTGCCAGTGAATTCGTGGGCGTGGTGATCGGCTAGATGCAGCATGATTGCGCCGCTTTCAAACAGCTGCAGCGGTTGGCCGCCCGGTGCGCGCAGGGTTTCATCCACCAGGGCTGGCACCTTGGCGAAGGGGTTGATGGCACCAAAGGTCTCACCCTTGTGTTCGCCTGCCTCCATGTCGAGCTGAATCCAGTCGTAGGCAATCCCCTTCTCCTCCAGATACCAGCGGGGCATGGAAGCGCGGCTGCGGGCGCCGCCGTAGAGCTTCAGGGTCATGGATTGCGCTGACTTGCTTAGGAGTTGCGGCAGAGCCGTTGGATGTCGGGGATGCGATAAAGGCTGTTGATGTCGCGGGGCTGAGCCTCGGCCAGCTTTGTGTTCTTGGTGAGACCGTTGCTTGCCCCAAGCCTGTTGGCGAGGCTGGCCTTTTACGCACCTCGGGCTGAGCGCCATTGGGCGCAGAGCTCCAGGTTGCCAGGTGCCGATGGAGCAACCAGCAATAATGACATCAAAAGGGGGATGGCCTTGACCCTTCAGCGGCGATAATTGTTGCAGTAGTAGACACGTCAGCCATGACCATCGCCCTGTTGATTGCTCTGGCTAGTTCTTTGGCCCTGATGGCTGTGATCGTCAAGCGCCTGGAGCAGGCCTGAGTTAGCGGTTGTCTGAGGTTGGGAGCCACGGCTCACCTGCACAGGTTTGGTTTTGGCCCGCTTGGCGGCGTACATGGCGTTATCAGCTGCTGCAAGTAGCTCTTCGCATGTGTTGCCATGCTCCGGAAAGCGGGCTACACCGACGCTGGCAGAAATCTCAATGCTCTTGTCGAGCTCGAGGAAGGGAGCCCGGCTGGCTTCCACCAGTTTTGAGGCCATGCCCTCAAGTTCCTCGCTGCTACCGGCCTCAGGTACCAACACCACGAATACATCGCCCCCCTGCCGGCAGAGCAGGTCGCCGTCGCGGATGACCTTGAGAAACCGCTGCGCCACGATCTGCAGCACCTGATCCCCCACGTTGTGGCCGAACCGGTCATTCACGGTCTTAAAGCCATCGAGATCAAGGTAGAGCAGGGCCACCCCATGGCCATGGCATCGGCCAGCACGAAGGGGCAATCGCCGTTTTGAAGTGCCTCAATGCTGACCTCTGCTGGGGGAGGCTTGTCCACTGCTCCTGTTTGGAGATTCGCTGCAAAGCCCTTCAGCATTCGACATAACGGGGGGGGTGATATTAATTTCTTCCATTATATCGGCTTCCCCAATTAAGAGTGGCAATATAGCGGAAAGTTGCGTAATTGCTTGCCTGGAAATATGTTCCACTGCATCGGGGTTGGCTGGGCTCCGGGTGCTTGCTAGTAACAGAAGGGGTATCAATGGGGGGCTGACGTCCTTCATGCCTTAGCGATGGTGCCTTCGGCACGCTCAGCGTCATGGCGCAACCGTTGCAGGCGCTCCAGCAGGGATTCATTGCTCATCCGGTTGTTGAGGCGCTCGGCCAGCAAGGGAAAGGCCAGGGGGCCGGGCCGGGGGGTGGCCTCCAGCTGCAGGGTGCAGCGTTGGAGGCGCTCGAGGGCACCGGTGATTCGGGGGAGGTCCAACTGGTCTGAGAGCACCTCAGAACGGGCCTGGGCCAGTAGGAGATGGCCCGGTTCGTGGCGGCTGAACACATCGAAGAGCAGGGCGGCGCTGATCTGCAATTGGCCCCCCGACTTGGCCTGGCCGGGATAGCCGTTGCGCACCAATCCACTGATCTGGGCAATCGCCCGGAAGCGGCGGCGGCAGAGCTCCGAGAGGTTGATAGCCCGCTCGAGATCGTCCTGCAAGTGGGCGCCGTCGAGTAGGTCGTCGCTGTGCAGGCTGAACAACTCCTCGAAGGGGTAGCCCTTGAGAGCCAACAGCTCAAAGCCGTAGTCGTTCACCGACACGGTGATCGTGCTGGGCTGCTGGCGGGCCAGGCGCCAGGCCCACAGAAAGCCCAGGCCCTCATGCACGAAGCGGCCCTCAAACGGATAGGCGTAGAGATGGCTGCCCTCACGGCTGTTGCACACCTCCACCAGCAATTCGTGTTGCCTTGGTAGCCGGGAGAGCTGCACCTGGCGCTGCAGCAGGGGCTCCAGGGCCACAAGTTCGGGGCTATCGAGTTTGGCTTCCCCTGCCAGGGCGCGGCTGCAACGATCCACCTCGGCGCGTAGGTGGCGGCTGAGCAGATCGGAGAGGGCCATCTGGCCGCCGGCCCAGGCGGGAACGGTGGAGCTCTTTTTGGAGCTGGCCTTGACCTGGGCCGTCATCTCCCGCAGCCGCACGAATTCCAGTTGGCGGCCGGCAAAGAAGAACACATCACCGGCTTTGAGCCGGCCGATGAAGGCCTCCTCCACGTGGCCGAGTACGGCGCCGCGTACGAAGCGCACGGTGACGGCGCGATCGGCGGTGATCGTGCCGATGTGGAGTCGGTGCAGCCTGGCGATGGCCTTCTCCTTCACCAGATAGAGATCGCCTTCGCGCTCGAGCTTGCGGTAGCGCGGATAGGCACCAAGGCAGTCGCCACCGTGCTCAAGGAAGCGCAGGCACCACTGCCAGTCGCTATCGCTGAGCTGGCGGTAGCTCCAGGCCGTGCGTACCGCCGCCAGTGCCTGTGCCGGTTCGAATCCCGGGCCGCAGGCCAGGCTGGTGAGGTGCTGGAGCAGCACGTCGATCGGGGCGTTTGGCTGGCGCCTTTCCTCCACCAAGCCCGCGGCCAGGCCGCGCCGCAGGGCACTGAGTTCCAGCAATTCCAGGGCATGGGTGGGCATGAACAGCACCTGGGAGGTGCCGCCGGGGAGGTGGGCGCTGCGGCCAGCCCGCTGCAGCAGCCGGGCCACATTTTTGGCTGAGCCGATCTGCACCACCCGCTCCACCGGCTGGAAATCCACGCCCAGATCCAGGGAGCTGGTGCACACCACCCAGCGCAGGGCCCCGTTTTTGACGCCGGCTTCGATCGCCTCGCGCTCGGCCCGGTCGATGGCGCTGTGGTGGAGCGCTAACGCGTGTTCCATCTCAGGGCAGGCGTAGCGGAGGCACTGGTGCCAGCGCTCGGCTTGGTTGCGGGTGTTGGTGAACAGCAGGGTGGAGACGCCGGGCTCCAGGGCCGCCACCAGATCCTCATAGCGGCGCAGACCGAGGTGGCCGGCCCAGGGAAAGCCGTCGATCGACTCGGGCAGCAGGCTGCGGATCTCCGTGGCCCGTGCAATCACTGCGGTGATCAGGCGGGGTTCGCTGGCGGCGCCAAGGGCGCTGCGGGCCGCCTCGTCGAGATTGCCGATCGTGGCGCTGATCGCCCAGGTGCGCAGACCGGTCCGCTGGCTTCGCAGCCAGCTCAGGCAGAGCTCGGTTTGGCTGCCGCGCTTGCTGCCCATCAACTCGTGCCACTCATCGATCACCACCGCCCGTAGGCCGTCAAATAGGGCAGGGGCCTTGGGGTTTGCCAGCAGCAGGCTGAGCGATTCCGGCGTGGTGATCAGGATCTCGGGGGGGCTGCGCAGTTGCTTGCCGCGCTCGTAGCTGGAGGTGTCGCCATTGCGGATGCCCACACGCAGCGGCCAGCCCATCGCCTCGATCGGCTGCTGGATCGCCAGGGCCAGATCGCGGCTCAGGGCCCGCAGGGGGGTGAGATAGAGCAAGCGCAGGCCGGGGCTGGGCTCGGCCAGCAGCTCGGCGATCGGCCCCATCACGGCGGCATAGGTTTTGCCCGAGCCGGTGGGCACCTGGATCAGGCCGCTCTCGCCGGCCAGATAGGCCTGCCAGCACTGGCGCTGAAAGGGTAGGGGCGTCCAGCCCTGAAGCTCAAACCAGGCTTCGATCGGGGCCAGGAGATCGCAGGACTTTGGTTGGCCAGGGGGCTTGCGGCTCATGGCGGGGCTGCCAGCAGGGCTAGAGCCATGGCCAAGGTGTCCGCCTCTGCGGCGGGTTTGTCTTGGCGCCAGCGAGCGATGCGGGGGAAGCGCACGGCGATGCCGCTCTTGTGGCGGCTGGAGCGCTGCAGCCCCTCAAAGGCCAGCTCAAAAACCTGCAGGGGCTGCACGGCCCGCACCGGCCCGAAGCGCTCAGTGGTGTGACTGCGGATCCAGCGATCCAGCGCCGTGATCTCGCCATCATTTAGGCCGGAGTAGGCCTTGGCGAAACTCACCAACTCGCCCTCGGCATTCCAGAGCCCAAAGGTGTAATCGGTGAACAGGTTGGCGCGGCGGCCGCTGCCGGCCTGGGCGTAGAGCAGTACCGCATCGAGCCTGAATGGATCGCGCTTGTGCTTCCACCACTGGCCCCGCTTGCGGCCGGCCAGGTAGGGCGAGGCAAGGCCCTTGAGCATCAGTCCTTCTGCGGCGGCGCTGGCGGCCTGCTGGCGCAGCGGCTCTAGCTGCTCCCAGGCCGTTAGGGGTAGGCGGGGGGATAGGCGCAGGAGCCCGGCTGCGGGGGTGGGTGTCGTTTCAGGCAGGTCTTGGAGCATGTCCTCCAGGGCTGAACGGCGCTGGCTCAGGGGTTGCTGGCGCAGGTCGTAGCCCCCCAGCTCCAGCAGGTCGTAGGCCACAAAGGCCGCCGGACACTCGGCCAGCAGCTTGCGCCCTGGCGCCTTGCGGCCTAGGCGGCGCTGCAGCTGGGCGAAGGGGGCCGGCTGGTCGGAGCCGGCTGGCCACACCAGGATCTCGCCATCGAGCACGGTGCCGTTGGCCAGGCACCCTGCCGCCTCAAGCAATTCTGGGAAGGCGGCACCTATTAATTCTTCGCCGCGGCTCCATAAAAAAACCTCGTTGGCGCGGCGGATCAGCTGGCCGCGGATGCCGTCGAACTTCCACTCCGCTTGCCAGTCGCTGGCGGGGCCGGCAGGCTGCTGCTCCAGGGGTGAGGCCAAAAAGAAGGGGTAGGGGCGGCTGGGAACCGCTTCGGCTACATCGGCTGGTGCCAGCAGGGCGGTGAGGGCGGCAGCACTGGGCTTGAAGCCGCCCATCAGCCGGTGCTGCAGCTGCGCTTCCTCCAGCCCGCTGAGGCGTGCCAGGGCGCGCACCACCAACCCCTGGGCCACGCCCACCCGCAGGCCGCCGGTGAGCAACTTGTTGGCTACCAGCAGCTCGGCCGGGCTCAGTCCCCGCCAAAGCTGCCGCACCGCTTCTGCCTGCTCGCTGCCCTCCAGGGCGGCGGCGGCCGGCAGCAGCTGCTCCATCCAATGGTGCAGGGAGTGGTGCAGGGGTTCGCTCGCCCCAGCTTCCATCTGGGCCCAGAGCAGGGTGATCGTTTCGGCGGAATCGCCTACATGGGCATAGCAGTCGTCGAACAACCACTCCGGCAGGGGGGATTCCTCCAGGCAGATCTGGCGCAGCCTCCGCCCGGTGATCAGGCGCTTGCCCTGCTTGCCCAGCAGCACGTGCAGGGCCCAGGCGCCATCGGCTGCATCAACACCACTGAAGTAGGCGACGAGGGCATCCACCCGGGCCTGGGTGCCGCTGCTGGCATCAAGGGCGCTGTAGAGATCGGCGAAGCGACGCATGCCGGTATCAGCCCTCCAGCGGTTCGGCGCTGATGCCTTCCACCTCGCTCAGGTAGCGGGCCAGGCCGTCGCTGTTGCCGTGGGTCACGTACACCTGGCGGGCGCCGCTCTGCTTGACGCTCTGGATCAGGCCAGGCCAGTCGGCGTGGTCTGAGAGCACGAAGCCGCGCTCATAGCCCCGGCGGCGGCGAGCGCCGCGCACGGCCATCCAGCCGCTCACAAAGGCCGTTTGCGGCAGCTTGAAGCGCTTCATCCACAGCGAGCGGTGGGCTGAGGGCGGCGCGATCACCAGGCGTCCCGCCAGGGATTCCCCCTTGGCGATTGCGCTCACCGGCAGGGTGGGCGGCAGCCGCACCCCCGCCTCCCGGTAGGCCGGCATCAGCGCTTCCACGGCGCCGTGCAGCAGGATCTCGTCTTTGACAGAGATGGCTGCGAGTTCGGCCAGCAGCCGCTGGGCCTTGCCGAAGGCATAGGCAAACAGGATCGAGGGCCGCTGCGGCGTCGCCTGCCACCAGCTCAGGATCTCGCCGGCCACCTCGGCGCCGCTCTGCCAGCGATAAATCGGCAGGCCGAAGGTGGCCTCAGTAATAAATACGTCTGCCTGCACCGGCTCAAACGGGGCGCAGCTGGGGTCGGCGCAGCGCTTGTAGTCGCCGCTCACCAGCCAGCTCTCGCCGCCCGCCTCCAGTCGGATCTGGGCACTGCCCAGCACATGCCCGGCGCTGTGAAACGACACCCGGGCCTCACCAATGCTATTTGCGGCGCCGTAGTCGACCGGGATCAGGTTGATCGTGCTCCCCAGCCGTTGCCTCAGGATCGCTTCGCTAGCACCCACCGCCCAATATTCGCCGCAGCCGGGCCGGGCGTGATCGGCGTGGGCGTGGGTGATCAGGGCCCGGGGCACCGGCCCCACAGGATCGATCCAGGCCGCCGCCGCCCGGCAGTAGAGCCCCTGGGGGGTGTGCTCCAGCAGGCTGCCGGCGGGAAGGGGCATCTACCCATGCTGCACCTCATCACGGCACCTCACCAGGTCCATTGCCGCTGATGCTGTGATGCGTTGATTCCTTGATGTAACATCGAAATCTGGTCCGTTGTGCTCTGATGCGCACCACGCTGGATATCGAAGACGACGTGCTGGCGGCAGCCAAGGAGCTCGCTCGTCGTCAAGGCACCTCGGCCGGTCAGATGGTGTCGCTGCTGCTGCGTGCCGCCCTCACTGGCACCGGGGATTCAGCCCAGCCCCCAGCGGCTGAAGCAGCTGGAATTGCGGGTTTCCGGCCGTTCCCTGCCCGCGGTCAGGTGGTCACCAACGACACGATCGATCGCTTGCGGGATGAGGCGGGCCTCTGATGGCTCACGCCCTGCTCGACATCAACGTGGTGATCGCCTTGCTGGATCAGGGCCATGTGCTGCATCGTGCGGCCACGCGTTGGCTCGAGCGCGAGATTCAGCACGGCTGGGCTACCTGTCCGATCACGGAGAACGGAGTGGTGCGGATCATGGCCCAGCCGGCCTATCCCAACGCTCAGCCCACCGCCCAAGTGGCTGAGCGCTTGGCAGAAGCCTGTCGTGATCCCAGTCACCGGTTCTGGCCAGAGCCGATCAGCCTGCTGGAGGCAGGATTAATCCGCTGGGAGCGCCTGCTGGGGCCACGCCAGATCACCGATGCCTATCTCCTGGCCCTGGCCATTCACCATGGCGGCCGTTTTGTGAGCTTCGATCAACGCATCAATCTCGATGCGGTGCCAGGAGCCGGTGCCGGCCATCTCTGCATCATCGACTGCGAATAGCCCCTGGTGAGAGCTGATCAGCCTTCGTCCCAGAGGCTCTGCAATGTCCAGGGGCTGCCCTCCAGCAGCCAGAACGATCCATCCACCAGGCGGAGGTGCTGATCCAGCGCGGCCCCCACTTCACCCGGAGCCGATTTCCAGGTGCCAAGCCCTAGCAGGAGCCATAGGAAGCCTTGCCTAAGGCGACTTCTCTGTTCAGGCATCTGCCCTGGCGGCGAACTCCCCGCTCCCAACCACGGTTGACGGTTTGCAGCGCCGCGACTAGCCAGGGATGGCCCGCCGGTTGCCGCCATGGCCCTCAACGACTTCCGCGATGAGCTCGCCGCCACCGCTGCGGCCCTGGCGACACCGGGCACGGGCCTGCTGGCGGCGGATGAATCCACCGGCACGATCGGCAAGCGCTTCGCGGCCATCGGCCTGGAGAACAGCGAGGAGCACAGGCGCGCCTACCGCACCCTGCTGGCCACCACCGAGGGATTGAACAAGCACATCTCCGGGGTGATCCTCTACGAGGAAACCCTCTTTCAAGACAGCACCGCTCCGGCCGGTGGCGCGCCGCTCGTGGAGCTGTTTCAACGGCAGGGCATCGTGCCCGGCATCAAGGTGGATCAGGGGGTGGAACCCCTGGCCGGTGGTGTGGTCGGAGAGAGTTGGTGCACCGGCCTCAAGGGCCTGGGCGAGCGGGCCGCCCGCTACTACGCCCGCGGGGCGCGCTTCGCCAAGTGGCGCGCCGTGTTGCAGATCAGCGCCAGCGGCGCGCCTTCGGAGCTGGCGGTGCGTGAGAACGCCTGGGGGCTGGCCCGCTACGCCCGCACGGTGCAGGAGCAAGGCCTGGTGCCGATCGTGGAACCCGAGATCCTGATGGATGGCGACCACGACATCACCACCACCGCCTCGGTGCAGGAGTGGGTGCTGCGCACCACCTACGAGGCCCTGGCGATGAACGGCGTCTTCCTCGAGGGCAGTCTGCTCAAACCCTCGATGACCTGCCCGGGGGCCTCATGCCCCGAGCAGGCCAGCGCAGAGGAGGTGGGTGAATTCACCGTGCGCACCCTCAGGCGCACCGTGCCCGCGGCGGTGCCGGCGATTCTGTTTTTGAGTGGCGGCCTGAGTGAAGAAGACGCCAGTCTTTGCCTCAACGCCATCAATCACGTGGCCGCTCAGGGGTACGCCCCCTGGCACCTGGGCTTCTCCTACGGCCGGGCCCTGCAGCACTCCTGTCTGCAGCATTGGGGCGGCAGCGAACTGCAGGCTGGTCAGGCCGCCCTGCTGGCCCGAGCCCGCGCCAACGCTGCCGCCAGCCGGGGCGCTTACGAGCCCGGGAGCGAGCCCTCCGACGACACCAGCCTGTTTGTGGCCAACTACAGCTATTAGCGGCGACTGATTCAGCGGCTCATGGCCAGCATCTTTTCGATCGGTGCCAGGGCCTTGAGCCGCAGCGCCTCATCCATCACGATTTCTGGTTGCATTAGATCGAGGCACTGCCACACTTTTTCCAGGGTGTTGAGCCGCATGTAGGGGCAGGCGTTGCAGCTGCAGCCGTCGGCGCCGGGCACCTCATAGAAGCTCTTACCGGGAACCTTCAGCCGCATCTGGTGCAGGATCCCCGGCTCGGTGAGCACGATGAAGCTGGCGGCGGAGCTGGCCTCGGCGCGGCGCAGCAGGGCGCTGGTGGAGCCGATGAAGTCGGCCAGGTCCAGCAGGTGTTGCTGGCACTCGGGATGGGCCAGTACCTCAGCCTCCGGGTGCTCGAGCTTGAGCTGCAGCAGAGCCTGCTCGCTGAAGGTTTCATGCACGATGCAGCTGCCTGGCCAGAGGGTGAGTTGGCGGCCGCTCTGGCGCTGCACCCAGCGGCCCAGGTTTTGATCGGGGGCAAACAGGATCGGCCGGTCGGCTGGCAGCTGCTTCACCAGATCCACCGCGTTACTGCTGGTGCAGATCAGGTCGCTGAGGGCTTTCACCGCCGCCGAGCAGTTGATGTAGCTCACGGCGATGTGGTCGGGGTGCTCGGCGCGGAAGGCGGCAAAAGCCTCGGCCGGACAGGCATCCGCCAACGAGCAGCCGGCCTCTAGGTCCGGCAACAGCACGGTTTTGGCCGGGCTGAGGATCTTGGCGGTCTCCGCCATGAAGTGGACGCCGCAGAAAACGATCACCTCGGCGTCGGTGGCGGCGGCTTTGCGCGAAAGCTCCAGCGAGTCGCCGATGAAGTCGGCGATGTCCTGAACGGCTTCGTCTTGGTAGTAGTGCGCCAGGATTACGGCCTTGCGCTCCTGCTTCAGGGCGCTGATCGCGGCGGGCAGATCGTGCGGTGCGTGGTTCTGGGTGGCGGTGAAAACCAACCGGGGGCCTCAGCTGATGCAGGATGGCACGAGCCTAGGCAGCAGTGATGGCGGTATCCGGCGGGGGGAAAACGCTCCGCATTGCCATTGCCGGAGACCTCCACGGTGCTTGGGACCACAGCGACCATGCCCTGCTGGACTGCCTGGCCCCCGATGCGCTGCTCGTGGTGGGCGACCTCAGTGATGGTCAGCAGCGAATTCCGGCCCTGCTGCGCCAACTGCCCATGCCGGTGGCCTGCATCCTTGGTAACCACGACACCGGCAAGGACGCATCTGGGCGCACGCTGCAGCACCAGATCGATCTGCTGGGGGAGGTTCACTGCGGCTGGAAAATGCGAGCCCTTAGCCCGCCGGATCTGGCGGTGGTGGGGGGGCGGCCGGCTACGGCCGGCGGCGGTTTCAAGCTTTCCCGAGCGGTGCAGGCTGCTTTCGGCCCGGTGAGCTTGCAGGAGTCGGCCGATCGGATCACGGCCGCCGCCTCCACCGCACCCCCCGACTGGCCCCTGGTGTTGCTGAGCCATAGCGGCCCCTCCGGACTCGGCAGCGATGCCGCCTCCCCCTGCGGCCGCGACTGGAAGCCACCCGCCTGCGACTGGGGTGATCTCGACCTAGCCCTGGCCATTCGCCAGATCCGCCTCAACCGCCCGGTGCCCTTGGTGGTGTTTGGGCACATGCACCACGCCCTTAGGCGCGGCCAGGGGGATCGCCAAAGCTTCTGCCGCGACCGGGCCGGCACCTCCTACCTCAACACCGCCTGCGTTCCCCGCCACGGCACCGATGGCGCCGGCCAGGCCCTGCGCCACTTCAGCTGGGTGGAGCTGGCGGGCCAGGAGGTGGTGAGCGCCAGCCATCGCTGGTTTGGCCTGGGTGGCGAGCTGCTCTACGAAGAGCGCCTCTGGACGGCCCCTGAACTGGCGCCGTGCTGATTTATGCCTGCGTCAGTGCCCATGGTTTTGGCCATGGCTCCCGCACCGCCTCCGTTTTAACCGCCCTGCACGGGCTGCGGCCCCACTGGCGCTTGGTGTTGTCCACGGCCCTACCTGAGGCCTTTCTGCGCTCCGCCCTGGGGCCCGTGCCCTTTGAACACCGCCCCTGTCGTTGGGACGTGGGCGTGGTGCAGGCCGATGCCCTGGGGGCCGACGCTGGGGCAACCCTGGCCGCCTTGACGGCCCTGGAAGCTGAGCTGCCCGCCCAGCTGGCGGCTGAGCAGGCCTGGCTGGCCGCCCAAGCGATGCCGCTGCTTGTGCTTGCAGACGTGCCCCCAGCGGCGGCTGCCTTGGCTCGAGGCCTCGGGGTTCCTCTGATCTGGCTGGCCAGCTTTGGCTGGGAGGCCATCTACGGGGCGATGGGTGCCGATTTCAGCCCCTGGGCCGCTCGCTGCCTTGCGGCCTACCGCCAGGGCGACCTGCTGCTGCGCTGCCCCCTGGCGATGCCGATCGCCTGGGGAATCCCCGAGCTGGCGATTGGGCTCACCGCCGGCAGCCCCCGGCTAGAGCCGGGCAGCCTGGCCCGGCAGCTGCAGTTGCCGGACGAGCGTGATCGCGGCGTGCTGGTGAGTTTTGGAGGGCTGGGCTACGACCTGGATCCGCAGTTGCTGCAGCTCTGGCCCGATCACGTGTTTGTTAGTCCCGATCCCCGTTTGGCCACAGCTGCCAACTGCCGACTGCTGCCTGCCGGGGTGCGGCCGTTGGAGGTTTTGGGGCACTGCGCCCGCCTGATCACCAAGCCCGGATACAGCTCCTTTTGCGAGGCCTTGAGCGCCGGAGTGGGGGTGCATTTGGTGCATCGCGAGGGTTTTGCCGAAGCGCCCGTGCTGGAGGCGGCTTTGCTGCGCCACGGCTGGCACCGGCTGCTCAGCCAGGAGCAGGCCCGCCAGGGGGATTGGCAGCTCGATAAGCCTTTGCAGCCCCCCACTGGTGAGCCATTGCCTGGCAATGGTGCGGCGCAGGCGGCCGAGGCGCTGGCAGCTTTTGTAGCGGGCCGTTCGTTTTAGTCAAAAATTCAGGTGCAATTCGCCTGGGTCACAGTGATCTGAACCGTTCGCTGTAGTTATTGACACTGGTAGACACCTGTGTGATTGGCACTAACTCCATCGTGTCTGGGTGGATTGATAGGCAAATTGGCACGAACAAATCTTTTCTACGCATTTCAAGATTTGGCCGCCTGCAGGCGGTCTGCCGTTTGATCCGCTCCGGTATGACCTTGCCCAGCACCTGTTTTCGATCCGCCCTGGCCTTGGCTGTAGGCCTGGGCACCCTTCCCCTCACGGCTCCGGTAGCCCAAGCATCCGAGTTGCTCCAATCCGCTGGGGCCTCTCAGCCCAGCTTTCCCACTGCTCTGGCCCTGCCCCTGCCCCCACCGCCGGTGAGGATCTTTGCGATCACGGCTGAGCGCCGCGCCCTGCTCAACACCATTCGCTACGCAGAAGGCACCTGGGCCGATGGCGACGACATTGGCTACCGGATCATGTTTGGTGGCGGCCTGATGCCCTCCCTGGAGCGCCATCCCGACCGGGTGGTGCGCACTGCCCGCTATGCCAGTGCCGCGGCAGGTGCTTACCAGTTCATGCCCTTCACCTGGAACATGGTTTCGCGCTCCTTGGGAATCGCGGCCTTCGGTCCCCAGGTTCAAGACCAGGGCGCCATCTACCTAATCCAGCGTCGTGGTGCCCTGGCCCTGGCTGATCAAGGCGAGTTCTCGCCGCTGCTGGCTGCCAAATTGGCCCCCGAGTGGGCCAGCTTCCCCACCCTCGCCGGCCGCAGCTTTTACGGCCAGCCGGTGAAGCGCTTCCACGACCTCAAGCGCTTCTACGACGCCAACCTCAGCCGTCTGCGCGATCAGGAGCCCCAGGTCACAGCCAAAGTTGAAACCAAGCCCGCCTGTGCACCGGCTGGCTCCCTGCGCTGTCAGCTCGAGGCCCTTGAAAACTTAGGACCGCGCAGCCGCAGCCAAAACCCCGGCTGATTTTCTAGCCCTGATCGGCATCTTTGAGCCTGGCCTTACCTACGGTGGCTCCGGCGATTAGGTAAGCGCCGAGAGCGGCGCCGAGGAAGGCCAGGGTGTTGCGGGCAACCGGCAGCAGGTCGTTGGTGCGGGTCAGGATTGGGCCCAGCCCTAGGGCGCCAAACAGGATCAGCCACAAAGGTGAGAGCAGCAGCACCCAGGCCCATTCCACCTTGCGACCTTCTTTGCGTGGATAGGAAGCGAACCCCGCCACCAAGCCGCCGAGCACGGAAGTGGAGAGGGTGAGCAGCCATTGCTCGCGCGGCAGGCCCGGCACCACCTGGCAACCACCCCGCTCCAAACAAATTTCCACCGCTGCAAGGGCATCGACAATGGCGGCGTCCTGGCCGTTGTCGCGCACGTAGTACTGGTTGCCGAAGCGGGTCTGCAGCTCCACCCAGTAGGTGCGGGGCATCAAGGCAAACAGGGCATCGCCCACGTTGAAATTGAGCAGATTGCCGCCGCGCTCATCGGCCACCAGCAGCAGGCTGCGTTCGTCCAGGTTCCAGAAGTCCTTCACCGCCTGGCCTGGGGTGCGGTCGTACTGGGTGAGCACCCGCAGTTTCCAGCCGGTATCGGCCTCGAAGCGGGTGAGGTTTTCTTCCAGGCTGATGCGCTGACCATCGGTGAGGGCCTTAGCCAGGTCGATCACCGGGGTGGGGTGGTCGGGTAGGAGGTCGGGGTTGTCGTAGGCCTGGGCCGGAGCGATGCCCACACCCAACCAGCAGGTCAACACCAGCAACAGCGACACCAGCGCAGGCAGCACGGCGTTCCAAGCGCGACCCATTCACCAGCCTCAGCGAAGATGCATTCTCCCTGAGCAGACGTCTGAGCGTGAGCTTGCCCCCCTGGCTGCTGCAGCGCTTCGAGGCCGCCGGCGGTGCGCTGCCCTTTCGCACCTACATGGAATTGGTGTTGCACGATCCGTTGCACGGCGCCTATGGGGCTGGCCGGCTGCGCATCGGCCCGGCGGGGGATTTCGCCACCGCTCCCTCCCTCGGCCCCGATTTCGCCGCCCTGCTGGCTCCCCAGCTGGCCGAGTGGCTCACTGCCCTGGCGGTCGGCTCCGGGCCCCTGGCCCTGGTTGAGGCAGGGCCAGGCGAGGGCAGCTTGGCCCTGCAGCTGGCCGAGGAACTGGTGGCGGGTTGGCCCCAGCTAGCCCAGCGCCTGGAGCTGGTATTGGTGGAGCCCAACGAGGGCATGGCGGCCCGTCAGCGAGCCCTGCTGCAGGACTGCCCCTTGCTCTGTCGCTGGGCCAGCTTTGCGGAGCTGTCGGCCTCACCGCTGCGCGGTGTGGTGCTCGCCCATGAGGTGCTCGATGCCCTGGCGGTGGAGCGGATCGAGTGGGACGGGGCGCTCTGGCGCCAGCAGCTGGTGGCACTGCAAGAGGGTCCTGAGGCGGAGCTCTCGCTGCGGCTGGAGCCCGGCGCGCCCTTGGAGCCGGCAGCGGCCGCGCAACTCGAGCCCCTCGGACTCCTGCCCCCCTCGCCCCAGCGCCCGCCCGGCTGGTGCAGCGAGCTGCATCCTGGCCTGGCCCCCTGGCTTGGCGAGTGCGCTGCAGCCATGGCCGAGGGCCAGCTTCTGGTGATCGACTACGCCTTAGAGGCTTGGCGCTACTACGCCCCCCAGCGCTCTGGCGGCACCTTGATGGCCTACCGGGGCCAGCAGGCCAGCGGCGATCCGCTGCTGGAGCCGGGCGCCTGGGATCTCACAGCCCACCTTTGTATTGAGAGCGTCGATGCCGCCGCCGCCGCCAGCGGCTGGCAGCCCCTGGGCCAGTGCCGCCAGGGCCAGGCCCTGCTGGCCCTCGGCCTAGCGGAGCGCCTGCACGGCCTGCAGCAGGAAGCCCCGGCTGCCCTGGCCACCGTGTTGGCCCGGCGCGAGGCCCTGCTGCGGATGGTGGATCCCGTGGCCCTGGGGGATTTCCGCTGGCTGGCCTACGGGCGGGGTGGGACCCCGGAGCTGCCCCGCTTCAGCCGGCAACCAGCCTGCTGACCCAAGCCACTTTCACTCTGTCTAGGTTCCGATCGTCGGCGTTGTAGACGTTGTGCTCGATCCGTTTCGGCTGCTTGAGGCCCTGCTGCTGATCACCCTGCTGGCGGGTTTGCTGGGGTTGATCAGCCGCCGCAATCTGTTTCTCAAGGCCCTGGCCATGGACGTAACGGGCACTGCCGTAGTTGCCCTGTTTGTGTTGGTGGCAGCCCGCAGCGGCCTTCGCACGCCGATCCTGCCGGCGCCACTCCTTGACGATGCACCGGAGGCTTGGGCTGATCCAATCCCCCAGGCAGTGATCCTCACCGCAATTGTGATCGGCCTTTCAATCCAGGCCTTGCTGCTGGTGGTGATCACGCGGCTTGCCCGCCTCGATCCCCTGCTAGACACCGCCAGTTTCGAGCAGCTCAGTGGAGCTGCGGTGGCTCCCAGCCATGACTGAAAATCCCAGTGCGCTGTTAATCGCCTGGCTGCTGGCTCCCCTGCTGGCGGCGTTCAGTGCGGCCCTGTTGCCATCGCTGGCCCGGCCCCTTGCCCTGCTGTCGGCTCTTGTAACCGCAGCCCTCGGTTTGGCATTAACTGCGGGCCTTGGCCCCTGGAGCTTGGAGCTGATCGGGCCCCTAGGGGTGTTGCTGCAGTTCGATGAAGCTGCGGCGCCTTTTGTTCTGCTCAATGGTTTGGTGGTGCTGGCGGTGTTGCTGGATGGCTGGCGCCAGAGCGTGCCAGGCCCCTTTTTGGTGCTGGTGATGGTGCTGCTGGCAGGGCTCAACTCCGCCTTTGTGGCGGTTGATTTGGTCAGCCTCTATGTGGCCCTCGAGGTGGTGGGCGTTGCCGCATTCCTACTGGTGCTGCGTCAGCGCAGCGCTCTGCAGCTGTGGATAGCCCTGCGCTATCTCTTGGTGGCCAATGGCGTGATGACGCTCTATCTGCTGGGCGTGGCGCTGCTCTACTTACGCAGCGGCAGCTTCCGCCTGCAGGCCCTGGCTGATCCGGGCTTGGGAAGCGGCACCCGAGCGGTGGTTCTGGCTCTTTTGCTGGTGGGGTTGCTCACCAAGGCCGGGGTGTTCGCCAGTGGCCTCTGGCTGCCGCGCACCCACGCCGAGTCGCCAGCTGAGGTGTCGGCCCTGCTCTCGGGGGTGGTGGTGGCAGCTGGGCTCTGCCCCCTGTTGCGGCTTAGCGAGGCCCTGCCGATGCTGCAGCCCCTACTGCTTTTGATCGGCTTAGCCAGTGCCCTGCTGGGTGTGTTTTATGCCTTGGCTGAGAGTGATCTCAAGCGACTGCTGGCCTGGAGCACGGTGTCGCAGGTGGGGCTGGTCATCCTCGATCCGGCCGTGGGGGGGATGTATGCCCTAGCCCATGGTCTGGCCAAGGCGGGTTTGTTCCTTTTGGCAGGTCGCGTGGGTCGTGATCTAAACCGCTGGACCGTCAGCTCCTTGCCATTGCAGCAGGCCCTGCCCCTCTGGTGTGGTGCCCTTTCGATCGCAGGGGCGCCACCGCTGCTTGGCTTCTGGGCCAAGGAGGGCCTCAGCCGCAACCTCAGCGGCCCAGCTAGCTCGGTGCTACTGGTGGCCATGGTGGGCACAGCGGCGGTCTACGCCCGCCTGTGCCTCCGGCCCCTCGCCTTGCCTTCGGGCTGGCCGCCGCTCGGCACGGTTCTACTGGCGCTGCTGTTGTTGGGGTCTGGCTTGTTGCTGGCACCACTGCCACCCCAGGGCTCGATTTTCAAGACTCTGGGAGTTCTGGCTGCGGGGGTTGCGCTGCAGCAAATGCTGGAGCTGGTCCGCCGGTTTGAGTCTCCCCAGCTGAAGCTGCCCCAGCTGGAACGGCTCGATGACCTGCTCGGCGGCATGGCTGTGATGGCGGCACTGTTGATGGGCTTGTTGCTGCAGGGAGGGTTGCAATGGCCCGCCTGATCACCGTGGCGCTGCGGCTGTTGATCTGGCTGCTACTGAGCGCAGACATAACTCTGATCAATTTTTTGATTGGCCTGCTAGTGGCGGTGTTGCTGCCGATGGGGCGGCGCAGCAGGCCCCTGCCTCCACAGCAGCTACTTGCCTCGTTGTTCTCCAGCCTGACGGCGATTCCTCAGGCTTATGTCGAAGCGATCCAACTTTTGCTGGGTGGCAAGGCCCTAGAGGAGCGCCTAGAGAGCCAGCGGTTCATGGGGCCGCGGTCTGCCCTGCTGGTGTTTCTCGAGGTGTTCAGGGTGACGATCACCCCGCTCACTATCGCCTTGGGAATAGAGCCGGGGGGGCGGGCCTTTCGGGTGCATCGCCTGGCCCCGCCCCTGCCGCCGCGCCAGGTTTTGCCTGGAGGTGAGCTATGAGCACCGCCTGGCTTGAGCCCCTGCAACTGGGCATGGTGGCGGCCCTACTCCTGCCCATTCTGGTGGCGTGCCGCAACGGCGATGTTTGGCACCGCCTAGCTGCCCTAGCGAGCATCTCCACCAAGGTTGCCCTGCTGATGCTGGTGGTGTCGGTAGTTCGCGACGATTGGATGGTGGGCTTTGTGGGCGTGATCGTGCTCAGTGTGGGCAACGCGGCCGTAATGCTGCTGGCCCACCTATTGCGTGGCACTGATCGCTAGCGGATGGCCATGAACACCACCTTTGTCAAAACACTCCTGGAGCCAGTTAGTGGTCTGCTGTTGCTGGCGGGCCTGGTGCTCTGGTTTGCGGGCACCTGGCCGTTGCTGGGCCGCCGCAGTTTCTTGCACAAACTCCACTACCTGGGAATTGCCGACACCCTCGGTTCGGCCCTGATGCTGCTGGGTCTGCTGCTCCGTCTCAACCGGGAGTGGCCCCTGCTGCTGCTGGCGCTGCTCTCTTTGGTGGTGTGGAACACGATCTTCGGCTACGTGCTGGCCAGCTGCTCCTAGGCCCTACCAAGGCGTGAGGGCGAACCATGAATTTGGCACTTGAGGCGCCCCTGCTGCTGCCGCTAACTGCCCTGCTGCCCCTCACCGCCATCTTGCTGGTGGCCCAGGCCAATCCTTATCAAACCCTTGTGCTTAGGGGCATTCTCGGCGCTGTGGCGTCTTTGGTTTATGCCCTGCTGGGTGCGGCGGATGTAGCCCTCACCGAGGCCCTTGTGGGCACCTTGCTTTCCACCACCCTCTACGCAGTTGCCCTGCGTTCCTCGATGGTGCTGCGGGTGGGGGTGGCAACTTGCTCTGTGCCCGGACCGCCACCAGAGGCCCTGCTGGTGGAGCTGCGCTCCTGGTTGGATCCCCTGCATCTGCGCCTAGAGCTGTTCAGCCCCACCGATCCAGACCTGCATGCAGTGCTCGAGCCTGCGGCCCATTCCGGCTGTTACACCCTGCGGCTAGGCAGCCGCCAGTTGCTGGAGCGCCTTGCCCTGCTGCCTGGGGCTGGGCGCTGGCGGGCTGCTGGCCACCGGCTCGAGCGGATTGAGATTGAGGAGTTGCCGAAATGAGACGGCCGGTTGCCTTGGTTTACGGCTTGGCTGCTGCGGTTACCTGCTTCGCACCACTGGCTCTGGCGTTGTCCGAGTCCCCTGCCATTGATGCTGTGCTGGAGGAGCTTTTGCAGGAAGGGGGCGTTCCTAATCTGGTGGCGACGGTGATCCTGCACACCCGCCTCTACGACACGGTGGCGGAGGTGGTGGTGTTCACCCTGGCCTCTATGGGCGTTCGCTGGATCCTGAGTGGGGAGCCCCATCAAACCCTGATCCGCGACCTTCAGGACGCTCCATCTGTGATGTTGTGCCAGCTCGGGGCGACGGTTTGCGCCCTAGTTGCGGTGGAGCTTGCCTTGCGGGGCCATCTTTCACCTGGAGGTGGCTTTGCCGCAGGTGTGGCCGGCGGCACGGCGATTGGCCTAACCCTGATAAGTGGGTCGGCTCATCTGGCCGATCGGCTCTATCAGCGTTGTCGCGCCGATCTTTGGGAGAAGGCGGCGGTGGTTGCCTTCGTGCTGGTGGCCCTGCTCAGCTTGGAAGGCCTGGCCCTGGGTAGCGGACGTTTCGGGGCTATTGACAGTGGCGGCTGGATCCCACTGCTCAATGCCCTAGTTGCGGTGAAGGTGACGCTTGGCTCCTGGGCGATGGTGCAATTGCTGGTGCGTTATCGAGGCCTTCTTTAGAGCTAAAGCTCATCCTCAAATCAGGATGCAGCAAGCCACTGGTTGAGGGCTTGGGGCTGCTGGGTGGGACTGCTGGTGATTTCAATGATTCGCCCGCTGGCGGCCGGGGTTTCCAGGGCTTCTAGGCACACCCGGGCCACCAGGCGGCGGGGCAGGCTGCTGCTCTCCTGCTGGTTGGGGCCGGAATAAACCACCCCCTCCCTTTCGCTGCGGCTGTCGTCCTCGCTGAGGCCGCCGGGGCGCACCACGGTCCAGTCGAGTCCGCTTTCTTCAAGCCAGCGCTCGCCCAGGCGTTTCCACACCAGGATCAAGCCAAACAGGTTGAGGGGGTGCTGCCAGCGCCCGGCGCAGAGCGAACTCACCAGCACCACCCGCTTCAGGCCCACCGCCTGGCAGGCGCGGATCTGGTCGCGCACCCCGAAGGCATCCACCTTGAGGGGGCCGGCCAGATCCACTGATGGCCGGGCGCCAGTGGCGATCACCAGGGAGTCACAGCCGCTCAGGGCGGCATGCAAGGCCTCGGTGGCACTGAGATCCAGTCGCCGCACATCGAGCCGCCCTTGCTGCTCTGCTTCGCCCAGGGCCGCTGGCAGCACGGAGCCGGGCCGCACGATCGCCCGCACCCCCAGGCCCCGCTTCAAGGCTTCATCCACCACCCGCCAACCGGTTTTTCCGGATGCTCCCGTCACTGCTACCAGGCTCATCGCTGCATCTCCGCCATCACCGCTCCATGTTGCTCGTTTGGCGGATTGGCTGACAGCAGGCTGCGCTTCAGCCAGGTCTCAGCTGCTAGCGGCCGCAGCAGCCGGGTCAGGATCACAGCCAGGGCAAGCGGTTCGGCTGGCGCCCGCCGCGTCGGCCACTGGCCATCGCGGCGGTATAGCCGCTGCTGCAGCCACTCCTGCCGCTCCTCCGCAAGCTCGCTTGAAATCGGTGCCCAGCTGCAACCAAGACGCTTCCCCCGGCAGGTCTCGAGTCTCAGGAGCCAGCAACGGCCGTCGCTCGTGGCGAGTTCCAGCTCTTGCCCCGGCTGCGGCGCTGCCCGCTCCAGCTCAAGCTCGAGGCCCGCTTCGCTTAAGGCCACCAGTTGGGCGGGCTGGCCAGCTAGCCACACCGCCTCTCGCCAGGCCAGCCAGGGCACGGCATCGCTGCGGGGCCGGTCCCAGCAGCAGCGCATGGCGGTTAGCAGCAGCAGCACATTCACCAGGGCCCAGCCCACACCGAGGGCCAGGGTGGCCTTGCTCTCGGGCAATAGGTCCAGCCGGTCACCGCTCGCGATGGGCAGCAGATTCAGCAAGGCCACCAGCTGCAGGCTGAGCAGGGCCAGCAGGGGCAACAGCAGGCCCGGTTCGGGGCTGGTTTGGCGGCCACTGGCCAGGGCCTTGGGTGTGACCCGGAAGGGCAGGGGCTTGCCCAGCAGGGTGCTAAGCACCGCTCCCACCAGCGGCAGCAGCACCACCAGGCGGTAGAGCTCGCTGGTGAGGGCGGTGCGGCTATGGGCCGTAAACCAGCGAGCCAGCACCAGCTGGGCGCCGTAGAGGGGCAGGGCCATCTGCAGCAGTCCGGCACCGCTGACGCGTAGCGGCGCGATGCCCAGCACACCCAGGCTCAGGGGCATCAGCAGCAGCACCAGCTGGGGCAGCGCGTTGAGCCAGTGCAGGATCCCCTCGAGAAAGGCCAGCCGCTGGATTGGATTAAGGCCCTTGATCAGCAGGGGGCTGGCACCGGTGCGCAGGGTTTGCAGGGTGCCGCTGGCCCAGCGGCAGCGTTGGCGGGCAAAGGCGGCGGCGGTGAGGGGCGCCATGCCGGCGCTGAGCTTCTCCGGCACAAACAGCAACCGCCAGCCGGCGCCTGTGAGCCGAATGCCGGTGGCCAGATCCTCTGAGGGGGTGCCCGTCTCGAAGCCACCCACCGCCAGCAGGGCGGAGCGGCGCACCACAAAGGATGTCCCCGCACACACCACCGCCCCGAGCCGTTGGCGCACCGGCTCGATCCAGCGGTAGAAGCTCTCTTCATCGGGCAGCAGCCAACGCTCCAGAGCCAGGTTGCGGATCACCGGATCGGCATTCATATAGGTCTGGGGTGTCTGCACCAGGCCCACTTCGGCCGTATCGAATAGCCCCACTGTTCGCTCCAGGAAGCCCCGCACCGGCACAACATCCGCGTCGAATATGGCGATCAGCTCGCCTTGCAGCTCCGGCAACACGTGGTTGAGGTTGCCTGCCTTGGCATGCTCCCGCCGCTCGCGGCTGCGGTAGTGGCAGCCCAGGCGCTTGCAGAGCTCAGCCAGCTCCGGCCTGCCGGAATGATCGAGCAGCCACAGGCGGTAGCGGTTGTAGTTGAGGGCGCGGCAACCGCGCAGGCAGCGCTCCACCACCTCGATCGGCTCGCCGTAGCTCGGCACCAGCACATCCACCCAGGGCTGGCTGGCCGCCTGCTTGGGGTCTGCGCTAGCCGGGACTTCCCTTTGGGCCGGTGCCAGGGTGAAAAGCAGCTGCAGGAAGCCGTGGGCTAGCAGCCAGAGCTCGGCCGCCAGCAGCAGCAAGCTCAGGGCCGCAGCCAGGGGGCTATCGAGGTTGAGGGTGGCTGTGCAGCGCCAAAAGACGTAGCGACAAGCCAGCAGGGCCAACAGCAGTACGGCCCAGGGCAGGCGCATCAGCCCGGTGGAGCCAGGGGCGGGCAGCTGCGCAAACTGAAGTCGCAGCTCCAGATGGTGGCCTTTTGCCAGCTCAGGGGAATTTCCAGCAGGTCCCTCGGGCCCGTGATCCCCTGGGCCAGAAAGATCAGGGCCGCCAAGGCGTTGGCGCTGAGGTGCAGGCGCCGCCAGCGCAGTTGGCGCTGGATTTCCGGACGGGCCGCTAGGGAGAAGAGCAGCAAGCCGGTGAGCCCCATGCCGCCCCAGAAATGGGATTGCCAGAAGGCTGGATCGAGGGGGTTGTCGCTGAGCCGCCAGATTTCAGGTTGCATGCCCAGGCCGATCACCCCGATCCAGCAGAGCAGGGCAAAGCTGGCCCGGTAGCTGGCTTGCCGCACCCGCCAAAGAGCTACCAGGGCCAGCACACTGCCAGTCAGCACGAGCAGCAGCAGGGCGCTGCGCATGCCGTCGAGCTGACTTGGCTTCTGGGTGAGGATCACCACTGCGTAGGCAATCAGCTGGATGGCCACCACCGAGCTGGTGAGCCAGCGCCCCAGGGCGGTGTGTTCGCTGCCGGAGCTTGCCGGCGCCTTGCCCGGTTTGAGGCGGCGCCGACGGGTCTGGATGGCCAGCTGCAAGACAGCGCCCAGCAGGGGAAAAACCAGGGCTACCGCCAGGGTGGGATGCAGCAGCCAGAGCCAGTCAACGCTGGTCATCGTCTTGGAGGCTGTAGGTGTGCTGTGCCTAAACCCTAATCAGCCCAGTTGGCTGCCTACGGTGCGCGTGATAGCAAAACGTTGTGGCAGGGCCAATCATTCGCGCTAGTGGGTTGAGCAAGACCTACCGAATCAGCGAGAAGCAGCCTGGCCTGGCCGGCACAATTCAGCATCTGCTGCGGCGGCGCCATCGCGATGTGTTGGCGGTGGATGGAATCAGCTTCACGATCGAGCCGGGGGAGATCGTTGGCTTCCTGGGCCCCAATGGCGCCGGTAAGACCACCACCTTGAAGATGCTCACCGGCCTGATCCACCCCAGCGGCGGCGAGCTGGAGGTGGCAGGCCACCAGCCCTATCGCCGTCAGGCCCGCTTCTTGCGCCAGATCACCCTGGTGATGGGCAACCGCCAGCAGCTGATCTGGGACCTGCCCGCCCTCGATTCGCTGCGGGTCAATGCCGCGGTCTATGGCATTGCGGAGGCGGAGGCCCAGCGGCGCATTGGCCAACTCGCCGAGATGCTGGAGCTGGGCCAGGAGCTGCGGCGACCGATGCGCAAGCTTTCCCTGGGCCAGCGGATGAAGGCGGAGCTGCTGGCGGCCCTGCTGCACGAGCCGGCGGTGTTGTTTCTCGATGAGCCCACCCTGGGTCTGGATGTGAATGCCCAGGCGCGGGTGCGGGACTTCCTCGCCGACTACAACCGCCGCACCGGCGCCACCGTGCTGCTCACTAGCCATTACATGGGCGACATCACTGCCCTTTGCCCGCGGGTGCTGCTGATCCACCAGGGCCAGCTGTTCCACGATGGCTCCCTAGCCGATCTCACCCAGCGGCTGGCCCCCTGCCGCCAGGTGCGGCTGGAGCTTGCCGACCTCCATCCACCGGAGGCCTTTGCCGGTTTCGGCCAGCTCGAGGCCCATCAGGGCCATCTGGTGCGGCTGCTGGTGCCGCGGGCCCAGCTCGCCGAGCGGGTGGCGGCGCTGCTGGAGCGCTTTGCGGTGGTGGATCTGGAGGTGAGTGATCCGCCGGTGGAGGAGCTGATCGGCGGATTGTTCCGCCAGCGCGATTCAAGCTCCGAGGCCTCCCAGTGAGCTGGGCATGGCGGGTGGCGCGGGCGTTGCTGGGCAGTCAGTACGCGCTGATGCTCGAATACCGGGCCGAGATCGCCCTCTGGGCCCTCTCTGGGGTGTTGCCCTTGATCATGCTCGGGGTTTGGAGCGGCTCGGGCGCGGCGGCGGCGGCTGGCCTCTCAGCCCAGCAGCTCAGCCACTACTTCTTGGCGGCCTTTGTGGTGCGCCAGTTCACGGTGGTTTGGCTGATTCAGGTGTTCGAAGACGACGCCTTGCAGGGCCGCCTGTCGCCCTTCTTGCTGCAGCCGCTTTCGCCGCTCTGGCGATATCTGGCGGCCCATCTCAGTGAACAGGCGTCGCGAATCCCGTTTGTGGCGGTGATGCTGCTGGCGGTGGGGCTGGCAGCGCCAGGCTTGCTGTGGCTGCCGTCGGCGGGGGCTTTGCTGCTGGGAATTCTGGCGATTGTGGCGGCCTTTCTGCTGCGCTTTCTGCTGCAGGTGCTCGTTACCACCCTCTGTTTTTGGAGTGAGCGGGCGGCGGCCCTCGATCGGCTGTTGATGATCCCCTATCTGTTTTTATCGGGCCTGGTGGCACCCCTGGATACCTTCCCTCCAGCGGTGCGGCGGCTGGCCCTGGCCACGCCCTTCCCCTGGATGGTCGACTTCCCCGCCCGGCTGCTGGCCGGCGAACCGGTGAATGTGGCATTGGGTTTTGGGGCGATCGCCGCCTGGTGCCTGCTGCTGCTGCCGATCGGCCACTGGCTGTGGCGGGCCGGCCTGCGCCGCTACTCGGCGATGGGCGCGTGAGGGAGTTTGCGCGCTACTGGCGCAGCCTGCGCTGCTTCTGGGGCACCTCCCTGGCGGCCGAACTCGAGTACCCGCTCAATGCCTGGATCGAGCTGCTGTCGGTGCTGGGCAACCTGGCCGGCAGCGTCTTTGTGCTGCAGCTGCTGTTTGGTGGTGGGCCCCAGCTGGGGGGCTGGAGCTGGAGTGGCGCCTTGGTGGTGCTGGGTCTTTACACGCTGCTGGATGGGTTCACCACCTGCGTGCTGCAGCCCAACCTCAGCCGCATCGTTAACCACGTGCAGACCGGCACCCTCGACTATGTGCTGCTCAAGCCGATTGACAGCCAGTTCTGGCTGTCGGCCCGCACCGTGTCGCCCTGGGGGCTGCCAGGAATATTGGCTGGCTTTGGCCTTATCGTTTGGGCCTTGCTGAACAGGGGTCCTGGGGCTCCATCCGGCCTGCCTGCGGCTGGGCCCGTGCTGCTCTCGCTGGCGCTGCTGCTTGCAGCCCTGGTGATTCTCTACAGCCTCTGGTTTGTGTTGGCGGCCCTCAGTATCTGGTTTGTGAAGGTGTGGAATGCCACCGAGGTGTTGCGCTACACCCTGGTGGCTGGCCGCTACCCGGTGAGCGCCTATCCGCCGGCGCTGCGGTTGCTGTTCACCTTTGTGCTGCCGGTGGCCTTCCTCACCACCGTGCCCGCCGAGGCGCTGCTGGGGCGGGGTTCAGCCATCTGGGCTTTGGGTTCGTTGCTGGCCGCTTGGCTGTGCCTGGCTGGCAGTCGCCTGTTGTGGCGCTACGCCCAGCGCTTCTACACCTCTGCTTCTAGTTAAGCGGAGCTGCGGGTCAGCGCGCCATCATCGACCCATCGGCTATTCCCAGTTGCTGCCGCTGCCCATGGTGATCCCAGCTCCGGTTATTGATTCCGCCAGCGGCGCCAGCATCAGGCAGGAGCACTGGTTGCAGCGCTGGTATCCGGTGGCCTATCTGCAGGATCTCGACCCTCGCCGCCCCACGGCCTTCACCCTGCTGGAGATGGATCTGGTGCTGTGGTGGGACTCTGCAGGCCAGCAGTGGTGCGCCTTTGCCGACGTCTGCCCCCACCGGCGCGTGCCCTTGAGCGAAGGCCGCCTCAACGAAAGGGGTGAGCTGGAGTGCCCTTATCACGGTTGGAGTTTCAACGCCCAGGGCAGCTGCACCGCGATCCCCCAGGCCGAAGCCGCAATCGGCGCCAACCCCCGCAGCTCCTGCCGCCCCTACGCCACATCCAGCGCCCAGGGGCTGCTGTTTGTGTTTGCCGGCGACTCGGCCGCGGCTGCGGCGGTGCCCCTGCCGCTGGTGCCCGTGCTCGAGGAACCCGGCTGGCTGGTGCAGGACACCTTCCGCGACCTGCCGATGGATGCCCTCACCCTGCTGGAGAACGTGCTCGATGTGAGCCATGTGCCCTTCACCCACCACCGCACGGTGGGTAAGCGCCAGAACGCCGCTCCGGTGGTGGCCGAGCTGACCAGTTTCGGGGCGGAGGGGTTCACCGCCACCTGGCCCGAGGGCCCGCGCCGGGGGCGCCTGGGCAGCCAGTTCACCACCTTTCAGGCGCCGGGCCTGATGTGGCACGACCTCACGGCGAAGGGATTTGCCCGCTTCCTCACGGTTGTGTACGCAACGCCGATCCGGGCTGGGGAATGCCGCTTGTTTGCCCGCTTCCCGTTTCAGTTCCGCTCGCTGTTGCCCCGGCTGCTGCTGCGGGCTCGGCCGGTGTGGTTGCAGCACATCGGTAACCACACAGTGCTCGAAGACGACCAGGTGTTTCTGCACTGGCAGGAACGGGTTCAAAACCAGGCGAGCTTCCTGCCCACCGGCGCCGACATCTACGTGCGGGCATTGCACAAATGGGTCAATGATTTTGCCGGCCTGCCATGCCCAGGCTCCGCCCTGCCGCCCCGGCTGGGTCGCTCAGCCCTGATGGATCGCTACGACAGCCACACCCGCCACTGCCGTGCCTGCTCCGGTGCTCTGCGGCAGATACGCCGCTGGCGGCCGCTAGTGCTGGTGGCCCTGGGGGTGGAGCTGCTGCTGGCGGCCTGGCTGCCCGGGCTGACGGCCCGGTTGACCCTGCTGGTGCTGCTTGGCGGCAGCGCCCTGCTGCTGCGGCAGCTAAACCGCTGGGAGCGCCAGCTGTTGCGCGGCGAAGGCCACCCACCCCGCAACGCCCTTTAGGCGCAGCTGGCGAGCGCCCTGCGGATCGTTGCTTCGCTGACGTCGCTGCGGATCTCAACCCTGCCGATCTCGGTGGGCAGCACGAAGCGCACCTGACCCTCCCTCACCTTCTTGTCGCCCTGCAGGCAGGCCAGCACGGCGTCGGGATCGAGGGCTGGCCAGGCCAGCAGCAGCCCTGCGGCGGCGATTACGGCCCGCTGGCGCGCCTGGTCGCTAGCGCTCCACAGGCCCATGGCCAGGGAGATTTCGCCGGCCGCCACCATGCCCAAGCCAACGGCTTCGCCATGGAGGTAGGTGCCATAGCCGCAGAGGGTCTCCACCACGTGGCCCAGGGTGTGGCCGTAGTTGAGGATCGCCCGCAGGCCCCCTTCGTGTTCGTCGGCGGCCACCACCTTCGCCTTGGCGGCGGCGGAGCGCACCAGGATTCGTTGCAGCAGCTCGGCTGGCAGGGTGTTCAAGCTGGCCAGCTGGGCGCCGCTCGCCTCTAGCTCGGCCAGCAGCTCGGGGTCGCCGATCACGCCGTACTTGATCACCTCGGCCATGCCAGCGCGAAATTCCCGCTCCGGCAGGGTGGCAAGGCTGCTGGGGTCGATCAGCACCAGGCGCGGCTGGTGAAAGGCGCCGATTAGGTTTTTGCCGCCGGGGTGGTTTACCCCGGTCTTGCCTCCGATTGCCGCATCCACCATGGCCAGCAGGGTGGTGGGCACCTGCACCACGGCTATTCCGCGCAGCCAGGTGGCTGCCGCAAATCCCGCCATGTCGCCCACCACGCCACCGCCAAGGGCAACGATCAATGAGCCCCGCTCCAGCCGGCGGGCAAAGGCTGCGTCATGGATCAGGCCCACCGTGGCTGGCGTTTTCTGATCTTCTCCCGCCTCGATCACCA
This sequence comes from Synechococcus sp. CS-1330, assembly GCA_025128025.1. Lineage (GTDB taxonomy): Bacteria > Cyanobacteriota > Cyanobacteriia > PCC-6307 > Cyanobiaceae > Cyanobium_A. The sequence continues at coordinate 145,962 of JAHLYR010000068.1, forward strand.
GGGTGCTGGCATCAAGCCCCGCCTCGCTGAGGCTTTGTAGGGCAGTTGCGCCGTAATGGGCCTCCACCACGGCGTTGGTCACCAGCAGCACCTTGGTGCCTGCCTTAAAGCCCAGGCCCCGAATCTGGTCGCCCAGAGTCAGCAAGGCTGCCGAGCCGATAATCACCGGGTAGGGGGCAGCCTGCAGCTCCACCCTGATCGTTTGCAGATCCATTGGGCGATCATCCTTCAGCCCAGGTACTTTGCCTTGCATGAGCGAGGCCAATCTCCGCAAGCGCACCGCCACGGCTTGGGGCTTTTTGACCCCTGCCCTGGTGCTGATCGGGCTGTCGGTGCTGATTCCGGCAGCGATGGCATTGGTGATGAGCTTCAGCCAGGCCGGCCTCGATGTCAGCGAGCCGCTGCGCTTCGTTGGCCTGGCCAATATCCGGCGCCTGCTGGCCGACCCGATGTTTTTCCGGGTCACCGGCACCACATTTTTGTATCTGCTTGGAGTGGTGCCCCCGATCGTGATCGGCGCCCTGGCCCTGGCCGTGTTGGTTAACCGCCAGCTGCCGGGGATCCATTGGTTTCGTGGTGCCCTCTACACCCCGGTATTGGTGTCGATCGTGGTGGCGGCGATTGCCTTTCGCTGGATCTATGCCGAAAACGGCCTGATTAATGGCTGGCTCACCGCCCTTTTTGGTGGCAGTTTCGAGCCCATCGGCTTTCTCACCTCGCCCCTGCTGGCCCTGCCCTCAGTGATGCTCGTGACCCTCTGGAAGGGCCTCGGCTACTACATGGTGATCTTTCTGGCCGGGCTGCAGGGCATCTCTCCAGATCTCTACGAGGCAGCGGCCCTCGATGGCAGTGAGGGCTTGCGAAAGCACCTGGATATAACCCTGCCGCTGCTGCGGCCCTACATCACCCTGGTGGCGGTCATCTCCGCAATTGCGGCTACCAAGGTGTTCGAAGAGGTGTATTTAATGACTCAAGGTGGCCCTGCCGATTCGACCCGCACCCTCGTTTACTACGTCTACGACCAGGCTTTTGCCGAGCTGGAGATCAGCTACGCCTGCACGATTGGTTTGGCATTGTTTTTGATCGTGCTGATGCTGAGTTTGGTGCGATATCTCTTCGCCGGTGATCGCGGCCTAACTTGAAGAGCCTGTTACTGGTCCAGTCCCTGAAGCCTGCCTAGGGTTCAGCCGCCTGAAATGATGGCTATGGCTTCCTCCGGTGGCAGACCCCGCTCCAGCCTCAGCGAACGCCAAATGGTGGGCCTGTTCAGCCTTGTGCTTGGCGTGATGCTGTTTTTGCTGATCCTGATGCGCGGCCAGCAGGCGGCCCGCGAGGGCAACCAGGAGATCAGCAACGACACCTACTGGGTGCTGGTTTCGCCACTAGTGTTTACTGCCTTTGGCGTGGTGTTGTTGCGCTCCCCCAAGGCTGGGGTCGGCGCCCGGGGCAGGGCGAGCGTGCAGCCAGTGGTGATGCGTCCCCAGGTGAGCCGGGCGCTAGAGCAGTCGCAGCGCACCACCCAGTCGGCCCAGGCCGCACTAGCCAGTGTTGACGAGGGAGCCAGCCAGCAGCTGGCCCAGGCCCGCGCCGAGGCGGCGGCGGCACTGGCAGCGTTGGAGTCGCTCCACGGCGAACATGACCGAACCGCAGCCCAGGCGGCCGCAAAAATTAGGGCGTTGCAGGCTGAGCTCTCTGCAGCTCAGCAGGCTCGGGTTCAATTAGAGGCCAACCTGCGCCGCGATCTGGTTACCCAAACAGCCGACACCAGCGGTGCTTTGGCGGCCGTCCAGTTGGTGGAGGGCCAGCTGGATGCTTTCGCCGGTGGCTTCAATGATCAGATGGCAGCGGCTCGGCGTCAGCTCGATGGGTTGATTGCCAGTCAGGAGCAGCAGCTGGCCCAGCTACGCAGCGAGGCAAGCAAAGCCCAGGCGGCTCTAGACCGACTCCGCGGCGAACAGGAGTCCCAGCTGGCCCGATTGCGCAGCGAAGCTTCCCGGGCGATCAGCGCAGCGCAGGCTGCCCAGGCCGATACCCAGGCTGTCGCTGCAGATGTGTCCAGTCAAATGGCAACGATGGACCAGCAGATTCAGCAGGCCCAGCAGAGCTGCAGCCGGGCCACGGCCAGCCTCGATGCTGCTGTGACCAGTACTGGGCAGGGGCGGGCCGAGGCCCTGGCCACTGCCCAGCAAGCCCAACGCCAGGTGGAGAAGCTGGCCGGCACCCTGGCGGCTCAGATGGATACGGCCCGCCAGCAGCTGGCGGCGGCGGTTCAGGCCAGCAAGCAGGCCCAGGAAGTGGTTGATCGTTTGGAGCACGGCGCCCACGCCTTTGTGGCTGCCACCCCAACAGCGTCTAGCGGTTCCGATGCCTTCTTGAGTTGCTACCGCCAGGCTTGCGAAGAGCTGGGAGTACTACCAGGCAGCGGCTGGCAGGACGTGCGCGCTACCTGGCGCCGTAACGTGATGGATTGGCATCCAGATCAGGGTGGTGACTCCAGGCTTTGGGTCCGCCGCAATGCTGCCTATCAGCTGCTTGTGGCCTGGTACGAGTTCAAAGGGGCGTCCTGATTCATACCATGCACGCGGCGAGTTCCAAGATCCGTGGTTGATACCCGCCCTGTGACTGAGCCAGTTGCTATCGGTGTAGTTGGTGGTGGCCAATTGGCCTTGATGCTTGCCGCTGCTGCCCGCAAGCTCAATGTGCCCCTGCACGTTTTGACACCAGGGGCACAGGATCCCGCCACTGCCCTTGCCAGCAGTGTGGTGCTGGCTGAACTCGACGATGTGGCGGCCACCCGGGAGCTGGCGCGCCGCAGTGGCGCGATCACCTTTGAAAACGAATGGGTAGATCTGCCGGCCCTGGCGCCGCTCAGTTTTGACGGAGTCGTCTTTCTGCCAAGCCTGGAGGCCCTCGCTCCCCTAGTCAGTAAGCGGGGCCAGCGGCAGTTGCTGCAGGGTCTGGGCCTGCCTTGCCCGCGCTGGTGCGATCTGCCCACCAGTGGCCTGTTGCCTGAAGGCTTCAACTATCCACTGATGGCCAAGGCCTCCACCGGTGGCTACGACGGCAAGGGGACAGCTGTGTTTCGCTGCCCTGAAGATCTCACGGCCCTGCTGGCAAGGATGCCCCTAGGCGACTGGATTCTTGAGGAGTTTGTCAACTTTGAGCAGGAGCTCTCCCAGCTCGCTTGCCGCGACCGGGCTGGCAACGTGCGGTGCTATCCCTTGGTGCAGACCCACCAGCACCAGCAGGTATGCGACTGGGTGCTGGCGCCGGCTTCAGTGCCCCATGCGGTGCAGGCCTATGCCCGCAATATCGCCGCTTCCCTGCTCACGGCGATCAATTACGTGGGGGTGATCTCCATCGAGCTTTTTTATGGCCCGGGTGGCCTGCAGGTCAATGAAATCGCCCCCCGCACCCACAATTCCGGCCATTTCACGATCGAGGCAGCCCATACCAGCCAGTTCGAGCAGCAGGTGCGGATCGTTTCTGGCCTGCCGATGGGGTCTGTCGAGCTGCAGGTGCCGGGGGCACTGATGGTGAATCTGTTGGGCTTTGAAAGTTCGGAAGCCGACTACCAGGCTCAGCGGGACGATCTGGCTGCCATACCGGAGGCCACGGTCCACTGGTACGGCAAGCAGGGCTCCAGCCCCGGACGCAAGCTTGGTCATGTCACCCTGCTGCTGCCCGGGGTCACAGCTGAGGAACGGGCTGGCCAGGCGGAGCAGCTTTTAGAGCGGGTCCGATCCATCTGGCCCCTGCCCCCGCAGAACCCGTAATCGGTCTACACTTCCAACGGACTGCCTTGTTGGTGACTGCCTTTTACAGTTTTCTGATCTGACTCCCTTTTCGACATGGGGGTCTGCAGCGGAAGCAACGTAAACCGGCCTCGCAGCCGGAAACGGCGCCCCGTCCTTGACCCTCTTCTGGTTCCACCAGGTCGAACACTGGGGCAAAACGGCACGGCGGTCCACCCCCTTCAAATCAACGCCTCTCGATCAGTTCGGCAGGGGCATAGCGAACCTTCGCTAGCGAGGCGTATTTATCGCTGCTATCGCGATATCCAGCAGCACACACCACACAGCTGCGGTAGGGCGAGTCTGCCAAGTTGAGAATGCGGTCGTAGGCAAGGGGATCGAAGCCTTCGATGGCACAGGTGTCCACTTCCAGCAGGGCCGCAGCTGTCATGAACGTGCCTAGGGCGATGTACACCTGGTTGCTCGCCCAGCGTTCGATCTGCTGGCTGCGGGCCCCATTGATCAGGTCAACATCGATCATCTGGCGGTAGGTGGCCAGGGCGGCGGAATCGAGGCCTCGAACGGCTGCCATCTTTTCGATTAGGCGATCGGCTTCGGCGGTTCCGATCTGGCGTTGCGCCAGGAACACCACTAGATGGGAGCAGTCGGTGATCTGGCTCTGGTTCCACGACTCGGGGCGCAGTTGCTGGCGCAGGGCGGAGTCGTTTATCTCCAGAAATTTCCAGGGCTGCAGGCCATAGCTCGATGGGCTCTGCACTAGGGCATCCTCCAGGGCGGCCCAGGTGGTGTCGTCAATGCGGCGACTGGGGTCAAACACCTTGGTGGCGTAGCGCCAGGCCATGGCCCCATTGAGCTGCTGGGGGGAGATCGGCATGGTGGGGTGGCGACAACGGTGGGGATCAGGGGCCATTCTGGACCTAGTTGCTGCCATGGCCGGGTTCGCCCGCCAGCCTCGATGGAGTCCTTTCAGCAAGCCTTTGAAGCCCTTCTGGCCCTCGCCCCAGGGCCGGTTTTTCCTCGCGCTCGGGAGCTCTACTTGCGCAAATACTGCCTGGAGGGACGCGACGCCCAGGATCGCTTCCGCACCTTCCTATTTGAAGAGGAGATTCAGGAATCCGAAGGGGGCACCGTGCGGGTAAGCGCCCTGAGCTTCGCGGTGGTGCACTGGCAGGCAGCCCAGAGCACCCCTGAGGAATATGTCGCCTACCTTCAGCGGCGCTGGAAGCTGCAGCCCGATGGGCTCAGCCTTGAAAACGAGTCCTGGTTTCGAGATGGCGGCGCCTTTGCCCGCTTTCAGGCAGCGGCGTCCTACGAGCGTTCCCCTGCCGGTGAGTTGCTGTTGGGTGGTGTTTGACCCAGCAACCGATCTAGGCACTGCTGCAGTTGTTCCCGGCTCAAGCCGGTGACTACAAACACCTCCTGCAGGCTGCTGCCGCGGCGGGCGACCAGCTTGTGCCCCCCGGTGATGGGAGCTGAAACCCGCATCCGCATCTGGCTGCTGCGGCCGCGCACGCGGCTGATCACCGCCGGGGTGACGGTGTCGATGCCGGGGCAGAGCGCAAGTTGCTTGAGCAGCGGAATCAGCCCCTCCACGTAGGTGCTGTGGGTGATGACCACCCGGCCCATCAGGCCCGCTCCAAAGGAGCCATGGTCAGGCCGGCTGCTCCCAGCTGCTGGTGGTAGAGCTCAGCCTGCTCCTGGGGGCCGCACCACACCACCGCCGAACCCTCCCCGTCGATGCGGTGGGCCAGGTCCCAGGCCTTATCAGGGAGCATGGCGGGAATGATGCGCACCAGTGTTTCCACCACGTGCTGAAAGGTGTTGAAGTCGTCGTCGAGCACCACCACCTTGAAGTCGGGGTATGGCTGGCGCAGGCGCAGTCGCTCCTGAACGGGGCTGGCGGAGGAAAGGACCACAACCACGGACTGCAACGACGAACACCTTTAGTTCTCCAGCCTAGGTAAAGTGACGTCAACGATTGCAAGCTGCTCCATGTTGATCTCTGCGGGTTGGGCCTCCTTGGCTGCTCTGTTCAGCTTTTCCATCGCCATGGTGGTCTGGGGTCGTCACGGCGACAACAGCATCAAGTTCTGACCTGGCTTTGACGATCCTCTGTGCCTGAGCTGAACCTCTCCGCCTCCCAGGTGCTTTCCGCTATCGCGGTGCTGCTGCTGGTGTTTGTTAGCGGAGGCGTGATCTATCTCTCCATCATCGAGTGGAGCGATCGTCGCCGTCGCAGCGCCCTTGAAACCAAGCGCCGCAAGTGAGCGCCGCTGGCTCTTCGCGATCCTCCCCCACTCCCGCTGGGTTAGCCGATTGGGCCTGGCGTAGCGCAGCAGATCTGCTGGTGCCTCCCCCAGCTGCGCCCCCTACCCCTTCGCCAGCCCTCGACCTAGGGGACCTGGTTGCGGCCATTGACTTGGCCCAGCCAAAGCTGCCGCTCAGTAGTGATACCGATAAGCACGACCAGGCCAGCTGGGATCCGGCCTTGCTTGCCTCCCTCGGTCTTACCTTGCTCAGCCGCAGCGCTGATGCCGAGCAGGATGAATTGCTGCGCCGCGCTGCAGACGGATTGCGTCAACAACTAGCGGGCAACATCGTCACCTACGTGGTGAACCGCAACCTCAACGTTTCAAACCACTGCATCAAGCACTGCAGCTTCTGCGCCTTCCGCCGCGATGCTGGCGACCCCGGCGCCTACTGGCTTAGCGAAGCAGACCTGCAGCAAAAAGCCGCCGAGGCACTTGAGGCTGGAGCCACCGAGCTCTGTATCCAGGGCGGACTCAACCCAGCCGCCACCGTGGCAGGCAGTCAGCTGGCCTATGCCGAACGGTTGCTTGGTCTGTTGCAGCAGGCAGCACCGGGGTTGCACCTTCATGCCTTTTCGCCCCAGGAGCTGCTTTATTTCGCCCAGCACGATGGGCTGCCCCTCGATCAGGTGCTGGTGCGGCTGCAAGCTGCTGGCCTGGGATCGGTGCCGGGTACGGCGGCAGAGGTGCTCAGTGAGCCGGTGCGGCAGGTGCTCTGTCCGGAGAAACTCACGGCCCGGGAGTGGGTGGCGGTGATGCTTCAGGTGCACCAGCAAGGCTTGCCTGCCACCAGCACCCTGATGGCAGGCCACATCGAGTCTCCGGCCGACGTGGTGGCTCACCTGCTCACCCTGGTGGCGGTGCAGCGCTACGCCTGGCAGCATCAACGCCAGGGTTTCACTGAGTTTGTGCTGCTGCCGTTTGTGGGCGCCTCGGCGCCAGCTGCCCTGCGCTCCCGGGTGCAACGGGACCAGCCCGACCCTGCAGCGATGTTGCGGCTCACGGCCCAGGCCCGTCTGTTGCTTGGCCCCTGGTTTCGCTTCCACCAGCCCAGCTGGGTGAAGCTCACCCTCGCAGGCGCCACCGAGGCCCTGCGCTGGGGCTGCAATGACCTGGGCGGCACCTTGATGGAGGAGCACATCACAACGATGGCGGGTGCCAGCGGCGGCACCCGCCAGTCCCCCCAGGCGCTCGAGGCGGCTGCCCAGCGACTTGGCCGTCCGGTGCGGCGCCGCACCACCCTCTACGGAGCTGGGGCGTGACCCGCTTGCGCTGGACCATCATCCTGACGGTTCTGTTGCTACTTCTTCCCGCTGGCTTGCTGCTGCGATCCCCCCGGCCCCGGGCCGAGGGTCTGGAGCGGCTGCTGGGCCAGGCCGCCCTGCTGCAGAGCTTTCCCGCCGCCCCGGAGCGACCGGTGCCAGCCCTGTGGAGCCAGCGCCTCGGCGCGGCTCAGGCGCGTCGGATTTGGCGTCAGCAGCGCCGCTTCTGGTGGCAGTTCTGGGGGCGCGATGGCGATGGTGGCCCCTTTCTGGCCTATCAGTTTCAACCAGCAAGCCCCCTGCCTCCCCATGGAATTCGGGTTGATGACCTCGTGGTCGTGGCAGCCGATCCCCTTGCCAAGCGGCTACTACAAGACCAGCTCAACTTGGCCCAACGTCAGCGCCGTGGTCTGGAGCAGCGCTGTCTGCAGCGCTTGCAGCAGGAGCAAGCGGTTTTCTGGGCCCCCCTTGGCCTTGGCGTGATGGCGGGTCCTGCAGCACCTTTGCTGCAACGCTTCCAGGAGGGGTGTTTGAGTCTCGGGCTCGAGGGCGCCAACCTGGCTCTCGCTGGAGAAGCAGCTGCCGCCAGCGGCCTGCTGGCCGCCCCAGGGCGTGCGGCGCCAGCCGTTTTGCCTCCCCCCCTGCCTGCAGATTTGCTGCTGGAGTGGCGCGGTCCTGGCCTCGAGGGCTTACTGCAGGGGCTGCTGAGCCGCCAGCTGATCCGGGAACCGCTGGCGGCCCGCTACGGCATCGGTGATGCCCAAATCACCATGTTGCGTCGAGTGCCCTTTGTCTTGCGACTGCGCCCGCTGGCCCAAGGCCCCTTTCAGACGGGTTTGGAGCTGGAGTTGGCGGTCTCGGGTGATCGGCGCCCCTGGAACCAGATGCTCGCCGGGCTGGTGGAGCCGCTGGAGACCCAGGGGCTCGAGGCAACGCAATCTGGCTCCAAGGCCTTAGCCGCAACGCTCTGGCGCCAGCAGGATGGGCGAGTCGTGGGAGGTTGGCGCTGGGTGCTGGCTGGTTCAAGCAGACCCCAGCTACTGCTGTTCCTTGGACCCGAACCACCTGGCGCTACTCCTGCAGCAGCCACGCCTGTGCTGAGCCAGCCCGGCCTTGGCGCTGCGATGCAGTTGCGGCTGCGGCCTGCAGCGCTTGCAGCGCGGGGCTTGCTGCCGCCAGAATTGCCCAAGCCCGTCCAATTGGCTAGCCAGCTCAGCCTGACGGCAGTGCCGGCTGCTCCTGGCTCAGCCCTCAGCCAGCTGACGGGGCGGCTTCAGCTGCAATCTCGGTAGGGGCCTCTGTGGCTTCCTGTTGCTGCCGCTCCCTTTTACGGCGTTCAGAAGCAACGGTTTCCGCCATTAGCTCCACGGCCTGGGCCATTTTCTCGAGGTTGGTGGCGTAGAGGCTCAGGTCCTTGTCGAGTCGCTCCCGCAGCAAGCCCATGGCTCCGCCTAGATCGTGGGCATAGCTGCGCAGGGCGGAGGCATCCAAGGCGTCTGCGCCTTGGGCCTGCTCAAGCAGGCTAAGCAGGCCTACGGCCATCAACCGCGAATAGTGGAAATCGGGGCGGCGGATGCCAGCAAGTGCTGCCGCAAGGGGTTCGGGTGCGCCCGAGCCCTCCTGTTCGATCCACTGCTTCACCTGCTCGACGCTGTGGATGCCCATGGCAGCCATGGCGCTGTCTCGCTGCTGGCGCAACTGGTCGGCATCGAAGCCGGAAGCGCAGCAAAGGGCCTGGAGCAGGGGGAGGCGCTGGCCGTCAGGGCGATAGCCCCTGGCAAAACTGTCGAACACCTGGATCAGACCGCATGCAAACAGGGCGTCACTGCGAAAGCCAGTTTGACGGCTGAGCAGGTGCAGTTCCACAAGCAGCTCATCCACCATGCGGCGATAGAGCGGCGCGATCACGTGGGGGAAGGCGCGGTGAAACTCCCGCTTGCTGTCGGCAACGGTGAGGGCTGCACTCACGCTGGAATAGGCCAAGGTTGGTCGACCCTAGCGGCCCAGGCTCAGTAGGATCGAACTCACTTGCGAATTCAGCTCCATGATCCCGATCGTGATTGAAGAGTCGGGCCGTGGTGAACGCGCATTTGACATCTATTCTCGGCTACTGCGGGAGCGCATCATCTTTTTGGGTGAACCGGTCACTGCTGAGTCTGCCAACCGGGTTGTGGCCCAGCTGCTCTTTCTAGAGGCAGAAGATCCCGAAAAGGATATTTTCATGTACATCAATTCACCGGGTGGATCGGTATATGACGGTCTGGGAATTTTTGACACCATGCAGCACATCAAGCCAGACGTGCAGACCGTCTGCGTGGGTCTAGCTGCCTCTATGGGTGCCTTTCTGCTTTGCGCTGGCACCAAGGGCAAGCGCAGCAGCCTCACCCACTCGCGGATAATGATCCACCAGCCCTTGGGCGGTGCCCGCGGCCAGGCCAGCGACATCCGCATTCAGGCCAACGAAATTCTCTACTTGAAGCAGAAGCTCAATCAGGAGCTCAGCGATCGCACGGGCCAAGCCCTGCCCCGCATCGAGGAAGACACCGACCGCGACTTTTTCATGTCACCCGCGGAGGCTGTTGAGTACGGCTTAATAGACAAGGTGATCGAAAAGAGACCCGTGCGTCCCGTTTGAGGGACTGGCTGGCGTTCCCAGGCAAAATCTGATTAAAAGATTTTTTAAAACGAGTAGCGCAAACTCAGCTGCACCCCATGGGCCTGCAAGGCCGCCTGGGTTCCTCCTATAGCGATCGTGGTGCCTGCTGGCAGCGTCGGTCGCGACAAGCCAGCCTGACCACTGCTGGTGCGCACATCACCAAGGTCGCTAAAGCGATAGGCCAGATCGAGATCTAGCCGCTTACTAAGGGGAATGCTGATGCCTGCGGTGAGTAGGTAGACCAGATCGCTGGAGCTGCCATCGGGCGTGACAGTGGCAGCATTGGCAGCGATGCCAGGGAAGCGATAGGTAACGGAGCTAAGGCTGTTGCGGGCGACACCGAGGCCGGCGCCAAGGAAAGGGCGAATGCGGCCCACTTTGGGCAGATCCACATAGGCAACCCCAAATCCGGCCACCGAGGAGGCTGAGCCAGTCACAGGCTGGTTTGCTCCGGCACGGCCCAAGAAGTTGCTTTGGCCGCTGAACTCCAGCTCTGGCCGCCAGCTGAGCAGGGCTTCGGCCCGCAACCAGCTGTTGAAGCGATATCCCGCCGCTGCATCGATCACTGCTGCCGGCTCGAAGCTGCCTGAAGCTCCAAGGGCTTGGCCGTTATTGCCAGTGCCGCACCCAAACAGGGCAGGGGGCTGCAGGCTGGAACAGTTGTTGTCACTGAAACCGTTTGCCTTTGGCCAATCGCTGCCTGCCCCCAGGCGCAGATAGGGGCCGCTAGCCAGCGGTGGGTTGGCGAGCTTTACATCAATATCAGGCATTCCAGGCACTCGGATCGGGCAGAGCTTGCCAGGCGTCAATTTCCAAGGAGTAGGCCGCATGACGCTGGATCGCGTCATCCATGAACAGGGCTGCTCGGATGGGAATGTCTGGGCCCGTGAAGGAATGCATAGCTATGCCGGCAGTGATGGTCCGTAGAGCTGCCAATTGCAGGTCGTATCGCGCTTCTTCAAGCGAGTAGTCGCAAACTCCAAGCTTGAGCAGTTCTTGGTGCCACGCCTGCAGCAGGTCTTCATGACGTCCAAGCCGCTGCGCCTGGGGGGTGCTGCCGCCAATTAAAAAGGCGATATCAATAGCGGCTGAACTACGGCTGGCCCAGGACCAATCAATTATCACCGACTCCGGATCTTCCTGCGTATGGCCGAACAGCAAATTGTCGGCGCGCAGATCACCATGGACGAGGGTCCAAGGCCTGTCGTTGAGAGCCTGGTCAATGTCAGAGCTTTGCTCTAGTACCGCGCGATATAAGCGGCAAACATCCGTGCCGAAGCGCACGCCGTAGGTGGCAAAGAAATCATCAACGATTTCGGCTTTGGGGTCTGCAAACCAGAAGCCATGGTTTGGCAACCAGCTGTGCTGGTTCAAGGAAGGATCAAGCCAGAATTCGGCGTGGATAGCTGCCATGCGTTGAATCGTGGCCAACGTTTCCTGGTAGCTGAGGCCGATGACTTGATCGCCTGAACGTAGGTGGGTCAGATCCTCGATCAGCAACCAAAAAGGTTCAGAGGAATTGGTTGCAAAGACTGAGGGTTTGTGATTTTCTATTCTTGGAGTGCAGTGAGTGTAAACACCCACCTCACGACCAAAGGCATTATTCAGCCGGCTGAACTCATTGAAGTCCTTATTGGAGGTTTCACTTTTGAGAATTACGCTTGCTGGCCCTTCTTCAGGTGGATCACAGCTCAGCTCTAGGCGCCAAGTGGTCGATTGAAATCCCCTGCCCTCCCCCAGCAGCTTCGCTTCCAGGCTTTTGACATTGGTGCCGAGAGCCTCGCCGATCCACTGCGGTTCGGGCTGCTTTACCAGCATTTCTGTGGGATCGATGGCCGCCATACCAAGAAGTCCAATTGAGTGCGTGGCTATGAACCTTAGTTGGGTTAGGGCCGTTGCCCTTCAGTGCCGGCCAAGCAGCAGAGGAGCAGGAAGCTTCGAACACGGGTTGGTTGACGGATGGGACCAGCGCGGCCAAGTTGGGGCGCACTTCAGAACTGCCGTATGTACGCCACCCTGCGCGAATACGAGGGAATTAAGGATCCAGCTCAGGCCACCCAGCCTTTGCTTGATGGGCTGCTAGCTGAAATGCAAGCACTGCCAGGTTTTATTGCCTACTACTTCGTGGACGTCGGTGAGGCCGGTGACCGGATGATCTCCCTAAGCGTGTTTGAGACTAGTGAGGCAGCTGAGGAGTCGAATCGCGTGGCAGCAGGCTGGGTGGCTCGCTGGTTAGCGGAACACCCACAAACAGCACCCACGGCGAGTCGCGTGGATGCCGGTCCTGTGATGGCTAGTGCCACTGCTTGATCAGCCGGCCAGCAGGGGCGAGAAGCGCTCCTTCTCTGGAATCGCCGTGAATTCGGCCACGATGGCGCGGAATTCTTCGCCATCGAGGCTCTCTTTCTCGATCAGAAGCTCCACCACCCGATCCATGCAGGCGCGGTGCTCTGCCACCAACTTGACCGTGTCTGCGTAGCAGCTGTGCACCATCTGGCGCACGGCATCATCGATCTTGCTGGCAAGGCGATCGGAGCCATCGCTGCGGGTCATCAGATCGCGGCCCAGGAAAACCTCCTGGTTGCCAGCCTCAAAGGAGACCTGGCCAAGATCGCTCATGCCAAAGCGGGTGACCATTTGGCGGGCAATCGAGGCGACCTGCTGGATGTCACCACCGGCACCTGTTGTGACCTCTGCGTGGCCGAAAACCACATCCTCGGCAGCCCGGCCGCCGAGGGCACCCATGATGCGAGCACGGAGCTGGGCCCGGCTCACCAACATCTGCTCCTCGTCTGGAGAGAACCAAGTAAGACCCTGGGCCTGACCCCGTGGGATCAGGGTGACCTTCTGCACAGGGTCATGGGCCTGAACCAGGGTTCCCACCAGGGCATGGCCCACTTCGTGGTACGCGATCAGTCGCTTGCTGCGGCCATCGGTGAGGGGCTTGCCCTCCATGCCGGCAATGATCCGGTCGACGGCATCATCAATTTCGGCAAGTGAGGTTGCCTCCTTGCGGCGTCTGGCCGTGAGGATTGCTGCTTCGTTGAGCAGGTTGGCGAGATCGGCGCCTGAGAAGCCCGGGGTACGGCGAGCAATTACTTCGAGGCTCACATCGTCGGCCAGCTTTTTATCGCGGCTGTGCACCTTGAGCACAGACAGCCTTCCTTTGATGTCTGGCACATCAACTTGAACCTGGCGATCGAAACGACCCGGGCGCAGCAAGGCTGAATCGAGCACGTCGGCTCGGTTTGTTGCGGCAATGATGATGATGCCGCTATTGCCTTCAAAGCCGTCCATCTCGGTGAGCAGCTGGTTGAGGGTTTGCTCCCTCTCGTCGTTACCGCCGCCGACACCGGCACCACGCTGACGTCCAACCGCATCGATCTCGTCGATGAAGATCAAACAAGGGCTATTCTCCTTAGCCCGCTTGAACAGGTCGCGAACCCGGCTGGCACCCACGCCAACAAACATTTCAACGAATTCAGATCCTGAAAGCGAGAAGAAGGGAACTCCAGCTTCACCAGCAATTGCCTTTGCCAGCAGGGTTTTGCCGGTACCGGGAGGTCCTACCAGCAGCACCCCTTTGGGGATCTTGGCGCCAACTGAAGTAAAGCGCTCGGGGGTTTTTAGGAAGGTGACAACTTCTTGGAGGTCCTGCTTGGCATCTTCAACACCAGCCACGTCGTCAAATTTGACGCCAGTTTCAGCTTCCATAGCGAAGCGGGCTTTGGTTTTGCCGAATTGCATCGCTTGCCCGGGGCCACCAGGCATGCCGCTACCGCGGCGTGAAAGGAAGATCAGCGAGCCGATCAGCAGCAATGGGAAGAGCAGATTGCCGAGCAATCCAAGCGCTGGTGGAGCGGTTTTGGGTGGATGAATATCGAAGCTGATCCCCTGCTCCTTGAGCTTGTTGACCAGCTCTGGAGCAACACCGGGCAGGTCTACGCGCAGACGCTGCACCCGATTGTCTAGGTCTGGATCCACAGCCTCGATAACTGCACTGCGACCGCCGTCGAAGATATCGACCGCTGTTACTCGCCCCGCATCGACGTAATCGAGGAAGCGGCCATAGCTCATGCGGGCTACCGCCGCATTGCGGGGAGCAACCGTGGCGCCTTCTGGTTTGAACCGGGCCGTGCCGCCGTTGCCAAGCAGCTGCCATCCGAGGAATGCGACCACTGCGAGGGGCAGCAGCCAGAGGGCAATCAGACGCCAGCGCTGGTTCATAGCTGAGACACTTTGTTGACAAGTGTAACGGCGCCGGGCCCCCTACCCGAGCCCAGCTTCAGCTGGCCGTTGCCCAGGGCAGCTCGCCATCCAGCAGACCGCGGACGTAGCCGCGCGAACTGGCCAGCGCTTCGAGTTGGGCCGGTTGGGCTGCTTGAGCTGGTTGGGACGCTGCCTCGTTGAGCAGATCGCCTGCGTTGACGGTTTCCACCAATTCGGGCCCACCAAGGCCGTGGGTCCAGATCTTCACCACGCTGCTTGGTGGGCACTGGAAGCTGAGCAGCTCGAAGGGAAACACCACTCGTTCGAGGAAGAACTGCTCGGGACCGATGCAGCGCAGGATCACCATCCGATCGCTGGTATTGCGGTAACTGCACGCCATGTGGTCCACGTCTAAATCCCGATTTCTCCACCCATAAAGCCACTGGCTTGAGTGCGGGTTTAGTGACGGACGCCACTGTTTTTGGTTTTTAATGGTTTTTTCTGGTTTCGCACCGTCGCGCTGCCGGCTCTCCAGAGCGTTTCAAAGGCTGCGCAAGGCAACGATTGGGTCGAGGCGAGCAGCCCGGCGGGCGGGCACTACGCCGAAGAAAAGGCCAATCGAACCGGATAGCCCCACCGTGACCAGCACGGTGGCGGCACCAATCGATGCCGGTAGGGGTGTCAGAACGCCGACCACAGCCACAGTGCCAATGCCCACCGCGCTGCCGATGACACCGCCGAGGCTGGCGAGCACCAGCGACTCCACCAGAAACTGCAGCAACACATCGCCACTACGAGCCCCGAGGGCTTTGCGAAGGCCGATCTCCTCGGTGCGCTCACTCACCGACACCAACATGATGTTCATGATGCCGATGCCGCCCACCAGCAGCGAGACGGCACCAATGGCAGCCAGCATCAAGGTGAGGCCACCAGTGATTGTGCTCACAATCGTGAGGGCATCCTTCTGGGAGCGCACGGCAAAATCGTCTTCCCGCAGGATCCGGTGCCGCTGGCGTAGCAGGTTGGTGATTTGAAAGCTCGCGGCCCCCGTGCTCTGCTCGTCGCGGGCTTCGACGCTGATGAAATTAAGGCTGACCCCGTAGGTGGGGTCGCGTCCCGAGAGCTTGCTCACCATGGTGCTGAGAGGCACGTAGGCGTTCTCGTCTTGGTTTTGACCAAACACGGCTCCCTTGGGTTCAAGAACCCCGATCACTTCGAACAGCTGGTTGCGAATACGCAGCTGGCGCCCCACTGGCGCCTTGCCTGGAAACATCTTTGTGCCCAGGTCGGGCCCCACCACGGCGACATTGCGAGCGCCGTTGAGATCGCTGGCTGTGAAGAAGCGCCCCTGGGCAATCTCAAATTGACGAACCGGCAGAAACTCCGGTGTAACCCCGGAAATTGACGTGCTGCTGCTCAGGCCGCCCGCCTGAACCACCTCGCTCAGGGTGATTTGGGGGGCTACCCGCTTGACGCTGGGTACCTGCTCGCCGATGGCAAGCGCATCTTCGAGCACGAGGTTTTTGGGGAAGTCGATGCCCTGGCGCCGGGTGTCGTTGTTGCCAGGCACTACAAACAGCACGTTGGCGCCGAGATTGCTCAGCTGGCCTTCGGCCAGGTTCTGGGCGCCTCGCCCCACCCCCACCAAGGTGATCACGGAGGCATTGCCGATGACGATGCCGAGCATGGTCAGCAAACTGCGCAGCCGATTGGAGCGCAGGGTGCTCAGGGCCATGCCCACGGTTTCCCGCATGGGGAGCTTGGTTGGCATGGCTGCGGTGCCGGCGGCTGGCCTTAAACGATGGCGGAACTGTCGTCGGCGTCGTGGCTGCGGGCGCCGCGATGCACCTCGCCGCGCTGCAGGTCCAGGGTCACAATTTCCCCCTGACGCAGGTTGGCGATCGCGTTACAGACACCCACAATCGTTGGTACGCCAGTGCGCTCGGCGATCAAGGCGGCATGGCTGTCGAGACCACCGGCTTCTGTAATTACCCCTTTGGCCTTGCGAATCGCCTCGACGTAATCGGCGCCGGTTTCGTGCACCACCAGGATTTCCCCCGATTGGATTGCCGCCGCCGCCTCTGGACTGTCGACCAGACGCACCCGACCGCTCACCGATCCAGTGCCTACGCCGGTGCCCTTAGAGAGCACGGCAGAGACGATGCCCACCTTGATGAAGTCGGTGGAGCCGCTGATGCCCGAAAGGGTGCCGGCGGTTTGAACGACTAGGTCGCCATCGCGTAGAAAGCCCAGCTGGCGAGCCTTGCCCATGGCCAGGCTGAAGGTGCTGGTGGAGGAGGCCTGCTCTTCCACTACCAGTGGGTTGACGCCCCAGCAAAGCTGCAGCTGCCGGGCCACACTCACCTCACTGGTTATCGCCAGAATTGGGGTGCTGGGGCGGAACTTGCTGACGTTGCGAGCGGTAGAGCCCCCCTTGGTGAGGGGCAAAATTGCGGCCGCATTCAGCTGGCGAGCAATGCTGCTCACCGCCTGGCAGATGGCGTTGGGGATGGTGGTAGCCGTATGGCTGTCGTGCACCCGGTGGGGGTAATCCCGCTCGATGCGCCTGGCGATAATGGCCATGGTGGCCACCGCTTCTACGGGGAAATCGCCCACGGCGCTCTCGTTAGAGAGCATCACTGCATCGGTGCCGTCAAGAATGGCGTTGGCTACGTCGCTCACCTCGGCCCGGGTGGGCCTGGGGCAGCTCACCATCGAATCGAGCATCTGGGTGGCAGTGATCACCGGGATGCCGAGACTGTTGGCCTTGCGAATTAGCTCCTTCTGCAACAGGGGAACTTCTTCGGCGGGCATTTCGACGCCCAGGTCGCCCCGAGCCACCATCACCCCGTCGCAGAGGGGCAGGATGTCATCGATCTGATCGATGGCCTCAAACTTTTCGATCTTGGCCACCACGGGGGTGTTGTGGCCGTGGCTGCGGATCAGCTCGCGGATCTCGCGCATGTCCGAGGGGTTGCGCACAAAGCTGAGGGCCACCCAATCAACCCCCTGCTTCAGCCCAAAGGCCAGATCAATGCGGTCTTTCTCCGTGAGGGCACGGATAGAGAGCTGCACATCAGGGAAATTGACCCCCTTGTTGTTTGAGAGCACTCCACCAACGGTGACGCTGCAAAACAGGGTCTGCTCGGGCTTGTCGACGCTGTCGACCACCATCTCCACCCGGCCGTCATCAAGCAGGATGCGACTGCCTGGCACGACCTCATCGGCTAAGCCTGCGTAGGTGACGGTGGCAATCTTCTGATTGCAGGCCACATCCCTGGATGTGAGGGTGAACTGATCGCCCTTGGCCAGGGTGATCGGCCCATCGGCAAATCGTCCCAAACGAATTTTGGGACCCTGCAGGTCTTGAAGGATGCCGAGCTCAATGCCCAGCTCCGTTGACACCTGGCGAATAGTGGCGATGCGAGCCGCATGCTCGCTGTGGTCGCCGTGGGAAAAATTGAGACGGAAAGTAGTGGCGCCGGCGGCCACTAACTCGCGCAGACGTTCGGCGGATTCCGTGGCAGGCCCGATCGTGGCCACGATCTTGGTGCGACGCATGAGATCGGGCTGGGGCATTTAAACGCCAACAGACGACTGGAAACTACCATCCAGGCCTGCAGTGGGCTGCCGTAGGTGGATTTTCAGTTGTACCAAGAGCGTTGCCGCGCCACAGCCCGCTACCCCGATGCCGGCGCCAACCCCATCTATCCCACCCTGGGGCTGTGCGGTGAGGCTGGCGAGGTGGCCGACAAGGTCAAAAAGGTGCTGCGCGACCGTCAGGGCAGCTTCTCGCCTGAGGTGATTGCAGACCTGCAGCTCGAGCTTGGAGATGTGCTCTGGTATGTGGCCCAGCTCGCTACCGAACTTGGCCTGGAGCTAGAGCAAATTGCCCAGACCAACCTCGACAAACTGGCCAGCCGCGCCGCCCGTAACGTGATCGGAGGCAGTGGTGACAGGCGGTGAGCAAGCAAGGTATTGGGCTTGGGCCACGGCATGCGCTCGCCAAGTGGCTGGTGCGGCTGCTCGGCCTCCTAGTTATTGGTGCGCTGTTGCTGCCAGCTCCTGCCTGGGCAGCGGATCTGCAGGTATCTGAGCTGAGCATCGAACCCTGCCCCGCCGAGGACATCGGCGCCCAGCCGGAATTGCGGCGTCCTGCTGGCGCAAGCTGCTACGCCCTGCGCGGCAGCGTGGTCAATCCAACCCGCAAGCCCGTTGTTGATACCGACGTCTTTGCCCTGATCGTTGATTCAAGTGGCGAGCCGGTGCTGCAAAACCGCACCCGGGTGGGTTCGATCGGTGATGTGCCACCTGGCACCTCTGCCTTTGCCCTGCGCCTATCGGTGCCGGCTGGCACCCCTGGACCGCTGAGCTTCCGCAATGTCAAGGCAAGGGGTTTCAGTGCTCCGGTGCGCAGCCGCGCTGGCGTCGATGACGAGCTGCTGCCCCTTGAACAGGCCTTAGCTGATCAGTAACCAGCTCCCAGCACCGAAACGCTGGCGCCTTCGAGCAGGCTCTGCACCAGTTGCAGGGCAATGAAGGCCACGATCGCCGAGAGGTCGAGGCCGCCCAGGGGCGGAATCAGGCCGCGGAAGGCGTTCAGGTAGGGATCGGTGATCGAGCTCACCGTCGACAGCACGGGGTTGCCCCAATCGAGATTGGGAAACCAGCTCAGCAACACCCGCACCAGCAACACCAGGGTGTAGATGCTGAGGGTCTGGGCCAGAACCTGCAGCAGGAAACTCAGGGCGTCCATGGAATTTTGTTAGTGACCTAACTCTAGGCAGCTTGCTTCCAGAGGTCAGCCTCAGCCTTGATGGCAAAGGTGCGGTGGAACTTCTCGCTGAGGGTCAGCCAGTAGGAGCGGCCCTCGCTTTGGCGCTTGCGCTCGATGAAATTTTGGGCCAGTAGCTCCTTGATGTGGTCGTAGGCGCCGGAGCCGCGCAGCTCGACTAGATCCGATTGCAAGATCCGCTTTTTGAGGGCAATCGTGGCCAGGGTGCGCAGGGCGGCAGTGGATAGGTCCACGGGCAGGAGGTTTTGAACCAGGTCGGCCAGCCCATCGCGCAGCTGCAGGCTGTACCGGTTGCCCTCCTGGCGCACTTCCAAGGCCGTATCCCGGTGGGCGTAGTCGGTGATCAAGGTGATCAAGCCAAGCTCCGCCTCCTCTCGGCTAACAGCAGCGATCTCAGCAAGTTCTGCCAGGCTGAGGGGCCGTCCTTTCAAGTAGAGGATCGCCTCCATCCGGGCGGGCAGAGATAGGCCCTGAATCAGCCCCGTGCTTTGCATGGCCGCAGGTTACCGCAGCTTTTTTGGCTCATGCCAGGGCTGGCAGTGGTGCTGAGCTGGGCCCCAAAAACAGCTTGTAGGCGGGGTTGGCCGATTCGTCCCAGTGCTGATAGCCCAGGCCATCGAGGAACTCCTGCCAGGCGGGCCTGTCAGCGCGAGGCACCTGCACCCCCACCACGATCCGCCCCACGTCGGCGCCGTGGTTGCGGTAGTGAAAGATGCTGATGTTCCAGTTGGCGTGTAGGGCGTTTACGAACGCCATCAGGGCGCCTGGTTTTTCGGGGAACTCGAAGCGATAGAGCAGCTCTTCGCCTTGCTCAAGAGCCGGGCCGGCGCTGGCGGGCAGGCGGCCGCCCACCATGTGGCGCAGGTGCAGCTTGGCCAGCTCGTTGTTGGAGAGGTCGAGGCAGGGGAAGCCGGCGTTCTGCACGTCGTTGATCAGTTGCTGCTCGTCTGCCGTACCACTGGTCTGCACCCCCACAAAAATGTGAGCAACCCTGGGATCGGCCAGCCGGTAGCTGAACTCGCTGAGGCTGCGCTGGCCCAGCACGCCACAGAAGCGCCGCAGGCTGCCGGTCTGCTCGGGGATTTCCACCGCCAGCATCGCTTCGCGGTCCTCGCCGATCTCAGTGCGCTCGGCCACGAAGCGCAGCCGGTCGAAGTTCATGTTGGCCCCGCAGGCCACCGCTACCAAGGTTTGGCCGTGCAAGCCCTGTTGCACCACATCGCGCTTCATGCCGGCTATGGCCAGGGCTCCGGCTGGCTCCAGGATCGAGCGGGTGTCTTCGAACACGTCCTTGATGGCTGCGCAGATGGCGTCGGTGTCGACTGTCACCATGCGATCCACCGTTTGCTTCGCCAATTCAAAAGTGAGCTCACCGACGCGGCGCACCGCCACGCCATCGGCGAAAAGGCCCACCTGCTCAAGCTGCACCCGCTCCCCGGCGGCTAGGGAGCGGGTCATGGCATCAGCGTCCACCGGCTCAACGCCAACGATCTGCACTTGGGGCCACAGGGTTTTGACGTAGGCGCCGATGCCGGCGATTAAGCCGCCACCACCTACGGCCACGTAGATAACGTCAGGCGGCGAGGAGCACTGGCGCAGGATCTCCAATCCGATCGTGCCTTGACCGGCGATCACATCGGGATCGTCAAAGGGATGGATGAAGCTGAGCCCCCGCTCAAGGCCCAGGCGCGTGGCTTCCGTGCAGGCGTCGTCGTAGTTGTCGCCGTGCAGCAACACCTCAGCCCCCCGGGCTGCCACCGCTTTCACCTTCATCTCCGGTGTGGTGACAGGCATCACAATCACGGCCCTGCAGCCCAACTTCTGGGCGGCTAGCGCCACTCCCTGGGCATGGTTGCCGGCGCTGGCGGCGATCACGCCCCGCTCCAGCTCGGCAGGCGAGAGGCCCGCCATTTTGTTGTAGGCGCCGCGCAGCTTGAAGCTGAACACGGGCTGCAGATCCTCACGCTTCAGCAGCACCCGGTTGTGTAGGCGCGCCGAGAGATTCGGCGCAGGATCCAGTGGCGACTCAATGGCCACGTCGTAGACCCGCGCCCGCAGGATCCGTTGCAGATAGCTCTCAGGGGCCTCGCTCATGCCACCAGTGTCGCAATTCGCACCCCTGGGCGGAAGCCAAGGCCTAGATTGCACCTCACCTCCAGGGTTGTGCATGCATCTCAGCGAGCTGAGTCACCCGAATCAGCTGCACGGCCTGAGCACGGCAGAGCTTGAAGCCATTGCCCGCCAGATTCGTGAGCGCCATCTGGAGGTGGTGAGCACAAGCGGCGGGCACCTAGGCCCTGGGCTGGGTGTGGTGGAGCTCACCCTCGCCCTCTATCAAACCCTCGATCTCGACCACGACAAAGTGGTGTGGGACGTGGGTCACCAGGCCTACCCCCACAAGTTGATTACTGGCCGCTATAAGGATTTCGACAGCCTGCGCCAGAAGAGCGGGGTAGCCGGTTACCTAAAGCGCAGCGAGAGCCGCTTTGACCATTTCGGTGCCGGCCACGCCAGCACCTCTATTTCGGCGGCCCTAGGCATGGCCCTGGCGCGCGATCGCCGCGGGGAAGACTTCAAATGTGTGGCGGTTATCGGCGATGGCGCCCTCACCGGTGGCATGGCGCTAGAGGCGATCAACCACGCCGGCCACCTGCCGAAAACCAAGCTTCTGGTGGTGCTAAACGACAACGACATGTCGATCAGCCCACCGGTGGGGGCCCTTTCCACCTATCTCAACCGCATGCGGCTGAGCCCACCTCTGCAATTTCTACAGGGCAATGCCGAGGAGGCGATTAAGCACCTGCCCTTCCTGCACGGCGAGCTGCCCAACGAGCTCAAGACCCTTAAAGAGAGCATGAAGCGCCTGGCGGTTCCCAAGGTGGGTGCCGTGTTCGAGGAGCTGGGCTTCACCTACATCGGCCCAATCGATGGCCACGACATCGCCGGCATGGTGCGCACCTTTGAACAGGCCCACCGCACCGAGGGGCCTGTGCTGGTGCATGTGGCCACCACCAAGGGCAAGGGTTATGCCTACGCCGAGGCCGATCAGGTGGGCTATCACGCCCAGAGCGCCTTTGATCTGGCCACTGGCAAGGCCTATCCCTCTAGCAAGCCGAAGCCGCCCAGCTACAGCAAGGTGTTCGGCCAGACGCTGGTGAAGCTCTGCGAACAGGACCCCACCGTGGTGGGCATCACCGCTGCCATGGCCACCGGCACCGGACTGGATCTGCTGGAGAAGGCACTACCCGATCAATATTTCGATGTGGGCATCGCCGAGCAGCACGCCGTGACCATGGCGGCTGGCATGGCCTGCGAAGGGCTCAAGCCGGTGCTGGCGATTTACAGCACCTTCTTGCAGCGCGCTTTTGACCAGCTGATCCACGACGTTGGCATCCAGAACCTGCCGGTCACTTTTGTGATGGATCGGGCTGGCATCGTTGGCGCCGACGGCCCTACCCACCAGGGTCAATACGACATCAGCTACTTCCGCGCCATCCCCAATTTCACGGTGATGGCCCCCAAGGATGAGGCTGAGCTGCAGCGCATGCTGGTGACCTCAATTCATCACAGCGGCCCCTGCGCCCTGCGCATTCCCCGCGGCGAAGGCGAGGGGGTGCCCCTGGCAGAAGAGGGTTTTGAACCCCTGGAGATCGGCCGGGGCGAGCTGCTCACCGACGGCGACGACCTGCTGATCGTGGCCTACGGCGCCATGGTGGCCCCGGCGATGGCTACGGCCGGACTGCTGCAGGAAAAGGGCATCCGCGCGGCCGTGATCAATGCCCGCTTCCTGCGGCCCCTGGATGAGGCCCTGATCCTGCCGCTGGCCCAGCGCATCGGCAAGGTGGTGACCATGGAGGAGGGCGCCCTCGCGGGTGGCTTCGGTGCCGCCGTGGTGGAAACCCTCAGCGACCATGACGTGCTGGTGCCTGTGCTGCGCATTGGCATTCCGGACCAGTTAGTTGACCATGCCAGCCCGGAGCAGAGCAAGCAGAGCCTCGGCCTAACTCCGCCCCAGATGGCGGAGAGGATCATCACCCGTTTTGGTGCTCCCCTTCAGAGCAGCCTCCCTGCTCCGGCTGCGCCTGTTGCCGTCTAAACCGGAGCCCTACGACTGCGAAGTGCTTGTGGTGGGTGCTGGCCCTTCGGGTGCTGAGCTAGCCCGCCTGCTTGCCCAGGCTGGGGTTGATGTGCTGCTGGTTGATCGGCTTAAGCATCTGGGCCAGGCGGCTTTTAGTAGTGCGGCCCTGCCGCTTGAGACTCTCGATCGCTTTGGCATACCCGCTCACGTGGTGGCGGCGCGCTGGAGTGGTTGGCAGCTGGTGGGGCCAGGCGAGCAGCGGCGGCTGTGGAGCGCAGGCCAACCCCTCGGCGCCGTGCTCGATTTTGGCGCCCTGCGCCAGTGGCTAGCTGGTCAGGCCCAGGCCTGGGGCGCCCGCCTGCAGCTCGGCGTTACGGCCCTTGGCTGGCATCAAGATGGCGCTGGCGTTTGCACCGTGGTGCGCGATGGCGCTGCTGGTCGCCGCCTGCTGCGCAGCCGCTGGCTGGTGGATGCCAGCGGCGAGGGCCGCGCCCTGATTGGCGAGCAGGCATCGCTGGCCGATCCGCTGGTGGCCGGCCTGGGGGTGGAGTGGTTGCTGCAGGTGGATCCCGAGCAGCACCGGCCCTGGGCAGACCGGCTCAGTTTCTTCCTTGGTAGCGACTGGGTGCGGCAGGGTTACGGCTGGGTATTTCCGATGGCACCTGGTCAGCTCAAGGTGGGGGTGTGCCGCTTGGCCGATCCCAGCCGTGCCCAGCCTGCGCTGGCTTTGGAGCTGGGCGCCTTGGTGCAGCGCTGCGGCCTAGGCCAAGCCGAGGTGCTCGATCGCCATGGGGGGCGCATTCGCAGCACGCTGCGGCGCCAGGAACCACACCGGCTGGGCAGGCTGCTCGGCCTAGGTGATGCGGTGAGCACGGCCAACCTGCTGGGTGGTGAGGGCATCCGCCACGCCCTAGCCAGTGCCCGGGTGCTGGCACCGCTGCTGCTGGAGGCCCTGGCCAAGCCAGCTGGCTCTGCGGGCCTAGATCAATACCCGAGCCTGTTGAGGCGGGAGCTGGGCTGGCGCTGGAGCCTGAGTGGCCGCCTAGCTAGGCGCACCTGGCTAGGCCTGGCTGATGCCAGGGCCGATGCTCGCCTGGAGCGCCTGCTGGCTGGCTTGCAAACCCGGCGGGCGGAGGATCTCTCCGCCCTGTTGTTTGACTACCGCTTTGAGCGCTATGGGCTTAAGGCGCTGCCCTACTTGCTGGGTTGGCGCTGAGCCCTGAGGGTGGAACCCAGGCCCTTAAACCACGCCGCGGGAGGCCAGGCCAAGGATGGCGCCCATGCCGAGGATGTGGCCGAGGCTCAAGGTGCCGAGCATGGCGCCGTGGCTGAAGCCGCCAAATAGGCCGGCGCTTGGCAGCTTCAGACCAACGTTTTGATGTTGGATCGTGGCCTTGCCCAGGGCGATGGCAATCACGTTGCAGACAATCATCACCAGCGCCACCTTGGGTGACCAGCTGATGGTGGCGGGAGCAAGGGCAAGGAGGGGAGCGATCATGGAGCAGGTGCCAACGCCCCATCTTCCGGGCAGCACCGCCCCTGGATCACCCGGCTTAAGACTTGTTCATTGCCTGCTGCCGCAGCCGGGTGACTACGCCATCGCGCTTGAGCCTGCCAAGTGCTTCATTGATCCGGGTTTCCAGGTCATCGCTGATGCCTGGTGAGAGGGCAAATGCCTGGGATTGGGGGTTGAGGTTGCGCAGCGCCAGCCCGTAGCGCTTGTGGGGCAGTTGCTGCAGCAAAAAGTCGAGCTGGATGTCGTCGGCGAGCACCGCATCCACGGCATCAGCCACCAGCAGGCTGTCGGCGCGGATCACCTGATCGAGCTCTCGCAGCTGAATCGGCGGCTGCAGGCCAGATGTGTTGAGTCTTTGCAGTAGGTCGTCGCTGACGGTGCCACGCCGCACGGCAACCCGCTGGCCGGCGAGATCGTTGAGGCTGCGGATGTGGCGGCTCGCCAATTCCTGGTTGCCCCGCACGACGTTCAAGGTGACGTAGCTGACCAGCAGCGAGGCAGTGATGATCCGCACCAAGTAGGCCAGGAAGACCAAGGTGTGGCCCCGTGAACTAACTACCACGGTGTTTGTGCCAGGTCCGGTGGCTAGCACCTGAAAGATCAGGGCGAAGGCGCGTCGCGGCCCGATCTCCCAGCTGCTGGGCTTACTGCCGTTGCGCTCCACCTGCCAAACAGCCACGCTCAACAGGCCTATCAGCAGCACGTAGGCCAGCAGCAGCCTGATCAGATCAGGAGCCAGCAGGGCGCGCAGAAGGGAGCTGCCGAGTTCCAGCTGGTTGCGCTTGACCATCACCCCCAAGCCCGATTCCTGAAAGGGCAGGCTGAAGCGGTTCTGGCGGATGCGTTCTGGTGAGATGGTGATGCAGCCGATCGCAACGTCCAGTTCGTTGCGCTTGGTGGCCTCCAGCAGCTCGGTTGTGTTGTCAGCTGGCACCAGTACATAGGGGATCTGCTCCTGGTCGGCGACCTGTTGCCACAGTTCCACGGCCATGCCACTCCAGCTGCCCCGCTGGCGGTAGGAGCAGGGCTGGGAGCCATCCGCTACGCCAACCCTTAATACCGGTGCAGCCTGGCTGGGCCCAGCGGCCAGGCTGACGGCGATCGCCAGAGGCCAGAGCATCAGGATCGGGGCGGTTGGGCCGTGATCACGGCGCCGATGCCGCTGAAGCCAAGCACCACCAGCAGGTTGGAGATCGTGAGCAGCGATTCAGCTCCCCCATGCAGGGGATCCACATTGGCCAGCAGCTCGCCGTAGCGCAGTTGGGCCACGATGGCGGCGGCAATCGTGACGGCCACAAACACCAGGGTGAATTGAAAACCCCGCAGGGCCAGCTTGGGGAACCCCTCAATCCGCCCTGCCCACCAAAGGAAGGCCAGATAGGGGAGTAGCGACAGCACGAACAAAGGAGTGGGGTCTATGCCGGCAAGCCAGCGGAGGGGACCGCTCATGGGGCCGCCTGCCGCTGTTGACGCAGCAGGTTCCAGGCTGCCAATGCCAGGGCGGCGTTGCCAATGGTGGTGAGGCCCGCCTGAAACACCACCAGGCCCTGCAGGTTTGGGCTGTTGTCAAACAAATGCCAGGTGCAGGCAGCCATGGCGCTCACCAAGGCCGGCAACATTGCCAGGCTCAACCAACGCCAACCGCCCTCCCGGCGAGTCACACCCAGGCGCTGCACGGCCACCATCGCAACCACCCACTCGAGCACCGAGGTGACGTGAATCCACCAGGTGGGTAGGGAGAGGGCATGCATGGGGTCAGAGCAGGGGCGTGAGCTTCTCTTCGGAGCGTGACACGTCCTGGATGCGGTGCCGCAGGGTGTCGACCAGTTCGGCAATGGCCGGTGCGTTTCGGTTGTCGTGCAGCACCACCAGGCTCTCGACGTAATGGGAGGGCACGGCTACATCGAGCTCAACCACCGGCAGGGTGGTTCGCAGGGTCTTGAGTATCAGGCTATTGGCGAAGTACACGGCCTCTTTCTGGCTTTGTCCAGCAACGGCGTAGGCCTGCTCTGGCTGGAAGTGATGCTGGAAGAAGTTTTGGATGAACAGCTTCTGGGCGCGGGGATTGAACGGGAAGGTCGCGATTTGGCAGCAAGAGCCGATGTCCAGGCGAGTGGGCTTGGAAATATCACCTACGCGGGAGTCCGCCGTGGTTACCAGATGGATTGGCGAGTGGTAGAGGTCGAAACAGGTGAAGCGATGGTCGTCGCTGGACGGTCGTTCGGGCAGGGTTGCTAGGCAGGCGTCGACCACCCGCGCCTTCAGCAGGTCCAGGCAGTGGTGGGGCGACCCCGGCCCGTCGCTGGGGTTGATGATCCAGCCCTGGGGCAGCGGCCTCAGCAGGTGGTCGTGACTCCAGGCCGGAGCCTGCAGTCGCAGGGGGCGGTTGCGATGGATTCGATTTACTTGGTGTACCTCTCTCTCCATTTGCACCAGGAGGGAATTTCCACTCAGGTGCCACTGGGCGCCTCTGCGTTGCAGCTTGAGGCCGAAGCTGGACTCGGCCTGACGGATCCGCCGGGACACCGTGCTCTGATTGCAGCGGGCCCGTTCTCCAGCCAGGGCACCACTCCCTAGCCAGATCAACAGATCCAGAGCTTCCAGTGTCTCAACGGTGACCATCGCGCCTAGCCATCCACCGTGGGCAGTTGTTGATCGCAGCTTCGATGGAGCCAGCGGTGGCAGTCGGGGCTGAGGGCGTTGCGGCTCACCCGCTCGTACGCCTCCAGCTGCTCCGGCCGCAGCACCCCCCGCCAACGCCCGTTGGTACCCCGGTAGAGGAAGGATTCCGCGCCCCCCTTCCAGAGACGCCCCCCGCAGGGCACATAGGTGGCGCTGCGCCGCCGCATGGCTTGGAAGTCGACGGCGGCACACACCATTTCTAAGCGCTCCGGGTCGAGGTCGATGCCCAGGAAGCTGGCGATCCGCTGCACCTGAGCTATGAGATCGGCCTTGAGGTCGTTGTAGTGGAGCAAGAGAATGTTGGATTGCTGGTGGTGATCCCACCAAGACTGCACGTTGTGAAAGAACGACCAGTAGGGCCACCCATCTTGCTCCCAGTCCAGCCAGCCGCGCTGCAGCCAGTCATCAAAGAAGGTGTGCACATCGGCGGGGGGGTGCGGAAAGGTATCTCCCTGTTCATTGGGAATCTGGTTGACTAGATGGTGGGCTTCGTCACTCCAGTTAAAGTAATGATTCCAGAGCGACATCGCCACATCCCGTCCATCGCGGGCGATATATAAAAACGAGCGTTTCTGGTCCCAGGGCAAGGCATCCAGGGGCAGATGGCTCTTGATGAAGCGTCGGTGGCGTTGCTGCTCCAGGGTTTGCTGCAGGGATTCAAGATCGTGATAATTCGCCTCCAGCCAGGGAGAGAGCTCTGCCAGCGAGGCGGGCAATTCCCCCTCAAATAGCAAATGGGCCACGATCGACTGCAGCCAAGTGGTGCCGCTCTTGTACGGACTGGCGATGATGATGTCGTCGTCGCGCGGGTTCAGCCCATTCCAGCGCTGGCTATCGAAGTGGTGATTGCGGATGCGGCGCGTGCACTGCGGGTCAGGGCATCGCGGGTCGGTGCTCACTAAATCGCAACAGCGGAAAAGCTGCGGATAAGTTAGGTAGGCTGAAAGACTAATTGGGTGCTTTCGAGCGGTCTGTGGTAGTTACCCGCCAGGAGATTTCAGTACCGCTGCGGCGGGTGCTGCTCTGCGGATACTACGGCGAGCACAACCTCGGGGATGATGCTCTGCTGGAGGTGCTGCTGAGCCAGTTGCCTCCGGGTTGCCAGGCCACGGTCACAGCCCATGACGCCGCCCTCGTGCGTCAGCGCTTCGGCGTTGATACGGTGCCGCGCCGCAGCCTGCCCCTGGTGCTCAAGGCCCTGCGGCGCTGCCGGGCCCTGGTGCTTGGTGGCGGCAGCTTGCTGCAGGATTCCACCAGTTTCCAAAGCCTGCTCTATTACGCAGCCCTGATTGTTGCGGCCCGGCTGGAGGGCAAACCTGTGCTGCTCTGGGGTCAGGGGCTGGGGCCCCTGCAGCGTCGGCGCAGCCGCTTGCTGGTGGGCCGCCTGCTGCGTCTGGCAACGGCTGTGAGCTGGCGCGACCCGGAGTCGGCGGCTCTGGCCAGGAGCCTGGGGCGTGAGGGACCCGTGGGCAGCGATCCCGTCTGGGCCCTAGCGCCTCAGCAATGGCGCGGTAGGGGCGGCCCCCTGGTGCTTTGCTTCCGCCCCACCCGCCAGTTGCAGGGTTCAGCCTGGAGGTCCTATTTGGCAGCTCTAGATCAGTTGGCGACTCGCCATGACAGGGAGGTGATCTGGCTGCCTTTCCACGCCAACCAGGACCGGGGCCTACTCGAGCAGCTGCGCCGCGAGCAGTTGCTGCCGCCAGGACTGGCAGCCCGCAGTCGGGAGGTGCTGGCTGAGCGGCCCCAGGAGGCGATGGCCATATGCAGCGGCGCTGGCTTAGTGGTGGCGATGCGGCTGCACGGGCTGATCCTGGCAGCCCTTTCCGGTGCGCCCTGCGCCGCCCTCAGCTACGACCCCAAGGTGGCTGCCGCCGCCGCCAACCTGGGCTGCCCCTGCCACAGCCTGGACGCGCCGCCATCGCCAGCAATGCTGGCCGGCTGGGATGGGGCGCTCGACACCCCGCCGCCCGCTTCCCGGTTGCTGGAGCTGCGTCAGCAGAGCGAAGTACACCAGCAAGTATTTGCATGTCTGGACCCACTGGCTGGTTTATGACCTATCGGCTGCGTTGACGCCCGATCAGCTGGCCTGAAACTGCTGCAAGGCGCTGAGCACTTCGGAGCTGTGGCCGCTGGGACGCACCGCCACCCAAGTGGAGCGCAATATGCCTGAGGGGTCGATCAGGAATGTGTGGCGCTGAGAGAAAGGTGCAATCCAGCTGCCGTAGGCGCGGCTCACAGTGCCAGCTGGATCAGACAGCAAGGGAAAGGCCAGCCCTTCGCTGCTGCAGAAATCGGCGTGGGATTCGGCGTCATCAGCGCTCACCCCAACCACGGCCGCATTGGCGGAACTGAAGCTGGCCAGGTCTTTTTGAAAACCCCGGGCTTCGATCGTGCAGCCGCCGGTGAAATCACGGGGATAGAAGTAGAGCACCAACCATTTGCCCTGGAAGTCGGCCAAATTCAACCGGGTAGGCACGGCTTCACCACCGGCTGCTGGCGCAATGCCGGCTAGGTCGAAATCAGGGGCGGATTGGTTGAGAGCAGGAAGAGTGCCTCCCAAAGCAAAAGCCTGTCGGCTAGACGCCAACAGGCTTGTAGCACCCGCTGTTGCGGGCAGAAGAGCAGCAAGGCCCTGCAGGACTGCCCGACGCCGCATCGCAGGCTCAGATTTTGGCCAGGTTGACGCCCAGTTCTTTGGCGTAAGCGCCCAGGCCCTTCTTCTGGATGGTTTTCAGAGCGCGGGTGGAGACGCGCAGCTTGATAAAGCGGTTGCCTTCGGCCCACCACAGACGTCGCTCTTGCAGATTCACCTGCTGGAGCTTCTTGGTACGCACGTGGGAGTGCGAGACGGCCATGCCGTTGTTGGCGCGCTTGCCGGTGAGCTGGCAGACCCGAGACATGACCGATTTCCGAAACGACTTGCAGGCACTAGGCCCAAGCAAACATCCTACCAAAGGGCAGATCCAGCCTGGGCCTGGCCTGCCGCTTGCTGCCGGAGGGAGTTAGAGCCCCCGCTCCATCAGCTTGCCCATCAAATCGGAGCTGCGCTGCTGGAAGCCGGCCAGCTCGTTGGGCTCCAGGCCCCCCACCGCTAGGCGCGCCAATTCATACACATTGCGGCCGAGGTCGTCGGCCAGTTGTTGGCTCGGCGAGTTGCCGCCACTGCCACCGGTTGTGATCACCGAACCGGCCGAGAGCTTGAGCAGGCCCTCCACCAGCTTGTGTTTGCGGTTCACCAGCAGCACGTGGTGATCGGGCAGGCCCGGCAGGCGCTGCTCCATCAGGGCGCCCATGTCGTTGATGCGGCGCATCTGCTCCGGCAGCAGGATCAGGGCGGCGGGGGCGTTTTCACCCTTGAGGGCCTGCACCTGGATGGTCACCTTGTCGTTGGCCAGAGCTGCTTTGAATAAATCGCGCAGCTTTTCGGAATTGTCCTTGCCGTCTGCGTCGCTGATCTCGCTTTCTTTCTCCTGCAGCGATTCATCCAGTTCGCTGTCCACCCGCTGGAATTTGAGTTCCTCGTGGCGGTATTCGAGCCAGGGGATGAACTGGGTATCGATGAAGGTGTCGGCCAGCAGCACCTCGGCCCCTTGGCTCTTCCATAGAGCAAGGGCCCCGGCTTGGCCGGCCTCGTCGGTGCAGTAGAGGATGCGCTTGTCGTTGGCGGCATCCAGGCGGGTGCGGTAGCCAGCCAGGGTGGTGTAGGCCTTGCCGCCTTCGCCGGGGATGGGGTCAATGCTCTCGCCTTCGCCAGGCTCCTGCTCCGTGGGCGATGCACTCGTGCCAAACAGCACCAGATCGGCCACCTGGTCGGCAAACTTTTCATCCTCCATGGCGCCGATCTTGATGAAGGGGGCCAGCGATTCCCAGCTTTCGGCGTAGCGCTTGGGGTCGTCGCGATGGAGCTCCTTGAGCCGGTCGCTCACCTTCTTGGCCACGAAGCCACCGATCGAGCGCACCCGCCGGTCGGTTTGCAGGGCGGAGCGGCTCACGTTCAGGGGGATGTCGGGCGAATCGATCACGCCGCGCAAGGGCAGCAGGTAGCGGGGCACCACCTCCTTGATCGAATCGCTCACGAACACGTTGTTGCAGTAGAGCTTGATCTCGCCCTTCTCCCAGTCGGCCCGGCCGCTCGATTTGGGGAAGAACAGGATGCCCTGCAGGTTGTAGGGATAGTCGGTGTTGAGGTGCACCCACAGCAGGGGATCGCCCTGGAAGGGATAGAGGTAGCGGTAGAGCTCGATGTAGTCGTTGTCTGTGAGATCCCTGGGGCTCTTGCGCCAAGGGGCCTCGCGTTTATTAACGGTTTCGCCTTCCAGCTGCACTTCCACCGGCAGGAAGTCGCAGTAGGTGGTTATTAAGGTGCGAATGCGGGCTGGCTCGATGTATTCGAGCTCCTCCTCCATCAGATGCAGGATCACGTCGGTGCCGGGCTCGTTGCGCTCGGCCTGTTCCAGGCTGAAGTTGGGGGAGCCATCACAGCTCCAGCGCACCGCCTCCGCGCCAGCACTGGCGGAAAGGCTGACCAGCTCTACCTGCTTGGCAACCATGAAGCTGGAATAAAAGCCCAGGCCGAAGTGGCCGATGATCGCGTCGTTTTCTTGCTTGTATTTCTCGAGGAAGTCTTCGGCGCTGGAAAAGGCCACCTGGTTGATGTAGCGCTTCACCTCATCGACATTCATGCCGATGCCGTTGTCGGAGATGGTGAGGGTTTGGGCTTCGCGGTCGATGCGGATCGAAATCTTGGCTTCAGGCCCTTCGCTGCAGTCGCCAGCCATCGCCGCCATGCGCCGCTTGCTGATGGCATCCACGCCATTGCTCACCAGCTCCCGCAGAAACACCTCATGGCCGCTGTAGACGGCCTTTTTGATTATCGGAAAGATGTTTTCGGTGTGGATCTGAATCTGGCCCTGTTCCAGCACCGTCATGGCAAGCGTTATGTCGTTGGCCCAAACCTTACGGAGCTTGGGCCTGCCGGCTCAAGGGCTATGGGGGAGGGGTCTCCGAACTCAGGCTTGGCTAAGTCTTGACTTAGCTAAGTGATGAACCGCACAGCCTGCCTCCTGCCCCGCTCAGCCTGCCTGCTGCAGCTCCGGCTTCTCTTCGGCAAGGATGGCCCCCTGTACGGGACAAACCTGCAGGCAGATGCCGCAATCGATGCAGGTGTCGAAGTCGATCCAATA
Organism: Synechococcus sp. CS-1330; assembly: GCA_025128025.1. GTDB lineage: Bacteria > Cyanobacteriota > Cyanobacteriia > PCC-6307 > Cyanobiaceae > Cyanobium_A. The sequence continues at coordinate 178,407 of JAHLYR010000068.1, forward strand.
AAAGTTTGTGCCTTTGCTGTTGGCACCTTGGCCGGGGTTGATGCAAGCCACGGGGCAGGCATCAACGCAATCGGCTACGCCCTCGCAGACGTTGGTGACGATCGTGTGAGCCATTAATGAATTTTAGGGAGCGATCCAGAGAGTACGGCCGCAGCCGCGGGCCTGACCGAGGGCCTCAGCTTCAGCTTGATTGGAGCAGGCCCCGCTGAGCAGTTCAGCGCAGGTGCCCGCTTGGTGCAGGGCCTCCAGCTGATTGAGGGCTGCGGATAGGTGTTTGGGGTTGCCGTAGGCCACCAGTACCGGCGCAGGGCTCTCTATGGCCGGTGCCACCAGCTCCCGCACAGCTCCCACATCGAAGCCAAAACCCACTCCCGCAGCCTCCCTTGGCTCTGGGCAAAAGCGACCCACCAGGGCGTCGTAACGACCGCCGCTGGCAATCTCCACCGGCACCTCCTGCCCCTGGCAGACCAGCTTCAGCACCAGGCCGTCATAGAGGGCGAAGTGGGGCTGAAAGCTCGGGTCAAGCTGCAACTGCACTCCCAGGCGCTCGGCGGCCGGGGCCACCGCTACCAGGGTCTCGCCCAGCTCAGTTAGCAGGGGTATGGGGCCCAGCCATTGCTCTAATTGATACAGCACCTTGGCTGGCTCGCCGCGCAGGCGCATCAGGTTGCCCAGTCGCTGCCGATCAGAATCGGGGAGGGCCAGTTGGGCCAGAGCTAGGGGATCGAAGTTGGTGAGGGCGGCGCGGGCCGTGCCCTGCTGTTGCTCGGGCAGCTGGCGCAGCAGGGCGCTGAGCACCCCGTGGTGCCCCACCAGCAGCCGGGGTTGGTGATGGGCCTGCAGTCCAAGAGCTCCGGCGGCGGCAAGCAGCAGCCGCATCAGCTCAACATCGGCGGCGGCGGTTTGGGCGCCGAGCAGCTCCACTCCGCTCTGCAGCTGTTCATGCAGCCGCTGGGAGCCGCCTTCAGCCATGGAGCTGCGGAAGGTGCTGCCCATGGCCCAGAGCCGCAGGGGACGGGGCCGATCGGCCAGGCGGGTGCTGGCGGCGCGGGCGATCGAGGCGGTCAGCTCCGGCCGCAACCCCAGGGGCTCATCACTTGCCAGCCTCACCAGCTCGCGGCCGTCGATGCCACCACCAGCCTCCAGGGTGTCGAGCCGCTCAAAGCTGGGCGGCGCCACCTCCTGGTAGCCCCAGAGCCGATATACAGCTGCTAGTTGATCGGCGATGCGCCGGTTGCCCTCAACTTCACGAGGGTTGAGATCCCGAACGCCAGCGGCAGGTTGCAGGGCCATTGCGGCGTTGAAGTTGGGAAGGGGTGGGCTGATCCTATGGATCGAATCAGGGGGAGTCGAGTTCGGGGGCGCCATAGCTGGCGCCGGCCAGGGGGCGGCAGGAGGCCAGGCCATCGATCAGGGCTGGTTGCAGGGTTGCTCCACAGGCCAGGATCCGCCCCGAGTCGATCGCAAATGCCGAGCCGTCGTAGGCGCTCACCACACCGCCGGCTTGCTCCACCAGCACCACACCGGCGGCCAGATCCCAGGGAGATAGGCCCCGCTCCCAAATGCCATCGAGCTTGCCGGCGGCCACGAAGGCCAGATCCAGGGCCACCGAGCCGCCGCGTCGCACGCCCTGGCTGCGGTGGGTAAACCAGGCGAATTCCGCGTAGTTGTTGTCGAGTCGGCTGCGGCGGTCATAGGCAAAGCCGGTGACCAGCAGGGCCTGCTCGAGGCTGGGGCAGCCGCTTACGGCCAACTTGCTGCCATTGCACCAGGAGCCCAGGCCGGGGGCGGCCCAGTAGAGCTGCTCCAGGCCCGGAGCGGCTAGGGCGCCGAGCAGGGGCTGTCCGCGCCAGCACAAGCCCACCGATGTGCCAAACAGCGGGTAGCTGTGGGCGTAGTTGGTGGTGCCATCGAGGGGGTCGACGCACCACTCCAGATCGCCGGGCCTGGAGCGGCGTCCGCTCTCTTCAGCCAGAACGCCAATCTGCGGGGTTTCGGCCTCGAGCAGCGCCAGCACCGCTGCTTCAGCGGCATGGTCTGCTTCGGTGACCAGATCGCCGGAGCGTCCCTTCTCTCGCACCTGCTCCAAGCGGCCAAAGTGCAGGCGCAGTTGCTCGCCTCCGGCCTCCGCCGCCCGGCGCGCCACCTCCGTCAGCTGTTCGAGCTCGCCGCTGCTAAGCCCCGACTGCTGGTAGGCCGTGGTGCTGGTTGGGTTCATTCCTCCTCCAGGGGCAGGGCGCTGCGCACCTTGCCGCGGCCAAAGTGCCGGCCAAACTGCAGTTCGTAGACCTCGTCCTCGTCTTGGGTCTCCACCTCCAAGGGGCCGGTGGCCCGGGCCACGCAAAGCAGTCCGTACCCACGCCCGCGCAGCTCCCGCGACAGCCCTAGGGCCTCGCGCTGATCGATTTCACCGCTGATTACGCGCACGGCGCAGGCGGTGCAGCAGCCGTTGCGGCAACTAAAAGGCAGGGGATCTCCCTGCTGCTCAAAGCTGCGCAGGATGTATTCCCCTTCGGGAACCTCGTGGCGAATCACCTGGCCGGCTTGGAGCCAGTGAACCGTGATCGGATGGGTGCTAGTCATGCTGCTACATTGCCATCTGGTTGCCCCATTTTGCCCCTGGAGAGGTGGCCGAGTGGTCGAAGGCGCAGCACTGGAAATGCTGTATAGGGGCAACTCTATCGAGGGTTCGAATCCCTCCCTCTCCGTTATAAAGCCGGCCTTGCGGCCGGCTTTTTCATGGCATGCCAAGATTGAGTGAATCAATCCCTGGTTTGTAAAGTTGCTAATTGGATAATTTGCTTATTTTTGATATAAATATTGAAGTTAAACTTTATCGTTGCTTATCAGCCGAAGCGGCCGCTCACGTAGTCCTGGGTGGCCTGCTGGCCGGGGGCATTGAAGATCCGTTCGGTGTCGTTGAACTCCACCAGGTAGCCCACCTTGCCGGTGCCACCTTCAACGGCTTCTGCATTAAAGAAGGCCGTTTGATCAGCAACTCGCACGGCTTGCTGCATGTTGTGGGTCACGATGATGATTGTGTAGCTGCGCTTCAGCTCATGCATTGTTTCTTCGATCTTCAGTGTGGAGATCGGATCAAGGGCTGAGCAGGGCTCGTCCATCAAGATCACCTCAGGTTCGGTGGCGATGGCCCGGGCGATGCAAAGACGCTGCTGCTGGCCACCCGACAGGGCAAAACCGCTCTCCCTAAGTTTGTCCTTGCATTCATCCCACACCGCAGCCTTACGCAGGGAGCGCTCCACCAGCTCATCCATATCGCCCTTGAAGCCGTTGATCCGGGCACCGAAGGCGATGTTTTCGTAAATTGTTTTTGGGAAAGGATTGGGCTTCTGGAACACCATGCCAATGCGCCTCCGCACCTCCACTGGATCCACCTTGGGGTCGTAGAGATCGTGGCCGTCAAAAACAACCCTGCCCTTGAGCTTGCATCCCGGAATCAGATCGTTCATCCGATTGAGGCCGCGCAACACGGTCGATTTACCACAACCAGAAGGGCCAATAAAGGCGGTCACCCGGCCGCGAGGAATGTCCATGAAGACATTCTTTACAGCCTCAAATTTGCCATAGGAGATGGTGACGTTCTGCAGGGACATGCAGGCGTCTCCTTTGGTGGAGTCGGCGGACTGGCTGGAGTAGAGGCTGCTGGTCATGGGTCTGAAAGGAATGGGGAAGGGGAAGGACTGGAGGTTTGGGCTTCAGACTTTGGCCATTCGGCTGATCCAGCGGGCCAGCAGGTTTGCGGCCAGGATCATCATCACCAGCACAAATGAAGCGGCCCACGCAAGTTCGTTTTGGGCCTCATAGGGCATGATCGCGAAATTGAAGATCAGCACCGACATGGTGGCGATCGGGTTAAACACGCCCTCAGGCCAGAAGGGCGAGAAAAGTGCCGTGAATATCAAGGGAGCCGTTTCGCCGGCGGCTCGGGCGATCGACAGCACAATGCCAGTGGCTATCGGAGTGAAGGCCGATGGCAAGGTGATCCGCGTCACGGTCACAAACTTGGAAGCACCAACTCCGTAGGCACCCCAGCGCAGCTCCTGGGGCACCAGCTTGAGCCCCTCATCGGTGGTCTTAATCACCGTGGGCAGCATCAACACCGAAAGGGCGATGCCGCCCGCCATGGCGCTGTAGCTCTGGTCGAAAAATATCCGGGTGGCAACAACAATTCCGTAAACGAAAACACCACTAATGATCGACGGTACGCCGGCTAAAACGTCGTTGCCGAAGCTGACAAACTGGGCGAACCAACCGCGACTGGAGTATTCGCTGAGGTAGATGCCCCCTCCCACCCCCACTGGGATGGCAATCAAGGAGGCGATCAGGGTCACCAAGACTGTGCCAAGGATGGCGTTGCCGATACCACCTCCTTCCAGGCCGGGGGGTGGTGGCAGCTGGGTGAAAAGGCTTGCGCTGATCAGGCGACCGCCCTGCATCAACACGTGGAACAGGACCAGCACCAGCGGCAGCACCGCTATGGCAGCAAATATGCCAGCGATGCTGGTGAACAGTAGGTTGAGTCGGTTGCGGCGCAGGCCCGGGTCGAAGTGCAACGGCCGCCGGTCAAACAGGGCGGTGTTGTCGTAGGTGATCGGAGAGGGGTTAGCCATGGTGATGATCAGTAACGCAGGCTGAGACGACGGACGAGCCATTGAGCCACCACATTCACCGCAAATGTGAGCAGCATCAGAATCAATGCGGCATACATAAGTGCCGATACCTGGATGCCATCGGCTTCACCAAACTGGTTGGCAAGCATCGCTGCGATCGTGTTGCCCGGGGCAAGCAGCGATAGATCGAAGTTGAGGGCGTTGCCAACAATCATCGTGACCGCCATGGTTTCCCCCATGGCCCTACCAAGGGCAAGCATCACGCCGCCAGTTATGGCCGAAACTGCGGCTGGCAAGATCACGCTGAAAATGGCTCCCCAGCGGGTGGTGCCTACGCCGTAGGCCCCCTGGCGCAGCTCAATCGGCACCTGGTTAAGGGCATCTCGTGAGATGGCCGTGATGATCGGCAGCACCATCACCACCAGGATCAAGATGGCCGGGGCCATGCCAGGACCTTGGGGCACGGTGTTGAAGAAAGGAGTCCAACCCAAAAGGCTGTGCAGCAGGTTGAGGGCTGGGCGGATAGCCGGCTCCATCACAAAGATGGCCCAAAGCCCGAGCACCACCGAAGGGATGGCGGCAAGTAGTTCCACCATCAATCCAATCGCCTCCCGCAGGGAGCTTGGGATCAGGTCTTCGGTGATGAAGATCGCCGTGCCCACACCCAAGGGAATGGCGATTGCCAGCGACAGGATCGAGGTCACCAACGTGCCGTAGATGGCGATGAAGGCCCCGTATTCCTCGTTGACTGGATCCCAGCTGGAAGTGGTGAGGAAGCTGAGTCCAAAGCTTGAGATCGCCTCCCGGGCCCCTTGGAACACGGTGAGAAATATGCCCAGCAGCACAATTGCTACAAAGGAGGCAAGCACCAGTGTTAACTGCCGAAAGCCGAGGTCAATCAGCTTTTCCGAGGGTGGGCGGCGACGCAGGGTGAAGGCGTCAGCAGCCAGATTGCGGTTTGGATTCACTGGGCCTGAGCCCGCTGGGCTGGAGTCCGTCAGCATGGGTAGGGATGGCTTTGCATCGGTCAGCGCTGAGCGGCCGATCCACCAGAAATCTACGAAGCGCTGCACTCCCCGCCGTTTAAGCAGTGATTAACGTCTGGGAGCCCGTTAGCTTTGGGCTTCCACAGCGCGGGGCTGAGCCGCCGTTTTCATGGGTCGACGGGGTTCCAGCCGCATGCTTTTAAGAGAAGGGGTGCCATGTCCCGCATAGTTGGCATCGACCTAGGCACCACAAACTCAGTGGTGGCGGTACTGGAGGGCGGCCGTCCCCAGGTGATCGCCAGCGCTGAAGGTGGCCGCACCACCCCCTCGGTGGTGGGCTTCAGCCGCGACCAGGAGTTGCTCGTCGGTCAGCTGGCCCGTCGCCAGCTTGTGCTCAACCCACGCAATACCTTCGCCAACCTCAAGCGTTTCGTTGGCCGTCAGTGGGACGAGCTCGAGGAGGACAGTCTGTCGGTGCCCTACAGCGTGCGGGCCAACGACCAGGGCAACGTGCGGGTGGTGTGCCCAGCCACCGAAAGGGAATACGCCCCTGAAGAGCTGGTTGCCAGCGTGCTGCGCAAGCTCTGTGATGACGCCGCCACCTACCTCGGCGAGCCAGTGGAAGCGGCGGTGATCACCGTGCCGGCCTACTTCAACGACGCCCAGCGCCAGGCCACCCGCGATGCCGGCCGCCTGGCTGGGATCAGCGTTGAGCGGATCCTCAATGAACCCACCTCGGCTGCCCTGGCCTACGGCTTCGATCGCAGCACCGTCAAGCGGGTGCTGGTGTTTGACCTGGGCGGTGGCACTTTCGATGTCTCGGTGCTGCGCATCGCCCAAGGGGTGTTCGATGTGAAGGCCACCAGCGGCGATACCCAGCTGGGCGGCAACGACTGGGACCGGCGCATCGTCGACTGGCTGGCCGATGCCTTCCTGACAGAGCACAGCATTGATCTGCGCCGGGACCGCCAGGCCCTGCAGCGGCTCACCGAAGCAGCGGAGAAAGCCAAGATCGAGCTAAGTGGCGTCCAGAGCACGCCGATTTCCTTGCCTTTTATTGCCACCGGCCCCGACGGGCCGCTGCATATCGAAACCACCCTGGAGCGGCGGGTGTTTGAGGGCCTCTGCCCCGATCTGCTGGATCGCTTGCTGCGGCCGGTGCAGCGGGCCCTGCGGGATTCGGCCTTCGCGGCCGAAGACATCGACGACGTCGTGCTGGTGGGTGGCTGCACCCGCATGCCGATGGTGCAGCAGATGGTGCGCACCCTTATTCCGCTGGAGCCCTGCCAGTCGGTGAACCCCGATGAGGTGGTGGCAATCGGTGCTGCGGTACAGGCGGGGATCCTCACCGGTGAGCTGCGCGATCTGATGCTCAACGACGTCACGCCCCTATCGCTGGGCCTGGAAACCATTGGCGGCGTGATGAAGGTGCTGATTCCTCGCAACACCTCGATCCCAGTGCGTAAGAGCGACCTGTTCAGCACTTCCGAAGCCAACCAAAGCTCGGTGGAGATCCACGTGCTGCAGGGGGAGCGGCAGATGGCCGCCGACAACAAGAGCCTGGGGCGTTTTCGTCTCTCGGGCATTCCGCCGGCGCCTCGGGGTGTGCCCCAGGTGCAAGTGTCCTTCGACATCGATGCCAACGGCCTGCTGCAGGTGTCGGCTACTGACCGCACCACCGGGCGCCAGCAGAGCGTCAGCATCCAGGGGGGCTCCAACCTCAGCGAGGAGGAGATCACCAAGTTGATTGAGGAGGCCGATCTCAAGGCCAGCGAGGATCGGCGCAAGCGAGCCGAGATCGATCGCCGCAACCGCGCCCAAACTCTGGTGGCCCAGGCGGAGCGCCGTTTGCGCGATGCGTCCCTTGAACTGGGCCCCTACGGCGCCGAGCGCCAGCAGCGCTCCGTGGAGTTGGCCCTGCGCGATGTGCAGGATTTGCTGGCTGCCGACGACCTGGTGGAGCTGGAGCTGGCCGTGAGCCAGCTCCAGGAAGCTCTGTTTGGTCTCAACCGCCGCCTGCAGAGCGAACGCAAGGCAGAGCAGGGGCCCCTGCAGGGGCTCAAGAACACCCTGGGCTCGCTCAAAGATGAGTTGTTTGCCGATGACGACTGGGATGACTGGAACCGCCCTGGCAGTGATCCCTGGGCTGCTCCCCCCAGTCGCTACGACCGGGATCCCTATCGCGAGCCCTACAGGGAGCCCTATCGCGAACCTGAGCCGGTAGCTCGCGAACGCCGGCCCCGCAGCGACTCAGATCCCTGGGGGGATGGTTCCTACCGGTGACCTCTAGCCCCGCCGCCCCGGCCGACTACTGGTCGGTGCTGGGCCTCGAGCCTGGCGCCGATGCCAGCAACCTCAAACGGGCTTTCCGGGCCCAGGCCCGGCGCTGGCACCCCGATCTCAATGGCAACGACCCGCTGGCGGAGGAGCGCTTCAAGCTGGTCAACGAGGCCTATGCGGTGCTCTCAGATCCGCGTCGCCGCCAGGCCTGGGAGGCCGGTATGCCCGCTGACGGCCCGGGCCGGGAGTCCCAGGATCCCTTTGCTTCCGGTTTCCCGGACTTCGAGGCATACCTCGAGGTGCTCTTCGGTGAGCGCCGCCGTCCCCGCCGGGCTGCCGAACCCGAGTGGCAGGAAACGGAGCCCGAGCCTCCTGCGGAAAATCCGCCTCAGGCTTCTGGATCGGTAACTGCCGCGCCGCCGCCGCCGCCACCGGTGCGGGCTTCCAGCGACCAGGAGAGCCTGGTAGAGCTCACTCCGGAGCAGGCGTTGCAGGGGGAGCGGCTGGAGCTGGAGCTGGCTGATGGCACGGCGGTGGAGGTGTGGACTCCTCCTTTGGCCGGCGATGGCTGGCGACTGCGGCTGGCGGGGGTGACCCCTGGCGGAGGCGATCACTTTTTGCAGTTGCGGGTGCGCACCGAGGAAGGCCTGCGCATCGACGGCCTGCGGGTGCTCTACCCCCTCGAACTGACCCCAGCGGAAGCGGCCCTGGGCTGCCAGGTGGTGGTGCCCACCCTGCGCGGGCCGGTGAAGCTGCGGGTGCCGGCCGGCTCCTCCAGCGGCCGCTTGCTGCGCCTGCGGGGGCGGGGCCAGGAGTGGGCTGAGCAGCGCGGCGACCAGCTGGTGGAGGTGCGGATCCTGGTGCCGGAGCAGCTGGGTGAGGCGGAGGCAGCCCTCTACAAGCGGCTGCAGGAGCTCGCCGACGATCCCGAAGACCAGCACCGGTGACACACTGGAGGGCCATTGCCCCATGCCGCGATCCATGCCGGTGCATGTGCTGCTGTTTGATGCTGGAACCGATCAGGAAGGCATCCATTCGTTGGAGCTAAACGGCCGCACGGTGGTGCTGCTGTTTGAAGACAGCGACGATGCGGAGCGCTACGCCGGTCTGCTCGAAGCCCAGGACTTCCCCGTGCCCACCGTGGAGCCGCTCGACCGCGAGGAGATGGAGCTTTTCTGCGGCGAGGCGGGCTATGAGGCCCGCTTTGTGCCGGCGGGCTTCCTGCCCCAGAGCGCTGAAGACCGGCTGCTGATTGCGCCGCCTGAGCGCAACATGGACGTAACCAACTGGCAGGAGCAGCGGGAGCAGCAGGAGCAGGCAAGCGAGAGCAGCGGTGATCCCAGCCTCGAAGCCTTCCGCCGTCAACTGGAGGGCTTGCTGTGAGCGGTCCTTCTGTGAGCAACCCATCTGTGAGCGGTCCTGATCGCGGCCACCTGCTCACCGAGCAGGCCAATCCCCTCAGCGAGCGGCTCGACCAGCTGCCCACCGACGAACTGGTGGGCCTTTTTTGTGTCAACGAAAGTGAGCCCCAGCGGGCCCTGGAAGCGGCGGCCCCGGCCCTGGCTGCCGCCGTTGATGCCATCGCTGCCCGTTTGCAGGCCGGCGGGCGACTTTTTTACCTAGGGGCGGGCACCTCCGGCCGGCTTGGGGTGCTCGACGCCGCTGAGTGTCCGCCAACTTTCTGCACGGCGCCTGAGCTGGTGCAGGGCGTGCTCGCTGGAGGCGCCCCAGCCCTGCTGCGCAGCTCCGAGGGCCTGGAGGATCTGGCAGCTGCTGGTCGCAGCGACCTGGAGGAGCGCGGCTTTGGCCCGGCCGATTGTTTGGTGGGCATCGCAGCTGGCGGCACCACTCCCTACGTACTCGGGGCCCTGGAGCATGCCCAGGCGATTGGAGCCCTGGCAATCGCCATGGCCTGCGTGCCAGCCGAGCAGGTGCCGATGCCCTGCTCCATTGACATTCGCTTGCTTACGGGCCCTGAACTGCTGGCGGGCTCCACCCGGCTCAAGGCCGGCACCGCCACCAAGATGGCCCTGAACTTGCTCTCCACCGGCGTGATGGTGCGCCTGGGCAAGGTGCACGGCAACCGCATGGTGGATGTGGCCGTCACCAACAGCAAGCTGGAAGATCGGGCCCTGCGCATCCTGCGCGACCTGGCGGGGCTGGAGCGGCAGCGCGGCCGGGAACTGCTGCTGCAGAGCGGCGGCTCGGTGAAGCTGGCCCTGCTGATCGCGGCCACCGGCCTGGATGCGGCTTCGGCCTCAGCCCACCTGGCCAGCCATGGCCCCAGCCTGCGCCAGGCCCTGGCGGCCTGCGGCGCTCAGCTGAACGGGCCCCAGTAGGGAGCCGTAAAAAGGTCGAGCTTGCGGCGGGTGGCGGCAGGCACGTGCTCCTTGGGTGTCATCAGGGCATGGCGCAGGGCCTGGTGGGCGCTGCTGGTGGGTCGCTGGGCCTCCACCCGCTGGGCCGCTAGCCGCACGATCTGCTGGGCCAGGCTGGCGTTGGCGTGCAGGTTGGCGATCACCATTTCCACTGTCACCGAGGCGTGTTCCTGGTGCCAGCAGTCGTAGTCGGTCACCATCGCCAAGGTGGCGTAGGCGATCTCCGCTTCCCGGGCCAGCCGCGCTTCGGTGTGATTGGTCATGCCGATCACTTCGCAGTCCCAGGAGCGGTAGAGCTCCGATTCGGCCCGGGTGGAGAAGGCCGGCCCCTCCATGCAGAGGTAGGTGCCGCCGCGGTGCAGCTTGCGGCCTTCGGGCATCAGGCTTTCGGCCACATCGGCAAGCAGGCGGCTGAGCACCGGGCAGAAGGGCTCGGCAAAAGCCACATGGGCCACCAGCCCCTCACCAAACAGCGTCAGCGGCCGCTGCTGGGTGCGATCGATGAATTGATCCGGCACCAGCATGTCGAGGGGCCGTACCAGCTCCTGCAGGGAGCCCACCGCCGACAGCGACAGGATCCAGCGCACGCCGAGGGAGCGCAGGGCCCAGAGGTTGGCCTGGTAGGGCACCTCGGTGGGGGTGTGGCTGTGGTGGCGGCCGTGACGGGCCAGGAACACCACCTCCAGATCGCCGATACGGCCAAGCCGCAGGGCATCGGAGGGGGCGCCGTAGGGCGTTTCGATCGTGAGCTCTTGAATGTCTTCTAGGCCCTCCATGGCGTAGAGACCACTGCCCCCCAGGATCCCCAGGCGGGCGCGGCTGAGATCGATGCCGTTAATGGGGGTGGGGGTGGGGCTGCTCATCGGCGGCGGGGTCTGGCGACGGGGCGTTGAAAAGGGTTTATCCGGCTAGAGCTTGCCCCATTCTCAGCACGGCGTTTCAGCCGGTTTGCCCGTGCCACCCCATAAAGTCGGCCTTTATCCCCTGCCGCCGTGACCAAAGCCTTGATGGAGACCGACGCCGGCACCATCGAACTCGAACTGTTCGAGGCCGATGCACCTAACACCGTGGCCAACTTCACCAAGCTCGCCAAGGAGGGCTTCTACGACGGCCTGGCCTTCCACCGCGTGATTCCCGGCTTCATGGCCCAGGGCGGTTGCCCCAATAGCCGTGAAGGCGCCCGTGGCACCGCCGGCACCGGCGGCCCCGGCTACCAGATCAACTGCGAGATCAATAGCCAGAAGCACCAGGCAGGCACCCTGGCCATGGCCCATGCCGGCAAGAACACGGGCGGCTCGCAGTTTTATATCTGCCACGGAGCCCAGCCCCACCTCGATGGCGTGCACACCGTGTTTGGCCTCACCGGCAACATGGATGTGGTCACGGCCCTCAAGAACGGCAGCCGTATTACCAAAGTGACAATCCAGGATTGAAAGCGACAATCCAGGAAGGCACCGGGCTGAACCATCAGGTCGGTGCCCAGATCTGCAAGGGGCCGCTGCTCTGACTCCAGATCAGCGCTGGGGAGGCTGCTGCATTGGCCATCAGGGGCTTAGTAGCAGGCTCAGACGCTTGGTTTGGGCCCAACCGCCCATCAGAACCAGCGCTGCAGCTACCGCCCCCACTCCACTGCAGGCATGCCCAGGCCCTACATCTGGAGTTGGACGCTCAGGGGCGCAACTATTGGATTTGGCGCTTTCACACTGGCCGATCGGCCTCAAGGAGCAACGGACCGTGCGCTCAAGGTCACGTAATAACCGATCGCGTGTAGGACTTCCCCCGTGTTGAACACCCCGATCTGGGCCCGGATGGTTAAGATCTCAGATAACTCAATCGGGCCCGGCCCCTGGCACGCACTGACAGCCCAGCCGACGGTTGAGACGCCCCCGATGGCATTGATTGTAAGCAGAGGGGCGCATTGCTCAAGGTGAAGACATTGCCCGTCCGCCACGAGTTCGGTGGGGAGTAACAAATCCAGTTGAAGATCCTCTTCAGCCCACCCAGTGGTTTGGGAGTGACGCTGGGCTTGGTGGGCGGACTTGTAGTCCAATGTGACGATGCCGCTAAGGGTGATCAGGTGCCGTTCATCCCCCAGAGAGACATGCACCACGTGGGAGGAATTGAAACGCTCTGCGCTGCCACGATCGAGCTGGCTGACGTGAAGCATTGCTGATGACCGATTGCAGTACCTCCAGATTAACAAGCAACTCACAGCCAGGACATCGCCCGTGACGTGACCCCCTTTGCTGCTCCAGTCTTTATGAGAGCTGATGGGTGATCAGGCCGCTTTCCATTGCTGGAGGACTTCCAGGGGCCTACACCCCTGGAGAGCCGAATGCGGTCTGTAGATGTCGTACTCGGTCGTACTCGA